>DWWT01000018.1 GCA_019119575.1 Candidatus Enterocloster excrementipullorum
GTAACAGTTCAGACGGCGGGTAAACAGGGGCAAAAGCAGGTGTCAAGCTTGCTTGTAAACATGGTTTTGCCCCTGTTTACACATCGGATGGACATCCGATGCTTCTTGTCCGGCCTATTGGCCGGGCAAGAAGATGCCCGCCGTCTGAACTGTTACTATTTTTTATAAGCGGTCCCGCCCTCTTTTTCAGAAGCGCGGTTATGAAACAGCCTTATATGGCAGGAAAGGAGAAAAATTAGGTATGAAAACACTAAAGAAAATCACAAATTTTGTCAGCGGAAATATGGCGGTTATCGTCATTGTGGTCGCGGCCATCGCCCTGTTTTCGCCGCAGACCGTAAGCTTTTTGAAGACCAGCTATGTCAACCCGCTGCTGGGCGTGGTTATGTTCGGCATGGGGCTTACCTTGAAGCCGCAGGATTTTAAGGTGGTGTTCAGCAGGCCGAAGGATGTAATTATCGGATGTATTGCTCAGTTTACGGTGATGCCCCTTCTGGCCTTCGGACTGACAAAGGTGTTCGGGCTTTCCACGGAGCTGGCCATTGGCGTCATCTTGGTGGGAACCTGCCCCGGCGGCACATCCTCTAACGTGATGACCTACCTCTCTAAGGGCGACGTGGCGCTGTCCGTGGGCATGACCTCGGTTTCCACGATTCTTGCGCCGTTTTTGACGCCCTTCCTTACCTATGTGTATGCGGGAGCCCGTGTGGATGTAAATATGGCCAGCATGTTTATTTCTATTCTTCAGGTTGTTATCGTTCCGATTGCGGCTGGCTTTGTGATTAACCATTTCTTCCATACATTTACGGAGGCTGCGGTGGAGGTGCTTCCTCTTGTATCTACCCTAGCGATTGTGGCCATTGTGGCTGCAGTGGTTTCTGCAAATTCCGCCAACCTGATGACCTCCGGCCTGCTGATTGTAGCGGTGGTAATCCTGCATAATGTGCTGGGATATGCCCTGGGCTATGTCATCGGCAAGGTGCTGAAGCTGGACGAGACCAAGTGCCGCGCCATTTCCATCGAAGTGGGAATGCAGAATTCCGGTCTGGCGACTTCCCTGGCCACGACTCATTTTGCCCAGTATCCGTTGGCCACGATTCCGGGTGCGGTGTTCAGCGTATGGCACAATGTATCCGGCGCAATCCTGGCAAACTTCTTTGCCCGCCATGCGGCTCCTGAGGGGAAATAGTTGAATACGGGAAATGCGGGTTTTGCTTCGGTGAAAAGGAGCATCTATGTTGACAGGACGGGAAGGCCGGCTTTATACGAATGAAATTTGAGAGGTATAGGTAATGGAATACTCTTTCCATTCGGACAAAATTACCTTAAGAAAAAGATAAGACATAAGTAACACATCCCATTTCCGGCAATGCTATACTGAAAAAAAGAGATAAGCGGCGAAAAGGAGGTGCGCGTCGTGATAAATGGAAGCTTTTTTATTATCAGCATTGTTTGGATTTTGTACGGAATTGCGGGCCGCTCAGGGATTATGCTTGTGCCGAAAAAATGCAGGGGATACGTATGGACCGAGGACTGGAAGCACAGCATGGGAACCGCGTACCTGCTGCTGGGCGTGCCCTGGCTGCTGTTCGGCCTGGCGTGCCGTGCCCTTTCCCTGGACCTCGGCTGGGGAGAATCCTGTGTGATACTGCTTGTTTTAGCATCGCCTTCATTTATCTATGGGTGTGTCATCGATAGAAAGTATAAGAGGCTCCGGGACAAGGATTGAAAGCTGGGAGGTGCATTTTATGAAAAAAAGGACAAGGTGCGCCGCCCTCGCCGCCGGCCTGTGTTTCCTTGCGGCATCGGCCTGTGTGGTCTGGGGGCAGGCGGGCGGCCTGGGAAAGGGCCGGTCTGTGGACGTGGAGGCGGCCCAGGTGGAGGCCGCCGGTCTGACGGGGGATGACTACGAGGGGTGGAATGCCCTCTTGGCGGAAAATGAGATTTCAGAGGATTTTCGGGAAGGTCTCGCCGGCTTTGCCTTTCAGAGCGGGAGCGCGGTGCTCTCTGAGGCGGAGGACAATGCATTTTTCAGCCCATTGAGTCTCTACTATGCCCTGGCGGTGCTGGGGACGGGAGCCGAGGGGGAGACAGAGGCCGAACTTCTTGCAGCTCTGGGAGCAGAGGGAAAGGAGGATCTGGCCCGTCAGTGCGCGGCGCTCTTTCAGCGGTATGTGTACCAGGAAGAACGGGCTGCGGCTGAGGCAGAAGCTTACGGTGAGAGTGTCCCGGACGGCTCCCTGCGCCTTGCCAATTCTCTGTGGGTATCGGAGAAAATAAAGCTGGATTCGGATTACCGCAAGACTTGCGCGGAGGATTTTTTTGCCTCCTCCCACGCGGTAGATTTTGCCGATGCGGACACGGGAAAGCGGATGGGGGAATGGATTTCGGAACAGACAAAAGGGGCCCTCGCCCCCACGGTGGAGCTGTCGCCGGACACGCTTCTTTCCATTCTCAATACCTTGTATTTTTACGGGGGATGGCAGGATAAATTTGATGAAAAGCAGACAGCGGAGGATGTCTTTCATCTGGAAAATGGCGGCGAGGTTTCGGTTCCCTTTATGAACCGGACGGACCCCATGGGAAGTTTTGTGCGCGGGGACGGATATACGGTTTCCGGCCTTTTTACGAATAATAATTGTGAGGTGCTTTTTGTCCTCCCGGACGAGGGAACGGATGTGGAGGTTCTGTTGGAGAACCCGGAGATTTTGAGGGATATTTTTGTACCGGAGGAGGGAAAATGGAGCACGGGCGAGGTCACCTGGAAGGTGCCGAAATTCTCCTTTGGCAGCCATTTTGACCTGAAGGAAACGCTGGCGTCCATGGGCTTGGAGCGCATGTTCGACAGTGAGGCGGCAGATTTTTCCGCCATGTCCTCCAGCCCTCTGTTCGTGAATCAGGTGCTGCAGGAGACCCATGTGGGCGTGGACGAGGAGGGTGTGGAGGGCGCGGCCTATACGATGATAGCCCTCGCAGGGGCAGGAATGCCCGACGATACCCAGAAGGCACAGATGATACTGGATCGGCCCTTCCTCTTTGGAATCCGCGATTACAGGAACGATGTGTGGCTGTTTCTTGGCGTGTGCGGGAATCCAGCGGGGGAAGAGGAAAGTGAGACGGCGTCAGTCACAGATCCTGGGGGATCCATTTCTCTCAGAGTCCCTGACGGCTGGGTGTGTGAGGCCTGCCCGGAGGGAGAAGACGGCTTTGACTATAGTCTGCGGCTTTATCCGGAGGGAGAGGAGAAAGGATATGTGGAGGTGGCATATGCCCCCAATTACGGGATATGCGGCACCGGCATGGAGTATAAGGAGATTGAGCTGGCGGGGAAGAAGGCAAATGCGGTAAAGGACATAGACGCGGGGCGTTGGGAGTATATTTTCTTTGAAGATTCGGATGTCCTGGTAACCTCCTGGGACGCGGGCAGCTGGTTTTCCAAAAACGCGGGACAGCTGATGGAAATTTTGGATACGCTGCGATTTTGACAAGGATTTAGGCTTTTGCTTATATAACGGAAAAGCAAGGACAGCTGCTTAAACAGAGGATAATCGGAGACAGGAGGGGAAAGCATACATGAGAAGATGGGACAGGAAGAAACAGGATACGGAAAACACGGGCAAGAAGAATGGAAAGAGACGATGGGCGGCCTGCATTCCAGCTGTGGCGGCGTTTGCCCTGTGCGCCTGCGGGGGCGGCAGAGCGGGCACACAGGACGCCGGGGACATTTCACTCTATGACCGGGGGCTTGCGGTGATAGATATTATGGCGGAAATGACGGAATCGGAGGCATACATCGGGCTTACCACGGCAAACGATGGAATCCGGGCGATTATACAGAATGATTTGGCGGGGGAGCATGAGGAGCCGGAGGCAGTGTACTTTATTTCGATTCCGGAGGAGCAGCTTAGGGCATGGTGGGATTTGGCGGAAATGGAGGAGACGGGTGAAATGTCACAGGAGCTTTGGACATTTCTTAGGCAGAGAATTTTGGCATCCGTTCCTTCCGTGATTAACGGCATGGCTGGCGTGGAGGAGCTGGCCGCGGCGAATGCCTGCATGGCTCAGAAGACCTTCGCTGTCAAAAATGAGATCCAGGACGTGACATATCTCTATGTTTATGAAGACGCGGCACCGGCGGCTGTGACGTTTACGGCGGGGGAGGACGGCACGGTTTCTGCATCCGGGACCTTTCTCCTGCAGGACGAATTTTCCTGCGGGTCTGCGGCGGAGATTGAAGCATTTTTTGAGGGGATAGGAGTGGAGGCAGAGGTCGGGGAGATTCTTCCGGAAGAGTGATGGGGATTTGCACCCGGCTCTCTGCCGCAAAATAAACCATACGTCTGAAATGGGTTATAATGGTGTATTTTGTCTCCGATGAAAGGAAGGAGGGCGGCTTCCTTCAGACACTTAGGGGCCGCGTTTTGCGGCTGGAGGGCTGGAAGCGGGAGATTGTCTTTGTGAGCGGGGAGCGGGTGGGGATAGAGGCCATTTTGCAAATCGCTATGCTGGACAATCCGCCGGACGGAAATCCGCCGCTGCCTTAAGCCCATACGCAGGTGCTGCGCATAAAGCAGCCTGGTTTACCGCGCGGGCTACTGCCTCACAGGCCATGGCATAGAAGGAATCCGGAGCTACCTCCACCTGGCCGGAGGCCATGACAAAGAGCGTATCGCCGTCCACGGTGCAGTGGGCGGGCCGGATGGTCTGGGCGTAGCCGTCGTGCGCAATGACTGCGGCTTTCCGGCACTGGGCTTTGTCCAGCCTGGCATTGGTAATCACACAGCCGATGGTGGTGTTCCCGCTCCAGAGATTGCGGTTTTTCTGGAGCTCCTCATACATGCAGCGCCGGGTGTCTGCAAATCCCGTGTGCTCTTTATTTAACAGACCGGCCAGAATCCGTCCGGTTTCATAGTCCACCACATCCCCCAGGGCATTGACAGCTACAATAGCACCGCACTGCACATCTCCAATCTGCCCAGCCCAGATGCCGATTCCGCACTTCATCATGTCCTCTGTATTGTGGAATTTTCCAACGGTGGCGCCGGTCCCCGCGCCCACGTTTCCTTGGGCGGGCTCGCCGCCAAGCCACGCATTCTTGCAGGCCTCATACCCCATTCTCTTGTCAGGCCGGTATTTGGCGCTCACAAGCTCCAGGTCAAAGAGGGAGGCGCCGCAGACAATGGGCACCCGCCCGATTCCAACGTCGAATCCGATACCCTTTTCCTCTAAAAACTGCATGGCTCCGTCACCAGCCTCCAGGCCATAGGCGCTGCCGCCGGAGAGCATGACACAGTGAATCTGCTGGACGGTATTTTCCGGGCGGAGGAGCTCGGTTTCCCTCGAGGCAGGGCTTCCTCCCCGGACATCCACACCGGCCCAGCCGCCATTTTCACAGATAATGGCGGTGCAGCCGGTGGCATGCTCCGTATCCTGGGCATGGCCCACCCGAAAGCCGGTGATTTGAGACAGGCTGATTTGTTTTATCATGGTGAAATACCTCCTTTTATGCTTCATTATACTGGGCATAGGTTTGTTTGTAAAGCTGCCGGCGGCCAAGAGATATTGCGGCGGTCCGGCCTGCGGCGTTTTTACCGCTGCCAGATTATTCTGTTTGAAATTATTATAATTTAAAGTATAATATAAACAAAAAGCGAGGTGCATGCTATGGAAAGGTTCATAGACCGCAGTGCGGAGATGGAAACCTTGCAAAGTGAATACGAACGAAATGGCAGTGCCCTTGTGGTGCTGTATGGACGGCGGAGAGTTGGAAAGAGTACATTGATCTCTAAGTTTATCAAGGATAAACCGGCGCTGTTTTTTGGGCCAGTGAAGAATCAGAGACACAAAACCGGCTGGCCTTTAGGGATAAAGCGGCGGAGTTTATCGACAGTGACTTGTTGCGAAATGCGGATGTGAAGAATTGGGATGTGATCTTTCGAGCGATCATGGATGCGCCTTTTGAAAGCAAGCCGGTAATCGTCATTGACGAATTTCAATATATCGGAAGGTCAAATCCGGCATTTCCGTCCATATTTCAGCGAATATGGGAGGAAAATTTAAAGCAGAAGCAGGTCATGGTAATCCTCTGCGGTTCCCTGATCTCCATGATGGAATCGCAGACACTGTCCTACAACAGCCCGCTGTATGGAAGGCGCACAGCCCAAATCCGAATAACGCAGATCCCTTTTCGGTATTACGCAGAGTTTTTTCCACGAAAAAACCGCCGTGAACGGATAGAGCTGTATGCAATTACCGGCGGTGTTCCCAAATATATTGAGCTGTTTGCGGAAAGCGGTGATATTTACACTGGTATCCAGCGCAATGTGCTCAACCGCTCCGGTTATCTGTACGATGAGCCAAACTTCCTGCTTCAGCAGGAGGTCGCGGAGGTTGGAAGCTATTTTTCCATTATAAAAGCCATTGCCGCGGGCAACAGCAGACTGTCGGCTATTGCGTCTATGCTGGAGGTAAAAGCAACCGGATTGACGAAATATCTGAAAACGCTCATGGATCTGGACATTGTAGGGCGGGAGGTTCCTGTCACAGAAGAAAATCCGGAGAAAAGCAAAAAGGGCCTTTACAAAATTAAGGATAATTATATCCGCTTTTGGTTTGCTTTTGTATATCCGAACCGCAGCTTTATTGAGAGCGGGAACGGTTCTATCGTTATGAGCAAAATCCGCAGGAGCCTTGTAAAAGGGCATATTGCCTGCGTGTATGAGGATGTGTGCCGGGAGCGGATGTGGGATCTGAATGCAGAAGGATGCTGGCCGTTCCATTTTTCAAAAATCGGGCGCTGGTGGGATGCACACGACGAAATCGATATCGCCGCTATTGATCCGGATGGAAATAATCTCATTCTCGGTGAATGCAAATTTTGGCAGGAACCGGTAGGAATCCGTGTTCTGCGCAGTCTGGAGGATAAGACCCCCGTGTAGCCTGGAAGAATCAGACCCGCCGTGTGTGGTATGTGCTGTTTGGTGCTTCCGGATTTACGGAAGAATTAAAACAGCTTGCCGAAACGAGAAATGACCTGATGCTGTGTGAGGAGGAATCACTGCCATGAACCTGCCTAAGAAACTATACTGCCGGGCCTTCCAGCTCGGATTAAAGATCGCTCTGCCGTTTTTGCCCTACCGAACGCCCCGGGTAATCGGCAGCATAAAGGCCCTGCCGCAGGTCATAAAAAAGAACCGGTGCGGCAAAGCCCTTCTGATTACGGATGAGGGAATACGAAAGCTGGGACTGACCCGGCCTTTGGAAACGGCTCTGGAGAAAACGGGGATTGCCTGCTTTGTCTATGATAAAACAGCGGCAAATCCCACCACGGACAATGCGGCGGAGGCCGCGGCCCTTTACCGGAAGGCCGGCTGCGACTGCATCATCGGCTTTGGCGGCGGGTCCAGCATGGACTGCGCCAAGGCGGCGGGCATCTGCATCGTGAGGCCGGGAAAGCCCCTGGGGAAAATGGCGGGGATTTTGAAAGTGCGAAAAAAGCTGCCACTTTTGATTGCGGTTCCCACCACAGCGGGAACGGGAAGCGAGACCACCCTGGCGGCGGTGATTACGGACGCCAAGACGCGCCACAAATACGCCATCAATGATTTTCCGCTGATTCCCCGGTATGCGGTGCTGGATCCAGGCGTCACCCTGGGGCTTCCGCCTTTTCTCACCGCCACAACGGGCATGGACGCCCTGACCCACGCGGTGGAGGCCTATATCGGGAATTCTACCACTTACGGCACCAGGAAGGACGCCCTTCTGGCCGTGAAGCTGATTTTTGAAAATATTGACGAGGCCTGGGAAAATGGCCGCAATGTGCGGGCCCGCCGCAACATGCTCCGGGCCTCCTTCTGCGCGGGCTGTGCATTTTCCAAATCCTATGTAGGGTATGTGCACGCCATTGCCCATTCCCTGGGCGGGGAATATAATGTACCCCATGGCCTTGCAAATGCGGTGATTCTTCCCATGATGCTGGAGGCCTACGGAAAGAAGATTGACCGGAAGCTGGCGCGCCTGGCCATTGCCGCCGGGCTTGCGGATGAGCATACGCCCTGCGGGGAGGCTGCCGCCCGGTTTATCAGGGAAATTAAGGAAATGAAGAAGCGCTTTGGGATCGGAGACCGGATTCCGGAAATCCAGGAGAAGGATATTCCCAGGCTGGCCCGCTATGCGGACAGGGAGGCCAATCCCCTGTATCCCGTCCCAGTGCTGATGGACGCCGGGGAGCTGGAGAAGTTTTATCACCGGCTGCGGTAGTTGGCTGCGGTTCGCGGCGGTAGTTTGCGGCGGTTTGCGGCGGTTCCGTGGCAGTTTTGGGCGATGGAAAATGAGAAGAAGGGAGCAGGACATGACTGAGCAGGAAATCAATCAAGTGATAACCAGACAGAGAAAATATTTTCGGACCGGGGCAACTCTTCCGGTGAACCGGCGGATTAACGCCCTTCGCAGGCTCTATGCCGCGGTATCCGGGCATGAAAAGGAAATTCACGCGGCGTTAAAGGCTGACCTGGGAAAAAGCAATTTTGAGAGCTATATGTGTGAGACCGGGATGGTTTTGGAAGAGATCCGCTATATGATAAAGCATATTCCGCGGTTCGCCGCAGACAGGCGGGTGCGGACGCCTCTCGCTCAGTTTCATTCGAAAAGCTTCGTAAAGCCGTCGCCTTACGGCGTGGTGCTGATCATGAGCCCCTGGAATTACCCATTTATGCTGACGCTTTCCCCTCTGGTGGACGCGCTGGCCGCCGGGAATACCGCGGTGGTGAAGCCCAGCGCCTATTCACCCCATACCAGCGCGGTGATCGCGGACATTCTCGCCCAGTGCTTCCCTTCCCGCTATGTGGCGGTGGTGACCGGCGGACGGGCAGAAAACACCTGCCTTTTGAAGGAACATTTTGACTATATGTTCTTTACCGGAAGCCAGGCGGTGGGAAAGGAGGTCATGCGCAGCGCGGCGGATCATCTGACGCCGGTTACGCTGGAGCTGGGCGGAAAGAGCCCCTGCATTGTGGATCGGACGGCGGATGTAAAACTTGCCGCCAGACGGATTGTCTTTGGAAAATATTTAAACTGTGGGCAGACCTGTGTGGCGCCGGACTATATTTACTGCCACCGCGCCGTGAAGGACAGGCTGATTAAGGAGATTAAAAAACAGATCCGCAGGCAGTACGGGAAAGAGCCCCTGGACAACCCGAATTACGGAAAGATTATCAATGAAAAGCATTTTGACCGGCTCCTGGGCCTGCTGGATGAGAGCAAGATCGTGTGCGGCGGGAAGGCGGACCGGGAGTCCCTGCGCATAGAGCCAGTGGTTTTGGATCAGGTGAGCTTTTCCGATGCGGTCATGCAGGAAGAGATTTTCGGCCCCATCCTGCCGGTTCTTGTATTTGACCGGCTGGATGAGGTGATCCGCAATGTGAACGCCATGCCCCACCCCCTGGCGCTCTATATCTTTACTTCGGATAATCGGGCGGCGGAGCGGGTGCTGTCCCGCTGCGGCTTCGGCGGGGGCTGCGTGAACGACACGATCATTCACCTGGCCACCACGGAGATGGGCTTCGGAGGCTTCGGCGAGAGCGGCATGGGGGCCTACCACGGAAAAACCGGTTTTGACACCTTTACCCATTATAAGAGCATTGTGGACAAAAAGACATGGATTGATCTGCCGATGCGGTATCAGCCGTACCGATGGGTGTGGGAGAGGGCGGTGCGGGCGTTTCTGCGGTAAACCATTTATACGGAATCGTCCGGCTCCAGAGAATAATCCTTGTTTTTTCCTGATGCCTTTGCTATGATAAAAGCAGGCAAAGTTTCTTACATTCTATAATAAGTCTATGAACATTCATTTCGCGCTATTGAGCGCTCGCACAGACTCTTTGCTTAATACCCAGATACAGTAAGCAGGGAGGCTGTCATCCTTCCTGCGAAAACAGAAAGGATGGAAAAATGGATAAGGAAAGAAAACAGGACGTAAGAGAGGACTTCCGAAAAGAGACGGAAGAACTGCTGGCCTCTCAGGAAGAGAATTTGAGTGATTTTGCACTATTTCTCTCTGTCATGCGGCACAAAAAAGCGTATCAGAATGTGCTGAGCATTATAATGGGAGAACAGGATTTACAGCTTGTGCAGGTGCATGTGGAGGAGGTTGTCTTAAATAAAAGCGGAAAAAGAGCAATACGGCTGGATGCCCGCGGACAGGACGAAAAGGGCCGGAATTTTGCCACGGAAATGCAGAATGATATATCGAAGGATGATATGCGCAGGCGGGCAAGATTTTATCAGAGCCTTTTGGACACCCCTGTCTTGAAATCAGGGAGAAAGACAAAGTACAAAGAACTTCCACCTACTGTTATCATTTTTATCACGCAGGACGACATTTTCAAAAGGGATCTGGCGAAGTATACGTTTCGAGAACGCTGCGAGGAACTGGGTGATTTGTATCTGGAGGATGGAACAACAAAAATATTTTTAAATATGAAAAGCCAAAACGGTTCACCGGAGCTGGTAAGCCTGCTGCAGTATATGAAAAGGACAACGCTTGATAATCCGGAAATTCGGGTGAAGGACGAACGAATCGTGGAATTGGATAAGATAGTGCAGGAAGTGAAGGAGTCAGAAGAGTGGGAGGCAGTGAGAATGAGTATTTTATCGATTGGAATGGAAAAAGGCATGGAAAAGGGAATGGACAGGGGAATTGAGGTGGCTAAGAAAGTATTCCGCCTGTCAGCACAGGGCATGGCACCGGAGGAAATAGCCAGGCGGCTGGACATCCCTGTGGAAAAGGTAAAACAGATTATAGAATGAGCGCAGTTGGGAGGCTTAAGCGATCAGCCTCCCCTTTTTTCACCCAAACTTCGCTTCCGAAAGATCCACCGGCTGGCTGCAACGGTTGTCCAGATCGGTTTCATTGTGTTCGAACACGCACTGGCCGAAATTCAGAACAGTATCGGTGGGCACCTGTTCCAGCAGAACGGCGGTATCGTTCCCCCGGAAGATGTTTCCGGTATAATGGGAATCGGTTGCGGTTGCATCGGTGGAATTCCAGTGAAGGCCGATTCCATTGTTCTCAAAGGTACAGTCGGTGGC
>DWWT01000019.1 GCA_019119575.1 Candidatus Enterocloster excrementipullorum
ATACTCTCAGCCGCCATCGCGGGAAACGACATAGCCAGGCAAGACGCCGCCACAAGCGGAACTGCCAGCATTCTTCCAGTCCTTCTCACAATAAGTCCCCTCCTCCTGCTTTCACAGCGCACAAACAGCGCTGCCTATTATGTTACCTTTATGGTATCACAAAAACAAGCAGAATTTAACTTACAATTTTCTTTCAGACTGTGAATTTTCTGTGTTCAAGCAGCCGCCTGTCTTTTCCCGGTACTGGTCCAAAAAAGCATCATAAAATTCGTGCTCCGCCTTCAGACGGGCATTCACAGCTTCCTCATATGATTTAAACGTCCCCAGGTTGTATACCTTCCCCTTAAAGCCAATACAGGCTCGCCAGCGGTTGTTTTCACGTCTGTAAACGCCCCTCTGCCCGCTGGTGTTGTTGGAACAATTTTTCCGGCTGGAAATCCGCTCTACGCATGTTCCCTCTACAAAGTGTATGGCGTTTTTCATATTTTCCCGGCGTGTTTCCTCCTGCAGGCATCCGCAGCTTCTTGTATTGCCTTGGCACAGCGAATCCTTCGAACAGATGACTTCCGCTCCGCAGTCGCATCTGCATTTCCAAAAACCCGCTCCTCCTTCCTGCAGTGAGGCGGGCCTTATCGCCGTCAAACGGCCAAAACGCATTCCTGTTATGTCCCGGCTTTTCTCCCTGGAACAATCCCGATGATAGCAGCCGCAGCTCTTGGTGTGGCCGCTTAGGAGGTGGCTGCCGTCTACAACGGTCTCCCGGCCGCACGTACAGCGGCAAAGCCAATAATGCCTCTTGGGATTTTTCCTCTCCGCTTCCTTTATAACAGTCAGTCTTCCGAATGCCTTTCCAGTCAAATCTTGTCTCATGTATGTCGCGCGCGACATAATGTATATTATGTCATACTCCCGCAAAGTCTTCCGTCAGGACGTTCCGCCGGCCTGCAGAATAACCATTCCCAGCTCCAGCTGCTTCATCTCCCGCCATATATTCCGGCGGTCTACGGGCCGGCCGTTTTTTGTGATAAAAACAGAGCCGCGCCGTATATTCATACGGCGGCAGTAGTCGCCAAGCAGAATAGTCAGAGAACGCGGAAGGACGATCACCCGCACTTTTCCCTTGCATTGAATCGTAACCATACTGCGCTTCAGCGCCTCCACCGTTATAAAGGGCAGTTCGCTGATCCGTATTCCCGTGGAGCTGACGGTCTGAAGGATATGGCTTAGGCGGTCATTTCCCATGTTCCGCGCCTCCTGTACCAGCCGCTTATACTCATCCCTGGTTATCTCCCGATCCGCATCTCTGAATATCTGTTTCTGCATCCGGAATGTGCGGACACAGCATTCCGGCCGTCCAATAAAGCGCAGATAGGCGTTCAGCGCGATAATCATTGAATTAGCGCTGGACACCTTGTAGGATTTTCCCAGGTATTCTTTATATTCCAAAATCTGGCTGCGTATGGGCTGTTCTTCTCTTTCATATCTGCAAATTTCCCTCCGCATCATTTTTATATTTTTTACTCTCATCATACCCAAATAATGCGGATTTTACAAAAAGCGCGCGGAAAATTCTTATTCCGGAATACCGAAGCGTTTGTGTCCGGCACGCAAAAAACCCCGGCGCGTATTTCCGGGGTTCTGATTCAATGGTGCTGAGACCGGTGTGGGGAAGCGTCAGTCGCTCACCAGCAGATACGGCGTCACCTGGTACACATAATAATTGAGCCAGTTGGTGTAGAGAGTATTGGACGTGTTGCGCCAGGTGAGAACCGGAACAGAAAACGGGTCGTTGTGTTCGTAGTAGTTGCATGGAACGGCAGGGTTTAATCCCTTTTGCAGATCCCTGTGATACTCGTTGTTCAGCGTCATCCGGTCGTACTCCGGATGCCCCTGGACAAAGATCTGGCGGCCGTCCCGGCTCATAACCAGAAATACCCCCGCCTCCTCGGACTCAGCCAGGATCTGCAGTTCCGGATGCTTCTCAATGTCCCCTCTGCGCACCTCGGTATACCGGGAATGGGGAGCAAGGAAATAATCATTCAGGCTGCGCACCAGGGGCACCTTCCTGTCCAGAACCTTGTGGTTGTAAATGCCGGAAAGCTTATGCTTCATGGAATATTTTGGAATCCCGTAATGGTAGTAAAGGGCGGCCTGGGCTCCCCAGCAGATATGGATGGTGGATGTCACATGGGTCTTGGTCCATTCCATGATCCCGCACAGCTCGTCCCAGTAGTTGACCTCCTCGTATTCCAGATTTTCCACCGGAGCGCCGGTGATGATCATGCCGTCGAAGCGGTTCTTCCGGATCTGGTCAAAGGTTATGTAAAATTTATTCAGATGGCTGGCGGATGTGTTCTTTGACACGTGGGTGGAGAGCATGAGAAAGGTGCAGTCCACCTGGAGAGGGGTATTTGAAAGAGCCCTCAGAAGCTGGGTTTCCGTGTCCTCTTTGATGGGCATAAGATTTAAAATCAGTATCTCCAACGGCCGGATATCCTGACTCATGGCCCGGTCCTCGTCCATAATAAATATATTCTCTGATTCCAGAACCGCCCGGGCAGGCAGCTCCTTCTGTACTTTAATTGGCATTGCGCGTTCTCCCTTCTGCTATTTTTCAAAACCGTTCATTCAAAAACCGCACAGCTTCCCCCGCAGCCCGCCCTGCCCGCAAACTTCCGGCTCGGGACATGCGATGCATGAAACCGTGCCCAAAAGCGCGGCGGGACAAAAAGCGCAGAAGACCGCTGTGCTACAGCATTCGAAGGAAGTCCTCCTCGGATATCACAGGTATGTTCCGTTCCCTGGCCTTTTTATTCTTGGAAGAATTGGAAGCGGTATCGTTGTTGATCAGATAGTCGGTTTTTGATGTAACGGAGCCTGTGACCTTGCCTCCCTTTGCCTCAATATGCTCCGTGAGCTCCTTGCGGTTTGCAAAATGCGTCAGGGAGCCCGTGATTACAAAGGTTTTCCCCTCCAGAGGCCGGTCGCCCTCTTCTGCCTGCTCCGTCTCAATTTCCAGACAGGCCAAAAGGCGGTTCAGGGCCTGATTATTTTTCTCCGACGCAAAATAATCCATCCATGCCTGAGCCAGCACCCCGCCGATTCCGTCCACCTCCGTCAGTTCTTCCAGGGAGGCACGGCGCATTTTCTCCAGATCGTAATGAAAATGGCGGCAGAGCATCTTGGCATTGGCGAGGCCGATCCCCGCAATCCCCAGGCCGTAGATCAGCCGGGGAAGAGTGGTGCGGGACGCCTGGCGGATGGACGCGGCCAGATTTTCATAGGATTTTTCCCCGAGCCCCTCCATCTCCACAATTGCCTCCCGGTGCGCGTCCAGATGGAAAATATCCGCGTATTCGTGGATGAACCCCGCGCTGATAAATTTCTCCAGGGTCGCCTCGGAAAGGCCGTCGATGTTCAGTGCGTCCCGGCTTACGAACAGCGTGAAGCTCTTGATCTTTTTGGCCTGGCAGTCCGGGTTCAGGCAATAGAGGCTCTTCACCTCCCCAATGCTTTTTATCTGGGTAGGTTCCTGGCACACCGGACATTTTTCCGGAATGTCCCGCACGCCGCTGCGGGTCAGATTGTCCGCGATCTGCGGAATGATCATATTGGCCTTGTATACCGTAATCCGGTCTCCTGCCCCCAGCTCCAATGCTTCCATAATGCTGATATTGTGGACGCTGGCACGGCTCACCGTGGTTCCCTCCAGCTCTACCGGCTCAAAGACTGCTACCGGATTGATCAGGCCTGTACGGGAAGCGCTCCACTCGATGTAGGAAAGCGTGGTCTCCCGCACCTCATCCTGCCACTTGAATGCAATGGAATTGCGCGGGAACTTGGCCGTGCGCCCCAGGGAATCCCCGTAGGCGATATCGTCGTAAAGAAGCACCAGGCCGTCGGAGGGAATGTCATTTTCCGGTACCTGCTCTTCAAATCGCTTTACTGCGTCCCGGATCGTCCCGGCATCCACCTCCACATAGGGAACCACCTCAAATCCCTGGGTTTTGAGCCATTCAAACTGCTCCTTCCGGGAATTTTTAAAGTCCACCCCATCGGCCCGCACCAGGGCGAATGCCTCAAAGCGCACGCTGCGCTCCGCCGTGATCCGGCTGTTTAACTGGCGCACAGAGCCGCTGCACAGGTTCCGGGGATTTTTGTATTTCGCATCCACATCCTCAATCTCTTCATTGATGCGCGTAAAATCCGAATACCGGATAATCGCCTCGCCCCGCAGGGTAAGCTCCCCCTGGTAAGCAATGCGCAGAGGGATATTCACAAATGTCCTGGCATTTGGCGTGATCACCTCGCCGATCTCCCCATTTCCCCGGGTAACTGCCTTAGAAAGTTCTCCTCCCCGGTACGTGAGCACAATGGTGAGCCCGTCCATTTTCCAGGAGAGAAGCCCTTTCTGATCTCCCAGCCACTCGGCCAGATCGTCCACGCTCTTTGTCTTGTCCAGGGAAAGCATGGGCGACTCGTGGGTCTCTTTTGGCAGCTCCTCAAGCACCTGATATCCCACCTGCTGGGTCGGGCTCCCGGACAGAATCACGCCGGTCTCCCGCTCCAGGGAGGCCAGCTCGTCGTAGAGCCTGTCATATTCAAAATTGCTCATGATCTCCCGATCCTCCTGGTAATAGGCCTTGGCCGCCTGTACCAGAATGGGGATGAGCTCCTTCATTCTCTGCATCTTATTTTCCATTCTGTTTATTCCTCTCTGTACGCTCCTTCACGGACAGGCCGCTGGAGCCTTTTAGGAGCCGCATCAGCTCCTGATACTCTTCCCCGGTTACCGGCCTAAAGCTCCCCTCTTCCAGGCCGCCCAGGAGGATGTTCATGATCCGCACGCGGACAAGACGCCGCACACGGCAGCCGCAGGCCTCACACATGCGGCGGATCTGCCGGTTTAATCCCTGGGTGAGTATGATGGAAAATTCCCGCTCCCCCAGACGCTGCACACGGCAGGGCCGGGTGGTTTCCCCCAGCTCTTCCAGATAGATTCCCGCAGCCATGCGGTCCAGCATCTGCCTGGTCACCCGCCGGTCAATTGTCACATGATATTCCTTCTCATGGGCATTTCCCGCCCGCATGATCTTGTTCACCAGATCCCCCTGGTTCGTCATGAGAAGCAGGCCCTGGGATTCTTTGTCCAGACGTCCTACGGGATAAATCCGCTCCGGATACCGGAGGAAATCCACAATATTCTCCGCCCGGTCCTTATCCGAGGTCGTACACACGATTCCCCGGGGTTTATTGACCGCTAAAAGCACGGGCTGCGGCTTTTCCCCCCGGTCCACCGACCGGCCGTCCACCTCCACCCGCTGACCCGGATACACCGGCTGTCCCATAAGGGCGGGCTGGCCGTCTATGTATACTTTTCCCTCCCGGATCAGCCGGTCCGCCTCCCGGCGGGAACATATGCCCATGCGGCCGAGCCATTTATTCAGGCGCTCGCCGCCAGGACCGGAAGCTGCCTTAGGGGAGGTTCCGGATGTTCGGGGCGAAGGAAATGATCCTTGGTTATTGTCTCTCATACAATGTCGTTTTGCCTTTCTGTTATTGGGAGCCCCCGGGTTCGTCCGGCCGGGTTGGGGCCGCGGGAGGCTCTTCCGTTATTTCCATAGTAGTATACCATAGCCTCGGGGATTTTGCATCCTTGAAAAGCAGATCCGCTATTTTCCCCCCGCCACTTGCCGGGCAAACCGATCCCACAATTCTCTGTACTCCCGCAGATTGATCTCTCCCTTCGCATAGCTCTGATCCAACATATTTTTATATGTGTCCGCATCTTTCGCATCAGCGGCGGCATCCTCCAGCTCCCTATACTTTTCCAACCACATCTGCTGCTGAAAGATACTGTTCCAGTCTGTCCAGGTCATCCTGCCGTTCCGGAAACATCTCATCGTCCGGATTCTTCTTCTCAGATTTTCTTCTCTTTGCAATCGCATATATAATACACAGGAAAATAAGAATCGCATATTCGATTCCGATCGATGCACAAAGGGCCTTCCTCGTAAAAGACATATGACAGAAGGCATCCTGTACCGTGCATCCCGATGTCATTCGCGCCGCTATATATCCAAATGAAATGAATGCCCCTCCTGTCCCGGCCTTAAGAAGCATTTCCACATTATGAAGACTTAAAAATCCCAGATATAGGATCAGCATAGCCCCCGACCAAATGCCAAGATAGCTGTTGGCCGGCACTTCTGAAAAAATCCAGGAAAATAGGATGAAGCTTAACAAGGAAGCAGAAAGTCCTCTTGCCAGCTTCGATGCTGCGTAAACAATGTGTTTCTTCATTGATGGGATCGTCCTTTTCACTGCTCATCTTTGGTTGGAAATGCTTCATTTCCTCCATTTCACTTTTGGCAACAACACGATTCTTACACAAAATCTCATTTTTATCAAGTAGATTCGCCGTTCTTTCGCGATTTGTTCCTCTTTCTACATCATCCCCACCAGCCGTCCGCCCCAGTACACAAGCCCCAGCACCCAGCTCGCCAGCACCCCGTACAAAATCACCGGCCCGGCAATTGTAAAAATTTTACAGCCGACACCGAAGACTTCTCCCTCTGCCTGAAACTCAATCGCCGGCGCCGCCACCGAGTTGGCAAATCCTGTAATCGGCACCAGCGCCCCGGCGCCGCCGAACTTCACCAGCTTGGGGTACACATTCCAGCCGGTAAGGAGCACGGAGAGAAGCACCAGCTCCACAGAGGTCCAGGTGGAGGCCGCCTCTTTATCCATTTCCAGAGGCCCTGTCATACAATTCATCATGGCCTGCCCCAGCAGGCAGATCAGGCCGCCCACAAGGAAGGCCTTCGCCATGGAGGCGCCCAGGCTGTGCACCGGCGTGATTTTCTTTACATACTGCTCATATTTTTTCTTGTCAATCTCCATATCCGATCCTTTCTATTTCCTGCTATGCCGCCATTCCTCTCCAAAAATACAAAAGGGAGCCCGCCAGCTTCCCTGCCGCAATAAAAAATATTACATACGGAAGGCCCACCGCCAGGCGAATCCGCCGTGTCAGCGTAGGCAGCGCTTTTAACGTCTCCGCCAGGGACATAGCCAAGCAGCCCACAAAGACGCCTACGCACAATCCCCCGGTCCCCAGAAAGAGCAGCCCGATCACATCCCCCATAGGCACCCGAATCCAAAACAGGTCCATAAGATTTCCCAGAATTCCGCCCAGGACAATCACTGTCTCATAAAGGAGAATGCGTCGTTTCGTGCCGGTTTTCCCGATCAGGCGCACAAAGACCCCGATAATCGCCAGAAAGGCATACACACCGGCAGCAATGGTTCCCCCGGCGGCGAGCCCGATCACCCCCAGCAGAATCTGCTTAAGCAGTGTCAATCTTCGACTCCTTCCTGTCTGCATTGGCGATCAGGGTCTTTGAAATGTTATCCTCATACAGACGCATTTCCACCTCCAGAGGGGTGGGATCCGTGTTCAGCTTCTTGGCCGCCACATGGTTGAAAAAGACCACGATTCCCAGCGCCAGGCCGATGCAGTAGCTCACCTCCAGCACGGAAAATCCGTCGGACTCCGTTCCCATAATGAGCAGATGCACCTTCTGAAACACATCTGCCGCGCTGACATCATTATTAAAGGTCATAATGGCAAATGCCGCGCCAAAAAAGCATACGCCGCACACAAACAGGGTTTTCATCCACTGCCAGAACAGCATGGGAGGGGAGGGCGGCTTGTAGGCGATCACGAAATCCTCCGCCCCCATGGCCTGAACATCCAGGGCCGGATTCTGTTCCTCTACCATGGCCACTACATCCAGGGCGCTCATCACATACCTGTATTTCTGTGCCATCTGAATGTGCATAATCTTCATAGCCTTACACCGGTTCATCTTCGCCGCATCCCGGCAATAGACCTGGGCCACGTCCTTCAGCAGCACTTCCCGGCAGGTAAGCTCCGTAAGCTCCTTGAACTTGATGTAAACCGTCTCTTTCATAAGCCTTTTGCGCTCCTGGTATGAACCGGGCCGGCGAAAGCCGGATCCGCCGCCTCCCGTATCATCCGCTCCTCTTCCGCTTTCGTCATGCCGTCCGGCTGCGCTGCGCAGGAAGGGCCGGCTACAAATCCCGGCTTTGTCACAAATGCCGGCTCGGCCCGCATCTCCTCCTGTTCCCGGTTCATCACCAGGGTTCCCTCTTCCTCATATCCGCTCTCCTGCAGCCCGGAAAGCAGAAACCACACAAGCACCATGAGAAAGACAATCCCGGCCGCCGCCGCGAAAAATTCCAAAATACGTTTCCCAATACTCATACACTCACATCCTTTCTGTTTCTGATCATAGTATGGATGAAAAATGTATGTTTTATGCGGCCGCAGCCATTCCAAACAATATTTATCCCTCAAAATGCCTGCGCATTTCTTTTAATATCCGTTTTTCCAGCCGCGACACCTGCACCTGGGAAATCCCCAGATCCGCGGCAATTTTGGTCTGTGTCTGATTGTAAAAATACCGCCGGAGAATGATCTCCCGCTGCTCCTTGTCCAGCCCCTCCATCAGTTCCCGAAGAACCATGCGGTTGATGAGAACCTCATGGTCGTCCCGCTCTTCTTCCAGACGGTCCATCAGGCAGATCCCGCTGTCCTCATTTCCTCCCACCGGCCGGTAGAGAGATTCCACCTCAGCCCCGGCCTCCAGGGAGGCGGCCACCTCCTCACGGCTGGCCCCCAGTTTTCTCGCGATCTCCTCAATCGTCGGCTCCCGTCCTAAGGACGCGCTCATCTCTTCCCTAGCCGACCGCACTTTTCCCGCCATCTCCTTTATGGAGCGGCTGACCTTGATCATTCCATCATCCCGCAGAAACCGTTTGATCTCCCCGGTGATCATGGGAACCGCATAGGTGGAAAATTTTACGTCAAACGCCGTCTCAAACTTATCAATCGCTTTCATAAGGCCGATGCTTCCAATCTGGAACAGATCCTCCATCTCATAGCCGCGCCCTCCAAAACGGCGCACAATGCTCCATACCAGGCCCATATTGTCCGTTACCAGCTTATCCCTCGCTGTCTTATCCCCCTGGTGCGCCCGTTCTATCAGTCTGATGGTCTCGTCCATGGGCGTCACCTGCCAATGCGTTTTTCCATATACACGCGGGTGCCCTTCCCCGGAGCTGACTCCACCTCCAGATGATCCATGAACGCTTCCATAAAGGAAAATCCCATTCCCGACCGCTCGCCGGACGGATCCGTGGTAAACATGGGCTCCATGGCCTTTTTTACATCCGGTATTCCTCTGCCTTTATCCCGGATGGATATGTACAGCATTTTCTTTTCCGCGTCCGCGCTGATCTCCATGGAAATCTTTCCCTCCCCGCCGCCGTAGCCGTGAATCACCGCGTTGGTCACTGCCTCGGACACCGCGGTTTTTACATCATCCACCTCTTCCAGAGTGGGATTCAGGCGGCTCATAAACACTGCCGCCACCACTCTGGCAAACTCTTCGTTCTTTGACAGACTGTCCATCTCCAGCCGTATCCGTTCTCTGTCCATTTTTCCGTCCTCCCTCTGATTTTCTTTTCTCAGCTCCGCTGCTCCCTGCTTTTCCATTTCAGAACCGTCTTTTAACTCCATGTCCGTCATCCGTTAAGCGCCTCCTCTCTTGTAGCATACCCATTCATCAGGCGTCCTATGCCTGCCATCTCAAGAATCCGCTTTACCTGCGGTCCGGCGCCGTAATATACAGCCCTCCCCCGGCTGGCGTCCATCTGCTTATACCGGTTCAAAAGGATTCCCACGCCGGAGGAATCCATAAATTCCGTGTGCGTAAAATCAAAGACAATGCAGTTAATGTAGTTTTCCTCCAGAAGCAGATCCGTATCCCTCTTCATATTCCTGCAGTTGTGATGGTCAATTTCACGGGGCATATGGATAATCAGGGAATTCTCCCATGCCTCGTAGGTAAAATGCGTGTGCTCCATCCCGCTCTCCTTTCCAAAACTCCGCCTTTGGCGTCCGCACGCAGGCGTCCGCACGACGGACGCCAAGTGCTCATAACAAAACAAGTGCTCATAACAAAAATACTGCCGAGTGCTTGGGTGCTTTCTCGGCAGTATCGCTACTTTATCGTTTTTCTCTTTTGGTATTTCTTACTTTAGTACCCCCGGGCGTTCTGGGATCGGCCGGCGTATTCGGAATCCGGGTACTCGTTCACTACCCGGTCAAACATGGCGTTGGCATTCTCCATGTCCCCGGCATCCTGATAGAGACGCGCCACATAGTACATCGCCTCGGGATTGGCGGGCTGTATGGCCAGGCTGGCCTGGAAGTACGTCATGGCCGTATCCTGGTTCCCCGCGTTCCACTGGGTGAGTCCGTTTTCCACCAGAATCTGGTACACATTGGTGGCCATGTCCTGGCGCACATTTTCCACGATCGCCTGAATCCCCTCATCCTCGATCAAATCAAAGGAGGACTGAGCAAATGTAGTGGCCGCGGTCACCAAATCGCCGGTTCTGTAATTCTGCAGGATCTGGATCAGGGTCTGGTACTGCGCCATAATGCTGGTATTTCCGGTGGTGAGCTCGTCCAGCCTTGTCTGAACCTCCTGGGCCTGGGCTTCCAGGGTATCATACTCCGCCTGAAGCGTTTCATTTTCCTGGTTGGCGCTGTTGAGCATCTGAATGTAGGAGGTGAGTTCCTCATCTCTCCTGCGGTTTAAATCCCGCTCCCTTGCCGGCATCATCAGAAAATAAAAGGCCAGCATGCCCAGGACAAGTCCCGCGATAATATGGATCACCGTGGCCACGCCCGTGTTTTCCTTGTACGTTGCGGGCATAATCACATCATCATCCTGCATTTTCCGATGAGAAAACGCCTTAATCATCCGCCGCTTCTCCGCATCCGCCCGCCCCGTATTTTTCTTTACAATCGACATATAGTACAATGCCTTGGGGTTGCAGGTGTCGATCTGCAGGATCTTATACAGGGACCGCCCCGCTTTGTTGTAATCCTCCCTTCTCATATAGAGAAGAGCCAGCAGCAGGTGGGCCTTTACAAAATGCGGCCTGGCCTCCACCACCCGGGCAAGCTGAAGAATTGCCAGGTCATCGCTTCCGTTCTGGGCGTGCCAGAGCGCCTGGTTGAATGATTTCACATTCTGGCTCTCGATCTCCAGCTGGCCGGGCTTTCTCTGAATTTCTTCCAGATACTCGTCCGCCAGGTTTCCCTCGGGCTGAACGTTCATGCTGATAACCCACTGGATTAAGGCATCCGCCACCTCTCCATTTTCATAATAGATCAGCCCCAGGAGATTCCTGGCGTCAATCTGATATTTATTGAAGCGGAGGCTCTTCTTTAAGCATTCGGCCGCGCCGGATAAATCCCGTATTTTTGCCTTTTCCAGTCCCAGATTATAAAAGCTGTTGGCTATCTGCTGGTTTTTTCTCGCAAAGTCCATTTCCACCGCCTATTTCTCATCTCTTTCCTTTATAAGTTCCATCATGATATCCGTCATGTCCGTCAGATCGCTCTTTACAATGGCGTCCTCCACCTCTTCCACATCCAGGCTCGGCTTAAAACGCTCAATCTCTTCCTCAAAGTCAATCATATCGTTCCTCCTCATCTCTAGCGGGAATGCATTTTCAGACACGTTCCAGCGCCTTTCGTATCTCCCCAACCAGGTACAGGGAACCCGTGCAGAAAAGCAGTTCCCCTTCCGCCTGCTCCAGCATGGCCGGGAGCGCCTCCCCTGTTCCCTGGTAAACCGTCACCGGGCAGGCCGTCCATTTCTTAAATTCTTCCGCCAGCTGCGCTCCGGGAAGCCCTCTGGCGCTCTCCAGGGTGAGAACACCGATTCCCGCCCAGACAAATCCCTCTGCCAGCAGCCGAACCATGTGCCCATAGTCCTTGTCCGAGAGGGCGCTGAACAAGAGATACGCTTTCTCTCTTCTGGACGCTGCAATCTCTCCTGCTGTCCGCAGAAACGCCTCAATGCCTCCCGGATTGTTTGCCCCGTCCAGGTAAAGTCCGGGACGGATTTGTTCCATTCTTCCGGGCCATGCGGTAGTCTGTATGCCCTCCGCAATCTGGCGGTCCGTAATTCTGCGGAAAATTTCATTTTCCTGCCTGTCTGCAGGCAGGCAGACTCTCTCCCCGCCGGGAACACCGGCCCTGCCCTGGCGGCAGGGCCCCCGCAGCACCTCCAGCGTGCGCACCGCCAGAGCGGCGTTCTGCGCCTGGTACAGCGCCTCAAAAGGAATCTCCAGACGAAGGCTGTCCCCCCGCAGCAGACGCACCGTCACCTCCAGGTGTCCTCCCCGGATTCCCTCTACCTGGAAATCCGGGCTGTTTACCGGATACCGGGCAGCGCCCCTGCGGAACGCAGCTCCCTCAATTACGGTGCGGACACCCGGGTTCGAGGCGTCAAAAATCACGGGGACACCCGCCTTGATGATCCCGGCTTTTTCCCAGGCAATCTTTTCTATGGTATCTCCCAGATACTGCGTATGGTCCATGCTGATGGATGTGATCACCGAGGCTGCCGGGTGTTCCAGGGCGTTCGTCGCGTCCAGCCTTCCCCCCAGGCCTGTCTCAATCACCATCACATCCACCTTTTCCTCCCGGAAAATGATCACAGCCATATAAAACAAAAATTCAAAAAAGGTGGGATGCCCAAATCCTTTTTCCTCCATCTCCCGGACGATCCCGCGCACCGTTTCAAACGCCCGCTCAAACACAGCCTCGTCGGCCATAGCGCCGTTGATCAAAAAGCGCTCCCGCATATCCACCAGATGGGGGGATGTAAATGTTCCGGTCCTGTATCCGGCCTGCCGGAATACGGAGGTCAGAAATGCGCAGACGGACCCTTTTCCATTGGTCCCGGCCACATGAACGGCGGGCACGTCTCTGTCAGGCGCGCCAAGGGCATTTAAAAATGCACGTACTTCCTCCACGGAATGCTTCTTTTTTGTCCACATGGGGATCTGGTTCAGATATTCTTCTGCTCTTCCCATCCCTCTCACCTCTTATCTTAACCCAAATTTTCCGTATTATCAACCGCTTGTTCTCGCCGTCCTTTGGCAGCAAGCGCCAGAATCCGCTTCTTTTCCCCCACCGGGATCTGGGCGAGAATAATCGCGCCGAACATCAGCACGCATCCCAGGATTTCCCTGAATGAGAGCTGCTGGCCTAAAATCGCCCAGCCCGCCAGGACGGAGATGCTGGACTCCAGACTCAGAATCAGGGAGGCCACCGTGGGGTTCACTCCCTTCTGTCCCACAATCTGCAGGGTGTAGGCCACGCCGCAGGACATAATTCCCGCATAGAGAATGGGCATCCATGCCTCCAGAATCCGGCCAAGCTGCGGCTCTTCAAAGAGCAGCATCCCCGCGCCGGAGAGAATCCCGCTGACAAAAAACTGGATGCAGGACATCTTCACCCCGTCCACCATAGGTGAGAAATGGTCAATCACCATAATGTGGATGGAAAACAGGAAGGCGCAGATGAGCACCAGGATATCTCCCCGGTTGATTCCTCCATTTCCCCCGGTCATGCACAAAAGATAAAGGCCTGCCAGGGACAATACCACGGCCAGAGCCATGAGGGGGCTGCATTTTTTCCCGAAAAACAGGCCGATCACAGGCACAATGACGATGTAGCAGGCTGTGATAAAGCCGGCTTTTCCCACCGTGGTATACTGGATGCCGAACTGCTGGAAATTGCTGGCCAGGCACAGGGCCAGGCCGCAGCAGATGCCGCCTGTGATGAGCGTCTTCCGCTCAGCGGCCCGGGCAGCCTGACTCTCTGCGGAGCCATTTTCCGCCGCATGTTTCCTCCGGTCCATAAAAAGGCACAGCGGGATCAGCACCACGCCGCCCATGAGGCTCCTGACGCAGTTAAACGTCAGGGGCCCCACATAATCCATGCCCACGCTCTGGGCCACAAAAGCCACACCCCAGATCGCAGCCGTGATAAACAGAAGTATTGCGTTTTTCAGTTTCATCCGGCCGCACCCTCCAGCTGGGCCAAACGGTTCTTCACCTGCTCCATCATCTGGGTGTATTTCTCCAGCTTCGCTTTCTCCTGGTCAATCTTGTCCTGAGGCGCCCGGCTTAAAAATTTCTCATTCTTCAACATGCCGTTGGAGCGGGCCAATTCCCCGTTCAGCCGCTTCTCTTCCGCCTTTAAGCGCTCAATCTCCTTGGCAATATCCACCAGCTCCGCAAAGGGCATATAGATGGCGGCTCCCGGGATCACCGCGGACACCGCGTCCTCGCTGATTCCCGTCTTGTCCTTCTTAAGGAACACCTCGCTGGCAGACCCCAGTGCCGCAAAGAATGCCCGGCTGTGCTCAAATACGCCAAGAAGCGCATCATTCTCCGACACCACGTACACAGATGCCTTCTTGCTGGGCGGCACATTCATGGATGTGCGCACGCCGCGGATGGCCCGCACTGCCTCCTTGATGATCTCCGTATCATGCTCTTCACCGGCGAAGTTCCATTCCTCTTTATATACCGGCCAGGCGGACACCATGATGGTCTCTTCCTCGTCCTGGAGGTTGCAGAAGATTTCCTCGGTGATGAAGGGCATAAAGGGATGGAGCAGCTTCAGTGCCTGAATCAGCACGGTCTTTAAGGTCCAGATGGCCACAGCCTTGGTGGGATCCTCTTCATTGTAAAGCCTGGGCTTTACCATCTCAATGTACCAGTCGCAGAATTCCTCCCAGATAAAGTCATATACCTTCTGAAGGGCGATTCCCAGCTCATACTTGTCCAGGTTCTCCGTCACGTCCTTTGCCAGGGTATTGACTTTGGAGAGAATCCATTTGTCCGCCATGGTCAGGTCCCCGGCGGTCACACCGGACACATCCGGCGCCTTCTCAATATTCATCATGATGAAGCGGGAGGCATTCCACACCTTGTTGGCGAAATTCCGGCTGTTCTCCACCCGCTCCCAGTAAAAGCGCATGTCGTTGCCCGGTGCATTTCCCGTGATCAGGGTCATGCGCAGGGCGTCCGCCCCGTACTTGTCAATGACCTCCAATGGGTCAATGCCGTTGCCCAGGGATTTGCTCATCTTCCGGCCCTGGGAATCCCGCACCAGGCCGTGGATCAGCACGGTGTGGAAGGGGCATTTTCCTGTCTGCTCAATGCCGGAGAATACCATGCGGATAACCCAGAAGAAAATGATGTCGTATCCCGTCACCAGCACGTCCGTGGGGTAAAAATACTCCAGATCCTCGGTCTTCTCGGGCCACCCCAGAGTGGAGAAGGGCCAGAGCGCGGAGGAAAACCAGGTGTCCAGGGTGTCCTCATCCTGCTTTAAATGGGCGCCGCCGCACTTAGGGCACACCGCCGGGGCGGTCTTTGCCACGGTGATCTCCCCGCAGTCCTGGCAGTAGTAGGCCGGAATCCGATGCCCCCACCAGAGCTGTCTTGAAATACACCAGTCGCGGATATTTTCCAGCCAGTGAAGATACGTCTTTCCAAAGCTCTCCGGCACAAACTTCAGCTCTCCGGTCTTTAATGCCTCAATGGCGGGCTTTGCCATCTCGTCCATCTTCACGAACCACTGCTGCTTCACCATGGGCTCCACCGTGGTCTTGCAGCGGTCGTGGGTTCCCACATTGTGGGCGTGGGGAACCACCTTCACCAGAAGGCCCTGTTTCTCCAGATCCGCCACCATGGCCTTTCTGGCCTCGTAGCGGTCCATTCCCTGGTAGGGGCCCGGCGCGCAGATGGTGGCGTCGTCATTTAAGATCACGATCTCTTCCAAGTTGTGGCGTCTGCCCACCTCAAAGTCATTGGGGTCATGGGCCGGGGTAATCTTCACGCAGCCGGTTCCAAATTCCATGTCCACGTACTCGTCCGCGATCACCGGGATCTCCCGGTCAGTTAAGGGGAGCTTCAACATCTTGCCCACCAGATCCTTGTACCGGTCGTCGGCGGGGTTTACAGCCACCGCCGTATCTCCCAGCATGGTCTCCGGACGGGTGGTGGCAATCTCCACAAAGCGTCCCGGCTCTCCCACCACCGGATAATTGATGTGCCAGAAAAAGCCGTTCTGCTCCTCATGCACCACCTCCGCGTCGGAGATGGAGGTCTGGCACTCCGGGCACCAGTTGATGATCCGGGAGCCCTTGTAGATGTATCCCTTCTCGTAGAGCTTTACAAATACCTCCAAAACTGCGTCGGAGCAGCCCTCATCCATGGTAAAGCGCTCCCGGTCCCAGTCCGCGGAGGAACCCAGCTTGTGGAGCTGGTTCACAATGCGGCTGCCGTATTCCTCACGCCACTTCCAGCACTCTTTGAGGAAGCCCTCTCTGCCCAGATCCTCCTTCTCGATTCCCTCTTTCTTCAGCTTGTCAATGACCTTCACCTCCGTGGCGATGGCCGCGTGGTCCGTGCCCGGCTGCCACAGGGCCTCATAGCCCTGCATGCGCTTATAGCGGATCAGGATATCCTGCATGGTATTGTCCAGGGCATGGCCCATGTGCAGCTGTCCCGTAATGTTTGGCGGGGGCATCACAATGGTAAAGGGCTTCTTTGAACGATTTACCTGGGCGTGAAAATACTTTCCTTTCAGCCATTTGTCATAGAGGCGCTCCTCGATGGCCGAGGGGCTGTAAGTCTTTTCCAGTTCCTTCATGGTACACTCTCCTTTGGTTTTTGATCGGGTTTGCGGGGCGGTGGGGCGGGCGCTAAGTGCTCATAACGAGCAAAGTACTAAGGCTCGTGAAAGACCTCGCCAAGTACTTTGCATGTATCGCACGTAAGCGCCCAAAAGACGGGCGCTAAGTGCTCATAACGAAAAAAAGCCCTCTGCCGCTCTCCGTTTTGGAAAGGGCAAAGGGCGAATTGCTCGCGGTACCACCTCTGATTCAGCCGGGAAATGCCGGCTCTCTTGGGCCTGTAACGGGGCCTGGGCGGAGGGAACTACTGGGAAGCCAGTGCTGCGGCTGCTCTCCTCTGCTTTCGCGTCGGGCCCGCCGTCTTCTGTTTGCTCTCTCAGTTCGGAAGCCACCTTCCATCACGCTCTCCCCGGGCCGCCTTTCAGCCGGTGGGCCGCCCTCTCTGCCGGGTTCCTGCGATGTACTCCTCTTCCTCGTCACTTTTTGCTGGTGTCAATTTCTTTAAACCACTATATATGGG
This sequence comes from Candidatus Enterocloster excrementipullorum, assembly GCA_019119575.1. Classification (GTDB taxonomy): domain Bacteria; phylum Bacillota; class Clostridia; order Lachnospirales; family Lachnospiraceae; genus Enterocloster; species Enterocloster excrementipullorum. Next base: position 17,128 of record DWWT01000019.1, read on the forward strand.
ATTGGCGGGTTTGTCAAGTGGTTTTTGTGGGGATGCAAAGACCGCCATCCGCTATGGCCATTCACCGCAGCTTCTCCCGCAGCACCTCCACCAAGCATTCATGCCGCTTCTCCGGATCGTCCTTGTAATAAGCAATTCCCACAGCCAAGATGCGTCCCGTATATTCCGGCTTCTCTCCAAACTTTCCTTCCAGCCGAAGGGCATACTGCCGCTCCTTAATCTGCCGGATGGCTTCCGCCGCTGTATGATTAACCTTTAACTCGATGATAATGGCATCATCGTTCTTCACAAAAGGATAGAAGATAAAATCCACATATCCCACTCCCGCCTTATCTTCCCGCTCAATACGGTAAAAGTCAAGGGCTTTCAGATATACCCAGCGGATAATAGATGCAAGCTCCGCCTCATTATTGTACATCTGCATGGGACTATAGGTATTGTGGGCATACTCCATAAGCTCCGCCATGGTCTTTGTATCCCCTGCCTTTGTCGCGGCAAGCATTCGGCCGGATTCCTTTGCAAGCTTATAGACATTCCCCATGGAGGGCTCCCTCTGTATGATCTCTGCAAACTTGTCCATCAGCTCCTTGTTGGGGATAGAAACATACCCATTCTCATAATTCAAAAAGCCATAAACCACCATCGCAGAGAATATCTCGTCCTTTGTTTTTAACTCCATGGATGTCGCTGCATATTCCTGAACCCGAGCAGGCACCGGATTATCTGCCACCAGCAGCGCCACATCATCCTTTACAGCATCTATATTTGCACTGATATAATAAAAAATTTCATCGTAAGGGCCGGAGCTGGTCCAATAGCTGCCCAGCTGGTTATCGCTGAGCGCGCCAATCACAGACCGTGGATTGTATAGGCGTTCTCCTCCGGCTGTCTGATAGCCGTCATACCAGAGCCGCAGCCCCTCCCTGGATACATGAGGCTCCGGCTCCATCTCCAGATACGTTTCGTAAAGCCGGTCAACCTCCCCCTCGGTAAATCCGAAATACTCGCTGTACTTCACCCGCGCCGCCATCGAATACTCAAAAAACATGTTTAATTCCGAACCGCTGGAATATTTAGCAATCGGAAGGATACCAGTCATGTAGGCCAGCTCCACATAGGCTTTGTCCTTTAAGAGATTGCTCAAAAACTTTGTAAATCCGGCCTTATCCTCCTCTGCGGCAAAATCCTGATGATAAATATAATCCCATTCATCCAGTACAAAAATAAATTTTTCACCGCCGCAGTATTCATGCACTTTTGTCAGCGCATCCCAGACCGCATCATCCCTTTCAATCTCCGCTTTCGGATACGCTTTCCGCAGATCCGCAAGCATTGTCCTTTTTATACGGCTCAAATACCGCTCATAATCAGCCGGACCATCCGGCATTTCATTAAATACAATGCGGATTACATTATGCTGGTTCAGATGCTTCCTGTACCAGGGATATTTGGATACTTTCAGAGTATCAAATTCTTCATGGCTGTCCACGCCTCTGCCAAAATAGGATGCAATCATATTAGCCATAACCGTCTTTCCAAAACGGCGCGGTCTGGTAATCATCACATATTTGGGCCCCTTCCCTTTATGAGAGCCATTTTTTTCACTGATGTTTCTTTTCAGCTCAATAAGCGGCACCAGTTCGCTCAGAATTTCCGTTTTATCCACGTAATACGTAAGAGAAAAATCCTCCTGAAACAGTCCGTATGCGCTTGTGTCATTCAGATAAACGCCCATTTTCCCTGCTCCCCTTCCTGTCAGCTGCTCTTCCTTTTAATTTGGATAAAATCAGTCTTTTTATTTTCCACCTATATGTTCCCAAAATATAGGTAATTTGTAAAATATAAGCATTAACTTGTTTTCTTACTCGTAATGGCTTTATTTTTGCACTTTTAGTCCCTTTATAATCAGTATATTTAATTTTTCGTGCTCATTTATACATAATACCGCTAAATTTTCTTCGACCGTATTACTACTGTCTCCATCAATATGGTGTAAATTTAATCCAATTCCAGTTCTTTTACACACACAACAAGAATTTGCATTTTTTCTAGTGGTTGTTCAAATATTTATCCTCAGAACAACTGACAGATTTTAATCGAAACACAGACGTCAAGGACCATTTCTTCACGATGTTAAAACACACCCTCTGCGGAAGCTATTACTCGGCTTCCACAGAGGGCCGTTCATCTTATTTTACCAGGCTTATACTCCCGGACAGCCATTCCTGCACCAATTTTACACTGACCTTTGCCGCTTCAGCAATTCGCTCTACTGATACCCCCATGCTTGCTAAGGAAAGCGCCATTTCTTTCTTTGCTTTCAGCTCCCCCGCAGCAAGTCCCTCCGCAATTCCTTGAACCCTACCGCGTTCCGCGCCTTCATTATAAATCTCGTCCATCTCACGGCACATAAAATCAACTCCTTCCTGCGTCTCTTTCAGTTCATATACACGCTTCGCCAATATCTCACTGTGCATGTCTTCCGCGTCTTTACAGTGAAAATCATGCATCAGACGGCCCAGTTCCGTATCATCCTGACAGCCGGAATTTACGTAGATAATATACGATTCATCCTTAAATTCCGCTCCGATCTCCTCAATTTTTCTCCCAATATGGTAAATGGGAAGGTCGTATCCCAGCACATCGTCACGGGTAATAAAAATCACATAGGTTTCCGGCAGCTCCTCAAAATCCTGCCCAGCATTCAGGGTGTTCATATTTATAATCCTTCTGGAGGACCTGGTCTAATACCTTCAAATCCTTTCTGCCCATGATCACCTGCAGGACGTATTCGGTACATTCGCGTTTTTTAAACACGTTCCGCATAAACACATCGCTCATGATCGTAAGGTTTTTCAAAACTCCTCTGTATCTCTCATATCGGGCTTCCAATTCATAATCCATAACTCCTTGAGCCATGTCGGCAATCACCTCCGTCCTGATTTCATTGTACCATTATAACAATGGGTTTTCAAGATGACCGGAAAGTATAAAAGTCATTGCCAATCATTCGTATTTCAACCCGGTATTCCAATAAACATTAAATTTCCAAAACTTTTGGGATATTAATCCAAAAACTAATTGATATTTTCATTTTTCTAAGGTATACTAACCTTAAGAACCAAGAAGGGCGGCATGACCATGGTGATTCAACGGAAAGAATATATGAATAAGCTGATTGCCTTTAAAGATAAGCAGCTCATTAAGGTTATTACCGGCATCCGCAGATGTGGGAAATCCACACTGCTGGAGATTTACCAGAATTGGCTGCTGGAACATGGGACTGAAAAGGCGCAGATCCTTTCGATAAACTTTGAAGATATTGATTTTGAAGAACTCACAGATTACCGGAGACTATATTCATACTTAAAAGAACGGCTGGTTCCAGGAAAAGTGACTTATATTTTCCTGGATGAGATTCAGCATGTTGAAGATTTCCCTAAAGTGGTAGACAGCTTGTATATTAAGAAAAATGTGGATATTTATATCACCGGTTCCAATGCCTATATGCTTTCCGGTGAGATTGCAACCTTGATTTCCGGACGGTATGTTCAGATTGAAATGCTTCCATTGTCCTTTAAAGAATACATGGAGAGTACGGGCAGTATGGCGGACAGAGGAGTGAAATACGCAGAATATCTGGAAAACAGCTCATTCCCCTATACCCTTGCGCTGAAAGGGCAGCCGGACGAGATCCGGGATTACCTGGAAGGACTGTACAATACGATTGTTGTCAAGGATATTGTAAGCCGAAAGAAAATCACGGATACCATGATGCTGAAAAGCGTCCTGCGGTTTGTGTTTGACAACATCGGAAATCCGCTTTCTTCTAAGAAAATAGCGGATACAATGACTTCTGACGGACGCAAGATCGACACAAAAACAGTAGAGAAATATCTGGAGGCTCTGGCGGAAAGTTATATCATATACCAGGCAAAGCGATATAACATCAAAGGGAAGCAGTACCTGAAAACCCTGGAAAAGTATTATGTGGTGGATATCGGACTCCGGTATATGCTGCTGGGATCAAGGCAGATGGATGCAGGGCATATCCTGGAAAATGTAGTATATCTGGAATTGCTCCGCAGGGGATATGATGTATATGTGGGGAAAATCAATTCCTTTGAAGTTGATTTTGTCGCGCAGAACAGCAAAGGAACCCGGTATTATCAAGCTGCTCTTTCCGTGCGGGATGAAAAGACGCTGGAACGGGAGCTGAGACCGCTTATGGCGATCCGGGACCATTATCCAAAAATGATTCTGACGCTTGATGATGACCCGGAAGCACAGTATGATGGGATACGGCGGATCAATGCCAGGGACTGGCTTCTTGGCCTGACAGATAACTAAAAAAATGCCCTCTGCAAAGCCATCGCGCAGCTCTCGCAGAGGGCTGTATCCTCTTATTTTATCCGCTCATCAATAACTCGTCGTCGCCTCCGGCGCCACGATCTCCGCCGTCTCGTCCGAGCCGTAGACCCGAATCGCGCCTCCGGAACTCACCTCCCATTTCTGGTCATTTTGCTAACTTTGCATGCGAGTTACACTAAAGTTCTGTTTTGAACGTAAAAAGTCGCTCAAAGCCTTATTTTACGCGATTTTTGCTTGCCAACCCTCCGATTTAATGATATAATTTTTGGTGTAACAGTTACACTAAAAAGGAGGAGCTGCATGTACTACAATTTCGTTGTCCAGATACCCTCGGAAAAAGGGAAAATCCTGACCAAAGCTAAGGGCAGATCTTCCTATGTGCTCTTCCAGTATGGGACAGAATATA
>DWWT01000020.1 GCA_019119575.1 Candidatus Enterocloster excrementipullorum
CATTCCCGCACACAGATGCCGCACATCCGGCAATTTTCATTAACCGTGATTCCCTTCTCCCCCATGGAAATCGCTCCGAAGGGACATTTATCCGTACAGACGCCGCAAAGCGTGCACAGCTCTGAATCAAATTTTAAGAATTGCATCATTCGCTCCCCTTTATATGTATTTGCGTTCCGCAAGCATGGAAACAAGCTCCTGGGCCTTCTGCTGCGGATTTCCCTTTACGTACAGGTTGGATACCATTGCCTCCGGCGCAAAGATGCGCTCCACCCTTGTGGGCGAGCCGATGGCTCCGTAACGGCTTAAATCCTTCCGAGGAAGATCCTCAAAAGAAACCTTCCGCACAGGCTTTTCAGCCGTCTCCTTCAACAGCCGGTAAGAGGGAAGCCGGGGCACGCAGATATCCTTGTCCACGGTCACCAGGCAGGGAAAATGCATCCGGGAAACCTGGGTCACGCTGCCGAAATTCTGCCGCATGGTAATCTGCTCTTCGTCCACATCCTCGATGGCCTCCACCCATGCGCAGTGCGGGATATGCAAATGCTCCGCAATCGCCGGCCCAATCTGCGCCGTATCGCCGTCCGTTGTCTGCCGCCCGCAGATAATCAGGTCCGCTTTTCCCAAAAGGCGGATTCCCTGGGACAAGGTGTAGGATGTTGCCAGCACATCGGAGCCCGCAAACTTGGGATCGCTCAAGATCACGCCCTCATCCGCTCCCATGCTGTAGGCGTCCCGGATCATCTCCTCCGCCTGGGCCGGCCCCATGGTGAGAACGGTCACGGTTCCCCCGGTCTTCTCCCGGATGCGCAGAGCGCACTCCAGGGCGTAGAGGTCATAGGGATTCGTCCGGGCGCTCTGCCCCGTCCGCTTCAGATTGCCGGTCTCCGGGTCAATATCCACCTTGGTGGTGGCCGGAACCTGCTTCATACATACAAAAATTTTCATAGTCTGCTGCCTCTCTTTTGCGTTTTTTACAAAACTCTGATGGTATTATAACACGTTAAAGCGGTGGGGTCGAGAATTTTTTATGGAATTTTGACAGTCTTCCGCACCCTTGCCCACATTCCAACGGACAGAATCACCGCAATATAATCCGTAACCGACTGCCCGAAGATGATCCCGTTAAGCCCTAGAAATGCCTCGAGCAGGTACAGAAGCGGAATGAGCAGGACACCCTGGCGCAGGATGGAGAGAACCGTGGCTCCCAAAGCATGTCCCACCGACTGCATACAGTTCATATTCACAAATAATATCCCGATCACAGGGCCGGAAACCATATAGGCAATCAGCATCTGCACCCCGTAAGCCACCACCTGATCATCATCAATAAAAATCCGAATAATGGGCTCCCGCAGGACAAAATACAGAGCGGTTGCCAGAACACCCACCACAAGGCAGCACTTCTTTGTGAAGCGTTCCACTTGACGAAAACGCGCCATATTTCCTGCCCCGTAATTATAGCCCAGAAGAGGCTGAACCCCGTTCGCAAGACCCATCTGAAGAAAAGTAATGAACATGTTTGCCTTAAATACAATTCCAATGGCCGCCACCGGCGCATTTCCATAAACCACCAGCATCTGATTCAGGACAATCGTGGACACGCTCATCAGAGCGGAAAATATGGCGGTGGGGAGCCCCGCAGAACAGATCCGGGAAAAAATCCGTTCTCTCCATGTAAAATCCGAAAGGCGGATGGAGAGCACCCGGCTTTTCTTCAAAAAGTACCAGAGATAATACGCGCTGGCCATGATATTTCCGATGCTGGTGGCAATGGCAGCTCCCGCCGTCCCCTGTCCCAGAGTCGTGATAAAGATCGGATCCAAAATGATATTTGCGATGGTGCCGATCATGCTCCCCACCATTGCCTCCCGGCTGGCCCCCTCTGCCCGGACAATAAAGCTGGCCGCCGCGGACCAAATGATAAACGGCGCACCCCAGGCAATATGCAGGGTATATCCGCGGGCAAAATCATAGGTCTCCGCATTCGCTCCAAATACTGCCAGAATCGGATCCATAAACACAATAAGAATCACCGCAAACATAACTCCCACAAGCAGGGAAGCATACGTCACAAAAGAAGAAGCCTGGCGAACCCGCGCCTCATTCTTCTCCCCCATTGCCATGGATAAAACCGCGCTGCCGCCCATGCCGAACATGTTCGCAAATGCCATCATCAGAATAAAAATAGGGTTGGTAAGGCTCACCGCCGCCACCTGCAGCGGATCCCCTGTCTGTCCAACAAAAAAAGTGTCCGCCATATTGTATACCACGGTCACCAGGCTGCTTATTACACTGGGAACCGCCATCTGGGCCACTGCTTTCGGCACAGCAAGGCTTCCCATCAATTCATTTTCATCCATATGTGCTCCCTCCTTATTTCCGCGGGCAGCAAGCCGGCCGGCCCTACAGGCTCATCCATCCGGCACCTGCCGCCATCGTCAAATACTCCGCGGCTCTGCTGTACTGCAAGTCAGATCCACTGCAACCTGCGGCGGAGTATTTAACCCTGCATAGCATCCTTTTATTTTGGTTCCTAAGTATTTTAAAATGATCTTTAGAAATTGTCAAGAAAAAGAGAGGACACAAAATTCCCCTCTCTCCATTTTCACGCGATATCTGCGCCGCATTTTTATCTTTATTTCTTATCTTTTTTTAAAACAGACCAAACACTCCGATTAACCCGGTCATTACAATCATGCTGCAGATAATAGAAAGGCTGTTCGCACAGCTTGCCAGCCCTTCATCTCCCCCGCACATTCCCGTATACGCAGGCGCAATGGCGCTAATCGGCCCAAAGCAGACCAAAACCAATGTCTGGCGGATCACTTGGTCAAAGGGGAGCAGAAAATAAATGGCACAGGATAGCACTACTGCAAAGAGATACCGCCATGCCAATATTTTCGCTATTTCACTCAAGTAGGCCATCTTAAGCTCCAGATGAAATAAAAGCCCCAGCATGAGCATAGCGATAAATGGATTTGCCGCGGAAATCGGACTGACAAAGGTAAGTACCTGCTCCGGAATCCTTACATGGGCCATAGACAGCACAAACATCACCACATACGTCATCAGCGGCGGGCTTGTCAGCAGCCTTCTTGCAAACTTCTTGCCGTCGATTCCCTTTTTGCTGCCGGATACATATTCAGAGACAAATGCATAGGATCCGCCCGTACAGATCACGCTGTTTCCCACGTCAAAAACACAGGCCGCAACGCTGCCGATTGCAGGCAGAAAACTCTGAACAAACGGCAGGCAGAATGTACCGATATTGTAGGCCGGCAGAGTCAACATATAAAGTGCCTGCCGATCTTTTGTGCTCTTCCGGGTCAGAAACGCACCAAAACCCATCATACATATATCCGCAGCCATTCCCAAGATTGCAATAACTGCAAAAATCGGCTGAATGGATGGGATCGCTGCAAAATTTGCGATGATTGCAGCGGGCAATGTAATCGAAATCATAATCTTCTTTATCACATCGCCAGCGTTTTCTTCAATCAGCTTATATTTTTTTAAAAATACGCCAATTCCTATAATAAAAGCCAGAGATACCGCCCGCAGCAATACCGCTCCCATTTTTCCACACCATCCGCATATCAAAGACTACGGCCTTTCCTTATTGTATCAATGGCTCTATTATAGCAGATATACGAGTTTTAAGCGAAAATATTTCTCAAAAATATATGCCAACCGCCACCAAACACCCCCCAGCGCATCCCATGATCCCCGGAAGGGGCACCCAGTCTGCCAGCGGTCCAAACACGGCCATTCCCAGGGGCAGGGAAACGGCGTATACTGCCGTCATAAGCCCAAATACCCGACCGCAGACCTCCGGATCGGTCTTCTCCTGAATCAGGGTGGTCACCGCGGTCTGCACCACGGTCATGCACACCCCGTAAGCAAGCATGCAGAGCAGATACAGGGGAAAGCTTGCGGCGCATCCCAGGGCCCCTGCCAGGATCCCGAAGCCGATCAGCCCCAGGGACAGATTTTTCTGCGGCCGCCCGGATGTTGCCTGGCCTCCCGGCATTTCCTTCTGGCCTTCCGGCATTTTCTTCCGGCCGCCGGATCCGCCCAGCAGGCTCACCAGTCCTCCGCCCAGCACCATTCCCCCAAATCCCAAGGCTTCCGCTGCGGCCATATACCCATACGAATCGCCAAACCGCCGGCTCACCAAGAGCTGATCCAGAAATCCTCCCGGCACCGCAAAGAAAATAAAAAGCCCGTAGGCTGCCAGCAGCCTGCCCGCCAGCGCATGGGAGCGCACGTACTTGACTCCCTCCTTTATGTCCCCGGCGAGCGTACCTTTTTCCGCCCTCTGTGGAGGCGGGAAATGGATCCCCTGCAGCAGCCCGATTCCCATGGCCGCCGTAACTACATCCGCCCAAAGTGCTCCCCGGATACTCCCCGCCTGCAGAAATATCCCTGCCGCTCCGGGGGCCGCGAGCTGGGCGGCGGACTGCATCAGGGCGTGAATCCCGTTAAACCGCATACGCTCCCCCTCAGGCGCCAGCTCCGCCAAAGCCGCTCCCGACGCAGGCATCTGGATTCCCGCTCCCAAAGAGCGGCAGACGGAAAGAAGCAGCAGGGCGGCATACACGGTCTCTTCCCTTGGGATTCGCGGCATTGCAAGGGCCATAGCGCCGGTCAGCGCGGCCGTCGTGCCGTCTGCCCCTATGATGATCCGCCTCCTGTCCCATCGGTCCGCCCAGGCTCCTCCCGCCAGCGAGACCAAAAACTGCGGAAGATAGGAAGCCGCCGTAAAAGCGCTAATCCAGGTGCCGGATCCCGTTTCCGCCGTGATGTACCAGATAATTGCCATCTGGGTCAGCGTGGATCCAAAGAGCGTAATACTCTGGCTGGTCAAAAACAGGAGGCATCTCTGCCTCCTATTTCCCTTCACGGCCTGCTCCTTCCCGATTCCCGGACGAACCGCTGGGTTGGATAGCCGTATTCTTCCAGAAGCTCTGCCTCCGCAAAGCCCAGCCGCACCCAGACGGCCCGCCATCCCGCGTCCGCCCTGTCCCCTCTGCGGAAGGTGGTAAGGGAGAGGGATGTGCCGGGATATATCTCCTGCTCCAAAAAATCCACCAGGGCCTTTCCGGTACCGGCGATTGAAAATGGCGGCCGGACGCCCAAAAATGCAATCGTTCCCGGCTGTTCGGAAACAGAGACCGCACCGCAAAGCTGTCCCCCGGCTGAAATCCGCCATACCCGGCCCTCTCTCAGGGCTGTCCTCATGGAACTGCGAAATTCCTTCTCTTCCCAGCCGGGGAAGCCGTCCACTCTGGCCCTGGCCAGCTGCACCAAATCCGGAAGATCCGATGGCTCTGCAGGGACAATTGTCCCCTGCTCTGCTTCCCGTCTTACGGACGCCGCCTTTTCATGCCGTTTCCTGCCGCCGGTCTCCCTCCAAATGCCCGGGAGCTCTGTCTTATCCCAATGTCCCCAGGCTTCCAGCGCTTCCCGGCCGTCAAGCAGAAGGGGATAGTATCTCCCCTCCCTCCGGTAGGCGGCCGGAGGCCTTTTGTACATGGCCTGGAATGCCTGGGTAAATGCCTGACGGCCGGCATACCCGGCTTCCAGGGCAATATCCATCACCGGACGATCTCCATAGACAAGGTGCCAGGCAGCCCGTGTCAGCCTTCGGCGCTGTATATACGCATGAATACCGAATCCTGTTGCCCGGGAAAACATGCGGTGCAGATGGTATTTTGAATAACCGCTCTGACCGGACACCCGGTTCAGATCCAGCGGCTCTTCCAGATGATCCTCGATATATGCCAGCGTTCTCCCGATCTGCCGGATTTTGCCATCCTCCATGTCCTGTCTCTCCTTTCTGCCGGATTGGGAATCCCCATCCTCCGATCAGACTGATCATAGCAGAAACCGGCCGCATATGTTTCACATTTCTTGCTGTGTTTACAGCTTCTCCTTCCACTCCGCCTCCTTAAACCCGGTGAGTACAAAATCTTCCCCCACCACCAGAGGCCGCTTCACCAGCATGCCGTCCGAAGAGAGAAGATCCAGCTGTTCCTCTTCGCTCATCTGCGGCAGCCTGTCCTTGAGCTTCATCTCCTTATACAGATTGCCGCTGGTGTTAAAAAAGCGCTTCAGCGGCAGCCCGCTCCTTTTATACCATGTCTCCAGCTCTTCCCGGCTGGGATTTTCCTCCTTGATGGGCCGCTCTGTGTACGGGATTCCCTGGGCATCCAGCCACTTCAGCGCCTTCTGGCAGGTGGTGCATTTTTTATAGCATAATACGGTGATAGGTGTCATTTCCGATTCCTCCTGTGTTTTATGTTTGATAGACTTCTCTCTTATGCAAAAAAACAAGTGCGGTTCCAGACTCACAGTCAATCCTGCCGCCCATTTCCGCACTTGTCTTTCTCCATTCATCCTAAAAATACTTCTTGCTGCCCCAAAGGTTACTCTTCTTCAAATCCAGATACTCGTTGTACGCCTTTTCCAGGATCTGCTTTTCATTCGAAAATTTCAGCAGATGATAGGCCTCGTAGTATTTGTAATACCCGGAGTCCAGAAAGTATTCCTCCCGCTGTGGTTTGCTGTAATAGCTGTCGGCCATCATCAGATACCAGTGTACATCCTTCTCCACCACGTCCTGGGGGGTATTGAAGGAATATTGGCTCTTGCCGATATACTTGATAATGGAAGCGCTGACGCCTGTCTCTTCTTTGACCTCTCTGAGCGCCGTCTCCTTGTACTCCTCGCCAGCTTCTACCGTTCCCTTAGGCAAGACCCAGCCCTCATATTTGTTCCTGTAATTCTTATACAGAACCAGAATCTTCCCACGAAATATAACCACACCGCCGCAGCTGGTTGCTTCAATCATTGCAATTCCTCCTGGTGTTGGTGTGTACCCGATTTATGCTTTGCAACATTGGAACTGTTATATTTGCATAAACCATAACTGGCTTTAGTATACAACTTTTACAAAAGATATGCAAGGCTTAGTTTTTCCCAGCTCTTCTGCCCAGCTCACCGAAGCGGCCCGAACAGACGGAGTATCATAACCGTTGAGACCTCTCAGCTGTTGCGCGGTATCATCCTCTTTTCCCGTGCATTCCCCAGAATACCTTTTCCGCTGTGATCGGCAGCTCCCGGATGCGCACGCCTACGGCGTGATACACCGCATTCGCGATAGCCGGAGAAGGGGTATTAATGACAATCTCTCCGATGGATTTCGCACCGAACGGCCCGGTGGGCTCGTAGCTGGTTTCAAACTCCACCTGGATTTTTCCTACATCCAGACGGGAAGGAACCTTATACTGCATCAGAGAATTTTCAAAGACCTGTCCACTGGCCGAATAGGTCACATCCTCGTACAGGGCCATTCCGATTCCCTGGGCCAGACCTCCCTCGGTCTGTACGCGCGTCAGGTTGATATTTAGGGGAGTGCCGCAGTCCACGGCCGCTGCGAAGCGCAGAAGTTCTACCTGGCCGGTCTCCGTATCCACCTCCACCTCCGCAGCCCCTGCCATAAAGGGCGGCGGGGATACGGGCGACGTGTGGGAAACCGTAACCTGCAGCGCGTCCTCGTTAAAGCACATAGCGCGGTTTGCAATATCTTTGAGGGATATCTCCCGCAGCTGTGCAGCCGCATCCGCTGACCCTTCTTTTCCCAGCCGGCGGACCATTCTCCCGTCAAATTCCAGCTCATCCGGGCTGCATTCCAGGTACTGGGCCGCCTTGTTCACGATCTTCTCCCGCAGGTTTCTGCAGGCCTTCACCACAGCCATTCCCGTGAGATAGGCGGTGCTGGAAGCATAAGAGCCGGAGTCATAGGGGGACACATCCGTATCCACGCCGTAGACCACGATATCGTCCGGGTCGCACTCCAGACACTCCGCGGCCACCTGTGCCAGGGTGGTATCGCAGCCTGTTCCCATGTCCGCAGCCCCTATGGTCATGCTGTAAAATCCGTCGTCATTCACTTTGATGGTCACTCCGGCCACATCCACGCCGGAGATCGCTGATCCCTGCATGGCCATCGCCAGGCCAACCGCCCGGATCTTTCCATTTCCCATATCCTTTCTCGGATAAATGGCATCCCAGCCGATCATCTCCTTCACCCGCGCCACGCACCGGTCCAGGGCGCAGCTGGCCGCGGTCTCCCCGTAATAGGCGGGCATGCGGTTTCCCTGACGGACCATATTCAGCTCCCGGATGCGCACCGGATCCATGCCCATCTCGTCCGCCAGCTCCGTGATGGCGGACTCCACGGCAAAAATCCCCTGGGTAGCGCCGTAGCCCCGGTAAGCGCCCGCAGACATCCGGTTCGTGTACACTACGTCATAGGCGAAACGGAAGGCCTTGGGCGTGCCGTAAAGGGGAATGGATTTATGGCCGGAAAGCCCCACAGTGGTAGGGCCGTGTTCCCCGTAAGCTCCCGTATTGGAAAGCGTATATACATCCATAGCCTGGAGAATTCCATGACGGTCACATCCCACCTTCACCCGCACCTCCATCTCGTGCCGGGGGGAGGAAGCAATCTGGGACTCATAGCGGCTGTAAACCATCTTGGCGGGTTTTCCCGTCTTCATGGTCACAATCGCCGGGTAAACTTCCGCCGTAACCGTCTGCTTTGCCCCGAACCCGCCGCCGATTCTGGGCTTGATCACGCGGATTTTTGACTTGGGCACGTCCAGAGCATGGGCCAGCACCCGGCGCACATGAAAAGCAATCTGGGTGGAAGCCACCACGTTCAGGCGGCCATACACATCCATGTAGGTAAATGCCCGGAATGTCTCCATCATGGCCTGCTGATTGGCCTTTGTGTGATACACCCGCTCCACCACGTGGGCGCAGCCTGCAAAAGCCGCCTCCAAATCCCCCTCTGCCTCCACGCCGGAGGCACAGAGGTTGCGGCTGTTGTCCGCCCCCACCGCACAGAGGGACTTCCAGTCCTCTTCCGGGTGCACCAGGATCTGGCTGTCCTTGGCCTCGTGCATGTCAAGCACCGGCTCCAGCACCTTATATTTCACCCGGATTAAGCGCATGGCATGATCCACAGCCGCCTCATTGGTTCCCGCAATGATCGCCACCGCATCTCCCGCAAAACGCAGCCGCCGATCCAGAATCAAACGGTCATAGGGGCTGGGCTCGGGAAAGGTCTGCCCCGCCATGGTAAAACGCTTCTGTGGCACATCCTTCCAGGTGAGAATGCACTCGATCCCCGGAATCTTTCCCGCCACCTTGCAGTCAATCTCTTCCACCAGGGCATGGGCATGGGGACTGCGCAGCACCTTCACGATCAGGCAGTCCTTCGGCGCCAAATCGTCCGTATACACCGGTTTTCCCGTCACCAGGGCCCGGGCGTCTTTCTTGACAATGGGAGCGCCCACTACCCGAAACCGCTTCCCCGTGAGGGGATTTACATATCCTTGGTATCTGTTTTCCATCACTGTCCTCCCCTTGTGTCCGCATCCGGACCTTCTTCCGCATCTGCCTGCGCTTTTGCATCCAGATATTTCTTCACAGCACGAAGCTGGGACATATACCCGCTGCACCGGCACAGATTCCCCGCCAGGTACTCTTTGATTTCCTCTTCACCGGCGCCCGGCATCTCCCGGGCCATAGCCAGCACATTCATAATAAACCCGGGACTGCAGAATCCGCATTGCTCTCCGCCCTCTCTGGCCAGGAACATGCCGAATTCCTCCGCTTCCTTCTGAACGCCCTCCAGAGTCGTCACATGCCGTCCCGCGGCCCGCAGTGCCAGGGTCGAGCATGAGAGCACGGGTTTTTCGTCCAGCCATACGGTACACAGCCCGCAGTTTGCCGTCTCGCATCCTCGTTTTACGCTGAGGCACCCCATTTGACGCACCAGATCCAGCAGCAGCATATCCGGGCGCACATCCGCCTGTACCTGTTTTCCATTCAGCCGAAATGTAATATTCACTGCCTGCTCACACTCCTTCCCCGCAGTTTCTCCATCAGGCGCCGGGTATACGTTTCCGCCAGAAACTGCCGGTATTCCCCGCTGCCCCGCATATTGGTCCCGTAGGAATACGCCCCCGCTGCCTCCGCGGCCAATTGGGAGAGCGTATCAAAATCATCTTCCTTAACACGCACCAGCCGCGCCCTTGCGGGCCTGGCCCCAATGGACACAAACCAGTGCCGTCCCAGCGAAGCCACGCAGCAGGCAATCACCGGGAAATCCGTCTGGGAATTTCTCTGGCTGGCATACGCCGCCCTCCGGCCATCCTTCTTTATGATAATCCGCACCAGAATATCCCTCTCATCCCTGCGCACGGGCCTCCGTGCAAACTCTTCCAGAGAAACCATTCCCTCATGGAAGAGCTCCACCTGGGTATCCAGGGCCAGCATACATGTGAGAATATCGGAAAATCCAAACCTTCCCCAGATGCTTCCTCCCACAGTAGCGCAGTTTCGCATCTGTACGCCCACAATATGCCGGGTACATTCCTTAAAGATCCCCCCGAAATAAGCGTTCAGCCCCGGATGGGTTTCCAGCTGGCGCAGGGTGCACATGCTGCCGATGGAAAATGCCTCCTCCGTTTCCTCAATTTTATCCAGGCCCAGGCCGGACAGATCCACAATGGTACGCTTGGTAATCCCGGTCATCTTCATCCAGACCATTCCGCCCAGCACCAGGCTGCTTCGTTTTTTGCAGAGCTCATAGGCCTCCGCAAGGCTTTCTGCCTTCACATAATCATCTGCTCGAAACATGCGGTTTCTCCTTCCTTATCTTGATAGGTATATATCAAACAGCTGCCTGGCAATCGGCGCTGCCGCCCGTCCCCCGGTTCCGCCCTCTTCCACCAGCACGGTAACCGCCAATCTGGGCGACTCGGCCGGGGCAAAGCCTGTAAACCAGGCGTGGGTTTCTTTCCCTGTCTCAAACTCCGCAGAGCCCGTCTTGGCCGCCGCCGTGTAGGCGTCGGTGCGCAGCGCGGAGGCTGTCCCCTCCGTGACTACCGCCTCCATAAGCTCCGTGAGATTCGCCGCCTCCTGGGCGCTCATCAGGCTGCCCCAGGCTTCGGGCATAAATTTTCTCACCTCTTCACCCCCGGCACTGACTACCCGATCCAGAAGATAGGGCTTCATCAGGGTACCGCCATTCGCTATGGCGGCCGTGATCATCGCGTTGTGAAGCGGCGTCATCTCCGTCCTTCCCTGTCCCATGGATGTCTGCAGGATCTCCCATGTCCCCGCTCCGGGTTCCATCAAAAAGGAGCTCTGCCTGTAGGGAAGACCTGACAGCGGGAGATCCTGATTAAACAAAAGCTCCTCCGCCGTGGCCTTCAGGGAAGCCAGATCCAGTGTAAGTCCCAGGCTTGCAAAAGCCCCGTTGCAGGAATTGGCAAAGGCCCGGACAAAATCCTGGCTCCCGTGCGCCTCCCTGTGATAGCACTGTATGGTATACTCCCCATTCTCATACAGCCCGTCGCAGTCAAACTGGTATGCTTTATAATCCTGCGGATGCTCCCGCATATATTCCAGGGCCGTGACTATTTTAAAGGTGGATCCCGGCGGATAAAGGCCCTGGGCCGCCCGGTTCAGAAGAGGGCTTTGCTTTCCCTCGTCCGCGTTCAGCGCATCCCAGTCCTGGGACAGGGTGTTGGGATCATATCCCGGTTTTGACACCATGGCAAGGATCTTTCCTGTGTCCGGTTCCACAGCGATCACCGCGCCCTTCCTGTCCCCCAGGGCCGCCCAGGCCGCCTGCTGAAGCTCCGGATCCAGGGTGGTATACACATCATCCCCCTGGCTCTTTGTCCCTCCCAGCTCATTGACCACCTGCTCCGCCAGGTTTACATGGGAGGTGAGCAGGTAAAAATTAGCCATGGATTCGATTCCTGTCTTTCCATTGGAGGAATACCCCACCACATGGTCAAACACCGTTCCAAAGGGGTACACCCGGGCCTCATTTCCCTCCCCGTCCACCTGATTTTCCGCCAGCACCGTGCCGTCCGCCGCCAGGATCCGCCCCCGGATCACCCGGTTGGCAAAGCTGTCCAGACGGGCGTTATACGAATTATTGATCACATTCTCGCTCTGCACCTGGAGAAAATAGCCCATATATCCGGCAAGCCCTAAAAATAAAGCGGCACCTATATACGTTATCCCTAAGATGATTTTATTGGATTTCGGCTCCTTTTTTGCCATCCGCTCTCCTTTCCATTGCTGCAGCTACTCAGGACGGCGCGCATCCTCCACATCATTTTCCTTAATGATGTGGAGCCCCTGCACAATGCCAAAAAGCACGAACGTGCTCACCAGGGAGCTTCCCCCATAGCTTACAAAGGGCAGTGTTACGCCGGTGGAGGGTATAAATTTCGTCACGCCCCCTACATTGAGAAATACCTGAACCAGATACTCCACCCCCAGGCCGAAAGCAATCAGCTTGTAAAATACGGCCTGCATCCTGGCCGCCGTCATCATGCACTGGATAAAGCAGCCCAGACAGATGAGAAGAAGGCAGATCGCGAAAATTCCTCCCATTTCCTCCGATATGGCGGAAAAAATAAAATCCTTCTCCACCACCGGAATCCGCCAGGGCATGCCCTGGCACAGCCCCATGCCAAACCAGCCGCCGGTTCCGATGGCAAAGAGAGACTGGGTGATCTGATAGCCCGTATTGTCGATATCCGCCCAGGGATTTCTCCATGCTTCCACTCTGCGCCGCACATGGTCAAACAGCCGGTAAGCCGCTGCGGAGGCCCCGACACCCAGCCCTATGCCGCTTCCCAGATAAAACCAGTTTCCGGAAGCCGCAAAGAGCATGAGCACATAGGTAATGAAAAAGATCAGAGCGCTCCCCAGATCCCTTGAAAGAACCAGAACTATCACATGGGCCGCGGCCACAGCCGTGGTGAGAAGAACCCGCTTAAAGTTCACCCCCTGGTAAAACATGGAAGCCGCAAAAAATACAAACGTAAGCTTCACAAACTCCGAGGGCTGAAGGGAAACGCTTCCAAACGTCAGGGAGAGCTGCGCCCCAAAGCTCTCATTTCCCACCAGGAAAACCAGAACCAGAGCCCCGAGCCCAATGCCTGCGTAGGCCCATGCAAAACGGTAAAGCTGCCAAAAGCGCCCCATGAGCCATGGAACCAGCCAGGACACAGCCGCGGCTCCCACAGCAATAGCAAACTGCCGCGTTGCCCGTTCCATCCCCGCGTCCAGCGAAAGGCGGGTCAGCATGATCAGGCCTGTGCACAGGAGCATGCAGGAATTGTTTACCAGAAGTCTCGATATATTCCTGTAGATCAGCCGGGAAAAGCAGATATAGCACAGGAAAAATACGGCCTGGGCACAGTAAAATGCGGCCAGAGCGCTCCGGACCGCCGGATCCTCCCGGCTCAGGTACATGACCAGGTAGGCCAGGAAATGAATGGCAAACATGGCCCCGCACTGCGCCCGGCAGCCCCATCCTGTTTTTTTCTCATCCTTCGGCGAGAAAACGCGGAAATTGGCATACGTATAGACCGCCATCAGAAGAATCATCAGATATTTGGATATTTCCACAATCAGGTTCGTCATAGGCGTCTACTCCACTTTGCGTCTGAAATGCCCTCTGGTAAATTCCTGTATGGAATCGCCCCGTGCGGAATGAAAGGACGATCCGGCCGCGCGTAAAATCCGCTCCGTTTCCTCCCGGCTCTCCACGGTAAAGGACAGCCGCAGGCTTTCCGCTCCCAGCCGCTCCACCTCGTCCCCGCATCCTGCCAGGGACAGGGGAAGGGAATTGAAAATTGTATTATAGCAGAAGACACAGCGGTTTTTCACAGGAAGAAAGGCCCCGATCCGGTCACGCAGCTTTGTGATCCTGGATGTATGGGAACATCCCCCGGCTGTCCCGGACGGACACTGAGCAGTCACCATCATGGGATAATATCCATACACCACAAGCTCCGCCGGAAATCCAAGCTTCCGGCCTGCCCTGACTACCGGCTCCATCTCCCGCCGGGTCAGCTCCAGCGGCAGGGTGAAAAAGCGCGCGTCTGTTTCCCTAAGGGCGGCAACGGCAGCGCTGTTCCAGGCATATACGCAGGCGTCCAAACCTGTGGGCAGCGCATTGCCCCTTTCCCGCAGCCACACGATTTCCTCCGGATTCCGGGCCAGAATCCCGTCAAAACCCGCGGCAAAAAGCCGCTCTCTGTTCTGCTCCAGGTACTCCTCCCCCTGCATCCGAAAAATATGGGGGAGCATCAGCCAACATTCCTTTCCCGCTTCATGGCATTCCTCAGCCCTGCGCTCCCAGGTCTCCGGCGCAAATCCTCCCGCATCCAGATACATCCGGCGGATATGGGCGGCCTCCAAGGCCGGTTTAAACTGCCAGGCTTCCTCCAGGGAAACCGTCAAAAAGGGGGCCCGCACAGCCGGACGCTCCTGGGAAGCCGGGGCTTTTCCTTCGGCCGGGCTGTCTTCCGGCACCACGGCTGTTTCCCCGGCCAAATTCCTTCCCGACGTCAGGCCTGTCCCGTCCTCCCGGCCGCTTCCCGCGGCCAAATCCGTCTCCCTGTGCCACCGTCCCGTCATGGCCTCCTGCAGCGCATTAAGCCCCTCTCTCCGCAGCCGGTTTAGAGACTGCACCGGCAGAAAAAGCCCGTCCTCCAAATCCACAGAGAGTTCTTCCAGCTGGAACGGCGTTCCTCCGGTCTTGCTGAGCTGGCGCGCAGTTCCGTCCCGGGACGCGGGCTGCTTCTCGGCCCGCTGGCACACATCCCCGTAAACCTGCACCTTTGTGTCCCCGGATTCCAGGGTCAGACAGGCCTCTCTGCCCTCCCTGAAAACCGCCTGGGCACGCACCGGCTCCTTGGGCTCCGTTCCCACAAACTGCTCGTCCAGATAATCAAAGAGCGCCTGATTGCCCGGACGGAAGGCCGGCTTCTCCCCCAGGGCAATCATATCCCTTCCATTGTGCTTCTTATAATATCCCTGGGTAAATTCCGGTCGGGTAGCCAGATCCAGGAGCGCTTTCCTGTCCTCCGGCTCCACATAGTATCCCTCTTTCCCCCATTCCAGATACCTATCCACATATTTTCTGTAAATACTAACCACACCGGCCACATAGCGCGGACTCTTCATCCGCCCCTCAATCTTTAAGGAGTATACTCCGGCCTCCAGAATGTCCGGCAGGATGTCCAGTGTGCAGAGATCCTTCAAGCTCAGCACATTTCCCTTTAAGACCGGCTTTCCGTCCTCCCACACCTGATAGGGCAGACGGCACGGCTGGGCGCAGCGCCCTCTGTTGCCGCTGCGCCCTCCGATCATACTGCTCATCAGGCACTGGCCGGAATAACAGTAGCACAGGGCCCCATGGATGAATGTCTCCACCTCCAGCCCTGTCTCCCGCCGTATCCTGGCAATCTCTTCAAGGGAGATCTCTCTGGCGGGAACCACCCGGCAGCATCCGAGATCCTTCAGGAGCTTCGCGCCCCATACACCGGTAATCGTCATCTGGGTGCTGGCATGCAGCTCCATCCCCGGGAAATGCTCCCGCATCACCCGCAGCGCTCCGAGATCCTGGACAATCACGCCGTCCACTCCCTGCCGGTAAAAAGGCGTCATATACTCCACAAGCCCGTCCAGCTCATCCTCTTTAAACAGTGTATTCACCGTCATGTACAGACGGCGGCCATGGAGGTGGACATAATCAATCGCGCCCAGAAGGCCCTCTTCGTCCGCATTCTCCGCATAGGCCCTGGCCCCAAAGCGAGGGCCTCCCATATAGGCTGCATCCGCTCCCGCGGCCACAGCCGCCCGCAGGCTATCCAGAGAACCGGCTGGCGCCAGAAGCTCCACTTTTTTCTTATCTCTCATCTTCTCAATCTCCCAAGCAGCTCTACAGGCAAATCCGCCGCGGCATATCGCCGGCGCCTGTCCCAGCCTATTGCGCAAAAAGATGCCTCAGGCACAGCCATGAGACACCCCCGTTTCCCTCAATCTTTCCCGCAGCGCTTATCTGTGGCCGCCCCTGCGGCTGCCCGCCTTCTCCGCGGCCTGGAGCGCTTTCCGCACCAGCTCCTCCTGCGGTTCGGCAGGCTCCTTCTGGGCCTCTGCAGATTCCTGCGCCTTCTCCCCGGCTTCAGGGGAAGCTGACTTTTTCTGAAGCTGCTCCAGCTGCCTCTGCCGCTCCTCCAGATCCGCAAGCACAGCTTCCAGCTTCATCTGGGTACCTACGAGCTCATGCTTCAGACTATAGGTTTCCTTCTCCATGGCATCCCGCTCTCCGGCCGCCTTTCTGGCCTCCTCCGCGGCCTTAAAGTAGTCGTCGGCCACGTTGAGTCCCAGCATCGCCATCTGATAATCTCCGTTCTGTTTGCTGAAACCCGGAATTTTGCGCATGGCAGCCAGCTTTTCATTTACATAGCTGGCAGCTTTCTGAAGGTATGCCTCATCCTCACTGCCCGCCAGGGTATAAATTTTTCCATCTATTAAAACCTGTGCATAATTTTTCGCATCCATTGTATCTCTCTCCTGCTTTTCATTTTAGCATACTCAGTCCCAAGTCTCAAGCGCCTAAAGATAAAGCGCGAATCACTCACTGCGGCCGCGCTGCGATCCCCAAATGGCGGTAGGCAGCTTCCGTGGCCGTCCTTCCCCGAGCCGTCCGGTTCAGAAGGCCGTTCATAAGGAGATAGGGCTCATACACATCCTCCAATGTCCCCGCGTCCTCTCCCAGAGCCGCCGCCAGCGTATCCAGGCCCACCGGACCTCCGGAAAACTTTTCTATAATAGTGAGCAGGATATTCCTGTCATTCTGATCAAGCCCCAGCTTATCCACATCCATAATATCCAGGGCAAAATCCGTCACTTCCCTGGTAATCCGCCCGTCATACTTGACCTGGGCAAAATCTCTAACCCGCTTTAAGAGCCGGTTGGCAAGCCTGGGCGTTCCGCGGGACCGCCTGGCAAGCTCCAGCGCTCCGCCCGCGTCCAGCTCCACTCCCAAAATGCGGGCCGAGTTGAGAATAATCGTGGTCAGCTCGGACGGAGTATAAAATTCCAGCTTCTGCACTACCCCAAACCGATCCCTTAAAGGTGCGGTCAAAAGGCCGGCCCTTGTGGTCGCCCCCACCAGAGTAAAATGGGGCAGCTCCAGCCGGATCGAACGCGCGGTGGAGTCCTTTCCCAGCATAATATCAATGGCAAAGTCTTCCATGGCCGGATACAGCACCTCCTCCACCTGCCGGTTCAGGCGGTGGATCTCATCCACAAAAAGCACATCCCCCTCCTGGAGACTGTTCAGTATGGCGGCCATCTCCCCCGGTTTCTCGATCGCCGGTCCGCTGGTAACCTTCATCCGCGTCCCCATCTCGTTGGCAATGATTCCCGCCAGCGTAGTCTTTCCAAGGCCGGGAGGGCCGTAAAACAGCACGTGATCCAGGGCCTCTCCCCGGTTCTTTGCCGCCTCTATATAAACCTTGAGCGTAGACTTGAGCTTCTCCTGCCCCACATAATCCTTCAGGTACTGGGGCCGCAGGGTTGCCTCGATGGGCACGTCCTCCTGGGTTACATCCGTTGTAATGATTCGTCGCTCCATTTTACCTTCCAAGCCTTTTCGTCAAAACTTCCAGCCCTGCCGGCAGCGCATCCGCGGAAAACACGCGCCGTTTTGGGCAGTTACAAAATTGTCAAGTACCGCAGGGAGGCCTTCAGCACCTCCTCAGCCGTCATATTCTCCTTCACGTCCACCTTCCGCACAGCGCCCGCAGCCTCTGACTGGGTGTACCCCAAAGCCATGAGGGCCTCAGCGGCCTCTTTCCTGGCATCATCCAGCCCTGCGGCCGAGCCCGAGGTTCCGCCTGCCTCCTCATTCCCTCCCAAAGCATAAAGGGATGCCTCCAGCGATACCTTATCCTTCAGATCAAGGATCAGACGCTGGGCCGTCTTGCTCCCCACCCCCGGAGCCTTAGAGATAGCCTTTGCATCTCCCGCCAGGATGGCCAGCCGCAGGGCATCGGGCTTCATAGCCGACAAAATCCCCAGCGCTCCCTTCGGCCCGATCCCGCTGACGCCCAGGAGCTGACGGAACATATCGCGGTCCTGCTTATGAAGAAACCCATACAGCGTCATGGCGTCTTCCCGTACCTGGAAGTATGTATATACCATGATTTCCTCGCCAATCTTGGGAAGCTCATCGAACAGGGAAAGAGGCACGTGAACCGCCAGCCCCACGGGCCCTGCCTCCACAATAATCCGATCATCCTCCACCGCGCTCAGCCTTCCCTTAACGTATGAAATCATCTGTTTCTTCCACTCCTGTCCTGCCGCATTTATCCTGCCCTTCATCATAACATAGAGACGCCCGCAATGCAAGGTTTCGAACACACATTCTGGTTGCGCCCATCCGGGGAAGGATATCCTCCCGGCAGGCAGACGGCCGGGCAAAAAATGTCGGATATGCCGCTTGCACACCGGATAAATCTGCGTTAAACTAGAGCATACTTGAAAATTGCATTCTGCCAGATGTGCGTTCCGCTTTGCGGCATCCATACAAAGGAGATTCCGAACATGAAGACGATCAAGCACCCCGTTGCATTTCCAGATACCTACCCGCTGGAGCGAATTGCCCCCAGGGAAGATATTCTCTTCTTTGATATAGAGACTACCGGATTTTCCGGCGATACCTCCCAGCTCTACCTGATCGGCTGTGTTTATTTCGACGGCTTTGGCTGGCGGATGATTCAGTGGTTTGCCGACACAAGAGATTCTGAGCCCCAGCTTCTGGACGCTTTTTTTGCTTTTATGGAGGATTTTAAGGTTCTCGTCCATTTCAACGGCGATGGCTTTGACATTCCCTATCTGCTCAAATGCTGCCGCCGTCTGGGCCTTCCCTATTCCTTTGACCGGATCCGCAGCCTGGATATCTACAAAAAAATAAAGCCCCTTCGCTCTTTTCTGGGGCTGGACAGCTTGAAGCAGAAAGCCGTTGAGGCCTTTCTGGGCATAAGCCGGGAGGATATTTATACCGGCGGCCAGCTCATTGATGTCTACCGGCAGTATCTGTACACAAAGAGCGAGGAACTTCTGCGCCTTCTCCTCCTTCACAACGAGGATGACCTGAAGGGCATGCCCTCCGTTCTCCCCATTCTCAATTATCCGGATATGCTGGAAGCCCCTTTCCTGTTTGGGGAAGCCGGCCTTCTCACGCTGCCGGATGGCTCACCCTGCCTGCACCTTTCCTGGGAAAGCCCGGTTTCCATCCCCGTTCCGCTGGAAAAGGAGCGTTTTCCCGTAAATATGGAGCTTGCGGGCAGCCGGATGTCCTGCCTGGTCTCCCTCCGCCGGGGAGAGCTCAAATATTTTTATCCAAACTACCAGGATTACTATTATCTCCCCCTGGAAGATCAGGCCATCCACAAAAGCATCGGGGAATACGTAGACCGCTCTGCCCGCAAAAGAGCGACGGCGCGTACGTGCTATACCCGGAGCGCCGGCCTGTTTCTTCCTCAGTTCGGCCCCCTGTGGGAACCCTCCCTGAAGGAGGATTATGATTCAGCCCTGTCCTACACCCCCTACAGCGAAGATCTGTTCTCCGAACCCGAAACAGCCTCCGCCTATGCCGCGCAGCTTTTGTCCTTTGTCCGGGAGACGCCAAAAGGGAAGGGCCGCTGAGCTTGCCGCGCCTTCCCCCTATTTTTCCGAATCACTGCACTGAAAACTCGCCCGTCGGCTCACTGCCTGCGGGAATAAACCGCATACATCTGGGCCGTAGTGCTGTCCGCATGGCCCAGCATGGCCTGCACCGCGTGGATATCCGCCCCGCCGCGTATCAAATGGGCGGCAAAGGAGTGGCGCAGAGTATGGGGCGTAATATCCTCGTGTATTCCCGCCTTCTCCCCGTAATGCTTGATAATCTTCCAAAAGCCCTGACGGCTCATAGCCCCGCCGCTGCAGTTGGTAAAAAGCCATTCCGGCTCCTTGCCCTTCAGAAGCTTCCTCCGGGACTGCTCCAGATATAGGGACAAAGCCTTCTTAGCCGGCTTTCCAAAGGGAACCATCCGCTCCTTGCTTCCATCCCGGCAGGTAATATACCCTACCTGCATGTTCAGATCCGACATTTTTAAATGGATCAGCTCTGACACACGTATCCCTGTGGCATAGAGAAGCTCCAGCATGGCCTTGTCACGAATCTCCTTGGGACTGGAGGAGCCGGGCTGGCGCAGAAGATCATTCACCTGGCTGACGCTTAAGATCACCGGCGCCTTCTTCTCAATCCTGGGAGCCCTCAGAAGCTGGGAAGGATCCCTGGGAATTCTTCCCTCCCGGAAAAGATAACCGAAAAAGGCTTTTATGGAAGCCAGCTCCCGTGATATGGTGGACGCCGCCTTGCCCTCCCGCTCCAGATGAAGGACATAGGAATTCAGGCTGGTCCGCGTGACTTTTCCCACATCCCGGATTCCGCACTCCTCCAAAAATGCGGCCATCTGCATCAGATCCCTCTGATAGGATATCTCCGTATTTTTTGATGTCTTCTTTACATCCCTTAAGTAGCCGGCAAATGCCTTTATCTCCTCCGTCATATCTCTTCCCCACCCAGAAAGAAAAGCCAGGCCGGCGCCTGCTTCCTCTCAACACTCTTTCGTCCAAAATCACCTCAAATAGGCGTGCTAGCTAACATTATAGCGGGATTTCTGCATAAAATCAAACACAAATTTCCCACTTTACGGAGGATTTCAGGCCACTTAACATAATACATACAACATATTGGAAACAGGAATTATCCCCCGGCTATATGTTGTAAGAACATGCAAAAAAAATTTCCATCACCGGCTCCTCAGAAGGAGAATCCACATCTCCAGAAAGGCCCCAACCGCCGTGATTCCCAGCAGAAACAAAGCCGGAAAAAAATGCACCCGTTTTTCCCTCTGTCCCGCCCAGCCCGCCATAATCCCCCAGGCCGCTCCGTAGAGAATTCCCTGAGGCAGCAGGGCGCCCAGAAAGAGCGGAAACCCCAGCAGCCCTCTGCGGACCGTAAAGCCAGTGAGAACCGCCGCCATGGACATTCCTCCATGAAAGGTCAAAAGGCCGAACAAAAATTTGCTGCATACCGTAAGTCCTGCCACCCAGCCTGCCATACATCCCGCGGCCCGCTGCCGCAGAAGTTCCAAAAACGCCCTTCGTTTCGCTTCCCTTCCCAGCTCACCCGCCGCCCCTGCCCAGAGCATCCCTTCCTGTACCCCATAGTCCCCAAACATAAGGGCCAGGGCCATTCCGGCACCCAGCCCCAAACAGAAGCACAGCAGCAGCCAATCTCCATACGTAAATCCTTTAAAACCGCGAAGCCGCATCCGCCTCCCCCGCCTGCCGTTTCATCACTATCACCTTATGCGCGGGAATGGGGCATTATGCCGGCGTCCGTCCAAACACACCCTACGCCAGGTCATCCCTCTTATCCACGGAACGATACTTTCTGGCATAGGCCATAATAGCTGCTATGGTCTTTCCATCCGTGATTTCGCCCTTGTAAATACGCTCCTCCAAATCCTTTAAATCCCAGGCCTCCACATCAATCACCTCGTCTTCGTCCAGATGCTGGCGGGAAGGAATCAAATTGCGCGCCACAAAAATATCAATGGCCTCATCACAAAAAGCCACTGTAGTGTTGACGCTGATCAGATACTCCATGTTCTCTGTCTTAAAACCCGTCTCCTCCTCCAGTTCCCGGTAAGCGCACTCGATCTTGGGCTCCTGCGGATCATCCAGCTTTCCCGCAGGTATCTCCAGCGTGTAGCGGTCCAGGGCATTCCTGTACTGGCGGACCATCAGAATTTTCCCCTCCGCCGTCACAGGGAGAACCGCCGCAGCGCCGTCGTGATGAATAAAATCCCAATGGGCTTCATGCCCGTTTGCCAGCACCGTATCCTCATAAATTTTCAAAATAGCTCCCTGATATTTTAACTGCCGGTCCAGACGGACCACCGGCATTCCCTCATTTTCCGGTTTCTTCTCCATGATTGCTTCCCCCTTACTTTATTTTCATGCTCTTCTCGTAGCAGGCATCCGCCGCCCGGATCACACAGCTTCGGAACGCGCCCTCCTCCAGGGCCGACACGCCGGCAATGGTGGTTCCTCCCGGGGAGCAGACCTCGTCCTTTAACTGTCCCGGATGCTTTCCTGTCTCCAAAACCATCTTGGCGCTCCCAAGGACTGCCTGGGCCGCCATCTCATAGGCCGTCTTCCTGGGAAGTCCGTATTTCACGCCGCCGTCCGCCAGCGCCTCAATAAACATATATACAAAGGCGGGCGAACAGCCGCTGACGCAGCCCACTGCGTCCATGAGCCGCTCTTCCACCCGCACCATACGGCCGCAGGCGGTAAATATGGCCCGGATTTCCTCCTCTTCCCCGGGCTGCAGAGCCCCTTCTTCCCAGGCAGCCCCGGTCATCCCCTCTCCCAGAAGGGCCGGGGTATTGGGCATAGCCCGAACCACCCGGACATTTCCCCCAAGGCGCTCCCTCAGTCCCGCAATCGTCAGCCCGGGAGCCAGGGAAATCACAATCTGGCCGGGACGCAGGCTTTCCCGGATCTCCGCGAAAACCTGATCAAAATACTGCGGCTTTACAGCCAGGATCAGATATTCCGACTCCGCCGCGCACTGGCTGTTGGACGCCGCGTGGGGCACGCCTGTCCGGGCCGTCACCGCCTCCATCTTTTCCTGATGTGCGGCGGTAAAAAGCATGTCCTCAGGACTCCGCTCTTTGAGGAGCCCCTCCAAAATCGCAGTGCCCATATTTCCCATTCCGATAAACCCTATCTTCGCCATATGATGCCTCCTTTCTTTCACCTGGCTGCCTATTCAATCCCTTTCAAAATATCACAGAAATCAAAGGTGGCAAAATAGTCGGCCGGCGTCTCCGCCCGGCGGATCATTTCCACGGAACCGTCCTCTTTCAGGAGAAGCTCCGCTGATTTCAGCTTTCCATTGTAATTGTATCCCATTGCAAAGCCGTGAGCCCCGGCGTCATGGATCACCAGAAGATCGCCCATGTCAATCCTCGGAAGCATGCGGTCGATGGCAAATTTATCATTGTTTTCGCAGAGGGAGCCCACCACATCGTACATGTGATCCCAGGGAGCATCCTCTTTCCCCATAACCGTGATGTGATGGTACGCACCGTACATGGCCGGGCGCATCAGGTTCACAGCGCAGGCGTCCACTCCGATGTATTCTTTATATGTGTGCTTCTCATGGACAGCCTTTGTCACGAGCGCACCGTAAGGCCCAAGCATAAACCGGCCGAGCTCCGTGCACAGGGCCACATCGCCCATCCCCGCCGGGACGAGAATTTCCTCGTATACCTTCCGCACGCCCTCCCCGATAGCCATAATATCGTTGGGCTCCTGGTCCGGGCGGTAAGGAATGCCCACGCCGCCCGACAGGTTGATAAAGGCAATATGCGCTCCTGTCTCCTCCTTGAGCTTCACCGCCAGCTCAAACAGAATCTTTGCCAGCATGGGATAGTATTCGTTGGTCACCGTGTTGCTTGCCAAAAAGGCGTGAATGCCGAAATTCTTCGCCCCCTTGGCCTTTAAAGTGCGGAATGCCTCTGTGATCTGCGCGTCCGTCATCCCGTACTTGGCCTCCCCCGGATTATCCATAATATCATTGCTGATTTTAAACACGCCGCCGGGATTGTACCGGCAGCTGATGGTCTCCGGGATAAAGCCCAGGGTCTCCTCCAAACAGGGAATATGGGTAATGTCGTCCAGATTAATAATAGCGCCCAGCTTCTGCGCATAGGCAAACTCCTCCGGCGGCGTGTCGTTGGAAGAAAACATAATCTCATGTCCCGCAAATCCGCAGGCTTTTGACATCATGAGCTCCGTCATGGAAGAGCAGTCCGTGCCGCAGCCCATCTCCTTTAAAATCTTTAAGATAAAGGGATTCGGCGTGGCCTTCACGGCAAAATATTCCTTGTAGCCCTTATTCCAGGAAAAAGCCTCTTTAAGCCGTCTGGCATTCTCCCGGATGCCCTTCTCATCATAGATATAAAACGGGGTGGGATATTTCTTTTCAATATCCTTAAGCTGCTCCAGTGTAACAAACGGTTTCTTTTCCATAACGTCTCCTTTCCCTCTGTAAAAATAACTGCCAGGGAGCACCTGTCAATGCACGTATCCGCACATCATTGTACTCCCTGGCAGACTTCTTTGTCCAGCACTTTATATACGCAATGTATGATTTTTCAGACAGCGCGGATGGTTAGTCAATATTTATAATCCGCATGATATTGGTCTGAGTAGCGGCTTCATGGCGGCGGGCATAGGTCACAACCCCCGCGGTGATCACTGCCAGCTCGCCGGAATGCACCAGCCCTTTTGCCTTCAATTCCTCGGTAGAATTGTCGATGAGCTCATCCGTGGACTCCGCCCGGCGGGACCATACCGGAATCACGCCCCACTGGAGCTGCATCTGCCGCACGGTCGCCATGCTGGGGGACATGCCGATGATGCGGGCACCCGGTCTCCACTTGGAAAGCATCATGGATGTAAAGCCGGAAATGCTGGGGGCGATGATCACGTCTGCCTCCACATCGTGAGCCGTAGACACCGAGGCAAAGCACACCGCATTGGAAATATTCTTCATGTTCTGCTCACTGACCTTGCGCTGCCGGTAATTGGTATAATCCAGATGCGTCTCCGTCTCCTCCGCGATGGAAACCATCATTTTCACCGCCTCCACCGGGTATTTGCCCATGGCCGTCTCGCCGGAAAGCATGATTGCATCCGTGCCGTCATACACTGCGTTGGCAACATCCGTCACCTCCGCGCGGGTGGGACGGGGATTGCGGATCATAGAATCCAGCATCTGGGTAGCGGTGATTACCGTCTTGCAGGCTTCATTGCACTTGCGGATAATCCGTTTCTGGATATGGGGAACCTTTTCCGCCGGGATTTCCACGCCCATATCGCCCCGGGCCACCATAATGCCGTCCGCAGCCTCAATAATGGAATCCAGGTTTTCAATTCCCTCCGCATTCTCAATCTTTGCGATTACCTTCATGGAAGATCCGGCCTCATCCAGCATTTCCTTGATCTCCCGTATGCAGTCCGCGGTCCGCACAAAAGAGGCGGCAATAAAATCAAATCCCTGCTTGATGCCGAAACGGATATCCTCTTTGTCCTTTTCCGTCAGGGCCGGAAGCTTGATCTTTACATTGGGTACATTCACGCCCTTCTTCTCCCCCAGCTCTCCGCCGTTTATAACTTTACAGACAATCTCGGGCCCCTTGACCTCTTCTACTTCCAGCTCAATCAAGCCGTCATCGATCAAAATCTTATTTCCGGCGGTCACATCCGCATTCAGGCCATCATAATTGATGTATCCCCTGGTCTCATCCCCTACGGTTTCCTCCGTGGTCAGTGTATATGTCTGGCCTTCCTTTAAGACCACCTTCTTCCCATCCTTTAAAAGTCCGGTGCGAATCTCCGGTCCCTTAGTGTCCAGAAGAGCGGCTACCGGGATATCCAGCTCCTTGCGGACCTCCTTTAAGAGCTCCAGCCGTCCCAGATGCTCGTCGTAATCTCCATGGGAAAAATTAAAACGGGCCACATCCATTCCGTTCTTTGCAAGCTCCATCATAATGTTTTTGTCATTGGTGTTCGGCCCCATGGTGCAGATGATCTTTGTTCTTTTCATTATTTATTCCTCCATTAATCTATTGCGGAAAACCGCGGAAACGATTCCTGTTACTGCTTGGCAGAATCGGATTTCTTCACATGCTGGTGGGTATACAGATGATCCATACAATATTCAAAGCTCCCCTCGCACTTGGAGCAGTAGCGAAACTCCATCCCGGGGCTGTCCTTGTCCGTACGGCCGCACACCGCGCAGCGATGACCGGTCTTTACCGCAGCGGCGGGACGCATTTTCTTTTTGAACTCCTGCTGGCGGCGCTTCTGCCGGTACCCTGTCTCTCCTGCAAGAACCATCCACAGGAAAAAGATGCACATATGGATCAGGCACACAAAGATTTCTGCCTTAGTGAAGATGCTTCCCATGGCAAAATCATATACATAGATCAGGGCTTCCGCCAGAGCAATCCATTTGGCCTTCAGGGGGAGCACCATCATAAGCATCACCTGGGCTTCCGGAAACATCAGCGCAAAAACAAAGAAGAAGGAGTATACCAGATGCAGGGGCGTGAGGATCAGAGGGAAGCCCGTAAACAGGTAAAACAGCACGGACACCGCCACGTTTAAAAGAACGCCCAGTATGATATAGCAGTTAAACCGGAAAGCACCCCACACCTGCTCGACAATGGTGCCGAATATGTGGATGCAGTAAATGGCCAGCACGTTAAAAAGCACAAGCCCCATCGTGCTTCCTCCGGTAAACGCGGGCGGGAAGATTAAAAATGTAAATATTCTCCAGATTTCCCCCTGCACAATAGCTGCCGGATTCAGCATCAGGTAGTTCAGCAGCCCCGGTGCAATCAAATACAGAACCAGGCCCATAGCCTGAAACGCACATACATAATTGATCATGCCTTTGACGGCATGGCGGTTCAAAAACCGCCGCATTTTTTGAAAAAAGCCCATTCAAATCCCTCTTTGCATTCAGAAAAAATCTTTTTTATTAAAAATATAGGCCACCAGCAGGGAGAGCGCCAGCGCAAGTCCAATCACAGTCAGGAAGCCGTACGGGCTGTCCGCAAACGGCATCCCCTTGGTATTCACATTCATCCCGTAAAAACTCGCCACCATCGTGGGGATCGACAAGACCGCGGTGACTGTGGCCAAAAATTTCATCACCAGGTTCTGGTTGTTGGAGATAACCGAGGCAAAGGCGTCCATAGTGCCGCTCAAAACGCCGCTGTAGATGTTTGCCATCTCGATTGCCTGCTTATTCTCTATAATAACATCTTCCAAAAGCTCCGTGTCTTCCGGATACTTCTTGATCTTATCAATGCGCATCAGCTTTTCCAGAACAACCTCGTTGGACCGGAGAGATGTGGTAAAGTACAGCAGGGATTTCTCCAGCTCCAAAAGCTCGATCAGCTCCTCGTTCTTCTGGGACTGATGAAGCTTGCGCTCGATCACCTCGCTCTTTCGGTCAATGATCCGCAGATACTGAAGAAACTGGGTTGCATTCCGGTAAAGGATCTGCAGGATAAATCGTGTCTTCATGAAGGTGTGGAAATCTCTCACCCGTCCGTCCATAAAGGATGTCAGCACCGGCGTATCCTCCAGGCATACGGTAATCAGCACATCGTTGTTTGTAATGATCGCCAGAGGGATGGTGACAAACCAGTCCTTGCCGTTGCGCTCTTCTATAGAAGGGATATCCACCAGGATCAGCGTGTATTCATCTTCAACCTCAATACGGGACCGCTCTTCCTCATCCAGGGGAGCCTTTATATGATCCGGGTCAATCTGGTAG
This sequence comes from Candidatus Enterocloster excrementipullorum, assembly GCA_019119575.1. Lineage (GTDB taxonomy): Bacteria > Bacillota > Clostridia > Lachnospirales > Lachnospiraceae > Enterocloster > Enterocloster excrementipullorum. Next base: position 27,383 of record DWWT01000020.1, read on the forward strand.
GCGTCCGCTATATCCATGATCTCCGAGGCCGTGGGATTTGTCAGGGCAATCCAGCAGCCGGGCTGCAGATCAAATTTCTCGTGCATGGTTCCATCTTCTGTCTTAAAAATCCGTCTCATGCCAACTCTCCCCCATTCTGAAATGATGTCTTTAACAATTATAGTAATCGGGATAGTTTTTGTCAAATAAAATAGATTCCAAACTTCTCCTCCCTCCTAAATTTTACAAAAAACATACGCGCGTTTTTCATTAACAGCAATTCGGATATCCAATGAGAAAATGCCGCCCAGCCATCTGCTATGATGATTGCGCGGCACCTCTACCAATATTTTAATCACGTTTGCACATTTTATGCTGGCTGTCCTTTCAATCACATCAACGGGAACACCGTCATCACCCAAAGCACGGACACCACGCAGCAGATAATTGCCAACAGCCAGGACTGCTTAAACATGGAAGTCTGATTGTACCCGCCGTAATCCATGATATAGGGGATAGCCGGCGTGGCCATGGGAGTCATGAATGCGGACAGGCAGGCTGCCTGAATCAAAATCATCAGTCCTACCGGATTCGCTCCAATCGCAGCGCAGGTAGCGATGGCAATGGGGTGGAAGATCAGCATGGTTCCGCGGTTCTGCATAACCTGGGTCAGCAGGAAGGGGATGACGAAGAAGATCGCGCCTACGATGTAGGAGTTGTAGTTCACAGCCTTCACGATTCCGCCGATGTGGCCGCCGATGAGCTCGCCGGCCCCGGTGGCGCTTAATGCGCCGGACATTCCCAGAGCGCCCACAATCAGAAGCAGCATGCTCATGGGCAGGGAAGCAGTCGCCTCTCTGGGCTTTAATACGCCAAAGAGAATCATTGCCAATGCGCCAATCACTGTAATCTCCCAATTTTCAAGTCCGATATTGGAAGCGAACATCAGAGCCAGGGCATCCACAAAGAAGATGATAATTCCCGCATATTCCTGGAAGGGCTTTAATGGCTCCTTGGCCTTTGCCGCCTTTACGCTGGCTACGGCGGCTACTACAGGCTCATCCGGCGAAAACTTGGGCTGCACCAGGGCGCAGTAAAGAACCGCAATGATCATCAGGGGCAGACGTCCCTTCATGGGATCGATCAGGTCGACCATATGGTCCACGTAACCGTAGCTTTCCAGATAGCCGTTTAACTCGGCGGCCACCGTAGCGCCAGCTCCTAAGGGTAGGGTACAGCAGGTGATAACCGTGGCGACACCCGCGCCGAACATTACCTTGCTGGGCTTGATTCCCATGCTCTCAGCGGAAGCCGCCAGCATGGGGGCTACGATACCGAAGGCCACTACCGGGCTCTGGATGAACTGGCTCAAAAGGACGCCGATCAGTACATAGCCCAGCATCAGTTTGTTTAAGCTTCCCTTGGAAGCGCTGGAAATCTTATCCGCCAGGCTGCTGCAGAACCGGGTCCGGTTAAATCCGGCAGCCACTACGCACATGCCGCCGATCATGATCACGTTGTTGTTTGAAAAGTAGGCAAGGGCCTCGTCTACGCTCAGGCAGCCAGTCACCGCCAGTGCCATCAGAGACGTGATGGATATGGTTGCCAGGCTGTATTTGCCGCTGCAGAAGCCGATTACCGTAAGGGCAAAAATAATCAGACAAATTGTTAATTGACTCATACGTACCTCCTATCTGTGCACCTTTTTACAGGGGTCCTTCTTTCCCTAAACCCCTAAAAAAGGCGCAAAAAAATAAACCCCCGCGAAATCCGGCTTTCCCGAACCTCGTTCTCCCTGCGCATTTGGCGCAGCCGCGGGGGACCTCCCCGTTCTTCATTTTTTACAGATCCCGCACCGAGCCGTCGTAGGAAATCTGGGCGTTAATGGATCTCTGCTTTGGCGGGAACTTCTCCGTAATGTCCTCCGCCAGTTCGATTCCGATACCAGGGCCATCCGGAATCCGGATGTAACCGTTCTCCACCTGAAGGGGCTCCTTTAACATGGCCGACTCGCCGCCGGACAGATAGAAGGAGGGGAACTCCTGAATGGTGAAATTGGGAATGCAGGCGTCAAGCTGCAGGCAGGCCGCTGTGGATACGGGGCCTAACGGATTATGAGGAACAATCCCCACATAGTTGGCCTCCGCCATGGCAGCTACCTTCTTGCAGGGGCTGATTCCTCCCAGGGCGCACACGTCGGGGCGCACATAGCGTGCCGCCTTCTTCCCCATGATCTGCTCCATCTCCTGGATGCTGATAGCCCGCTCTCCCGTGGCGATGGGCACCGCCACCTGGCTTGCCACCTGGGCCATCACGTCCACCTGATCCGGCGGAATGGGATCCTCCAGGAACAATGGCCGGTACTGCTCCACGCTTCTTCCAAAGGCCACTGCCTCCGCCGGGTTCATGCTGCGGTGTACCTCCAGGCAGAAATCAAAATCATCCCCCACCGCCTCCCGGCAGGCCGCCACCTTGTCCACATAGGATTGAACCTTTCGGTTGTAGATGTCCTCCTGGATTCCCGTGGTGCGCTGCCTTGCGTCCCCGGTAATCATCAGCCGCGCCGCTGTGAAACCCTGCTCCTTTAATTCCAGGCAGCCCTTGGCCATATCCTCCGGCGTAAACTGGAACACCGCGCCGTAGCTTCTCACCTTGTCCCGGCATTTTCCGCCCAAAAGCTCGTACACTGGAACTCCCAGGGCCTTGCCCTTGATGTCCCACAGGGCAATATCAATGGCGGAAATGGCGCTCATGATAATGGATCCCCTAAAATACATGCTGCGGTACATGTACTGCCAGTGATGTTCGATCCGGAACGGATCCTGGCCGATGAGGTACTGGCGGAATTTTTCCAGCACACCCACGGTTCCGTCGATAAACCCCCAGGATCCGATCTCGCCGATGCCCGTGATCCCCTCGTCCGTGTGGATCTGGATAAACAGGTATTTTCCGGCAGGAACCGTTGTCAAATCTGTAATCTTCATATGAATCGCTTCCCCCTTTTTTAGTAACAGCCCGCCGTCCGGACTGTTCCTTTCATTGGTTCTTTCTCATTTCTCCTACATTGTAGCAAAAAATGCCTGGGGTTTCTTTCCTTTCGTTTTGAACTTGTTTTTTCCCTTCCCAGCCCTGTTTTTCCATGCTGTCACATTTTCCGATTTATACAATCCAAAGATTTACCCATACTTTTTCGCGTATATTTTAGATTTTCCCGCAAATCTGCGGTTTCATATTCCAAATATTTTCCCATGTTTCCTTTTTTCAGACAGCCGTTCAGGACCGCAGATTCTCCCCCTGCCGTTCCGTGTCCGGCGGGTCCCCGCCGACAATGGCCTTCCCTGTTCCCCGCAGTAAAAAAGCCCTGCAGAAACCAGAACCATCCTGATTTCTACAAGGCTGTCTTTTTCAGCTCGAGCAGCTTCTCCCGCAGCTCTCCTACCTGCTCTGACAGGTTTTTGCTCCATTTCTCCGCCGCCTCTGCCTGTCCCAAAATTCCCTCTATCATTTCCTGGCCCAGAAGACGGCGGCCCACAAATAAATCCTCTGTCCCAAAGCTCTCAAATTTCAGCTGATACTCCTCCAGCTTTTCATTAACCGCCGCATGATCCAGGGGCAGGAAGCGGCGCTTCTCTTTAAAGTCCATCCCCTTATTCTCCGCCAGTATCTGACGGCGGTATTCGCCCGGGGACTTTCCGAAGGTGCGGCGAAAGCACAGGTTAAAGGACTTCACATCCCCAAATCCATTATCCCCCGCCACTTCCAGGATGGTCTTATCCGTGGAGCACAGTTCCAGGGTGGCCTCCCGCAGGCGGATGCGCGTCAGATAATCATAAAAATTTAAGCCTATATGGCCCTTAAACCAGGTGGAGAGATAGGTCGTATTGTAGCCGCACAGCCGGCTTAACTCTTTTAATGTGATCCGCTGCCGGTAGTTTTCCTCCACAAAGGCAACGACCCGCTCCATAATGTCCTTCTGCTTCTGGGTTTTCGCCGCCTCCGAGCGGTCAATCCGCCGGGGCGCAAAAAGCTGGAAAAGCTGAAGAAGCAGGCTGCTTACGCCCTGTTCAAACCGCAGCTTCTCCAAAGGGCTTGACGTATCCATTCGTGTAATCAAAAAGGCCATCATCCGGCGGATTTCCTTTGCCGGTCGGCTGTCCCTGGTGTGTTCATCCGTACAGCCAAAAAAGCGGTAATCCTCCACCGGGCTGTAATACACCCGCAAATAGGAGGGATCCAGATGAATCACCATGGCGATGCTCCCCTCGCTCCTTGCCAGAGACGCATGGCCCACATTGGAATCGATCACAATCAGATCATCTTCTTCTAGACAGTAGCTTACCCCTCCGCAGCTTAGCTCCACCTGTCCCTTTAAAATCAGCATGATTTCCAATTCTTCATGCCAGTTGTAACGGTATGGGCCGATCCAGTAAATATACTGGCGCATCCGCAGATTCCGGTCCGGCCGGTTTATCTCATAGAAATACTTCCGCACGCCTTCTTCTCCCTATCTGTCTTACGCATCGCCGCCGCGAACATTCACAAATCTATTGTATATGATATCCGGCAAATATACAAGTTCCGGTTTTGGATGCAGTCCGCGCCCCGACTCACCTCTGCCCTGTGCATCCGTAAAAGCCCACTCTTTTAACGTTTTTTTAACAATATCATCCAATTGTATTTTACAAAGTTTTATGTTAAACTGTAGGATGCTTTAATGGGCGCGTTTTGCGTGAACCGAACACGCTCATTTATTTTGTTGCATAAGTCACAGATTTTTCCGCAGGGAAACGCTACACTTTATTCTGTGACAGTTTTTGACGGTTCTGCGAAACCGTATGCTGCAAAGGAGGACTGGGCTTTGCCCGAATGTATGAATCAGACATCTATTACTACATATACACTGGGAATTGATATCGGTTCCACCACTGTAAAAGTTGCCCTCTTGGACAGAGACTTTCATATAGTATTTTCCGATTATAAGCGTCATTATGCAAATATCCAGGAGACGCTGGCGGATCTGCTGCGGGAGGCCCGAAAGCAGACCGGTCCCGCCGAGATACTCCCCGTTATCACCGGTTCGGGCGGACTCACGCTTTCCTCCCACCTGAAGGTGCCCTTTGTCCAGGAGGTGGTGGCCGTGGCCTCTGCCCTGCAGGACTACGCGCCTCAGACAGATGTGGCCATTGAACTGGGCGGAGAGGACGCCAAAATCATCTATTTCACCGGAGGCGTTGACCAGCGCATGAACGGAATCTGTGCCGGAGGCACCGGTTCCTTTATCGACCAGATGGCATCCCTTCTGCAGACAGACGCCGCCGGGTTAAATGAATACGCGAAAAATTATAAGGCTATCTACCCCATCGCGGCCCGCTGCGGTGTGTTTGCCAAGTCCGACATCCAGCCCCTGATCAACGACGGCGCGACCCGTGAGGATCTGGCTGCCTCTATTTTTCAGGCTGTGGTCAACCAGACCATCAGCGGACTGGCCTGCGGAAAGCCCATCCGGGGCAATGTGGCCTTTTTGGGAGGCCCTCTTCATTTCCTCCCGGAGCTTCGGGCCGCCTTTGTGCGGACCCTGCGCCTCACGCCGGAGCAGACCATTGCGCCGGAGCACTCCCATCTGTTCGCGGCCGTAGGCGCGGCCATGAATCCTCAGGAGAACCAGGAGCCGGTGAAACTGGACGATATGATCGCCTCCCTCACCAGCGGAATCAAGATGGATTTTGAGGTCAAGCGGATGGAGCCCCTGTTTAGGGATCAGGAGGAGTATGATGAATTTTTAGCCCGGCACGCGGACAGCAGCGTCAAATCTGCCGATCTCTCCACCTATGAGGGATGCTGCTATCTGGGAATCGACGCCGGTTCCACCACCACCAAGGTGGCGCTTGTGGGAGAGGACGGCAGCCTTCTCTACCGTTTCTATGACAACAACAACGGAAGTCCCCTGGCTACCGCCATCCGTGCTATGAGCGAGATCCGGGAACTGCTTCCCGAAAAGGCCCATATTGCCTGGTCCTGCTCCACGGGCTACGGGGAAGCTCTCTTAAAATCCGCCCTGATGCTGGACGAGGGGGAGGTGGAGACCATCTCCCATTATTACGCGGCTGCATTTTTCGAACCGGATGTGGACTGCATCCTGGATATCGGCGGCCAGGACATGAAGTGCATCAAGATCAAGGACGGCACGGTGGACAGCGTCCAGTTAAACGAGGCGTGTTCCTCCGGATGCGGCTCCTTTATTGAGACATTTGCCAAAAGCTTAAACTACAGCGTGGAGGATTTCGCCAAAGAGGCGCTTTTTGCCAAGAATCCTACGGATCTCGGCACCCGCTGTACCGTATTTATGAATTCCAACGTAAAGCAGGCCCAGAAAGAGGGGGCTTCTGTTGCGGATATTTCCGCCGGCCTGGCCTACTCTGTGATCAAGAACGCATTATTTAAGGTAATTAAGATTACGAATGCTTCCGACCTCGGCCATCACGTGGTCGTACAGGGCGGTACTTTCTACAATGACGCGGTGCTGCGCAGCTTCGAGAAAATATCCGGCTGTAAGGCAGTCCGCCCGGACATTGCGGGAATTATGGGAGCCTTCGGCGCGGCCCTGATCGCAAAAGAGCGCTATCACATGGGAGGGGAACAGCCCTCCTCCATGCTGCCCTTAGACAAAATTATTTCCTTAAAATACACCACCTCCATGGGGCGGTGCAAGGGCTGCAACAACAACTGCGTCCTCACCATCAATCAGTTTGGAAGCGGCCGGCGCTTTATCTCCGGCAACCGCTGCGAGCGCGGACTGGGACTTGAAAAGAGCAAGAAAGAGATTCCCAATCTCTTTGACTACAAATACCACCGGATGTTCGATTACGAACCTCTCTCCCTGGATAAGGCGGACCGCGGCATAGTGGGCATTCCCCGGGTGCTCAATATGTATGAAAACTTCCCTTTCTGGGCTGTTTTCTTTGAAAAGCTGCGCTTCCGGGTCGTTCTGTCCCCTCAGTCCACCCGGCAGATTTACGAATTGGGCATTGAGTCCATTCCCAGTGAGTCCGAGTGCTATCCGGCCAAGCTGGTTCACGGCCATATTTCCTGGCTCATCCATCAGGGCGTGAAATTCATTTTCTACCCCTGCATTCCCTATGAGCGGAATGAAACCCCGGATGCCGGCAACCACTACAACTGCCCCATGGTCACCTCTTACGCGGAAAACATCAAGAACAATGTGGAGGCTCTGGAGGAAGAAAATGTCCGCTTTATGAATCCATTTATGGCATTCACAAACGAGGAGATCCTGACGGAGGCCCTGGTCAGGGAGTTTTCCAAATCCTTCCAAATCCCCGCGGCTGAGGTGAAGATGGCGGCCCGCGCCGCCTGGTCGGAGCTCATTGCTTCCCGGGAAGATATGAAGAAGAAGGGCGAGGAGACGCTGGCCTGGATGAAGGAACACGGCAAACGCGGCATTGTTCTTGCCGGACGGCCCTATCACGTGGATCCTGAGATTCATCACGGCATCCCGGATCTGATCACCTCCTACGGTTTTGCCGTCCTCACGGAGGATGCGGTGTCCCATCTGGGGCAGGTAGAACGCCCCCTTGTAGTGACCGATCAGTGGATGTACCACTCCCGTCTGTATGCAGCGGCAAGCTTTGTAAAGACCCAGGATAATCTGGATCTGATACAGCTCAATTCCTTTGGCTGCGGCCTTGATGCCGTGACTACGGATCAGGTTTCCGACATCCTGACCCGCTCCGGAAAGATTTATACGGTGCTCAAAATTGATGAGGTGAACAACCTGGGGGCTGCCCGCATCCGCATCCGCTCCCTAATCGCCGCTCTGCGGGTGCGGGATCAGAAGCACTACCAGCGGAAGGTGGTTTCCAGCGCCTACAACCGGGTGCTCTTCACCAAGGAGATGAAGAAGGATTATACCATCCTGTGCCCCCAGATGTCCCCCATCCATTTTGACCTCTTAGAGCCTGCGATCCGCGCCTTTGGCTATAAGGTGGAGGTTCTTCAGAACCACAACCGCAATGCCGTGGATGTCGGACTGCAGTACGTGAACAATGACGCCTGCTACCCCTCCCTCATCGTCATCGGCCAGATCATGGATGCCCTTCTTTCCGGCAAATATGACCTCGATCACACGGCAATTTTCATGAGCCAGACAGGAGGCGGATGCCGGGCATCCAACTATATTGGATTTATCCGCCGTGCCCTTGAAAAAGCGGGCATGCCGCAGATTCCCGTGATCTCGGTCAATGCCAACGGCATGGAGACCAATCCGGGCTTTACCTTTACGGTTCCCCTTCTGACCAAAGCCATGCAGGCCATTGTCTACGGAGATATCTTCATGCGGGTACTCTACGCCACCAGGCCCTATGAGGCCAAGCCGGGCAGTGCCAACGCTCTCCATGAAAAGTGGAAGGCCCGCTGCATCGCCTCCCTGTCCAAGCGAAGCGCGGCCATGATGGAATTCAACCGCAATGTCCGGGGGATCATCCGTGATTTTGACTCTCTGCCGAGACTTGATATCAAAAAGCCCAAAGTAGGAATCGTGGGAGAGATCCTGGTGAAGTTTTCCCCGCTGGCCAACAACCATGTGGTGGAGCTTCTGGAACACGAGGGCGCTGAAGCCGTGATGCCGGATCTGATGGATTTCCTCCTGTACTGCTTCTACAACAGCAATTTTAAGGCGGAACATCTGGGCGCCAAGAAGTCTACCGCCTACCTGTGCAACGCGGGCATTGCCCTCCTTGAATATTTCCGCCGGGTAGCGAGAAAAGAATTCGCGGCCAGCCGCCATTTCACTCCGCCCGCCGACATCCGCCAGCTCGCCGAGATGGCCAAGGGATTTGTCTCCCTGGGAAATCAGACCGGAGAGGGGTGGTTCCTCACCGGAGAAATGCTGGAGCTCATACACAGCGGCGTAGAGAATATCATCTGCACCCAGCCCTTTGGCTGCCTCCCCAACCACATCGTGGGCAAGGGCGTGATCAAGGAGCTGCGGCGCAATTATCCGCAGTCCAACATCATCGCCGTGGACTATGACCCGGGCGCCAGCGAAGTGAACCAGCTAAACCGCATCAAGCTCATGCTGGCCACCGCCCAGAAAAATCTGAAAAAGCGTGAAAGCTGAATACCCGTTTAAAAGCCCGCCCCAAACAGCGGTGAAAGGATCCTCGGGGATCCTGCCGGGTGTTTGGGGCGGGCTTTGCGCTCATCAACGATTGCTGACGATTCTTTCCATACCTTTCTCTAGCCCTTTTACCGGAGTATATTTATTCTGTCAGCCCTTTGGAGCCGCCTGATTTCCGTCAAAAGCCGGATTGAACGCATAGAAATTCCGACTGTCCAGCTTTTCTTGGGTGATGCGCAAAAGTTCGCCGAATCGCTGGTAATGCACGATTTCCCGTTCGCGCAGGAACCGAATAGGCTCGCACACATCATAGTCCGTCACAACCCGGAGAATATTGTCGTAAGTGCTCCGGGCTTTCTGTTCCGCAGCGAGGTCCTCATGGAGATCCGTAATCACATCTCCTTTTGACTGGAACTCGCATGCATTAAAGGGAACACCGCCCGCTGCCTGGGGCCATATTCCGGTCGTATGATCAATATAGTACGGACCAAATCCCTGCTCTTCCAGCTCCTGTGCGGAAAGTCCCCGGGTGAGCTGGTGGATGATAGCAGCCACGATTTCCAGATGGGCCAGCTCTTCAGTGCCGATATCTGTCAGAGCCGCTTTGCATTCCTTATACGGCATGGCATAGCGCTGGGAGAGGTAACGCATGGAGGCGCCCATTTCACCGTCGGGCCCACCATACTGACTCATTATAAACTGCGCCATCTTCGCGTTCGGCTGCTTAATATTCACTGGAAACTGAAGTCTCTTTTCATATATCCACATTAGAAATTCCCTCCTTCCCAAGGCCATGGATCATCCGTCCAGGACCAGTAGGACGGGCCGCGGCTGGCAGATGCCGTCAGAGGGCCAAACTGTGCTTCGTAGCTTCTCTTTGCATTTTCGTATGCATCTGACATCTGATTGTAGTAGGCTATGGCCTGCACATCGCATGGATGGGTATCCAGGTATAGGTTCGCTTCTACAGCGGCAAATCCGGCCTGATTTACCTGCTGCAGCATAACCTCCCGAGATGAATTGAATCCGGAATTCATCATTTACTGCACCTCCCATACGCAAAGATCAAATCCAGCTCCGGGAAGATCGTTCCCTGAACCAATCCCCGTTCGGGAGCATAGGTGGTCTGCCACTGCTGCCAGGGAACATAAGCCATAGCGACCGGATAGTTCTGCTCCAAAACGCCGGCCTCCGTTATCGGACAGGAGACGTTTCGAGGCTCCTCGTAAGGAGCGGGAATCGGCGCAATGCCGGAACCCAGATCCCAGGAAGGCCAGGTCATATTGGGGGCATCCCCGCAGGCAGGCGTGGGGCAGGTACAGCATCTGTTATGCATATCCCAGCCCCGGCGCCCGCTTCCGCAGCACTGCCCTCTTACATCTGTATAAGAATCCATAAAGTGGATACTCCTTTCGATTTGCTTTCTACTATAGTTTATGACCGCACGCTACGCTGGTGACATAGAAATGCCGTTCCAAGCCGTGTAACACTTTGTCTCCCCGTCCCATATGATATAGTACAAATCAAATAAAAAAGGAGTGTTATATATGTGTAATTGTAGATTCCGCTGCTGCTGTTGTCCGTGTTGCTGCTGCCGTCCCAGAAGGCCCGGCGGCCCCGGCGGCATTGGGCCTGGCGGCCCGGGAGGCCCCGGCGGTGTGGGGCCCGGTAATGACATCTGCGCCGGTGTGAGGCGCCGCGCTTACCGCGAGGGCTTCCGCAACGGCTACTGGGCCGGATTTAACGATGCGTCCTTTGGCCGTGGGCCCGGAGGCCCCGGGTCAGGGGATCCCAGAGATGGAGACGGGTGCGGCTGTGACAACTGACGCCATCTGTACCTGCAGATAATTGAAGGATAATGAAGAACCCCAGGATCTTTGATAAATCCTGGGGTTCTTCCCTTATCATCTTATATTTCACAGCCGCTTACAATGGTGCGTCTCCTTGCCCGGCCAAATTCATCCGAGCCATTTTTTCACAGCGTTCAAATACCGAATTCCATCCGTTCTTCCTATGTCATATACTCTCTGCAGCTCCTCCGGATCATGCTCCATCCGTCCGATATTCAGAGAATGCTCCGGACGGATTACCAGAATCTTCCCCTGTTCTTCCAGGCGATCGATCCACTCCACTGTCCGGTTGTATGTGAGATGACGCCGGGAAAGAGAGCGGACAAAGGCCGGATAACGGAAATAGAACAGCTTTGCCATCCGCGCATGTTCCGGCGATTTTCGATATCCCTTTTCCCGGGTCAATATGACCACATTCCTTTTAAATCCCATCTTCAGGAATGCTCGGAGCGGGATACTGTCCGTACATCCGCCGTCTAAAAGCTTCATCCCTTCGGCGGTTACAATCCTGGAAACGTAGGGAAGGGAAGCGGATGCCTGCATAAACGCAATCTGGTTTTTCATGTCCGTAATTCGGATATACTCCGCTTTTCCGGTATCCACATTGCTGCATCCTACATAAAATTCCGTACCCGATTCCAAAAATGTCTGATAGTCATACGGATCCAGTTTCTCCGGAAGCTCGTGATAGCAAAAATCCACCCCGGCAATGTCTCCCGTAGTTATCAGATTATAAAAGCTCATGAACCGCCGGTCATTGCAGTATTTTTTATAATAACGAATACTTCTCCCCTTCTGCCCGGACACAAAGGAACTTCCGTGGATAGCCCCGGCCGAGACTCCGATCACTCCGTCAAAATGGATCCCTTCTTCCATAAACACATCCAAAATGCCGGCCGTATAAATTCCGCGCGTTCCGCCGCCCTCCAGTACCAGACCGGTTTTCTTCTTTCCGCTTTCTGCCATCTTTCTGCCTCCTGCGATTCTCACTGTCGGAAAAACTCTGTCATTTCTGTTCATTATATCCTATTCTCCATCCTTTTTCCACACTGAAAATATCTGTCCGTCCTCTCACAGCAAAATGGGGACGCCCCTCGGGCTATCCCCATTTCCTTCCCTATTACTACCCTTTTTGACTATTTAGACGCATCCATCAATCGTAAATACTCTCCACATCCCATTCGGTTACGGTTCCCAGATCCGCGTCCACCTCAAACTCATATTCCATATTATTATAGTAAAATTTGCCTTCATAAACCGTGTGTCCATCATCATAGTCCGCTTTTACATGTCCCCAGGTCACCTGACTGTCGGAAAGACCTGCGCTCTGAAGGGCTGCCGCCTTTGCCTGGTCAATCCCCTCCTGGGAAGAAGCGGCTGCCGGACGCGTCCCGCGTTTTTTCTCTCCGCGATACGCATACTCCGCGTCGTAGTCTTTGCTCAAAATAGCCCCTGACTCCCAATCGATCTCATAATCATATTCCTTGTAATCGTTGGTGAAAAATTCCACCTCATACGTCCTTATGCCGTCGTCATAGTCCTGCTTCACTTTCACAAAGGCGACTTCTTCCTGGGATATCCCCGCATCTTCCATAGCGATGGACTTTGCCCGATCCTCTGTGATCTGTGCCGCAAATGCATTTACGGCCATTGCCGCGCAGAGAATGCCTGCCGCCAATCCGGTTCCTAACACTGCAATTTTCTTATTCATAAGGTTTACCTCCGTTATCTGTTTTGTGGTGTTTTTCATTTGATGGGTTTATGATAAACGGCAATTATTAAAAAATTATTAGAGGTTTTAAATTTTATCCTCCAGATCCACCTCCCAAATTTCCATTGAACCGTTTTCCCTGCTGTGCCAGCAGGCTCCCTCCAGGGGGCCGCCCTCCGTGGGATCAAAATAATACCAGTCCCCGCTCCCATCCTCGGGATCACACCGGCTGCCGTTCCACCTGTGCCAGCTGGTGCACATATAGCCGTCCTTATTGAACAGATACCAGTGCCGGTTGATCACGCACCACTTGTCAAAGGGATACGATCCATCCTCTCTGCGATACCACCAGCCATTGGCGTTTTTTACCCATCCGGCTGTCTTCCTGGCCCAGGACTTCATAAACTCCTCCGGTGTCTTATAAAGCTTCTTAATTCCCGCCGTAGTGCTTCCCCAATCCGGGAGCTGAAAATGCGGTTTATCCACAGGGTTCTTCCAATTTCCTCCCCATTCCAATCCCAGCGGTACCCCGATGGCTCCAACTCTGGCGAAAAAGCCATCGCTGTCATAATATGCCCCTTTCCCATCATTTCTAAAAAAATCAAACGCGGTTCCCCATTGATGATACGAACTGTAACTGCTTCCCGGCGCATTTGTCACAATATTTCCCGGCTCTGTCCGTCCCTGGGCATACAGAGCGTCTTGTTCCTCCACTGTGCGCAGTGTCTCGCCAATCTGAATAGCCAGACCCTGGGCGCTGCACTCTCTGAGAAGCTTTCCCGCCAGCTCCTGAAGGCGGGGATGACACAATGTGATATCTCTCATACAACCTCACCTCTTCCTTTCTCTTGTCTCTGTGTACAAGGTATCTATCTTATCATATGACACGGCCGCCCGGCCGTGCGTCGGTATGGCTGGTTCTCCGCGCGTATTTTCCTCACCGCGCAAATGCAGGGCGGAGAAAACAGGCCTCCGTCCCCCCTCTCTGCTTTAAGCCCGGTTGACAACGAACACTTCGCGTGGCATAGTATAAATCAAAAGAGACACTTCCCTCCGTGGACAAGTGAACGTATCGTTCCCTTGCGTGCGGAGCGGCGAGGCTGCATGGGAGAGGAGGCCGTCTATGAGACTGCTGGTTGCGGAAGATGAACAGGATTTGAACCGATTAATCCGCAAGACCCTGGAGAAAGAGGGGTATGGGGTTGATTCCTGCTTTGACGGAGAAGAAGCCCTGTATTATCTGGAGAATACGGACTACGATGGAGCCATACTGGATATCATGATGCCAAAAAAGGACGGGCTTTTTGTACTGAAAGCGCTCCGCCAGAAGGGCAGCGATCTTCCGGTTCTTTTTCTCACTGCCAGAGACAGCATCTCCGACCGGGTTCTCGGGCTTGACTCCGGCGCTGATGACTATCTGATAAAGCCCTTTGATTTTGATGAGCTTCTGGCCCGGATCCGCGCTATGACGCGCAAACGCAGCCCCCATACTTCCAGCATCCTGACCGTGGGAGACCTGACCCTGGACACCGGAAGCCATCGGGTGACCCGCGGCGGGAAGCCCATCGACCTCTCCGCCCGGGAGTATACCATCCTGGAATATATGTGCATGAACCCCGGTATTGTGCTTTCCCGTGAAAAGATTGAGAACCATATCTGGAATTATGACTACAGCGGCGGATCCAACGTAGTCGATGTTTATATAAGCTACCTCCGCAAAAAAATTGACGGAGGCCAGGGAAAAAAGCTGATACACACTGTCTGGGGCTCTGGCTGGACCATTAAGGAGGACACATGAAACGGCCGTTATCCACAAAATGCAAACTTACCCTCTGGTTTACCTGCTTTATGTCCCTTCTGGCAGCCGTCTGCCTGGGGCTCATTCTCATCATCAGCAGCCATGTAATCCAGTCTCAGGCATTCAACATCCTTTCCCTCACCGTCCGCGGCAATATACCAAAGATTTCCTCCGCGGACGGAAAATTGAGCCTGGATTCCGACTTTTCCTTTTATTCCAATGATGTATATATGCTCATATACAGCAAAGACAAGGCCCTTCTCTCCGGACAGGCCCCGCCTTCCTTTCCTGTAAGCACAGAGCTGGAAAATGGCGTTTCCCGATTTGTCCCCGGAGACGATGGGGGATTTTACGTTCTGGACTTCTGGGTTCCCTCCGGCTGGGACAGCGGTTATTGGCTCCGCGGCGTCCTGCGCAGCCCGGACGGAAGCCAGACCATTGATCAGATATTCCTTATCTTCTCCGTGATACTGCCCTTCTTTATTCTCACCGCGGCAGTGGGCGGATACTTCATTGTAAAAAAGGCCCTGTCCCCTATCTCCTACATTACCGACGCCGCAGGCAGTATCAGCGAAGGGCGGGATCTGACCCAGAGAATCTCCCTGCCCGTCAAAAGTGATTTGGAAATGAAACGGCTGGCCGATGCTTTTAACCACATGTTCGCGCGCCTGGAACAGGCCTTTGAAGCGGAAAAGCAGTTTACCTCTGATGCTTCCCATGAGCTCAGAACCCCCACCTCCGTCATCCTTGCCCAATGCAGCTACATCAAGAAGCACGGGGATGACCTGGAAGAATACCGGGAGGCCATTGACGTCATTGACCGCCAGGCCCAGAAAATGTCCCTGCTCACCCAGAGCCTGCTGGACATGACCCGCCTGGATTTGGGCACCCGGCAGCTGGCGAAGGAAGATCTGGATCTGAGTGCCATGCTGCGCGCCATCTGCGAGGAACAGGACACAGGAGCCCGGCAGATTTCCCTCCATCCATCTATCGAAGAGGGAATCCATATTATGGCCGACCCTTTTCAGATCTCCCGCGTCATCATCAATCTGCTGGAAAATGCCCGGAAATACGGACGGGAAAACGGCTGCATCAAGGTACGCCTTTCAAAACAGGACGCGCAGGCCGTCCTCCAGGTGGAGGATGACGGAATCGGCATCCCGGCAGAACACCTGGACAAAATCTGGCAGCGCTTCTACCAGGTCAATCCCTCCCGTCAGTCCGGCGGAGGATTGGGGCTTGGCCTTTCCATGGTCCGCCAAATCGTCCTTCTCCACGGCGGCACCATTGATGCCGTAAGCCGCCCCGGAGAGGGAACCTGCTTCACGGCAAAATTTCCTGTTGGTAGATAAAAAATGCGGCATTCTAATATTTTTTTAATAAATGGCTGCTACCTTTAATGTATAAGAGAACTATTATTAAAAAGGAGTTTATTGATATGAAAAAAATTGTTCGTTGGAATACACCGCTTTCTGCTGGAATCCTCAGCACGGCTGCCGCGCTCATTTTCTCTGTCGGAGCCATGACGGCATGCCAAAGCCAGCCGACGGCATCCACTGCCGATTATATTGGAATTGATGCGGCAAAGGACGCGGCCCTGAAAGCCGCCGGCGTTCCCGCGGATCAGGCCTCCTTCTCTGCCGCCGGTCTGGACAGCCGGGACGGTGTATTCTATTACCAGGTAATTTTCACGGAAAACGGTATCGAGCGGGAATATGACATAGATGCCATGACCGGAGTCGTCATCGAAGAAAAAATACTGACCCCGGCTGCTGAAACAGCCGCAGAAAAGACGCAGGAAACGGAAACCTCGCGTACGGAAAGCCAGGAATCGCCTGAGGCTCTATCTCAGACTGGCGAACAGACCCCCGCCGCTCAGGCCATTGATGAGGAGGGAGCCCTCTCCGCCGCCTTAGCACATGCCGGTGTCGCCATGGAAGATATCTCCCGGTCACGTGTAGAAACAGACCGTGACGATGGACTCATGGTCTTTGAGGTAGAATTTATCACTGCGGACGGCACAGAATACGACTATAAAATCAGCCAGGCAGACGGTTCTGTCATAAGCTACAGCCAGGATATGCATGCTCCCCAAAGTCCTGCTTCCGGTACAGAAGGCCTTATAAGCGAAGACGCGGCCCGCCAGGCAGTCATGGATCGTGTGCCCGGTGCCTCTGCCGCGGATATTGCTCTTTTCCTTGAAGAGGATGATGGACGCATGGAATACGAGGGCCATCTTGCCTACGGCGATATGTTCTATGAATTTAAAATCGATGCCTACAGCGGAACCGTCACAGAGTGGGAGGCAGAAGCCCGCCATTCCCGGTCTTAAAAAAATGGGACGGCGTGTCCATAAGACATACGCCGTCCCTCAACGTATCTGAAAATTCATTCCCGCAATCTGACCGAAAGTAATTTTCAAGCATGCTATAAACTGCTTTTATTCTTCCCCGTGATGACCGCAGCGCTCTCCGTTTCCATGGTGGCCGCAGCCCTCATGTCCTTCTCCATGATGACCGCAGCTTCCTCCGTGGTGCCCTTCCCCGTGATGGCTGCACTCCGCATCCGGATCATAAGAAAGCTTTCCCTCGGCAAGCGCCTGAGCAGCCTGATCCGCATCGCCCGTCACGCCTCCATACAGACGGATTCCCGCCTCAGCAAGAGCCTGGCGCGCACCGCCTCCGATGCCTCCGCAGATCAGATCCGTCACCTGAAACTCCTGCAGAAATCCGGCGAGCGCTCCGTGTCCCTGCCCCCGCGTATCCACCACCTGGGAGCCCACGATTGTTCCATTTTCCACATCATAAATCTTAAACTGCTCCGTATGGCCAAAATGCTGAAAAATCTTTCCCTCTTCAAATGTAACTGCAATCTTCATCTCAAAATCTCCTCCTGTTCTCTCTTTTCTCACACATTCTCCGGTTGCCCTGCAGTCCGCTCCCCCTCGGGATGCATACGCCCCGCGCAGCAGCGGATCCGGACAGGGCCGTCTGCATCCTCGGCGGGTACCGTCGCAAAGCCTGTACTCTCCCCCCTCGATCCGCAGACCCTTTCCCAGAACCAGGCATTCCGCCACTTTGGACCTGGCACTGCCGTAGATCGCCTGCACCGTGGTTCTCGCCACATCCATCTGCCCGGCGCACTGCTCCTGCGTCAGACCCTCCCAATCAATGAGGCGGATCGTCTCAAACTCATCCAGGGTCATGACCACACGATCCGGCTTCTCTCCCTCCGGCCCAAAAAACGCGCAGGGCGGCTTTCCGCAAATTCTTCTTCTCTTGCATGGTCTTGCCAAGGCATCCCCTCCTTCTTAGGGCATATGTCCTCCGACTGCATATCCATCTCGGCCTGCCGCGGAAAATTTAAGCCCGCATCATATCCGAAAATACGTTTTTGACATATGCCATTAATAATAGTATAACAAATAAACGGCATATGTCAATAACCTTTCTGACATATGCCGTCTTCTCTCTGAAAACAGGTCTGACACCTGCTCCGCCTCCTAAGCGGTACCGGTTTTAATCATTATCCGGCATAAGCTTTACTGTCACCCGAATCTGTTTGATAAAAGCATCCGGGGGCAGAAGGATATCCTCCACATGGGATTGAGCCGGAAACTCATACGTCTCATCCTCAATCTCCACCATCAGCCAATTGTACGCCGCATCCCTGGCGTTTTCCACCGCATCCTCCAGATCCGGTCCCACTGCCCTGCAGCCCTCCAAATCCGGAAATTCCACGTCAAAGCCGGCATCTTCCCCGTGGGGGACAAATACGGCCGGGTAAGTAAATGTCATTGTCTTCCTCTCTCTTTCTTCTAAATGATAATCGTTCAGGCCGCGCCTGCGCTTTTACTCCTCGGAAAACATTTCCGTGGAAAGGTATCGGTCTCCTGTATCCGGCAGGAGCACCACAATGCATTTCCCTGCGTTCTCCGACCGCCTGGCCAGGGTGAGAGCTGCGCTGAGAGCGGCTCCCGAAGAAATTCCTGTGAGGAATCCTTCTTTCTTGGCCAGCATTCTGCCGGCCCTGTACGCTTCCCCGCTCTCTACCCGGATAATCTCGTCATAAATATCGGTATTCAGAATCTCAGGCACAAATCCGGCCCCAATCCCCTGAATCTTGTGAGGGCCTGCCGTTCCTCCGGAAAGTACCGGAGAATCTGCAGGCTCCACAGCCACCACCTTTATATTCGGATTCTGGGACTTTAAATATTCCCCCGTTCCCGTGATGGTTCCTCCCGTTCCCACGGAAGCCACAAAGATGTCCACGCATCCCTCCGTGTCTTCCCATATCTCCGGGCCAGTAGTCCTGCGGTGTGCCTCCGGGTTCGCAGGATTTACAAACTGTCCGGGAATAAAGCTCCCCGGAATCTCACGTGCCAGTTCCTGGGCCTTGTCAATCGCCCCCTGCATTCCCTTCGCCCCGTCTGTCAGAACTACTTCCGCCCCGTAGGCCTTCAGAAGGCTTCTCCTCTCCATGCTCATGGTATCCGGCATAGTCAAAATCAGCCGGTAGCCTCTGGGCACTGCCACTGCCGCCAGACCGATGCCTGTGTTCCCGCTGGTAGGCTCAATGATAACTGCCCCCGGTTTCAGTAGTCCTCTTTTCTCCGCGTCCTCAACCATAGCCAGGCCCACCCGGTCCTTTGCGCTTCCCGCCGGATTCAGATACTCAAGCTTGGCCAGAATTCGTGCCCTGGCCCCCTCAGACCTGCCATAATTCGCAAGCTCCACCAAAGGGGTTCTGCCGATCAATTCCGCAATGGAACCATATATCTTCATTCATTCCTTCCTTTCTCTGTCAAAACGCCGTCCATTTATGGCTTTCATTCTAACACTGCCCTTCCCGCATGTCAACCGGCCGGCTTCCCGCTGTCCGCCCAGAAAATCTGCTCAGAAAATCCTGCTCAAAAAAGGCTCTCGAAAAAAGACTCCAAAACTCTTCACAGCAAGGACTTCCGCGAGTTTAGCACACATGCTATAATAGAACGTACGACAATACAGAAACCGAGGTGGCTATTTTGAAACAAAAGACAGAAGAACACGATCAATACTATGCCATGGCCAATGATCCTGTGGAAAAGGTCATTCCCAGGCTGGCGGTTCCCACAATCATCAGCATGCTGGTCAGCTCCATCTACAATATGGCGGACACATTCTTTGTAAGCCAGATCG
Source organism: Candidatus Enterocloster excrementipullorum (assembly GCA_019119575.1). Classification (GTDB taxonomy): domain Bacteria; phylum Bacillota; class Clostridia; order Lachnospirales; family Lachnospiraceae; genus Enterocloster; species Enterocloster excrementipullorum. The sequence goes on from DWWT01000020.1 coordinate 47,031, forward strand.
GCACCAGTGCCTCCGGAGCCGTGGGCATTATCTTCTCCGCCATGTCTATCATACAGGCTCTCTCCTTCATGGTTGGCATGGGAAGCGGCAACATTATTGCCCGCTCCATCGGCGCGGGCAAACGGGATCTGGCGGAAAAAATCGCCTCCATCGCTTTCTTTACGGGGATGCTCATGGGGCTCTTCATCGCCGTGTTCGGCACCATGAATCTGACACCCATTGTATATTTTCTCGGCGCCACCCCCACCATCGCACCCTATGCGGAAGACTATGCTTTCTACATCCTTCTGGCGGCTCCCTTTATGATCTGTTCTTTCATCATGAACAATCTGCTCCGCTTCCAGGGGAAGGCCTTTTTTGCAATGTTCGGAATCACAGCCGGAGGGCTGATCAACATGGGATTGGATCCCATCTTTATCTTTACCTTTGGCATGGGAACAGCGGGTGCGGCCCTGGCCACAGGGATATCTCAGTTCATCAGCTTCTGCATTCTCGTATGCATGTGCAATTTCCGCCACGACTGCATCACCATCCGCATCAGAAATTTCCGGCCCCGTCTGGCCATCTATAAGGAGATCGTGTACTGCGGTCTTCCCTCCCTTGGGCGCCAGGGGATTGCCAGCGCTGCCACCATCATCATGAATATTATGGCGCATCCCTACGGAGACGCGGCTATCGCCGCCATGTCCATCGTAAACCGGTTTATGATGTTCATCAACTCCGCCATCATCGGCTTTGGCCAGGGTTTTCAGCCTGTGTGCAGCTATTGCTTCGGAGCCGGCCTCTACAAGCGCGTAAAGGCAGCCTGCTGGTTCTGCATCAAGGTGAGCACCGTCGTTCTCCTTGTATTCTGTGTAATTGGCCTCCTGCTCTCCGGGGAAATCATCGCTCTGTTCCGCCGTGGAGATCCGGATGTTATCCGCATCGGAACCCTGGCCCTCCGTCTCCAACTCCTTACCCTCCCCCTCCAGGGAGTCATCGTCATGGGAAATATGACTCCCCAGTCCATCGGCTACGGCATACGCGCCACAATCGTCTCCATCGGACGCCAGGGGCTGTTCCTGATCCCTGCCCTTTTGATCCTGACTCCTTTTTTGGGAATCTTGGGGATCCAGATCGCACAGCCCCTGGCCGACATCGGCACCTTCCTCCTGGCGGCCGTTGTCCTGCGGGGAATTATGAAAGAGCTGGATCAGAAGGCTGACGGCCAATAATCTCCTCGTAAGACGCGTGCTCCTTGAGCGCCTGGCTTACCGCTGCCATCTGGGAGAGATCCCCCAGAAGGATCACGCCGCAAAGGCGGTTATTCAAAAAGAAATACTTTCGGTAATACCCCTTCCCCATGTCCTTAAACTCTACCGTTTTGTAAAGGAGATGGGGATTTTTTCCATTGTCTCCCGCTGCAAAAAGAGCCGTATTCATGCCGTGGAAAGTGAGCGCCGCGGAAACCGGCTCATACTCCAAGCTGTCTCCCGCCGCATTGGCTCCGGCCACCTTTCCCTGCTCCATGGCCTGAGGCCAGATGGCGTAATTCATGCCCTCATATTCCGCGCAGTCGCCGCAGGCATAGACAGACGGCTCGCTGGTTTCCATTGCCTCATTGACCGTGACCGCCCGTCCCACAGCCAGCCCCATCTTCCGGGCCAGCTCCACATTTGCCCGCACGCCGGCTGAGACAACTACAAGCTGGGCCGGTATGCGGGTTCCGTCCGCCAGGCACACCGCCTCCACCTTATCCTGTCCCTCAATCCGGCTCACATTGGCTCCGGTATAAATCGCAATGCCCTGCCTGGCTGCGATGTCCTTCAAAAGTGCTCCGGCCTCACCGTCAAGCTGTCTGCCCATGAGCACAGGAGCGGCCTCCAAAACCGTCACCGCAAGCCCGCTCTTCTTCAATTCCCAGGCCGCCTCCAGCCCCAGGACGCCTCCGCCGATCACCACGGCTTCCCGGCTGTCCTCCATCAGCATTTCCAGCTTCCGAACATCATCCAGGCGCCGGATCGCCGTCACCTGCGGCAGCTCGCTTCCCGGTATCGGAGGAATAAAGCACTCGCTTCCCAGCGCATAAATCAGCTTGGTAAAGAAGATACGGCTTCCATCGTCCAGCTCCACCGTATGGTCATCTTTGTGAATCGCCACCACCCGTTTCTCCAGCATCTGGTACACCTGGTGGGTGTCATACCAGGTCTTGTCCGCCATCGCGATCTGATCGGCCTCCAGGCCTGCCACGATGGATTTCGTCAGCATGGGACGGTTGTAAGCCGGATAAGGTTCATCGGAAATCATGACAATGGTTCCCGTCTTATCCCGCTCCCGTATAGCCTTTGCCGCATAAAATCCGGCCGCTCCATTTCCCAGAATCAGATAAAATTCTTCCGTATTGTTTGTGAAACTGCTCTCCTCCGCTTCCACGGGGACAAAATTTTCCTTCCCCACACCGCAGACCGGACATATCTCCAGAGAAGAATCAAAAATTTCTCCGCAGACAAGACACTTTACCAGGCGGCGGCTTCCCTGTTTCTTAGGAACCTTAGGCTCTTTCTCCAGAACAGCACAGCCGAACCGGTATCCATATTCATACGCGCTCACCAAGTCCGCCTGGCTGGGCTTAAACCGAACCTTAAATCCCGGGGAGACCTTCATCTTCAGCTGCTCCAGCCGTCTTGTCAGATTGGGAACTCCTTCTCCGCTCCAGCCATAGCTTCCAAACACGCCTCCGTGCCTTCCGGCCCATACCCCCGGCGACATATCCAGGGCCAGATCCCACATAGGGCGAAGGGCATCCCCCAATATGGTGGGCGTGCCCAGAAGAATGCCGTCCGCATACTGCATCTCTTCCCGCACCTTCGCGGCGTCCTCCTTCACCATATCATAAAGCCGCACATCAATGGCGCCGCTGTCCTTCACGCCCTGTCCGATCCGCTCTGCCAGCATCCCGGTATATCCGTAGGCGCTCACGTACGGAATCAGCACCATCTTTTGGGTATTGGGATTCACGGTCTGCGACCACTGCCTGTACTGCTCCATGACCTCCCGGATCCGATCTCCCACCAGAACCGGCCCATGCCCCGTGCAGACCATGGTGATATCCATGTCCTCCACCCGGTCTAAGGCTGCCAGCATAAACGGCTTAAAGGGGCCTATGATGCAGTCATAATAGTATTTCAGCGCCTTCTGGTAATCCTCTTCCTGTGTAATGGCAGTGGACACCACCCCAGGCAGACAGTAATGCGCTCCAAAGGAATCGCAGGTAACCAGGATCTGTTCCTCCCGGATAAATGTATACATGGTATCCGGCCAGTGGAGATTAGGCACAGTCAAAAACTGCAGGGTACGGTTTCCTATGGTCATCTCCTGGTTGTCCTTCACCGGCAGGCTCACAAAATCCCGGTTCACAATCTCTTTCAGGAAGCTGATGGCGCAGGGAGTGGCTACAATCTTCATCTGCGGGCTGTATTCCAGAAGCCGCTCCACACTTCCCGCGTGATCCGGCTCCGTGTGGCTGACCACCAGGTAATCGATCCCGCGCACATCGATCACACGCTTAAGCCCTTCCAGATACTCCTCAAAAAAGGCTGCCTTGGCCGTCTCAAAGAGAATGGTCTTCCCCGCTGTTTTCATTACATAGGAATTGTACGTGGTGCCGAATTCCGTATACATAATAATATCAAATACGCGGAGATTTTCATCAATAATTCCTGTCCAATAGAAATTTTCCCGAAGCTCAACTGGTTTCATTTTATCCTCCTTTGTGCGGATTCCTTTGGGAATGTTTTTCTTTCATTATATCCCATTCCCCATTTCCCTACAACCAGTTTGCCCTCTTTCCTTTGCCCAAAATTCCCGGCTCTGTCATAGTATACGGATTCAGTACCTGATCCGCCTGTTCCTCCTCCATGAGTCCCTGTTCCAGGATGATTGTCTTCACCGCTTTTCCCGTCCGCAGGGCCTCCTTGGCAACCTCCGCCGCCTTCTCATAGCCCACATACGGACAAATCGCCGTGACAATTCCGATGCTGTTATTCACCATCTCACGGCAGTGCTCCTCATTGGCCGTAATCCCAAGGATGCAGTTGTCTACCAGCGTCTTTACCGCGCAGGTCAGTGTTTCAATGGACTGGAACAGATTGTAAAAAATAATAGGTTCAAACGCGTTCAGCTCCAGCTGTCCGGCCTCCGCCGCCATGGTAATTGTCATATCATTTCCGATAATATTAAAAGCCACCTGGTTGACCACCTCGGGAATCACAGGGTTAATCTTTCCCGGCATGATGGAAGAACCATTCTGGCGTGCCGGGAGATTGATCTCCCCAAATCCTGTCCGGGGACCTGAAGACATAAGCCGCAGGTCATTGGACATCTTGGACAAGTTCACCGCGCAGGTCTTTACCATCCCTGATACCGCCGCATAGCTGTCCAGGTTCTGCGTGGCATCGATCAGATCATAGGACTGCACCAGATCCTGTCCGGTGAGAATGGAAATATTCTTCACCACCCGCTTAAAATACTGGACATCCGCGTTGAGCCCGGTTCCAATGGCCGTTCCTCCCAGATTCAGACTGCGCAGCTCATCCTTCGCGTTTTCAAAACGCCGCACATCCCTGAGCACTGCTGTGCTGTATGCCCGAAATTCCTGTCCCAGGCGGATGGGCACCGCATCCTGAAGCTGCGTCCTTCCCATTTTGATCACATGGTCAAATTCTTCCGCCTTTTTCTCCAAAGCCTCATGAAGACGGATCAGCTGTTCTCTGGCGCCGTCGAGAAGCTTGAGTGCCGCCATTTTGCCGCAGGAGGGAAACACATCGTTGGTGGACTGACCGAAATTCACATGGTCATTGGGATTGACCAGGCTGTAGTCCCCCTTTTTTCCGCCCAGGATTTCAATGGCCCTGTTGGCGATCACCTCATTGGCATTCATATTCAGTGAGGTTCCCGCCCCGCCCTGGATAGGATCCACAATAAACTGGTCGTGAAGCTTTCCCTGAATAATCTCATCGCAGGCCTTCACGATTGCGTCCGTCCTCTGCTTATCCAGCTCTCCCACTTCAAAATTGGTAATGGCCGCCGCCTTCTTGATCTGCGCCACGCTGTTAATCAGCTCCGGGTGCATTTTCAGCCCGGTAATATAAAAATTCTCCGCAGCCCGGAGTGTCTGAACCCCATAATAGGCCTCCTCCGGAACTTGCTTCGCCCCGATCGAATCATGTTCTGTTCTGCACTTCATACACGCACCTCCTTCTTGCCTCCATTATAATTTCGCGTTACAATAGAGGCAAATACATATAAAATTATAATTATTATAGATATTTATCTATAGGAGGAATCATGTTCCAGGGAATGCGCTATGTCTACGAAGTATATAAAGAAATGAGCTTTTCAAAGGCTGCAAGGAATCTCTACATTTCCCAGCCGTCTTTAAGCGCCGCCGTCAAAAAAGCGGAGCAGGAAGCCGGCTTTCCCATCTTTGACCGGAGCACCAGCCCCATCCGTTTAACCGAGCCGGGCCGGGAATATATTCGCGCCGTGGAGATGATCCTGGATGTGGAAAACGGATTTCAGAACTATATCAATGACCTCAATGAGCTGCGCACTGGCTCCATTTCCATCGGCGGCACCAACCTCTTTGTCTCCTTTCTCCTGCCGCCCATTCTCTCCCGGTTTACCGCCCGGTATCCGGCGGTGGACATCCGGCTGACCGAAGCCAGCACGGAAGAACTCACGGAAAAGCTCTTTTCCGGGCAGCTGGATCTGATGATTGACAACAGCCATATGGATCCGTCTGTCTATGAAAAGGAATTCGTGTGCGAGGAACATCTGGTTCTCACCGTGCCAAAGGCCTTCCCCTCCGCTGCCCGGGCCGCCGCATTTTCCCTCACCGCCCAGGACATACGAAAAGGCCGTCACCTCAAAGAGGAGACAGCCCCTGTGCCCCTGGATTTCTTCCGGGATGATCCGTTTCTGTTTTTAAAATCGGGCAATGATACCCGCAGCCGTGCAGAGCGCATCTGCCACGCGGCCCATTTTGTTCCTCACATCCGTCTCAAGCTGGACCAGCAGATCACTGCCTACAACCTTTCCTCCTACGGCATGGGCATCTCTTTCACCGGCGACGTCCTGATCAACCGGGTACCGGTCAGCGAAAGCCTGGTCTTCTTTAAGCTCGGCGACCAGGAAGCCGCCCGCAGGGTACATTTTTACTATAAAAGGAACCGGTATCTGTCGCGGACGGTACGGGCATTTCTCACCTGTGCTTCTGACCCTTCCGACCTGCCTCAGCCGTCCCCCGGTCCATCATCCCCTCAATGATGGACCGCAGCTCGTCCACTGTCTCCCCCGGCGTCTTGCCCTCTTCATTGATGATGATGTCCGCATACTTCTCATAGTAGGGAACACGCTCTTCGTACAGATCCCGAAGCGTGTAACCCGGCTTTAAGGCCACGCCCCGGTCCACCACATTTCCGATGCGCCGCTCCATCTCTTCATAACTCATTTTCAGGTATACCACCTCACTGATGCGCCGCAGATTTTCCATGGCTTCCTTTCCATAAATCACGCTCCCGCCCGGCGCGATCACGGATCGCGTCACATCAAGCTCCGCATTGACGCGGTTTTCCACGGCCAGAAAGCCGTCCATCCCCTCCTGGGCGATAATCTCCTTTAAGAGACGTCCCTCTTTCTCCTGGATCACGATATCCACATCCACAAACGAAAAGCCAAGGCGCTTTGCCAGCAGCACGCCGATGGTGCTCTTCCCGGAAGAGGGCATCCCGATCATCGTAATATTGGATTTCATTAAGAGCGCCTTCCTCCTCTCTCTTTTTTGCGTACCGACCAGCCGAAGCTTCCCAGCTTCTTTCCCAGTTCAAAATACTCCCCGTGGGAATAGCTCACCAGGCCGGAATCATTCAGGTGGAATTTTCCCTTCTCATCCATATACTTCCCGTCGATGGCCACGCCCTCTACCCGCGCCAGAAACATGTCGTGGCTTCCCAGCTCCAGCCGGTTTGTCACCCTGCACTCCAGATTTACCGGACTCTCCCCGATTCCCGGCGCCCCCACATACCGGGACGGCTGTGCTGTCAGCCCCATTTCTTTAAACTTATCCGTATCCCGGCCGGACTTCACCCCGCAGTAATCTGCGGCCCGGACCAGTTCCCGGTTTACCAGGTTAATCACAAACTCCCCTGTCTCCCGGATTATTTCATAAGAATACCGCTCTTTGCGGACGGAGATGGAGACCATAGGCGGATCCGAGCAGACGGTTCCCGCCCAGGCCACCGTAATAATATTCGGCTTCTCTCCCTTCCGGCCGCAGCTCACCATCACCGCAGGCACTGGATAGAGCATATTGCCCGGCTTCCAATATTCCTTGCTCATCGCATTTCCTCCTAAAACGCATGCCAGCATCCGCTGCTTTTACTCCTGCTCCGCCAGCATCAGCTCCGGAATCAGCTGCTTTTTGCGGGACACCACACCCGGCAGCGTAAGCACCGGTTCCTGATCCTCCTCCGTATCCTGATGGAAGGCTCTGGCCGCAAGCTGCAGAGCCCCCTGGCCCTGGCATACCAATTCCGTAGTCTCTGTTAAAATATTTGTCAGCATAAAAAATACCATGTCAAGCCCATTGCGCTCCCCTGCCCCGTGCATGAAAGCAACCATGCGCTCCCTAAGACTGCGCAGTTCCTCCGCGTTCAAAGATGTGATCTGGCCCACGCCGATCATAGCCTTTCCCGCGGTAAACCGCTTAAAATCCTGGTAAAAAATCTCCTCGTCCGTCTTATCCTTTAAATTGCTCCCGGCGCTGAACATCCGCATTGCATAGCTTTCTATATCCAGCCCGGCGATCCCGGCCAGCGCCCTGGCCGCCGCCTCGTCCACCGCCGTGCAGGTGGGAGAGCGGAACAGCAGGGTGTCGGAGATAATCGCGCTGCACAAAAGGCCCGCAATCTTCTTATCAATCTCCACCCCCGCTTCCTGATACATCTGGTAAATAATCGTCGCCGTGCATCCCAAAGGCTGATTTCTGAAAAATACCGGTGACATGGTCTGCACGGTTCCCAATCTGTGATGATCAATAATCTCCTGGATCTCCGCGCTCTCAATCCCGGCCACCGCCTGGTTCTTCTCATTGTGATCCACCAGAATCACCTGTTTTCCCCGGGCACCCAGCAAATTTCTGCGGGAGATCATTCCCAGATACCGGCCGTCCTTATCCAGAATCGGGAAATCCCGATGCCGCTTGCTGGCCATTACGTCCCGTATCTCATCAATATAATCATCGCTGTTAAATGTAATCAGATGCTCCCTCGTCATAAAGTAGCTGATGGGCATGCTCTGGTTGATCAGACGGGCAGCCGTATATGTATCATAGGTTGTGGCAATCACCGTGCATCCCCGGTCCTGGGCGATTTTCTTGATCGTCATGGAAACGCCCGCACCCTCGCACACAATAATGCAGTCCGCTCCCATCTCAATGGCGCACAGCTGAGATTCATACCGGTTTCCCAGAATCACCAGGTCATGGGGTTCAATATAAAACTCCATCAGATCCGGATTCGCGGCCGCGATCAGTACCTTTCCCTGGTTGAAATACGCCCCCGCGTCTCCCACCAAAAGATCCGCCTCCAGCGTCTCTATGATGTTCGAATAGCGGGTATTGGCCTTGGATAAGATACTGCTGTCATAAATGTTCATGTACGTCTTGGTGATATCCCCTACGGTAATCAGCCCCTCCAGGGTGCCGTCCTCCCGCACGGACGGAATTGTCACCACATTATTTTCCTGCATGATATTCCATGCCTTTTTTAATGAGATTGTATCCGCCACTCCCTTGGTTTTTCGGATCTCAATATCCTTGACCTGGGTCCGTACATCCTCGATCAGCCTTGGCTCCTCAACCCCAAAATAATTCAGCACAAACTGGGTCTCCCGGTTTACCTGTCCCGCCCTGGCCGGGACATATTCCCCTCCTGCGGCCCGGTGCTTCAAATTGGCGTAGCATATGGCCGAACAAATAGAATCCGTATCCGGGTTCCGGTGTCCGATCACCAGTGTTTTTCTCTTTATCTCTTCCATGTACCGCTCCTCTGTCTTAATCAAAACTCTAATATGGTCGCGCCGTTCTGAACAGCTGCATATAAAATAAGTATAGCACAGATTATTCCCGGCGAACAACCATACTTTCAAAATCTGTTTACAACAAATTCATATTCCGTTCACAATTATTTTTTATACTAACTACATAATATAAATTATTCATTTATCTCGGTTGCTAGTAAAATTGCACATAGATTTTTCATAATTGCCCCGTCTGTCTGACAGCCGGGGCCTCCTCATTTCACCGGTATATAGATTTCTACATAAGAATATTGCGAATTGTCCCTGAAAAAGCTTCCCATAGGATTGCAGTAGAACCAGCTCTCTGTCTCCACCCCCAGCTTCTCCCCCTTCCGGTACAGCTCCTCTACATCCGCGGTCTCCGGGGATATATTGGGGGAGCGCACCACAGAATACAGGCATTCCTGCTCCTCTGTCACGGCATACCCCTTTTCCGCCAAAAGTCTCTCCGTCTCATAATCCAGCCCCTGATAAAACAGCAGCCTGGTATCTCTGTAATCAATGCCGTTTGCCTCTTCATACGAGTAGGTACTGTAAAAATACGCCATATCCAAGACCGGATTCTTTACCGAGAGATTAAACCAGTTCGTAAGCCCCTGGGTAAAGTCCGTATATTTTCCCAAAATGTATGCTTTGGGGAATTTGCGGACCACACAGCCGTATAAATTCTGCTCCACCGCATCCAGATCCCATTCCGTCAGCCTGAGCCGGGTAAGCGCCCGGCAGTGGTTCCGGATCTCCTGCTCCTCCTCTTCCTTGCGCCGCAGGATGTGCTCTCTCTTGGATTCCAGGGAACAGTGGGACACAATTCCCTCAATGGTCTGCAGGCTGTCATTCATCTTCCGGTGATAGCAGATGCTCATGAGCTTATACATATCCCGTTCCGTATAATAGCGGTAGCCGTTTTCCCTGCGCTTTGCCGCAATCACGCCCTTTTTTTCGTAAAACCGGAGCGTGTCCCTGGTAAGCCCGGTCATCTCAGCCATCTCCCCGATTCGGTACTGTCTCTCTTCCATGGCCATTCCATCCTTTGTCTTTCATTTTCTTCCCAATCATAATCCCCGGCCATGACCAGGTCAATAACCGGGGAAAAAACGAAAGACAACTTTAAATAATTTGTAATCAGATGCCCGCCGTCTGAACGGTTGCATAATCAGTACACGTACGCAAAGGAAACCGCCGGAAGGGACTTTCCTGTCTTGACCTCCTCTGTCTTCTCTCCCTCCTCATCCGTTTTATACACCGTTCCGTCCTCAATCCGGTAGGCGTATTTGCCCTCGGATGAATAAGCCTTCTCATTTGTCTGGACGCGGCCCGCCTCATTCACCAGATAGACCGTTCCATTTACCAAAAACGGCTGCACCTCCGTTCCCTCCTTAGCCGTCACCATAATTCCCCTCCAGTAGAGGGCGCCATCCTTCTCTCCGGTGAATCCCTGTCCCTTATCAGAACCAGTGGTGGAAAAGTAGCAGGTAAAGCTCCGATCCAGGCGGTCTGTCACATTCTCCACCCGGCCGTAGCGCATAGCTCCGTCAGAGCCCTCCGGCCCAAAATATCCGGTCGACTCACCCACCCGGACAAGCCCGGTTTGAAGACAGCCGTACGGGTCAAACAGATAGCTCTCCCCGTCAATCTCTGTCACCGCCTGCTTTAAAGAAGCCGCATCTTTTGGCAGGAACGCCGGCGTTCCGTCGCTCTTAAAATAATAGCGGCATGTCACGCCCTCTTCCGGCCCCTCATATTCCCCGCTGCTCACCGTCAGGGCGCTTCGGGAATCTGAGTTCCAGGGATGCTCCGTCAGTTCCATCCACTGCCGTCTGACCACTCCCTCATCCCGTCCGCCCAGGTACACGAAGCGGCTGATGCCCACCGCGTCCCCCGGCTCTACCTGGTCGCGAACCGCCAGCCAGCCGGTGCACATCATCCCATTTGCGTCAAAATAATACCTGCGCCCGTCAATGGTCTCCGCCTCATAGGATCCCTCCGGCGATCGTTTCGCCTTCCCGTTTTTCTGGAAATAGAACCATCGTCCTCTCGCATCCCCTTCCGGAAGCTTGCGGGAAATTTTCCCCTCCGCCGGCCGGTTCCGCTCGCTGTACTCCAAAAACTGCCAGCCGGTCCGGGCAAAACCCTCGTCCGGATCTCCCAGATAGTAGACCTCCCCGTCTTCATAGTGCCAGCCGGTGCGCATCTTTCCGTCGCTGTCAAAGGAATAGCGGAAATTCTCTATGGTCTTCCACGTATCCTTCTCCACCTTCCCGTTCTGTCCCAGGTAGTACCATCCCGCTTCCTTGAGGCCGCTCTCTCCGTCCTCCTCCACCCAGCTGTCCTTCACCATAGCGCCCTGCGCATCCACATAATACGTGTTTTGAATCCACGTGTCCGTGGCCACATTTCCCTCGCTGTCCAGGTAGTAGGAGATCCCGTCCCTTGTGCGCCAGTCGCTCTTCACACGGTTTCCGCTGCTGTCAAGAAAATAGGACTCTCCATCCTCCTCCACCCATTCCGCCTGAGCCGTAACCGACAGCCCCGGCGCCAGGGCGGATATCCACAGTCCTGCTCCAATGGCAACCATCCATCGCTTCATACTGTTCCACCTCCTTGCTTATCTCCTATAGAATTCCCGCATCCGCAGAAAATCGTCCGCACATACTATATTCCATCTTTATTTTATCAGAAATAAGCAGGAAATGCATGACAATTTATGGAAAAATACCAAAAGATTTTTTTAAGACCGCCGCCTGGTGTTCCCCCGCCCTCTGCCGCGCTTTACGCCTGGGATTCCCCCTCCCTCTGCTGCGCTTACGCCCGTCCATACACCTGCGCCATCCGGCGGCATTTCTCCAAAAGCTCCTCTGTCACTTCGCCGGGAAGCAGCCTCCACCGCCAGTTCTGCCCCAGGGTGGAAGGCACGTTGATCCTGGCCTCCGATCCAAGCCCCAGATAGTCCTGCATGGGAATCACCGCCAGCTTGGCCGTGCTTGAAAGCGCCAGGCGGATCAGATCCCAGTGAATATCCTTTGATCCCCTCTCCCTGCGCCCCAAATAGTCCCGCACAAACCGCCGGTCATGCCTTCCCAGGGAAGCGAACCAGCCCGCCGTCGTGTCATTGTCATGGGTGCCTGTGTAAACCACACAGTTCTCCTTGTATTTGTGGGGCAGATACTCGCTGTCCTCCGTTTCGTCAAAGGCGAATTCCAGCACCTTCATCCCCGGAAAGCGGCTCTCCCGCAGAAGCTTATGCACCGCCGGCGTGAGAAAGCCCAGATCCTCCGCAATAATGGGCAGACGTTTCTTTCCAAAATGCTCCTGCATCCGCACAAACAGCTCCATGCCCGGTCCCTTCTCCCAGTGGCCGTTCTCTGCCGTCGGATCCCCGTACGGTATGGAATAATAGGATTCGAATCCCCGGAAATGATCCACCCGCACCACATCGTATAGCCCAAAGCTGTATTCCATCCGCCGCATCCACCACCGATAGCCAGTCTCCCGGTGGCGCTCCCAGCGGTACAGGGGATTGCCCCAGAGCTGTCCCGTGGCGGAAAACGCGTCCGGCGGACAGCCCGCCACCGCTGCGGGAAGGTTCTCCCCGTCAAACTGGAACAGATCCGGGTGCAGCCAGCTGTCCGCCCCGTCAAAGGCCACATAGATGGGGATATCCCCGATGATGCGGATTCCCCTGGCATTGGCATAGCGTTTCAGCTTTCCCCACTGCTCCTCGAACTTCATCTGCTGAAACTCATAAAACCCGATCTCATCCGTCAGCCTTTCCCTGTACGCCCGGAGGGCTTCTTTCTTTCCCAGGCGGATGTCCTTATCCCAGAGGCTCCAGCTCTTTCCTCCGAAATCATTCTTCACCGCCATATAAAAGCAGTATTCCCGGGTTTCCTCCCCGAGAAGCTCCCCGGCCCGTCTGTGAACCGCATCCGCTTCGCCGCTCCCGAACTCCGCCTGCTTCCACCGCTCATACGCCTTCCGAAGCAGCAAAAACCTTCCCGCATACAGTTTCCCGTAGTCAATATACCGGCTGTCCGTCCCAAAATCCGCAGCCCCGCACTCCTCCTCGGTGAGAAGCTCCTCTTTTATCAACTGCTCCAAATCTATAAAATAGGGGTTCCCCGCAAAGGCTGAAAATGCCTGGTAGGGTGAATCCCCATAGCCCGTAGGCCCCAGCGGCAGAATCTGCCAATACTGCTGCCCTGCCTCCTTCAGCTGGTCTACGAATTGAAATGCTTCCCTAGAAAACGCGCCGATGCCGTACCGGGACGGCAGGCTGGCAACTGGAAGCAGTATGCCGCACTCTCTCATCTTGCCGTGCTCCTTTCTCATTGTTCCTAAACCCCCCTACCATCAGTGTACAAAAGGTATCATACCATAGATAGGAGGACAAGCCAAGCGCATACGCCGCGATTTCCTCACTGCGGCGCCTCCTGTCCCATTCTCTGCCGCATCTGCCCCGGCGTCATCCCATATCTCCGTTTAAACAGCCGATTAAAATAGGACAGATTCTCAAATCCGCATCCCTGGGCAATGTTCGTCACTGTCTCCCCGGTCCGGGCAAGCTGCGCCCACGCTCTGGCCAGCCGGTAATCATTCAGATACTGGACAAATGAAATCCCCATATACTGCCGGAAATATTTCATAAAATGGGAAGGGCTGTAATAGCACACTGCCGCCGCCTCCTCTATGGTGATCCGCTCTCCATAGTGCTCCTCCACATAGGACAAAATCTGCTTCATCTTTTCCCGCACTTTATTGCGCCGCTCCTCCCCCGCTCCCGTCCGTCCCTGGCAGGCTGCCGCCAGATAAAGGAGCCAGAAAAGCCCGCTCTTAATCCCCAGCTGATACGCGTATCCCCTCTCCCCGGAAATTCCATCCATCCTTTGGACGCAGACCGCAAATTCCTCATACCCTTCCCTATCTTTTGCGACATAAAGCGGCTCCTTTGCCCGGCCCTCCGCCAGGGGAAGAAGAAAACGGTCCGTCCACGGGTCCTCCCCGCCCGACATCAGAAGCTCCAGCCTAAAAATGATATTTTCGTACTCCACCGTCTCTCCTGCCCTCCGGCTGATGCCGTGAAGCTGTCCGGGAAATACAAAGAGGAACTCCCCCTCTCCCACCTCATACCGCTTTCGGTCCACCGTCACAATCCCCCGGCCTTTTTTTACCGCAATGATCTCCATCTCCTCGTGCCAGTGAACCGGCACCCTGGCAAAATCCACCGGAATGGAACACGGATAAATGGTAAAAGGGAAGTCCCTGTCCCCATGTTCTTTTTTCTCCTCAAAACCGATCAGACTCTGTTTTTCCGGAATTCTCATATTCGCTCTCCCCGTATTTTGATCGTTTTGTATTATATTATACCAGAATTCTGCAAGCATTTTAAGACATAGACTGCTAAACTACACATAAAATACTTGTAACAGTCCTGAATCAAACCACTCATTCCGACACAGATGTTTCCAATTTCAGAAAGGATGAATCTTATGAATCGCATACAAAACCATACACAGTTAGAAACTATGCTCCAAAATACATGCGGAAAAGACATTTCCGCGTGCACCAACGAGGAGCTCTATAACGGCCTTCTCTCTATTGTCCAGGAACTGGCTGCGCAGAAGGAGTCAAACGCCGGAAAAAAGAAGCTGTACTATATCTCCGCTGAATTTCTCATCGGAAAGCTTCTCTCCAACAATCTGATCAATCTGGGCATCTACCAGGATGTAAAATCCGTCCTGGAGGCCCACGGCAAATCCCTGGGCCAGATCGAAGAGGTGGAGCCCGAGCCATCCCTCGGAAACGGCGGTCTCGGCCGTCTGGCAGCCTGCTTCTTGGACTCCATCGCAACCCTTGGACTGAACGGAGACGGAGTGGGGCTCAACTATCACTTCGGCCTCTTCAAGCAGCTTTTTAAGGACAACAAGCAGGAAGAAGTGCCCAATCCCTGGATCACGGAGCACTCCTGGCTGAACCGGACGGATGTGACCTTCCAGGTTCCCTACCGCGACTTTACCCTCTCCGCCCGGATGTACGACATCCTGGTGACCGGCTACGGAAACCGCACCAACAAGCTGCATCTCTTTGACGTGGACACGGTAGACGAATCCCTGGTAACCGAGGGAATCTCCTTTGACAAGACCGACATCAAAAAGAACCTGACTTTGTTCCTCTACCCGGATGACAGCGATGATGACGGCCGGATCCTGCGGATCTATCAGCAGTATTTCATGGTGAGCTGCGCGGCCCAGCTGATCCTCAAGGAGGCCGCGGCCAAGGGCAGCAATTTCCACGATCTGCCGGACTACGCCGTGGTTCAGATCAACGACACCCATCCCACCATGGTGATTCCGGAGCTGATCCGCCTGCTCACCGCGGAGCACGGAATGGAGATGGATGAGGCCATCCAGGTTGTAAGCCGCACCTGCGCTTACACCAACCATACCATTCTGGCGGAGGCTCTTGAAAAATGGCCCATGGAATTTTTCCGGAAAGCAGTTCCCCAGCTCATCCCGATCATGGAAATCCTGGACGATAAGGTGCGCCGCAAATTTGACGATCCCTCTGTCTACATTATCGACAAAGAGGACCGCGTCCACATGGCCCATATTGATATCCACTACGGGTTCAGCGTCAACGGGGTGGCTGCTCTCCACACAGAAATTTTAAAGGAGACGGAGCTCCACAACTTCTACCGGATTTATCCGGAAAAGTTCAATAACAAGACCAACGGCATCACCTTCCGCCGCTGGCTTCTGCACTGCGACCCCGAGCTGGCTGACTTTATCACCGGCCTGATCGGAGACGGCTGGAAAAAGGACGCCTCCGCCCTGAAGGCATTAAATGATCCGCGCTTTACCGGAAACATCAAAACCCTTCACCAGCTCCTCGCCATCAAGGACAGGAAAAAGGAGGAACTTGCTCTGTATCTGAAAGAGACCCAGGGAATTTCCGTTGATCCGTCCTCCATTTTTGACATCCAGATCAAGCGGCTTCACGAGTACAAGCGCCAGCAGATGAATCTCCTCTATCTGATCCGCAAATACCTGGAGATCAAGAGAGGCGAAAAGCCCACCACGCCCATCACAGCTGTTTTCGGAGCAAAGGCCGCGCCCGCCTATGTGATCGCCAAAGATATCATTCACGGCATTCTGTGCCTGGAGCAGATCATTGCGGACGATCCCCAGGTACGCCCCTATCTGAATGTGGTGATGGCCGGCAACTACAATGTAACCCTGGCAGAAAAGCTGATTCCCGCCTGCGACATCTCCGAGCAGATCTCCCTGGCCTCCAAGGAAGCCAGCGGCACGGGAAATATGAAATTCATGCTGAACGGCGCCGTCACGCTGGGAACCGAGGACGGAGCCAACATGGAAATCCACAGCCTGGTGGGCGATGACAATATCTACATTTTCGGCGACCGCAGCGACGCTGTAATCGCCCGCTATAAAGAGGGCTCCTACCAGCCCAGAACCTGGTATGAGACAGATCCCGCCCTTAAGGAAGCGGTCGATTTCCTCACCGGCCCCCAGATGATGGCTGTCGGCTGCAGGGAAAACCTGGAGCGTCTCTCCCATGAGCTCCTCACAAAAGACTGGTTCATGACCTTCCCGGATTTTGAGTCCTACTGTGCCGCCAAGGAACAGGCCTTTAAGGACTATGAAAACCGCACGGCATGGGCCGTAAAGATGCTCATCAACATCAGCCAGGCCGGCTTCTTCTCCTCCGACCGTACCATCGAGGAGTACAACCGGGACATCTGGAAGCTGGATTAACTCCGCACCCGTGGCTCATCAGTCCGCCGCCACCCGTTTTACGGGTGGCGGCGACTCTTTTACACTGTGTTTATCCTGCATGCTATCTGCTTTTCCTGGTCTTATATACTTCTTTGCGATGGCTTCATTATATTTAGTTTAGACAGTAGTTTAGACAGAAACGCCATTGACAAGCCACAAAATTCGGCTATAATAAAATCACAATTTAGTTTAGACGAATATTTTGAATAAAATTGACCATGCTATAACCGAAGGGAGAAATTCTCATGGCATATATAAAACGAGCTGTGGAAGATACGATTGCACGGGTCTCCAAAATGTTTCCGGTACTGCTTGTAACTGGCCCCAGACAGGTTGGAAAAACGACCCTACTGCAAAAAATGGCAGAGGCACAGCAAAGCGAAGGCATAGAGCGCAAATATGTTACTCTGGATGATCCTGACGCCAGATACCTGGCAAAGCACGATCCTGCTCTGTTTTTACAGAGATATTCCCCGCCGGTACTGATTGATGAGATCCAGTATGCAACAGAGCTGCTGCCCTACATCAAAATGAGCGTTGACCGTTCCAAAAGAAAAGGTGATTTCTGGATCACGGGGTCGCAGGTTTTCCGTCTCATGAAAAATGTCAGCGAAAGTTTGGCCGGGCGGGTCGGAATCGTGAACCTTCTGGGATTATCCGATGCGGAAATCTATCAAGAACCGAGCGAGCCTTTCCAAACAGAAGCCGGGCATTTGATGGGGCGTTTGTCTGTAAAAAGAAAAAGAGACTTGAATGAGATCTACCGCAGGATATTCAAAGGTTCTATGCCAGAGCTCTATGCGGACGAAAATGTGGACTGGGAAACTTATTACCGCTCCTATGTTAATACCTATCTGCAAAGGGATATTCGGGATCTGGCACAGGTTGCGGATGAAATGCAGTTTTACAATTTTATGACCATCGTTGCCGCACAGACCTCAAAACCTGTTGTCTATGAGGAATTGGCGAGTGCCGCAGGCATTTCAGCTCCAACGGCAAAGAAATGGCTCTCTATTTTGGTGTCGTCTCATATCATTGCGCTTGTACAGCCTTATCACAATAATGCACTCAAACGGGTCGTAAAGATGCCATTGATCCATTTTCTGGACACCGGCCTGGCAGCGTACCTCTTAAGATGGGGCAATCCCGAAGCGCTGGAAAGAGGCGCTATGTCCGGGCCATTCTTTGAGAGCTATGTTTTTTCAGAGATTTATAAGAGTTATCTGAACGCAGGAAAAGAGCCGCCTATTTTCTATTACAGGGATAAAGACCAGAAAGAAATAGACCTTTTGCTTTATCAGAATGGGGTGCTTTCTCCGATAGAGATAAAAAAATCCGCGTCGCCAGGCAAAACCGCCATTAAAAACTTCAAGGTATTGGAACCTGTTACCAAGGAATCGGCTTTCGGAAGTTTAGAGTCTTTAAAGGTCGAGATTGGAACCGGAAGTGTGGTCTGTATGGCAAACGATCTGCTGCCCGTGGATGAAAAGAACTGGTACGTACCAGTTTGGCTTATTTAATAAGTATTTTGCAGAAGGAAGTAACCGGAAGATTGGAGGGAACGATATAAACGCCGGATAATAACGATTTTCTTCAGAAAATTTTCAAAAATTCCCTCCGGATATGTGCTATACTATGAAATAGTGCGGTTCCGGCTCATAGCTCCGGAAGTGCACGCAAAAAGAAATGTAAAAGGAGCACACGCTATGCGAAACCGATTGGCAATTTCCCTTGCGGCCGCTCTGGCCGTCACAGGGTTTTCCCCCGCCCATACGGCTCCGGCGGCTTCCGATGCCGGAAAAGACAGCCAGACATTTTACACCTCCGCCATCGGCCCAGGTCTGGATAACCTGTCCCTGGATGACGATTACGCGCAGTACCAGTGGGCCTTAAAAAATGACGGAAACTTAAGCCAGACAGAACAGAAACTAAACTTTGAAAGCTTGGATGATGCCTACGTCCGCCGGGACGGCCGGCGGGTTGCCGCCATTGCCCTCCCGCCTCTGGGCCCCAGCAATTTTTCCTCCATCAAGACCCAGGCCTATCCCGGAATCGACATCAATATCCGGGATGCCTGGAGCCGGTATGACAGCCTGGAAAATAAACGCCCCGTAACCATTGCCCTCATTGACACCGGGGTGGATATCTCTCACCCGGAACTGCAGAACGCAATCTGGACAAACGCGGATGAAATCCCCGACGACGGCATTGACAATGACGGCAACGGCTACATAGACGACGTACACGGATGGAACTTTCTCGCAAACACCAACCAGATCTATGTGGGCCGGGAGGATGTCCACGGCACGCATGCGGCCGGAACCATTGCTGCCTCGAAAAATGACGGTGGGATCATGGGCATCACTGACAATAACTATGTAAAAATCATGGTTCTCAAGGCTCTTGGCGGAGATGAGGGCTCCGGCTCCCCGGAGAGTGTTATCTCTGCCATCCGATACGCGGAGGCCAACGGCGCCCAGATCTGCAATTTGAGCTTTGGATCCCGGGAAGTTACTCAGGAATTTATAGAAACCATAAAAAATTCCTCCATGCTGTTCGTTGTTTCCGCAGGCAATGGGGATATATACGAAATCGGATACGACATCGACAAATATCCGGTTTACCCGGCCAGCCTCCCCTACGACAACGTGCTCACCGTGGCCAATCTGCTCTTTGACGGAAGTCTGGATGACAGCTCCAACTACGGCCCCTACAATGTGGATATTGCGGCTCCCGGCACCATGATCCTGAGCACAGTCCCGGAAAATTCCTATGGGTTCATGAGCGGCACCTCCATGGCTGCGCCCATGGTCACAGCCGCCGCGGCGATGGTCTACTCCGCCCGCCCGGAGACGGATCTTTTGACTGTAAAAAATATCCTCATATACTCTGCCCATAAGCTGGCTCCCTTAAAAGGCCTCATGCTTTCCAGCGGCATGCTGGATGTATCCGCGGCCATGACCTGGGGCCTTGCCAATCCATAGTCTGCATGCGAATTGTGGCATACAAAAACCCGGCCGGTGCTTAATTGCGGGCACTGACCGGGTTTTATTGGATTTAATGAATCGCGGCTATGGGCTTTCCGAAACAGCTTTACACCGGATACGCCTTGCTCTCCTTATCCGCAGCTGCCATATCCACTTTCTTCTGCTGGGCCTCCCGATACTGGAAGAACTCCTTGGCAACTGCCGGGAACAGAGCGTAGCTCAGCACATCCTCATCCTGCTGCTTCCACTGCGCGCACTCCTTCTCAAACTGAGGAAGCTGCGGCGGAATCAGGTCTGCAGGACGGCAGGTAATCGGCGTCTCGTTGCCGATAATCTTCTTCTGCACTTCCGGATTGAACGGCTTCACGGTCTGCCCAAACTCACCGAGCATAATCTTCTTGGATTCCTTGGGAACCATCTTATACCGCTCGCCCATAATCACATTGAGCACAGCCTGCGTACCCACGATCTGGGAAGACGGGGTAACAAGAGGCGGCTCGCCGAAGTCCTTGCGGACTCTGGGGATTTCCTCCAGCACCTGCTGGTATTTGTCCTCCTGGCCTGCCTCCTTGAGCTGGCTCACCAGGTTGGAGAGCATGCCTCCGGGAACCTGATACTGCAGGGTCTTGATATTCACGCCGAGAACCTTGGGGTTCAGCAGGCCGCTCTTTAACGCATTCTCACGGATGGGCTGGAAATGCTCCGCGATCTGCGCCAGAAGGTTCTGGTCATAACCCGTGTCATAGGGAGTACCGCGGAAGGTCTCCACCATAACCTCCGTAGCAGGCTGGCTGGTACCCAGAGCCAGAGGAGACATAGCGCAGTCAATGATCTCGCAGCCCGCCTCCACTGCCTTTAAGTAGGTCATGGAAGCCACACCGGAGGTGTAGTGGGTGTGCAGGTCAATGGGAAGGTTGGTTCCCTCCTTGAGCGCCTTCACCAGCTCCGCTGCCTTGTAGGGGGTCAGCAGACCGGCCATATCCTTGATGCACAGGGAGTCAGCGCCCATGTCCTCAATCTTCTTTGCGATATCTCTCCAGTAATCCAGGGTGTAGGCATCGCCCAGGGTGTAGCACAGCGCGATCTGCGCATGGCCCTTCTCCTTCTTGGTAGCCTTCACCGCGGTCTCCAGATTGCGGATATCGTTCAAGCAGTCAAAAATTCGAATGATATCAATTCCATTTGCAATGGATTTCTGTACGAAATACTCCACCACATCGTCCGCATAATGATTATATCCCAGAATATTCTGGCCGCGGAACAGCATCTGCAGCTTGGTGTGCTTAAAGCCATCGCGCAGCTTGCGCAGTCTGTCCCAGGGATCTTCCTTCAGGAAGCGCAGGCAGGCGTCAAAGGTAGCGCCGCCCCAGCACTCCACTGCATGGTAGCCCACCTGATCCATCTTATCAACAATGGGCAGCATCTGCTCTGTGGACATTCTGGTTGCCAGCAGGGACTGATGGGCATCACGAAGGACGGTCTCCACAATCTTTACCGGCCTCTTCTCTATATCTGCCATAGTTATAATCCTCCTAAATATGTCAAATAGTAACTGTTTCGGACCACGAGGGCCTGTTTATACGCCGAATATTGCCATAAAGGTTCCCGCAGCCACAGCTGTTCCGATAACACCGGCCACATTGGGACCCATGGCGTGCATCAGCAGATAGTTGGTGGGATCGTACTCCGCGCCTACCTTCTGGGATACACGGGCTGCCATAGGAACCGCGGACACGCCTGCGGAACCGATTAACGGGTTGATCTTGCCTCCGGTGATCCAGCAGAGAAGCTTTCCAAGGAGAACGCCTCCGATGGTGCCGAACATAAATGCGATCAGTCCCAGCGCAACAATCTTTATGGTCGTCACGTTCAGGAATGCCTCCGCACTGGTGGTCGCGCCTACAGATGTTCCCAAAAGAATAACCACGATATACATCAGGGCATTGGACGCAGTCTCCGTAAGCTGCTTCACCACGCCGCACTCCCTGAACAGGTTGCCCAGCATGAGCATTCCCACAAGGGGAGCCGTAGACGGGAGAATCAGGCAAACCACGATGGTGACAATGATGGGGAAGAGTATCTTCTCCAGCTTCGATACGGAGCGAAGCTGCTGCATACGGATCTTGCGCTCCTTATCTGTGGTCAGCAGCTTCATAAAGGGCGGCTGGATAATCGGCACCAATGCCATATAGGAGTAGGCCGCCACCGCAATCGGGCCCATAATCGCTGTCTGCCCCAGCTTACTGCAAAGGAACAGGGAGGTCGGTCCGTCCGCACCGCCGATAATAGAGATTGCCGCTGCCTCTCTTCCTGTAAATCCCAAATAAATTGCCAGGAAGTACGCCGCATAAATTCCCAGCTGCGCCGCCGCTCCCATAAGGAAGCTGATGGGGTTCGCGATCAGAGGACCGAAATCCGTCATCGCGCCCACTCCCATGAAAATCAGGGACGGCAGGATGCTCCACGCATCCAGCTGGAAGAAATACCAGAGCAGGCCGCCCACTCCGTTGGATGCCTGTTCCGGAGAATACATGATATCCGGATAAATGTTCACGAGCAGCATGCCGAATGAAATGGGAATCAGCAGAAGGGGTTCAAACCCCTTCTTGATTGCCAGATACAAGAGCACAAGGGCAACGCCGATCATGACATAATTCCCTATCGTCAGATGAAAAAACGCCATCTGATTCAAGAGATTTGAAAGCAAATTGCCAAAGTCCATAACATTTCCTCCATCTATGGATCCGTCGGACCCATCGCAAACTAGTT
This sequence comes from Candidatus Enterocloster excrementipullorum, assembly GCA_019119575.1. Taxonomy (GTDB): domain Bacteria; phylum Bacillota; class Clostridia; order Lachnospirales; family Lachnospiraceae; genus Enterocloster; species Enterocloster excrementipullorum. The sequence continues at coordinate 69,697 of DWWT01000020.1, forward strand.
CAAGGTAGCCATTACTGCGCCGGACTCAACCGCATCTCCTGCAGACACATTGATGCTGGCAATTGTGCCGTCCTGGGGAGCAACAATATCGTTCTCCATCTTCATGGCCTCCAGAACCAGTACCACATCTCCTCTCTTCACAGCCTGTCCAACAGAAGCCTTAACCGCAACTACCTTGCCGGGCATGGGAGCCGTCACCTTGACGGAACCGGCTGTTCCGCCGGGAGCTGCCGCGGGAGCAGGTGCTGCTGCAGGAGCGGGTGCGGGTGCCGGTGCCGGTGCAGGAGCAGGTGCTGGTGCAGGAGCAGGCGCGGGTGCTACAGGCGCTGCCATAGGAACAACGGTCTGCGCTACGGGAACTGCTACGGGTGCTGCTGCTCCCTCCTCTACGGTTACAACATATGCCTTTCCATTTACGGTAATTGTATAAGTCTTCATAATGATTTCCTCCTAAAATTTTTTAATTTTTATAATTTTAATATATCTTAATATCTTATCTTCTTCCCGCTCTGTCCACACGGCGGATGGAGCGGACTACCAGTCCGTTGGAGGATGCTGATGCTCCTCCATATGCTGCGATCGCAGCCGTCACCACAGCCACAAGTTCATCGTCCTCTGCGGCGGCAATCGCTGCCGCTATCACAGCCGCCAGCTCTTCATCTTCATCCCCTGCCGGCGCGGCAGCAGATACAGAAGGCTGTGCCGATGCGGCGGATACGGAAGCAGGAGCAGGAGCAGGAGCAGGTACAGGCGCTTCCTCGTCCTTCTTTTTCCCTTCCTCCCACTGATGAATGAACTTAAAGCAGTAAATAATCAAGCTGATGAAAATCAGCACTATAAATACGGTGCCCATGCCAACAGCCGTATTGACCGAGGCAGTTTTCGTAAGCCCTGCCAGGGAGCTGTCCTCGACCTCTCTTACGGAAGTGTCCGCGAATTCCGCCCGAACCTCCTGGGTGGCCATATTCAGATTCAAGAGGTACAGCATGCCTCCCTCGTCAAAGGTAACCGGAAGCATAACCGTATAACTGCCGTCCTCCAGAAGAACCACCGAGGCATCCGCCAGGTCTACGGCCTTTAATCCGCCCATCTCGCTCCGTATATCCAGCTGCTCTTGATAGATCTGCGCGCTGGCCGCATCTCCCTGGGCCTCAGCCAGATGCTTCTGTACAATCAGCTGCTCATCCGATGCTGCCAGCGTCTGGGCCGCCGACATAACCAGGGACTGAGCCATGGCGTCCTCCACGGGCGTTCCGTCCATGCGGATCGAAGGTCCATCCTCCCCCTGTGAGGAACCGCAGGCAGTAAGGCTGAACAGGCAGGCGGCCGCGAGAAGCGCTGCTGCCATTCGTTTTACTAATCGTCTCATATACATGTCACCTCTCTTTAAACCGTGCCATGCTTCTTGAACGGACGGTCCTCACTCTTTGTGAACAGCATCTCAAACGCCGCAATCACTCTCTGACGCGTCTCCTCCGCTTTGATGATGTCATCCACATAGCCTCTCCTGGCGGCGGAAAGAGCGCTGGACTGCAGAGACGCATACTCGCCTGCTTTCTCCTGGATCAGGGCAACGGCATCTTCCGCTCCCTCAATCTCTTTCGCATACATAATCTTAGCAGCCTGCTCGGCATCCATCATCCCGATGGACGCGCCCTCCCAGGCATACACAATATCCGCTCCCAGGCTCTTGCTGCCCATGGTCAGATACGCGCTGCCCAAAGCCTCCTTTGTAACCACGGTTACCTTGGGCACGCTGGCATTGGCATACGCGTAAGTGAGACGTCCCGCTGCCCGGGCAATTACCTTCTCACTGCAGATATCCGCCCGGTAGCCCTTTACATTTACAAGGGTAAGCACCGGAATATTGAACGCGTCGCAGAAAGTGATAAAGTCTGCTGCCTTCTCACAGCCTTTTCCGGAAAGCTCTGCGGAAAGATTCTCTTTCTTTCCATCCTCTCCCGAAATCTCGGTACGGTTTGCCACGCAGCCCACCGTCACCCCGTTTAAGCGGATAAAGGCAGTCACCATAGAAGGCTCATAGTCCTTCTTTACTTCTATAAGGAAATTGTCGTCGGAAATCATCGAAAGGGCCTGCACCGCATCCCCGGCACAGCCTGCGATTCCATCGCACATGCGGTTCAGATCATCCTGGCACTGGCCATAGGACAGATCCTCCTCATTGCTGGAAGGAAGAATCGAAACCAGGGAACGGATCTGCTCTAAAATGGATGCTTCATCCCCGGTAAAATCCGCAACCCCCGCTTCCTTGCTCTGGAAGGCAGCCGCTGCGGTATCGCACTTGGATGTATAGTTGCCTGCCAAGGCGTTGGGTGAGTTGACAAATAATTTCGCGGACTTTTCCTCCATAAAAGTGAAATCCGCCATGGCCGCGGAAACAGCCATACCGCCGCCGCAGGTCCCAAAGACGGCCATAATCTGCGGAATCACACCGGAAGCCATGGCCTGGCAGGCATACAGCTTGCCGAATCCGTCCAAAGCGTCCGTCGCCTCCTGAAGGCGCAGACCCACGCAGTCAATCAGTCCGATGACTGGGGCGCCCATCTTCATGGCCATGGAATAGACATTGCAGATCTTCTTTGCGTGCATCTCGCCTATGGAGCCGCCGAGCACGGTTCCATCCTGGCTGTACACATACACCAGGCACCCATCGATGGTGCCGTATCCCGTGATCACACCATCAGCCGGAGTTTCCTGATCAGCCATGTTGAAGTCTGTATTCCTGGCGGTAATGTACGCGCCGACTTCAACAAAACTGTTTTCATCAAGCAGGGCCGCAATTCGGCTGCTTGCTGAAGTTTGTGCTGAATTACTCATTTTCCAGTCCTCCATCATTCATTAGTTTACTATACGGACGGCAGAAGTGTAAAAATTTGCCGCGAAAAGCAGAAATACTGCCATATTTCATTATAAGGTTTTAAATGTCAAATAGCAAGTTATTTCTGGCGGGAAAAGTCAAATTTTTAACGAAATGCCGCTGTTCCGATGTGCCCCGGCATATCCGCAGACCGTATCCGAATCCTTCTGTCTATAATTATAAGCGAGCGCGTATGAGCAGGCAAATTTAATTTCTTTATGTATTCATAACAAAATCAGATGAAAAATAAAAAACTTCCGGAGGCCATGCTTTCTGCATGCCGCCGGAAGCCCTATCCGCTGTACTCTTATAACCCGAAAAATTTGTCGTGGATGGCCTGGACCGCCCGGTCCCCATCCTTCTTGTCCACCAGAACGGAAATCTTAATCTCGCTTGTGGAAATCATGTTGATGTTCACGCCCGCATCATAAAGGGCCTCAAACATCCTCGCCGCCACACCGGGATTATTGATCATGCCGGCCCCCACTACGGAGACCTTGGCCACATCCGCATTCATCTCCAGTCGGATAAAACCGATTTCCTCCTGATTTTCCTTTAAAAGCCCCGCGGCACGCTCCAGATCCCCGCTTGCTACGGTGAAGCAGATATCCTTCCCCTCCTCATGGCCAATGCCCTGTAGGATAATATCCACATTGATATGGTTCTTTGCCAGGAGGGAGAACACCTTGAAGGAGGTTCCCGTCTCATTGGGCACACCGATTAATGCAATCCTCGCGATATCCTTATCCTTTGCCACGCTGCTGATATATGTCTTTTCCACCCGTTTCACAACCCCCTTCACCTTTGTACCCGGATGTCCCGTAAAACTTGAGAGCACCTCCAGGTTCACATTGTACTTTCTCGCCATCTCCACGGACCGATTGTGGAGAACCTGCGCGCCCAGGCTTGCCAGCTCCAGCATCTCGCTGTACGTGACCTCGTCCAGCTTCCTGGCGTCTTTCACCAGGCGGGGATCCGCGGTGTATACCCCGTCCACATCCGTATAGATCTGGCAGAGCTCCGCGTCCAATGCGGCCGCCAGAGCCACCGCCGAAGTATCCGAGCCGCCCCGGCCCAGGGTCGTAATGTCGCCGTTGCGGTTAATCCCCTGAAATCCGGTGACAATCACAATCCGGTTTCTGTTTAACTCCGCCTCAATCCGCTCCGTGTCCACCCGCTTGATTCTGGCATTGCGGGAAACCGTGTTGGTAATCACTCCCGCCTGCCAGCCGGTCAGAGAAATCACGGGATATCCCAGAGACTCAATGGCCATGGCGCAGAGGGAGGCGGAAATCTGCTCCCCGGTGGAGAGCAGCATATCCATCTCCCGGTTGGAGGCCTGAGGATTGATGCGGGAAGCCATGTCAATCAGGTCGTCCGTAGTATCTCCCTGGGCGGAGACCACCGCAATTACCTTATTTCCCTTTTTATATGTATCGGTTATAATCTCCGCCACGCGGCGGATGCGGTTTGCATCCGCCACCGAAGTGCCTCCAAACTTTTGTACAATCAGGCCCATGCCGCTTTTCCCCCTTATTTCTAATTCTCCAGATTCCGCCACTTGAAGTTGGGAATCACATCGGACCATTTCTCAATGCCGATGATCTCCTTTGCGAATTCCGTTGCCTCCAGCGTGTCATTTTTCTTATCAATATCCCGGAATACCTGCCAGATCTTCCGGCGCTTGGTGGCAACAATCAAATTCGGCTGGTTCATATCGCACTCCCACAGGCCGAAACGCAGCCCCGAATTCACCTCGGACGGCGCGTCCACCTGACGGCTCACCGTGTAGGCGTCGATGTACGGGTTGCTGTCCACAATATAGTAGGAGTATGCGTAAGCTGCCGCCTGAATCTCGGGCACATAGCCCTTGGTGGCGCTGTAGGCCGTAAAGCCCTGCTCTGTCAGGATAATATGGCGGACCTCACCGGAGGGCGCCCGGAACGCGTCCTGCGCCATATAGTCCGTCAGCACATTCAGATTGGCAAAATTAATCACCGGAGAATTAAAGTCTGTCGTAATCAGGCCGGTGGCCGCATCATCCCAGAACTCCGGCTCTGACAGCGGATGGGGATAGGGATGGTAGGCCAGGCCCCAGTCCATCTGCCCCTCCACGTTTGCGATGGAGTTGAATACGTCCACAATCTCCTTGCCCTTATAGTGCAGATTGTCATTCATGTTTTCATAGGGAGCGCCCCACCAGTAGGCCAGGGAAAAATACACCCGGTCATTGGCGCTGGTACTCTTGATCGCCGTGTAGATCGTCCGGAAAGCCTGCTGATACGCCCGCACATAAGTTCCCACATCCGTGGGCCCCATATAATTCCACTCCTGGCAGTTAATCTCATTGCCGATAATCCAGTTGGATACCTTTCCGTAATCCGGGTTGGAGCCGCTGTAATGGTCAGCCAGGAAGGCCGCGATGGCGCGGGTCTGCTCAAATCCGGCCTGGGTGGCCGCATTGAACATATAATAATAGGCAGTGGATGTCTGCTCCACACCGGGATAGATCAGATCCGGCGTGTTGGGATTCCAGTCATTCAGAATAATGGCCGTCACCGTCATTCCCTTATTCGACAGGGCGCTGATGGTCGCATCGTAGGCATCCATCACCGCCTTATTGAAGTGATAGGTCTTCCCGTCGTATTCGTACGCAATGCCTGTTCCCATGATCTGCGAGAAGGCGATATTGGTCGTCACATGCTTTACGCCCAGGTCAAAGGCGTCGCTGAGCATATCGATTTCGATGTTCAGTCCCTTCTTTGTCAGAGGATCCTTGAATTCTGCGGTATTCTTTGCCACCGCCTCGGGATTTGTTATATAGTGAGGCTCGCTGATGGTCTCAAAAGCGGTTCCATTAAATACGGCCAGCACAAATTTGTTGTAAAGCCGATCCTGGGATGTCCCCAGATTCAGCGGAATCGTGATCTGGCCGGAAGTGCCTGCCGCCGCCTGGCCCACCATGTTCTGGGAACCCACCCCCGTCTCATAGGGCGCCAGCTCAAAGACATAGACCTGCCCGTCTGTTCCCGCCGCGTCCCCGCTCGACGAAAAGCTGATGGAGACATTGCTCTTATCCGATGTAATGGTGCACGAGGAAATAAATCCTGTAAGGCCTGTGGCCGCCTGGGCCGTATAGACTCTGCCGGGGAAACCGAAAACCGCGCCGAAAAGCAGGGCTGCCCCAAGGATCATTCCCAGAATCAGCCATCTCCCCCCTTGCCGTCTGCCTTCTCTTGTCATGATTCATCCCATTCCTTTCTGTTATGTGTCTTTTCCCAATAATGTCCAAAATAGGAGACATGATACATCATAGCGGAATATTTCCTGCATTTCAATAGAAATTTTATTACGGCTCTCTTACAAAATGCAGATGGCGTCCGTCCGGTCCGGCAGCCTCGATTTGACTTTCCCCCGTGGATTTGGTAGAGTAGAAGCTGTCACCCCCTGGTGTGTCTGCCGCGGCCGGGCGCGCACAGGAAGATACTGCCTTACTGACAAAAGGAGCTCTGACCATGAAAAGCAGACGAATTTTTTCTTTTGATTTTATCCGTGTTCTGGCCATGTTTATGATTGTGGTCTTTCACTATAACGCATGCTGGATTGAATATCAGGTTCAGACCGAGCCTCTCCTTTTTGTCCAATACGCCAACGGCACTATGGGGCACATCGGAGTCTCCCTGTTTTTCATTTTATCCGGGGCTTCTCTCATGTATTCCACCCGCAGGGGACTGGAGATCAGATCCTATTTAAAAAAGCGTTTCCTGTCCATCTATCCCCTGTACTGGATTACTTACGCCGCTTTTTTCACCCATTTTTATATTATCAACCGCCTGCCCATGACAGTCCCCAAGAGCAGCCTGCTGCTGTCCTTTCTTGGAATGGACGGCTATCTCTATTACAAGATTCCCTGCTATTATCTGGTGGGAGAATGGTTTGTGGGATGCATCCTGATCCTCTACCTGCTGTTTCCCCTGCTGCGCCGCCTGGTCTTAGAGCACCCGCGGGCCACCGCCCTTGTCACCGCGGTCCTGTATGTGCCGTATCTGTATGTTTATCCCTTCCAGATGGAAAATGAACGGTTATTTTTCTCCCGCATACCCGAATTTCTCTTCGGTATGTATTTCGCTGTTTATTTTTACGGAGCCGGAAAAGGAGAGACTAAAAAAGACGTTCCCCCCAAGGATCCCATCAGCTGGAAAGCCGGACTTTTCTCCCTGGCCGCCTTTCTTTTTATCTTTTTCATCCCGGTAGAGCTGCCGCAGCTCTATCGAATTATGTGGGTTGGGGCCTCGGCCTTTACCGCTTTGGCATGGATTTCCCAGTTCATCGACTGGAACTGGCTGGCCAGGCCCTTTAAAGCCATGGCCGCCTGTTCTTTTGCGGTGTTCCTGGTCCACCATGTGCTGGTTCCACGCTACATCACGCCGGTGAGCGGCGCCGTTCTCACGCTTGCCCAGAACTGGGCCCTGTTTGCCCGGTACTTCATCTGCATCTGCGCCGTGGGCGTTGTGTTCTATTTTCTGTCAAAGGCGGCCATAAAGCTCATAAGCCCCATTTTAGACCGTCTCCTCTAGAGCGTGTTTGAATCTAGCACAGCTTCTCCATAACGGAGGCCGATGTCTTTTCATTGTTCACGCTGCAGGTTTCATAGTATCTGCGGTAATATTCCGTGTACAGGAGATCGATGAGGAAGAGCTGGCTGATCTCCGCCGAGGAGGAGCCCGCCTGGAGCGGGCTTTCATTTGCCCCGCACAGGAGCACCAAATCCGCATAAGCAGTCAGCGGTGATTTCACAAAACGGGTGACGCAGATAATGACCGCTCCCGCGTCCTTTGCCAGACGCGCCGCATGAATGGTATCCTTGGTGGCACCGGAATAGGAAAAAATAACCGCGGCCTCTCCCTCCTTCATGGTGGACGCCATCATGGCCTGGACATGGGAGTCCTCCACCGCATAAACCTTGGGCTCAATTTTCAAAAATTTCTCTGCTGCCTTCATCGCAGTCGACATGCTGGTTCCCACTCCGAAAAAGCAGATCCTGGGGGCCTCATGAAAAATCTCTATCACTCGTTGGAAAACATCCTCCCGGAGAAGGGAGCGCGTTTCTTCCAGCGCCTTGATATTTGCACGCAGCACCTTATCCGCTGTCTGGGAAAAGGAATCCTCCCGCCGCACATTCCCTTCCATCTGGCCCAGTCCTGTTTTTCCGGGCGTGAGGCTTAAAGACAGACACATCTTAAACTCCTGATACCCCTTGCACTTCATGGTCTTGCAGAAGCGGAACACGCTGGTATCACCCACCCGGCAGGCTTCCGCCAGCTCCGAGATTGACATAAAAAGGACTTTCTCCGGATTTTCCGTAATAAAATCCGCCACCTTTTTTTCCGCTTTCGTAAATTGGTTGTAGGTTCCACGTATTTTTACCAAAAAGTCCTCCTGCATGTCCATTCTCCTTCCGCGTCTGTTTTGCCCCTGTTTTCTTCTGTCCTAAATGGTTACCACCATTTTACACTACCTGTAATTTGTTTGTAAATGGGCATCCCGGTATATTTTTTTCAAAGTAAAGCCCCGTCCCCGCACCTCATTAATCTGATTGATAATGATAAATGCCTCCGGATCCAGATCCAGCGCCAGCTGATTCAGCCTGGGAAGCTCCCTCTTGGAGATGACGGCCAGCACCATTTTGCTCTCCCTGTGGAGATATCCGGTTTCCATATGAAGGAGGGAAGTTCCGCAGTCCAGCCGCTCCCCAATCAGACGGTTCATCTCCTCATATGCCTTTGTGACAATTTTCACCTGTATCTTGGCGCCGCCCAGTATCAGCACCTTGTCCAACACAAGGGTATATACCAGAATCAGAAGAATTCCGTACAAAACAGCCTGTGAATCTGCAGTCACAAGCTGCATGCCTAAAATCACGCAGTCCATGAGATAGATGGACGCGGAAACATTGAGATTCCACTTTTTCTTTCCAATCAGCGCCGGAATATCCATACCGCCGGTTGAAGCGCCGCATCGCATCACAATCCCGATGCCTGCCCCGATTAAGATACCGCCGTAGAGCACTGCCACCAGCCGCTCCTCCAGCATAAACCCCTGAAAGCCCGTGTATTCCATAATCCCCAGTGCCATGGGATAAAACAGGGTGCTCAAGATCGTACTTACCGCAAACTGCCGCCCAAGGATCCAGGCGCCCCAGAGAAACATGGAGATGTTAAAAATACTCACAAAAATACTCACCGGCATCCCGGTCATCCGGTTCACAAACAGCCCTAGTCCTGTTGTTCCCCCTGTTATGAGGTCATTGGGCATGATGAAGCCCGTCACAGCCAGAGCGTAAAATATATTTCCGAGAAGAATGCCGAGAACATGAATCATTGTTTTTCCTGCATCTTCTCCTGCAAATTTCTTCATTTTCTGCTCCTTTTCCGCTTTATCTGAGTAAATTTCCACATGAAAAAAGCCCCTGAGGAGCAAATGCTCTTCAGAGGCTTTATGCAGTCTAAATTATTCAACAATGGAAACAACTCTACCGGAACCTACGGTACGGCCGCCCTCGCGGATAGCGAAACGAAGGCCCTGCTCCATAGCTACGGGATGAATCAGCTCTACAGTCATCTCTACGTTGTCGCCAGGCATGCACATCTCAGTTCCAGCAGGAAGCTCGCATACGCCGGTAACGTCAGTTGTTCTGAAGTAGAACTGCGGACGATAGTTGTTGAAGAACGGTGTGTGACGGCCGCCCTCGTCCTTGGTCAGAACGTATACCTGAGCGGTAAACTTGTTGTGGCACTTAACAGAGCCGGGCTTGCACAGACACTGTCCTCTCTCGATCTCAGTTCTCTGAACACCACGCAGAAGTGCGCCGATGTTGTCGCCGGCCTGAGCCTCATCAAGAAGCTTACGGAACATCTCGATACCGGTAACAACGGTCTTGCGTACATCCTCATGGATACCGATGATCTCAACCTCATCGTTCAGATGCAGAGTACCGCGCTCTACTCTACCGGTAGCAACCGTACCACGGCCGGTGATGGTGAATACGTCCTCAACAGGCATAAGGAAGGGCTTGTCAGTCTCACGTACAGGATCCGGAATCCACTCGTCAACAGCGTCCATCAGCTCGATGATCTTGTCGCCCCACTCGCCGGAGGGATCCTCAAGAGCCTTCAGAGCGGAACCCTGGATAACGGGAGTGTCATCGCCCGGGAACTCGTACTCGTTCAGCAGGTCACGGATCTCCATCTCAACCAGCTCAAGGAGCTCGGGATCGTCAACCATGTCGCACTTGTTCATGAATACTACGATGTAGGGTACGCCTACCTGACGGGATAACAGGATGTGCTCACGAGTCTGAGCCATAACACCGTCGGTAGCAGCTACAACCAGGATAGC
>DWWT01000003.1 GCA_019119575.1 Candidatus Enterocloster excrementipullorum
TAACCTTCTTTACTTGGTCTACATTCTGAATTTTCCTCAAATCCAAGGCTCGACCGAGCCTGTTCTTTTCTCGGAATCTTCAGGGTTTCGCATACTGTTTAATGTTTGGTTTTCATGGTGCTGTGTTGTTGTCTTGTTCAGCAGCAACTTTGATATAATATCATGCTTTCCTGATTTTGTCAACAACTTTTTTCATTTTTATTTTGTGCTTTCATCGAAGAATTTACTGTTTCTCGATGGAACTTTACTATAACACCATCTTTTAAACTTGTCAAGGAATTTGTTCCATTTTTTTATACAATTTTTTTACTTGATTTTTACACCACTAAATATGCCCATTTTATCAGATTTTTACTATATTTTGTACTTTGTAAAAAGAATACCGGAAAGGCTGTTTTTACTTCCTTTCCGGTAATTCGAATCAATTTCACATTCAAAAGAAACAATTTCTCAGAAAATCCCCCGTATAATCCCCTCCAGTATCATATAAATTATATTATACCGGTAGAGAAATGTAAGCCATGGGCTTGCATAAACCTGTGCTTCTAGCATTTGCCCGGTGGGCGTTGCGGAGCAAAGGCTCAATACAAAACCCGCAGTCCAAAGGATCAGCAGACCTTCCAGCAAACCGACCACAGCTCCGGCAATATGATTCAAACCGGAAATGATGGGGAGACGCGCCACAAGATCCAGCCATTTGATGAGGAAATGGATTAAAATAAATGATACAATAAATAAGAAAACCGTCACCAGCACATTGATTAAAATATCTGCCAGATATGCGCTTACATATTCTGTAAATTCCTGTACGCCAAGCATCTGGTAAATCTCGTTGTTATTATTTTCGAGAAGGATATCCTTTAATGTCTGCGGAAGATCCATCCGCTCAATAGCTGTGCGCTGGGCTGACGGAAGCTGTATTTCCTCTGCCGCGGGTGCCTCCCATCCGGCAGCTTCCAAAATCACATCCGCCGCATTCTGGCGGACTGTAGGATTATCCTGTATAAAGCTTGTCACCTGAGGAGCGGCAAATTTGACAACAATCACCGTTAAAAGCAGAGCTCCCAAAGATACACATTGACGAAGAAATCCCCGGTAATGGCCGTACAGCATCATCCCGATCAAAAATACCCCCGCCCCCACAGACAGCCCATGTTCTAATATTATGTCCAACTTCTGCTCCCATCCTGTCCTAATACAAAACATTCCAGCGCTGCAGCTACTCCATCCGCATCATTGGAGACCGTAATATAATCGGCCGCTGCTTTCGCCTCATCAACTCCATTTTCCATGGCCACGCCGATACCGGCCTCTTTCAGCATACTTACGTCATTGCCGCCGTCGCCAAAGGCCATAACTGACTCTCTTGGAATGCCCAGATATTCGGCCAGCCACAGAATGGCATTCCCTTTTGTGGCCTCTTTGCGGTTAATTTCCAAGTTATTATACAGAGAGGAGCTTATAAACAGTCCATCTATTTGCTCCAATTCTCTGCGTAGCTTTTCCCGCTCTTCCATATCCCCAAAAAATACATTGATCTTTTCCGCCTCTTTTTTGCTCTCCTCCACAAAGCGGATGATATTGGGCACAACTTTCCTGGTGGCATGAACCATCTTCTGCATCACGGGACTGATCCCATACCGATCCAGATGCTCAATAAATTCCGGCTGCGTGATAGCCCAGCCTTCTATATACGGGTCATACATCGCCGGATATTTTTCTATCATTCGGAGGATGCGGAGTGTCTGCTCATTGGAAATTGCGCATGTCTGGAGATTTTTCTCCTCTGACAGGTCCGCCACAACTCCTCCATTGGTAGCAATGGCATAGCGCACCCCGGGCATTGCTTTGATCTCCGGATAAATCCCATGAACCGCCCGTCCTGTGGCCGGTACAATCTGAATTCCGCGAGCCGCGCAGGCTGCCAGGGCTCTTCGGTTTCTCTCCGATAGTTTTTTTTGACTGTCCAGAAGTGTTCCGTCCATGTCCAGAGCAATCATTTTTATTTCGGTCATAAGAAATGCTCCTCTTTTAAGATCAGCAGCCCATCCTTATCATATTTAGAGGAGAATATGCCTGTAAGCTTCTTAACAAGCGCAGGGTTTTCCGCCTTATCCGCAGCCTCTTCAATCAAATCCTCTGCATTGGCCTTTGTCAGAGGGATTCCTTCCTCCTCCATAATCTCAATCCGCTCATAAAGGGCCAGCATGCTCTTTCCTGATATGCTGCAGTCGATATCGCCCGCGTACTGGCATGCATACTGAGCAAACTCATCAATATCCATCTCCTGCTCCGCCGGCTCCTCCTGAGGAATCGGCGCTTCCTCCTTGGGCACCCGCTTTTTCTGAACAGGAATAGACATAGGAGGAATATCCCTCTTGGGCTGCACTCTTCTCACCGGACGGGTATCCTCTGCAGAGCTTTCCTCCGCATGGGGAACAGGCTCTACAGTATGAGGTACAGCAGAAGGACGCACCACTGTAGGACGGGCAGGCGCCGCTGCAGGCCGCGCTTCAGCAGGCGCCGGCACTCGGCCACCTCCCGACGGCGGCTGAACCCGGCTGGACGCTGCCGCAGCTGGCCGGCCGGCCGGGCCGGCGGACGGCCGAACGCCGGACGAGACGGGGCGCGCAGTCCCAGAGCCGGACACAGGACGGACTCCCGCAGAAGCCGGACGGGCATCCGCCGCACCGGATACAGGGCGCGCCGGCCGGCTGTCCGCCGATGCGGATGGCGTTTCCGGCTGCCCGGCGGCGGAGGTGCGGATACACTCAAACCGTTTTGCAAGCCCCGGATAGATACGATAAAGCTCTTTCAGCCGTTCCGGTGTATCAATCAGCACAATATTCATACCTGTTTCATCCCGAGCCATCAATTGGTTGAGCTCCTGCAGAATTGCCTCATTCATATCTCCAGCCTGCTCTATGATCAGATCTTTGCCGGTCAGCTTATCCGACAAAGTAAAGATACCTCTCCGGTTCAGCTTTTCACCGGTGATTTTTGCAGCCTGATTTTTAGCGCCTGTCTCCTGATGAATCTTCTTGAGGGCCTGAATTGCCAAATTCAGCCCATCCTCCGGAACATCCGTCTCGATCATCAGATGGCTGGCACCACCATGGGACATCTCCCTGTTCAGCGAGCGAATATCAGAGAGAATACGCGTCTGCGCCTCCTCCGGCTCCTTGCTTTCATGCGCTTCATCCGAAATCTTTGACATTTCCCGAGCCAGATGTGCCTGGGCCTCCGCCTCGTGCAGACGAGCCTTCAGTTCATCCCCGGTGAGAGACGCTGAGCCTCCGGCAGGAGACGTCCACTGGGCCTCCGGCTCATCTGCCGGCTCTTGTTCCGGCTCATACTCCGGTTCAAAGGTAATGGGGGATTCCTCCGATTCCTCCGTCTCAGCCTCCGCATATGTGTCAGACGCCGGCGCTTCTGCAGATTCAGATGCATATGCATCCGCATCGGATTCGGGCATCTCGGCTGTCTCCCCATAATCCGGCTCCTGGACAGGCTCCTGGACGAACGGCTCATAGTTTCGGCCGTTCGCATCATAATTTCCGGACTCATCCACCGGTTCTCTGGTATAAGCTGCTTCCTGGTTCGAGGCAGGTGTGTAGGAAGGAACCCTCTCTCTGTATTCCCGCTCCACCGCCTTGAGCTTCGCCTCGTATTTGTCACGGTTCTCCACCAAATCCATCTGGTAGGATGTGAGCGGAGCGTACTGAAGCTTCAGCTCCATTGCCTTATCCACATATTTTCCAAGGCCGAACATGAGCATAATTTTATCGCAGGTCATGACGCACAGATCGCCCATACCTGCTTCATTGTACAGCTCTGCCAGCTCATACAGCCATTTTTCATCCAGCTCTACATTGCAATACTGTTCCAGCGTATGGATCAGCTGCTCCACCGGAGCGCCTTTTGCCCCCAGAATCAGATAACGCAAAATATACTGCCTTGGGTCGTCAGGGGCAAGGTCGCAGAACTCCCTATAATAATCCTCTGCCTCCGCCGTGTTCCCCTCCTTAATGGCAAGTTCCGCCAGCTTATACAGAAGGCGCTTACCGATGGGCGCACGCTCAAAGGCCAGCAGCAAGATATCCTTAGCCTCCTGGTATTCCTCGTTTTTTTCGTAAACCGAGGCGGCCATGGACAGTATGTTTACATTGCGCACACGCCGCCAGTCTATGGTGTCCGCAATCTTCATGGCTGTCTCATAATCTCCCTTGGCTGCCATCTTCTTTATCTGCTCAACCTTAATGTTAAACTCGTATTTATCCATTTCCCTAATCTCCCTGTAGCGAATCTACGGCCCAAAGCTCCGTGTTACAGTTCCGTTCTCCCTTCCAATGCCCGCAGAAGCGTCACCTCGTCAATGTACTCCAGATCGCCGCCCACCGGCACGCCGCTGGCAATCCGGGTCACCTTGATGCCTGTGGGCTTGACCAGCTTGCTTATGTACATCGCTGTAGTCTCTCCCTCCAGACTGGAATTGGTGGCGATAATCACTTCCTCCACATCGGACTGAAGCCTGAGCATCAGCTCTTTTAACTTAATATCCCCTGGACCTATCCCCAGCATCGGGGAAATTGCTCCGTGAAGCACGTGGTAAACCCCGTCGTATTTTCCGGTTTTTTCATAAGCAGCCAGATCCCTGGTATTTTCCACCACCATGATCACCTTGTGATTGCGCTTCGGGCTGCTGCAGATCGGGCAAAGCTCCTGATCCGTGAGCGTAAAGCATTCTTTGCAGTACCGGATGTTGTTGCGCGCCTCCCGCATAGCTCCCGCCAGCTCTTCCACCTGCTCCTTCGGCAGATTGATAATATGAAATGCCAGCCGCTGGGCAGATTTTGCCCCGATTCCCGGAAGCTTTGACAGCTGCTCAATTAACTTGTTAATCTGACTGCTGTAATAGTCCATTAGAACGGAAGCCCCCCGCCCAGAGCGCCGCCAAGGCCTCCTGTCAGCTTTGACATGGTCTCCGTATTGTCCGCCTCCATCTGGCGGAATGCTTCATTAACCGCAGCCGCAATCAAATCTTCAAGCATCTCAATATCATCCGGATCCACAGCATCCGGAGACAGCTTTACGGAGACTACCTCCTTTTTCCCCGAAACCGTGACGCTCACCGCTCCGCCTCCGGCAGAAGCCGTGTACTCTTTGCTCTCCAGCTCCTTTGCAGCCTCTTCCATCTGGCGCTGCATTCTCTGCGCCTGCTTCATAAGATTGTTCATATTTCCGGGAATGCCCCCCGGGAATCCGCCGCGTTTCGCCATGTTTATAATTCCTCCTTATACTCAATCCTCATAGGTAATATCCATATGAATGTTTTCTTCCAGCTCTTCCTCCGTCACATAGATGGTATCGAGCCGTTCGCCCCGTCCTGCCAGACGGGTTTTAAAATAAATGGATCTGCCGTACCTGGCCTCCACCTGGCGCTCCAGATCCCCTATAACGGTGGGCCTCTTGCCCATATCATAATTCATAGGATCTAAAAATACAATAGTGAGACAGCCCTCGCCGCCGGGTTCCACCACTGTGTCGCGCAGGTATGCCCTGGCTCCCCCTCCTATCTCACGGACAATTTTTGCCCATTCATTGCGCACCAGCTGCAGATCCTCAAGCTGGGCCTTGGGAAGAGTCACCTGTTTGGCAGGTATCTCCGAAGATGCGCCCTGCGCCCGGGAAGCTGCCGGCTCCTGTATTCCGGGCGCGCCTTGTCCGCCTTCAGGCGCTGTAGTTCCCAAAGCAACTGTCCCGCCCGAAGGGAATGCCGACACCGGAAGCGCCTTCCTTCCTGCCTCCAGATCTTCCAGCGCTTCCTCCAGCTGGCTGACCCGCTCCAGGAGGGATTCCAAGTCCGGTTCCATAGACGGTTTTGTCAGTTTAATTAAAGCAACCTCGATAAGCACCCGCTTCTGGCTGGCATAGCGAAGCTGATTCCCAAGCTCGGACAGCACCCGGATATAACGCATGAGCACGGGACCATCCGCCTTTTTTCCGTCCTCTTTCAGCTGCCTTAAATTTTCCTGGGACATATCCACAAGGCCTTCCCCGTCGTCAGCAGACTGAATCAGGAGAATATTTCTTATATACCATATGAAATCAGTGACAAACTGGCCCAGCTCCCGTCCCTGGATGACGATTTCTTCCAGGATGTGAATGCAGTCCTTGGTTCTTCCCTCCGCCACCGCGCCGAACATCCGGCTGAACACCTCGGTATCCACAGCCCCCAGAACTTCCAGCACATTTTCATAGGTGAGAAGCTTTCCATAATGAAAGGCCACACATTGATCCAAAAGACTGAGCGCATCCCGGAGAGAACCATCTGCAGCCTTCGCCACATACAAAAGCGCTTTGTCCTCCACCTGGATTTGCTCTGCCTGCGTCAGCTCACGCAGTCGGTCCGCAATGGTCTCCAGGGAAATTCTTTTAAAATCGTAGCGCTGGCATCGGGAAAGGATCGTGATGGGTATCTTGTGCACCTCTGTGGTAGCCAGGATAAAGATCACGTATTCGGGCGGCTCTTCAAGTGTTTTTAAGAGGGCGTTGAACGCGCCGATCGACAGCATGTGAACCTCGTCGATGATATACACCCGGTATCTCCCCTCTGTGGGAGGATACTGCACCTGCTCTCTGATATCCCGGATATTCTCCACGCCATTGTTGGAGGCCGCATCGATCTCCACCACATTCATGGACGAGCCCGCCAAAATAGCCCGGCAGCTTGGACATTGGTTGCAGGGGCTTCCATCTACAGGATGCTCGCAGTTTACCGCTCTGGCATATATCTTGGCTATACTGGTTTTTCCTGTTCCCCTTGTACCGCAGAACAGATATGCATGGCCAATCCGCTGGGAGGTTATTTGATTTTTTAATGTCTGAACAATAGGATCCTGTCCCTTCACATCTTCAAAGGATACAGGCCTCCACTTGCGGTACAGCGCCGTATATGACATGAATCCAGCTCCTTACTCGTCCCCAAAGCTGATGCCTACCAGCTTGGCCTCTTTGATCATAGAACAGTTCGGATCCACGGTTTTAAGCTTTCCCGCAACCTCAGAAAGAGGAATCTTCGTGATATTATTGTTCTTCACAGCCACCATATAGCCGTATTCCTCCTTGGCAATCAGGCGGGCTGCCGCTGCCCCCAGGCGGGTGGCCAGAACGCGGTCATAAGGACAGGGCTCGCCGCC
This sequence comes from Candidatus Enterocloster excrementipullorum, assembly GCA_019119575.1. Lineage (GTDB taxonomy): Bacteria > Bacillota > Clostridia > Lachnospirales > Lachnospiraceae > Enterocloster > Enterocloster excrementipullorum. The sequence goes on from DWWT01000003.1 coordinate 7,200, forward strand.
TCGCTGCATATGGCCGGGAACTGTGACGCGCACTTCGCTTCCGGTTACCTCTTCAATTCTGGCGCCGATCTCATAGGCCACAGAGGGGTATACCACGCCGGATTTCTTCTTTTCTTTTAATTCCTTCTTGCTCATGCCGGCTTCCTCCTTGGAGATCGCCCCCTCAGCTACTGCCAGGATGGAAAAGCGCTTACCGGCCTTCGCCCTGCGTGTAAGGGCGTCGCAGACTATATTGATATCATAAGGGATCTCCGGAAGCAGGATGATGTCCGCACCGCCTGCCAGACCCGCGTAGAGCGTCAGCCAGCCGACTTTATGCCCCATAACCTCCACGATAAATACTCTTCCATGGGAAGCGGCCGTGGTGTGGATGCAGTCAATGGCATTGGTCGCCACATCCACTGCGCTCTGAAAGCCAAAGGTCATATCCGTCCCCCACAGATCGTTGTCTATGGTCTTGGGAAGAGATACCACATTCAGCCCTTCTTCGCTGAGCAGGTTCGCTGTCTTCTGGCTTCCGTTGCCTCCCAGTACCACAAGACAGTTGAGCTTGAGCTTTTTATAGGTATGCTTCATGGACTCCACCTTGTCAAGCCCATTCTCATCCGGAACACGCATGAGCTTAAAGGGCTGGCGGGATGTGCCCAGAATCGTACCGCCCTCTGTAAGGATGCCGGAAAAATCAGAGGGCTTCATAATCTGATAATCCGCATACATAAGCCCTTTGTATCCGTCCTCAAATCCAATGATTTCCACATCGTCAAACATATTGTATAAGGACTTGGCAACACCCCGCATGGTAGCGTTCAGGGCCTGGCAGTCGCCGCCGCTGGTCAGCATTCCTATTCTTCTCATTCCCGCTTCCTCCTTGTAAAGTTTCCAGTCTATATCCATTTTGTAATTATAACGCAAAGGATTGTCCTGAGCAAGCTCTATTTCCTTACGCTTTTCCGATATCTGCGGCCTTTTTGCACCGCAGATCCCTGAAAAACTCCTCCAGCATGTCCGTGCAGTCTTCCTGCAGCACCCCGTCTTCCAGCTCCACCTGGTGGTTGAATCCCTTCTCATGGAAGAGATCCAGCACGGATCCGGCGCAGCCGGCCTTGGGATTCCTGCTGCCGATTACTACCCGGGGAATCCGCGCCTGGACAATCGCTCCGGCGCACATAGGACAGGGCTCCAGGGTGACATACATTGTACAGTCCTCCAGCCGCCAGTCGCCGATCTTTTTGCATGCTTTTTTTATGGAAATAATTTCCGCATGGGACAGGACGCTCTTGTCCGCATTGCGCCGGTTATATCCCCTTGCAATAATCTTTCCCCGGAAGACGATAACACATCCAATGGGAACATCTCCCAGCGCCGCCGCTTTTTGGGCCTGACGCAAGGCTTCCCGCATAAATGCTTCATCTTCCCGCCGCTTTTTTTCAGCCTCTTGCTGCTGCTTCAGAGCCAGAAGGCGTTTTTTCTCCTGGCGCATCTCCCATTTTCTCTTCCGGGTGGCCTCCCCTTTTTCCCGCTGGAGATCCCGGCCGTTCTGTTCTGTCATGTAGCCATTCCTCTTTTTTTTCGGTTTTCTGTGTGCTATACTTCATTCATACTATTATATTTAAATTACATGGGATTGAAAAGGAGATCATTAAAAAATATGAAGATTTGCGGCCTGCAGAAGACAACTCTGCTGGATTTTCCGGGAAAGGTTGCCGCCACCCTGTTTACCGGGGGATGCAATTTCCGATGCCCGTTCTGCCACAACAGCGGACTCTTGTCCGGAGATGCCGAAGAGCTGTATACGCCCGGGGAAATACTCCGTTTTCTGGAAAAAAGAAAAAATATTCTGGAAGGGGTATGCATTACGGGGGGAGAACCCACCCTGCAGCCGGATCTGGAAGATTTCATCCGGGATATCCGTTCCCTCGGGCTGGCCGTAAAGCTTGACACCAACGGATACCGGCCGGACATTTTAAAAGCCCTCTGCAGAAAAGGGCTTCTGGACTATGTGGCAATGGATATAAAAGGGGGCCGAAACCGATACGGGGCAGCAGCCGGAATCCGTGACCTTTCCATGGATAGAATTGACGAGAGTGTCCGCTTTCTTTTGGAGGAAACCGTCCCATATGAGTTTCGCACCACCGTTGTCCGGGGAATCCATGGGGCGGAGGATTTCCGGCAGATCGGCCCCTGGATCCGGGGCTGCCGCCGGTATTTCCTCCAGGCATTTACAGACAGCGGAGACATCCTTGTTCCCCAAACCTATGCCGCCTTTTCCGGCAGGGAGATGATGGAATTTGCAGAGCTGGTGCGGCCCTTTGTAGACAATGTCTCCCTGCGGGGAATTGATTATCCCTCCTGATTATCCGTCCTGGTTTTCCATCCGTATATCCGTATACCAGTAACCAAAGCGTCCGTCCTGAGCGGGCTGTTTTTTGGAGAGCACAAAATGGGGAAATCCGAACATGGAGGCCATATACTTTTCATTGCTGTAGTAGTGGCCCGGAACCCCCAAAATGTAGCGCACGCGCTTTCCGTCCTCAATCTTTGCCAAAATCAGATAGCGGTAGTTGTAATACCCATGAAGCAAAAAGCTGTTATTTCCGTAAGTCCATGTTTCTCTGGGAAGAAGGCCGATATCCTGAGGCTTTATGGTCAGCACTTCACTGATTCCCGCACTGTCAAAGGCCTGGATTTTCGGACAGCGCTTCCGGAATCCCTCCCACAGCGTCTGGGAACGGCTGCTTTTCTCTTCCTCCTGTTCCAGGCGCCGGAGCTCCTCGGGATCTCCCAGTATGATTTCTTCTTCCTGGGGTTGTTGGAAAATGTTCTCCTCTTCTTCCTCCGGTCTCCCGGAGAAAGCGGGGGCCATCGGGGCAGGCGCAGGTGATGATTTCGCGGAAGGAAATTGGGGTTCCTGCAGAGCGGGCTCTGCGGCCGTCTCCTCTTTATCTTCTGTTTGCGCCACCGCGATGTCTGCTTCTGCGCTTTCATTTTCCGAAATTTCCTTTTCCAGCGCTTCTATCTTTTTATGTATCTGCTCATTTGGATCCCCAACCTTTTCCGAAGTGACCTCCGCCAGTTCCACCTCAGCAGCCTGAGCCACCTCATCCTCCCAGATCGTCGCATAAGACCGCCAGGCATCCTCTTTTTCGTGGATGGAAAGCCCATAGCACCTGTCCATCGGAATTCCCGATTCTGCCACATTGTCAATTGACACAGATGTTCGGAATTCTCCGGTCCCTCCCCGGATAAATATAGTTCCGAGACATATCTCCTTTTCCGGGGACAGCAAGTATACACCCAAATCACTGCCGCCAACGTACACTTTCTTGACATTTACGCTGAGCTTACACTGGCCGTTTCTTGATTCCAGCTTTGCAAAACCAATATTTTTGCCCTTTGTTTTTCCCTCATAGGCATAAATATAGGAGATCAGCCTGCGATAACTTGTCATACCTTTTATTCTTCCCTTCTCTGCGGGCCGGCACAGGCCGGCCTTTATAGACTGCAGCTTTGCCATGTATATCGGACTGCGCATGGCCGGCAGCCTTTATAAATATTTTATGCGACTCCCTCTTGAAAGTATGATAGGAAAATGATATCCTATATTTAGCATTTTTTAAAAATTTTTTTCATAATTTGCTGTGAATGGCAGCATTACAGGAAAGGCGGTAGTTTTTTATGAGACTTTACAGAGCAAAGGATTATAATGATTTAAGCCGGAAAGCCGCGAACATCATCTCCGCTCAGGTTATTATGAAGCCGGACTGTGTTCTGGGGCTGGCCACAGGTTCTTCCCCCCTTGGAACATATCGGCAGCTCATCGAGTGGTATAAAAAGGGTGATCTGGATTTTTCCGAGGTAAAAAGTGTAAATTTGGACGAATACAAGGGACTTCCCAAAGATAATGACCAGAGCTACTATTATTTTATGCATCAGAACTTTTTTAAGGATATTAATATCAATCCCGAAAATACCCACATTCCAAACGGCATGGAGCCGGACAGCGAGAAGGAGTGCAGCCGGTACAATCAGGTAATATCCGATCTGGGCGGAATCGATCTGCAGCTTTTAGGCCTGGGACACAATGGGCATATCGGCTTTAATGAGCCGGACACTGCGTTTGCAAAGATGACGCACTGTGTGGATTTGGCTCCCAGCACCATTGAGGCCAACAAGCGTTTTTTTGCATCCGCGGATGATGTGCCGCGCCAGGCTTATACAATGGGAATAAAGACCATTATGCAGGCCCGGAAAATCCTCCTGATTGTCAGCGGAGAGGACAAAGCCCAGATTCTATATGATGTCTTAAACGGCCCTATCACCCCCCATGTGCCCGCCTCCATCCTCCAGTTACATAGTGATGTGACGGTAGTCGCAGATGAGGCGGCCCTGTCAAAATTCTAAAATATGACGGCAAAAGCGCTTATCACCGCGTTTTCGGATGATAAGCGCTTCTTCATGTCTGCATTCAATACAGCAAGTCCATGCAGCAGATAAATGGTTTCCCATTTGACTATTCGACCATATCATAGTCCACGACGTACGTCAGATAATCGTCATCTCCCTGCTGAACAGTCTCGCCCTGGTAATTTTCCCCGTTCACCGTAAGCTTTAACTGGCCCAGTTCAAAATTCTCTATAAAGGTATTGCCAATTTCCGTGAGGAACATGTTATCGGAGACTCCCTCTCCGCTCACCGCCTGATTCAAATCCAGCGTGCCTACGGAATCCTCTCCTTCCCCTTCAATGGCAAAGGTCTGCACCATGGTTCCATCGGTAAACACGTTATATTCCATCATCTTACTTACCAGCATCTGTGCGTCTATCTCCTCTGAATCCAGAGAATCCATATCCTGCACCAGACTGTCTCCATCACCCTTGTGATAGATAGAAACGATTGCTACTGGAGCAACATTGGGATCCGGCACCTTGTCGGAAGCGCCGCCCGTACTCTGAGGGACCATACTTTCCTGCGCTGCTGCAGTCCCGGCCGTCTCTTCTTTCTGCTTATCAGGGGTTGGTGTGCATGCAGCCAAAGAAACTGCCATCACAGCCGCCATCACGCCAAGTAACCATTTCTTCATAATAAATAACTGCCTCCTTTAATGCTCTTCAAAGCTCTTCATCCAGGAACGCAAGCTCCTCAGCGCTTTAATAAGAGCTTTCAGCTCTTCCTCTGTTAATTCCTTCACCGCGCTTTTCACCATTTGTTCGTGAAAATCCTTATGGCGGTGGTATGCTTTCGTTCCCTTCTCAGAAAGGGAGATATATACAACTCTGCGGTCGGCCTTCCCCCGCTGACGAATGACATATCCTTTCTTCACCAGGCTGTTCATCGCAATGGTCAAAGTTCCCATGGTGACGGACAGCTCTCTGGCTATTGCCGACATATTCTTAGGTTCCCCAATACCGATGGCATCTATAACATGCATATCGTTATTGGTAATATCACCAAATTCCTGGGTAATAATGGAACGCTCCTCCACCTCATTGATCTCCCGGAACAGGCTCACCATCACTTCATTCAGCGCTTCGAAAGACTCCACGTTACTCCCTTCACTTTCATTTCAAAAGCTTCCTACTGATTGTACAGTATTTTAATTATTCGCACAACCCCCAAAATACTTATAAAATTCTTAACAGACTGTGATTTTTTGTGTTTCCCCGGGAATTTGCGTGCGGAGTGCGTCATTTTTCTCCGCTTTCCAAAACCAGGCGGGCAAACACCTCTCCCCTCTCCTCAAAATTTTTAAATATACCGTAGCTGGCAGCCGCAGGCGACAAAAGGCAGCTTCTGCCCGGACGTGTTAGCTGCTTTGCCCGGCGCACCGCATCCTCCAGATGCTCTGCCAGAACCAGGCGGGCTCGTCCTGAAAATTCCGGATAATATCTGTGGATTTCCTGGTAAATCCTCTTTCCCGTCGCCTCCATCAGAATAATATGAGGCACCGGACATCCGGAAAGATATTCTATCAAATCCCGATAGTCAATTCCCCGGTCCATGCCGCCGATAAGCACTGTGTCCACGTCCTTAACTGTATGCAGAGCCTGGATTGTGGTGTCACAGATCGTTGAAATCGAATCATCATAGTATTTAATCCCGTCTTTTTCTCCAAGGTACTGCAATCTATGGGGAAGCGGGATATACGTCTTCAGCCCCTTTTCAAAATCGGTGTCCGTCATCCCAAGAAGACGGCATATACCGTAGGCAATACCAATATCAAAATAATTATGGCTGCCCATAAGACGGATCTCTGACCTGGGAATAACAAAAGAATTCCCGCCGAAGTTCACAGCCGCCCGGTCTTCCCCGCATATCACCTGGATGCCCTGGCCTTTCCTCATCCCGCTGTCAAAGTCCTCTTCGGATTCTTCCCTAAAAGATGCTTCCATTATGTGGGAGGGACAGATTCCCCGAGGCGGAAGGCACTGGGTACTGCAGATAAAAATATCATCCGGTTTCTGATTGGAAAAAATATGGTATTTGGCCGCCACATATTTTTCCATGGTCCCATAGTGATCCAGGTGCTCCTCATGCAGATTAAGAAGCACGCCAATATGAGGAGAAACCGACATATATTCCAGCTGATGGCAGGAAAGTTCAAACACAATTTTTGTGTTTGGCGTAATTTCCTCAATATGATCAAAAGCGGGAATTCCAATATTTCCCACCAGAAGCGCATCCATCCCGCTCTCTTTTAAGAGGTGGTACACCAGGGTTGTAACCGTGCTCTTTCCCTTTGTCCCGGTGATCCCGATAATCTGCTCCCGAAAGCACTCCACAAACACCTGGGTCTGGGACAATATCCGGCACTTGTATTCCTCAATGGGACGTTCCAGCACAATCCCGGGGCTTTTAAATACCACGTCATAGTTATCCAGACATTTCTGATAATCCGGGCCGCTTATCCACAAAACATCCTCGTCCGTCAGCTCTTTTGGGGATGCAATGTCCGCAATATCTATTTTCTCACAGGTTCCAAGCTTCTTCAGCAGGCGAAAGGTAGATTTTCCCTCCCGTCCAAAGCCCAGAATCAAAACCTTTTTTCCCTTAATCCAGGGCTCTATCTTCTCAATCAAGCGTATCTCCTATTCCAGGGAGGCACAAGCCTTCCTTACCAGTTCTTTTAAGGGTCCGGGAAGCAGATTTTCTTCATCAAAATAGGCGGAGAAGGGATCTCCCTTGGGCTTATTTTCTTCATACAAGCCGCTTTCCTTATAATAGGAGAGAAGTACCGGAAGCTTCTTTCCCTCCGATTCCATGTGGTCGATGGTCAAAACCGCAGCTGTGTTGATCTCATCCCGGCTTCCCACACATTCAAAAGGTTTCTCTTCCTGAATGCCGGTAAGCTTTTCTAAAAGGGAAATCAAGGAGGCATCCTCCAGCATATTTCTCCCGAAAATTGCCTCGACCTCAGATTCTTCCAGGAAGGGGGAGAGAATCAGATATACAAACAGGCATTTCGGGCAATGGCCGCACCAGGAATCTGTTTTGCTGCCCGCATTGCAGCTGCGGAATACCGGATGATACTGCTTCTGTCCGGCAAAAAATTTTGCAATCTGGAATTCGCTCAGAGGCCGCAGCAGGCTAAAATAATACGCGCTTCCCGGAAGCCACTTCTCCCTGTACTGATGAAAATCCATCTCAAATTTAAAGCTCTTGGAATACTGATGATTTACCGTGCTGCCAGCCACTGTGCTCTCATTGGCACTGGATTCATTAGACAAAGCGATCCACGAGAGGCCATGCATCCGGGCTGCAATCAAGCTGGAAAAAGCTACCAGGGCAGAAAAGGGGGTATGACCATTTAAAAAGCCCTGTTTGTTTAATTCCAGCATATTTTTGTCTAAGGTCCGTCCTGCTTTTATGACTCTGTCCCCGGGAAGGCCGGCCGCCTCCGCAGTCTTTACGGTGGCCCCCCTTGGATTAATGATGTAGGCCCAGAGGGAAGCACCGGATTTTTTCAAAAGCTCCAGCGTCACCGCAGAGTCTTTTCCTCCGCCGATGGGAACAAGAACTTTTTCAGAGGAAGAGAATGTGCGCGGGTCAAAGGATAATACGGCAGAATCCTCATTTGCCTGACAGGTGATGTCCATGAAATCATCGGGTTCCGCTTCCCGGATACCATTTACATAAAAAAATTCTCCCAGTCCGTTAAAATACAGATCCTTCCACCAGTGTATCTGCTCTCCGTTCAGCCCGCCTGCCTCCACAATAACGTGGGGAGAGCAGGTGATCTTCCAATAACTCACAAGCTCCACCATCCCGAGCGAAAAAGCCATTTTTTGGAATAAAACGTCATCTCTCCATCTGGCTTTATCTCCCAAAGCTTTGGGGAACCTCCAGGACGGGGCAAAAGAAGAGAGGCCCTGAATTTCAAAATGGTACGTCAGACGAACCTCCTTTTCATCCTCCCAAAGCACATAGCTCTTGTAATAAAAGCGCGGGTATTCCCGACGCAGGCTTTGATATTTTTCCATATATGTAAAGCTCCGTTCTGCCGTTTAAACGGCCTGTTTCCGTAATCCGAACAGTAACACCCCCCATTATAGTAAAGAACATTTTTATTTGCAATGGATTTTTGCTTATCTTCCCATAGCCCCTGCCAGAATCACACTGGCTGCCACCCCCGCGGCGGTGGCCAAGAGAGCGCCGGGCAGAGTATAGCGGGTCTTTGTAATCTTTACGGAGCCAAAATACAGGCTCATGCAGTAGAGAACCGTTTCCGTACTGCTCATCATGATTGAGGCCATGAGCCCCAGCCGGGAGTCCGTGCCGTATTCCTTAAAAATATCCAGTACAAGACCGGTGGCTGCGGAGTTGGATACAAGACGCACCAGAATAACAGGGACAAGCTGAGGCGGCAGATGCAGAAGGGCTGCAGGCATAGCAAGAACCTCTCCCAGAAAATCCAGGAAACCGGAGGAGCGTATAATTCCCACTGAAACCATAAGCCCTGCCAGTGTAGGAAATATGCCCGCCACAGTCTTCATCCCATCCTTCGCCCCGTCAATAAAATCATCCAAAACCGGACGACCCGAAAGAAGGCCAAAGCCCACAATGTAAAAAATCATCAGTGGGACCATGGCCTCGGATAAAAACAATAAAAATTTCATAATTACGCCCCCGGCGCACGTTCTTATTAACAGCCTATTCCGTCTATCCTCCAGGTATTCTTCCAACCGATGAATGCAGAAATAGACAGCTTGGAAACTTACTTCCTGAGCAGCCGCTCTAATCTCCCCGCAAAACGTCTTTAAGTTCTGTCTCCAGCCTCACCAGCTCTTTCTCCGACTCCAGGCGTTTCTCCCGGGCCTCCTGCTGGATTTTGATAGTCTCACGGATCGTCTCTATCAGGCTGGCATTTGTTTTTGCCAGCGTCTCCATGTCAATCACGCTGCGCTCTGACTCCTTGGCCGTCTCTATGGTATTTGTCTTTAATAACTCCGCATTGCGCATGAGGAGCTCATTCGTCGTATTGGAAATCTCCCGGTTCAGCGCCAGAACCTTCTGCTGTTTTCCCAGCCCCAGAGCAATAACAATTTGACTTTTCCAGATGGGGATTGTGTTTAACACCGCAGTCTGGATCCTATCCACCAAGAGCTTGTCATTGTTCTGTATCAGCCGGATCTGCGGCGCTGTTTGAATAGATATTGTACGGCTCAGTTTTAGATCGTGAATCTTTTTCTCAAACCGGTTTACGTTCTCCTCAAAATCTCGGACCAGCTGAGATGCCATAGGGTCCGCGGATGAGACCGCTTCTGCCCGAAGTCTGGGAATATCCGTTCCCCTGAGCTCTTGAATTTTTTCTTCCCCGGCAGCAATATAGAGGTTCAGCTCATGAAAGTATTCCAGATTTTTCTCATACATCACGTCAAACATACCGATATCCTTTAACATGGACATCCGGGCCTTGTCCAGCTCCGCCTCAATCCGGTCAATCTGGACCTGCACTTTTTCGTAGCGAGTGACCAGGCGGTCCACGCTGTTTTTCATATTTTTGAAAAATGGAAGCTTATCCAGAAAGCCCTGGCTGTTTCCCGGGTCATCCACTTCCAAGTCCTTTACATTTGAAAGGATCTGACTCAAAAGCTCTCCCACATAACCGCTGTCCTTATTGCGAACCGCAGAGAGAATCGATTCGGAAAAGTCCGAAATATTTCTTTGAGCCCCGGTTCCATACTGAATGCATGCCTGAGAATCTGTCAAATCCAGGCTCTCCTTGATGGCATTTACTTTCTTCCGTTCCTCAGGGGTCAGGGAAACATCCAATCCGCTGCCATCTGCTCCTTGTTCCCGGTCTTTCACCGCCGGCCTGCTGTTTTCGGACGCCGCGTTCTTTTCCATTTTTTCTCTCTCCCGGCGCTTTCCCGCCAGTTCTTCCAATGACAAGCTTCCCATAGTGCTCCTCCTCATACTATAAACGATCAAATATTTCTCCGGCAGCACATTCTTTTATCCTGTGTTCCGGCTATTGGAGACTGTCAATGATTTGTTTCATTGTCCCATAATCCGGCATGGACATTACCCGGGTGATATCCGATGCCAGGCCTTCCACCTGAAAGGTTCCGGCCTCGGAGCCGGCCAAATACACATTGGTGCGGAATCCATGATTTTTCCAGGCCAGCTCCTGAACCTGGGGATCCAAAAGTCCCTGAACCGCCATCTCCCCGTTTTCTGTCAGGGCAATGTATACATGGGTAGACCAGACTGTCGGCGACGGATAAACCATAATAATATCGTCCTTTATCGCCGCAAAATCCTCTGGCTTCTCCACAGAAAATTCCAAAAGCTGGCTTTCATACCCGGCAATGATAGGCTTTGCTCCCACTCCCATCTTTAAGAACTGGCTGAACAAATCCGCGGAGGAGGTTTCCATATACCCCAGCCGCGCAAAAATATCCGTGAGCGCCGGGAGTACCTGGGAGAGCTGTCCTTCCGACACGGTCTGTCCCCCATTTAACGCGTTGGCCAAAAGACCCGCAAACATATTTCCCGAATTGGATTTTACCGGATCCGTCGTATCGATGGACACATCCCCGTAAAGCTGCGGAAGCCCCACTTCCGCCCAGGAGGTTCCCTCCATGATGGTTTGGGCCATCTGTTCCATATCCATATAATAGACGCCGTCCGCCTCTTCCATAATCCCCTTCTCTGCCAAGGCATCCGCCACCATTCGGTGGGTGTAGAGCACAATGGGCGTATTCAAGATAATCTCGGACTTTCGCGGCTCTCCCCATTCCTCCCGATAATACTCCAGTGCCGTCTGGCTGGAGGGAAACAGATAATCCTCTCCCTCCTGATTCAGCGTCACCATATCAAGGGACCCGGCCTTGGAATAGTCCATACGAATACCGTATTTTTCCTCCAGAATCTCCTGAATCTCCGGATCCTCAATAAAACCGATTTTCTCCCCGCCCACATATCCTTCAACGACAACGGGCTCCCTATTCCCCGAAGTAATCCCATAATAAATGCCGGTTCCCGCCGCCATAAGGAGCAGCAGGAGGAAGCCCAGAAGCCTGGGATTTATTTTTTTACTCTTCATAGCCCTCCATCTTCATGGTCTGTTTCAGCAGGCGGATGTCCGCGTCCATATCCATGAGCTCATTCTCCATCAATTTCTCAAACTGCCCCTCAAACGCCCGGTTCAGGGTGAGAAGGGCCTGCTTGATCCGAACCTTCAGCCGTGTCACATCTTCCGTTTTAAGGCCCGTATCCTGAAGCTCCACATATTTTTTTAAAAGCTTTGAGGCCGTATCCTGGTAATAATCAATAAAGCGCCGGGCGGACATGATTTTTTCGGGATTCTTTTCCAGAAAATGGATCAGGTTCCCCGCCGTCTTGTGAAGGCGCTGCGACTCCCTTTTAAGCTCCAAATCCTCAATGGCCGCCATGGACTGGCCAATGCTCGCAAAGTCCTCCCGGGCTTCCTGAAGCTTTTTCTCCAGCTCCTCTCCGCCTGAAATAAGCTCCACATCCACACCGCCGATTTTTTTTCTTGGCTTTGTGAGAAGGAGAAGCGCGCCGTAGAGCAGGAGGGACAAAATGCCCGACACCGCAAAATTCCATCCGGCCCCCCAGCAGGAAACAGCAAAGAACAGTGCTGCGGTTCCCAGGGAGAATACCATGCTTTTCATCTAGTTATACCCTTTCACACTTCGAAATGCGCCAATTAAGTCTTCCGTGCCGTCAAACACCCGGCCATTGGTATACTGGGCCAGCTCCGCAAGCTGGCTTTCCTGCGCATCTCCGAACATGATGGAGAATACCGGCACATCCATGCCCATCTCCTCATATGCCTCTACAAAATCATCGAACTCTGTCCAGCCGTTGGATTGTCCGTCCGTCATCAGGATGATGGCCGGGGTGTATTGGCTCAAATCATATTGGGATAAAATGTCCAGTCCCCGGATGGCCGCCCTGTAGATATCCGTGCCTCCCCACGGCTGAGCCTGGCAAATCCATTCATAGAGAGCCTGCAGATTTTCCGCCGTGGGTTCATCCACCAGGTATTCCCCATTGATTTCATCCCCAAAAAGAATCGCGCTGTCAATCTCCTTTTCGCTGGCCTGAAGCAGATACCGGGAAGCCTCCTCCTGTACAAAGATGGTGCGGGCCGCCTCCTCCAGCTGCTCCTGTCCCTCTCCCGCCATGCTGCCGGAATAATCCAGGCAGTACACCGTGAGGGAGGGCTTCCGCAGCTCGGTTTGGTACAGGTTTAAGGCCTCCATGAGCACATCCGCCGCGGGCATGGAGATGGGGGAGAGAATTCGCTCCGTGTCAATCCCCCAGTCCGGATTAAACACCTCCTGGTTCTGGGGGCTGACGCCGCTATAGCCGATGCGCCTTCCTGTAGCCTCAATCTGTGTCTGCGCCTCCTCTGACAGAAGATATTCCTTTATCTTGAGAAACTGCTCCTCCTTCGCCTCATTTCCCTTGTCAATGTATCCCAGGGGGGAATCGGCCAGGGAAAGGCCGTCGTAGGGATAGACCACATACAGGGGCTCCTTTCCCTGGGCCGTCAGCTCCCTGTTTGCGCTGATAATCAGACACTCATAGTTGACCATGGCGTCGTAGTTTCCCTCTAAAAACATATCTTTGAGCCAGTCAGAGCTCCCCGAGCTGCGCTCTACCCCGGAGAGCAGCTCCCGCAGGGACTCCTGCAGCTCCTGCTTTTCAAGGTCCTCCCGGGTGACAGCCTGATTTTTGTCAAGGAATGCCTGGATAAATCCAATATAGGCGCTGGCCCCGGAATTGGACTGGGTGGCGCTGGTCATGCAGAAGGAAAGCTTTCCCTCCTGGATGGCTTTTAAAATATCCTTCAGAGACACATCCTCCCGGGTAAATCCCAGCTCCTGAGCCAGGGACTTGCGGATGCCAAAAACCACCGGCGTGGTGGAGATGGACTCCGCGTATTTTACCTTGTGCCCGGCGTCCCCCAGGGTAAGCCACAGGCTGCTGGCCGGCCAGACTCCATCGTACTCCCCGCCTCCCTGCTGCAGGATGCGCATGATATCTACCGAGCCCTGGTAGGACATCTCAATATCCACCCCGGTCGCCCGCTCGCAGGCCTCCAGGACAGCCTCCAGCTCCTGATTTTCCGAGCCGGATACAATTCGAAAGGGCTCTCCTCCGCCCGCACCGCATCCCGCCAAAACAAAAAAAGCCGCACCAATGACGGCGGCTGCAAGCATATTTCGGGTTTTTTTCATCAATTCCTCCCCGGCGCAACAATGCCGTTTCTATCTGCCCTTTTTGCTAGTTTCATTATAGCATGGCAGCAGAGACGGCATTGTAAAACTCTCCCATGGGATTTGTAAGTTTTCTGTAAATTGGGCCGCCAGAGCTGGTCCGGCGCCGGTCCGGCGGCTATTCTTCCTCCGGATACCGCATCCCCCAGTCCTCCCTAAGCCGGGTCATAATTTCCATCACATCACGGGTGAGAGGAGCCCGCATTTCCCCCGCATCGCCCTCCAAAATAGCTCGTTCCATGTCCTCCTTCTCATACCAGAGGGCCAGTTCGCGCTCTCCCTCCCGTATTTCTTTCCGCTCCCCGGTCTGGCTATTCATGACAAACGCCCGCACAGGACGGGTGTAATCCGGAATCTCAATATATGCCTTCTCACAGCTGACCACCGCGGTTCTGGGGAGCTCGGCCCGCAGGCTGACAGCCAGGGAAGCCGACTCCCCCTCCCGATTCATCAGGAGGATGGTCTCCTGCTCGTCCGTTCCTCCGGGCGCAAAGCGCATCTGGCTGTCGACCTTGTCCGGCTGGCTGCTCATAAAGCTCCTGGCAAAACTTAACGCATAAACGCCCAAATCCAGAAGGGCGCCTCCCGCCAGATTCCGGCTGAAAAACCGGTTGGACATGTCATAGGGCTTTGGCGCGCCAAAATTGACCGTAATCATCTGCACCTTTCCAAAATCTCCCCGCTCCACCATAGGCCAGAGCTTTTTATAAAGAGGCATATGCCAGATAGTCATGGCCTCCGCAAGCACCAGCCCCTTCCGGGCCGCAAGAGCCTCCGCCTGTGCCAGCTCCCCGCTGTTTAATGTGATGGCCTTCTCCGCCAGCACATGCTTCCCGCTCTCCAGCGCTTTCATGATATAAGGAAAATGGGTATTGTGGGGCGTGGCAATGTACACCACGTCCACCGCCGGGTCGGCAAATAGATCGTCACAGGAATCGTAGACCTTCTTCACCCCGAACTCCTCTGCAAAGGCCTCCGCCCGGCTCCGGGTACGGTTGGCCGCCCCATAGAGGCTCCCTCCCCCAGCAGCCCATGCCCGGCCCATGCTGTGGGCAATTCCTCCGGTTCCCAGCACCGCCCAGTTGAGTGTCCTTTTCTTTTCCATCTTGAATTTCCCCTTTCGCCCGTTTATTTCTCCGCCCTTTTCAGATTCACATCCAGCTGATTGTAGGGAATCTCGATCCCTGCCTTATCGAATTCTTCTTTAATGCTCTCAATAATTCCCCACCGCACGCTCCAGTAATCGTCGGTCTTTGTCCATCCCCGGCCTCCGATAATCACCGCGCTGTCCGCCAGCTGACCCACGTAAACCGTGATGCCCTCCTCCTTCAGGACGCGGGGTTCCGATTCAAAAATGCGGTAAAGAATTTCCTTTGCCTTTTTCATGTCCGAGGTATAGCCGATTCCCACCTCGATATCCACCCGCCGCTTTTCCTGGGCTGTCACATTGATCACCGCGCCGTTGGAAATGCTTCCGTTCGGTATGGTAATTTTCTTATTGTCCGCTGCCGCCAGGGTAGTATACACCAAGCCGATATTCTGCACCGTTCCCTCCATATCCTCAAATATAATATAATCATTTACCGTAAAGGGCCGCATCAGAAGGATGAGGATTCCGCCTGCCACGTTTGCCAGGCTGTCCTTCAAAGACAGGCCGATGGCAAGTCCGGCGGATCCCAAAAGGGCGACAATGGAAGCGGAAGGAATGCCGAAATTGTCCGCCGCAATAAAGACCGCAATGGCATAGATGCACACTTCCGCCACGGATAGGAGAAATTTGCTCACGCCCAAATCCAGCTCCATGCGCTGGAATGTTTTTCTTAAAAATTTCTTTACGCCTTTTGCCACACGGCTTCCGATAAATATAATGAGCGCCGCCACAGCCAGCCGGATTCCCAGCGCGAGAAGCCCCGGAATCCAGCTCTGCAGCGTCTCTTTTACCGCCTCCGGGCTGAACTTATGGAGGCTCTCCTTTACCTGCTCCGCCGCCGGAAGCATGTCCTGGTAAGCCTCAGAACCGCTGGTCGGCAGCAGGTCGGCGGTTCGGTGTATGATTGTGGTTCCCATTTTATAAATTGTGTTCAATCTTTGTCTCCTTCAGCTTCAGACGCTTTTTGGGCTGTCAAAATATTGTTGCAATTCAGAATACGCTTCTTTATTGTCCCGAATCAGCCACCTCTTAAATGCCGCAAAGGGAGAAGCATCTCCCAGCTCACGTTTTAAAAGATATTTTAAGTCTTCTTTTTCTTCGTCCTCTGCTTCTTTATATTCCCGAACATATTCTTTAAAATTTGAAATCTCTTTTCTCAAATGCTTGCGTAAAATTACGGCCTCCATTTTTTTCTGCGGCGTCGAGCCGTAGTACACTTCATGGAGAAGTCTTCCCGTATTCAGCGTTTCCTCTCTGCTGTCCAGAGGTTCAAACAGCAGCTTCTCATCTGTCCCAAAATATCCCTGCTTACGGAATGCAATCGCACGCTCCACATCTTCCTTTGTACAATCCAAAATCGGGTCAAATTTTCCCAGCTTTGTATTGTTGCAGTGAGCACATGCTAAAAACAGATTGTCCCATGCATACTTTAACTCCGGATTTCCCCGATGGGGAATGAGATGCTCTATCTGGTAAGATGTAACTTCCTTATTTTCACAAATATAGCACTTTCCATAGAATATTTCTTTGAGTGCGGCATTGACCTCCGGCACATTATAACCAGCATCCGTTTCCTGCGCTTTTAACAAAGCTTCTATCGCTTTCTGCGCCTTAGCGGTCTGCCTTCTTTCTATTTTTATCATTTATACTTTCCTCAATATCCTCAAATTTTTCCCTCGCCTCATAAGCTAAATTCTGAGGAATATTCTTTAATTCACTTCGCAGTTCTGCTCTCTGGGCCCGTTCTTCCTCTGTCAGATCTTCTTTTCTCATCAAATATGCATATCGCTCTATCTTCTTCTTTAATTCATCCCCATACGCATCCGCCTCAAAATACCCTTCCGCCAATCCATCGGAAGAATAGAGAGAAAGATTTTCCAGCTCAATACAGCGCTCCAAATCATATGCCTTGGCATTGGAAATAGAATTGAGAATATAAGGAGAATGGGTCGTAACAATAAATTGGATTCTTGGAAAAAACTCTGTCAAAAACGGCAGGATTTTCTTTTGCAATTCAATATGAAGGTGGGTTTCCAGCTCATCAATCAGCACAATTCCCTCAATGTCATATTCTCTCAAATCGCCTTTTAGAAGCCAATTCCTATCCATCCGCAGAATCAGATCGGATACCATATATATAACCGATGAATATCCGTCGGAGAGCATGTCAAAACCGAAAGGCTCCCGCCCGTCCTCATGGATTTTAAAATCATACTCTTTATAATCGTATTCCAGAAAAAGAGAATCATCATCCAAAAGTGTCCGAAGTGCCCCCTCAAACCGTTCAAACCATTTCTGAATTTTTTCCGCAGTTTCCATATCTCCTTCATTTTTCGCGTATACCTGCTGGGTTTTCAGATGCACCATGTATTTAAGAAGGAGATTTCCCGGCTCCTCTTCCATTGTATAAGAATTATTCAGCCGGATATCCTCTACACCCTGGGCACGGACAATTTGGGTTTTCCTGTGAGCCGGGAAAAAGGCAGTGATAAAGTCTCCTTCCTTATACAACTCGTCCAACGTGCTGTTGCTATCCACATTGAACCTAATTCTTACCCCGTCCTGATACTTTCGGATTAGGTTCATATTCAGCTCCGATTCTTTTTCTATCTTCTGTTTTTCGGACTCAGCTTCCGCATGTTCTATTTTTTCCTCTACCTTTTTTAACCATGGTATATAAACAAGGGTCAATGCCTTCAATTCCCCATTATTAATCGCTCGCAAATACTTCTGAATCGCTAAAAGCAGAGAAGTCTTCCCGGAACCGTTCTTTCCGGTGATCATCAAATGCTGCCGCTTTTTCTCGTTCAAAGAAATGGTTATATCAGACAAATGCCTCAAAGTATCTATCCGGATCTCCGTAATATAATGTTCCACCCGTCTCTCTCCTTTCGGAATGTCTTCGCCGTCTATTATTTATTATATTGAAGCTTTCCCCCTAATTCAACACAAATATAAAAAAGTGGGGGAATTCACTCCCCCCGCCTCATTTCCATCCCCTTGCAGAACACCACCGCCATCGCCGTGCTGATGATTGTCGCCGCGATGGCCGGACCCACAATGGCCTCCGGATTCACGCTGCCATACTGGCTGCGGTAGGCAATCATATTCATGGGGATAAGCTGCAGAGAGGAAATATTTAAAATCAGAAAAGTACACATCTCCCGGCTGGCCCGGCATTTTTCTGCGTCCCGCTCCTCCTGTACCTTCTTCAGCTCTTTCATGGCGCGAAGCCCTGCGGGAGCCGCCGCCCAGCCCAGTCCCAGCACATTGGCGATAATATTCACCGCGATATTTTTAGCCGCCGCGCCCCCTGTCTTTAGACGCGGAAACATAAACCGCAGAAATGGCCGAAGTCCCCGGGTGAGCTGATCCACCAGCCCCGCACGGCTTCCAATCTCCAGGATACCCGTCCAGAGGGCCATGACACCCAGCATGGTGATGCACAGCGATACCGCTTCCCCCGCTGCCGTCAAAGCCCCCTGGGTCACTTCCGCCATCTGCCCGTGAAGCGCCCCCCACAAAATTCCCACCAACATCATACCGGACCAGAGATAATTCAGCATTCCGTAGCCTTCCCTTCCGCAAGCCTATTCTCTCTATGTGTATGCTGCCGCATCTTTTATCATTCGCAGATCTGGCCTCCCACATCCCCGATCATTCCGTAAAACAGTGCATGCTGCCGCTCCACCCTCTGCCGCACCTGGCGGACAAAATCCTCCGGCCCCAGCACCCGCACCACCGGCCCGAAAGAGAGCACGTCAATTAATAACTCCGGTTCGTCCTCCTTGTCATAGCAGATGGAACAAATCCATTTTCCCCTTTCCTCATCGTACTCCGTCCGCTTTTCATAGTTGGCAAAATGGAGCATGCATCGCTCTAAGGAGTTGCGCTCCCCGCTGATTTCCATCCGCATCTCAGACGTCGTACCGGAAGAGGCCTCCGTCTGGCCCGCTGCGGCCTCCGGACACGCAGGCTGCCGTTCCTGCGACACATGACATCCCTTCATCCGCCCCATATTTAAAAGCGTACGCTTTTCCCACCGTCCGTGATTCCTCTCCAGGCAGCAGAGCCGGAACTTATCCTCCCTGGAAGAATACTGCATCCGCAGGGGAATCACCTCAAACCGGCGCAGCCGCCCCTTCTTTCCCTCATAGGCCACGAGAAGAACCCGCCCTTCTTCCAGAGCCTGCAGGGCCTGAAGAAAATTTTCCCGGTACACCGGATCCGCGTAATTGTCCCCGTCTCCATACCGGTCATAATAGTAAAAATCCTCCTGCCGGTAGAGAGACTCTGCGTCCCCCAGTTCCTTTTGAATTTGCTCCCGTTCTTCATCCGTGAAAAACAGCGCAAACCGCGCATCCGCAGTCAAAGCCTTCAGCCATGACTTCTGCAATCCAGTGAGCGGCAGTTTGGGAGGAGAATTTTTCAGCCGGCTCCTTCCCTCCCCATCCAGGAGAGGAAGGCTTCCCCCGAAGAGCTTTGGCTCCAGGGCCAGGACGCTCTCTTCAAATCCGTATCGCCTGCACAGCTCCTCCACCTGGTGCCTCTTCACCGGCCCGGCAGCAGCCTGCTCCAAAATATGGCGGATCACCCGATAATAGCAGCCGTACACCTTGTCAAACAGCTCCATTCTGCCCCTCCTTTTTGCGGTTTTCCTTTCCGGTCCTGTCCCCGCCAGGATTCCCGTCAGAATTCTCGCCGGGGTTCCCATCAGAATTCTCGCCGGAGTTCTCTCCCGCATCCCCTGCTGTCCCGTACATCCGATACATGGTCTCCCAGTCCCGCACCACCTTGGCCACAGCGATGGCGTTGGATCCCTGGATGTCCAGAATCCGCCCTGTAAAGGATTTGACCCAGGAGAGCATCTCATTGGTGTCAAAAAACAGTCCCCGGTAGAGAAATTCATTCTCACGAATCCGCTCCACCTCGCCGCCCCGGCCCTCCCGGTAGAGACGGTTCAGCACATACGGTTCCTTCTTTTCATCAATAAACAGCTTCAAGCAGATTTCCTCCTGGCGGCTGTTTCTGTTCCCAAAGGATACGCCCCAGCACTTGTCCAGATTTCGCTTCAAGTCCTCTTTCGCTCTGTCATATCCTTCGTAGGGCTCCAGAAGCTCCACGGATACAATGCTGTCCAGCCTGAGATTATTAAAACGGCGAAATTCCGGCGAATACAGGCACAGATACCTGCGTCCGGTGCGGCTGCTCACAAATATCTTTAGAGGAACCCCTGCCGCCCGGCTTACCTGGCCCGTGCGGCTGCTCTTATTCTCCGCCCGGATGCTTCGCTTCTCCCCCATGGCCTCCAAAAGCTTCAGGAGAATCCCATCCTCCAGGGTGTGTACCAGAAAGAGGTGCTTAAACTGAAAAAGGCGGTTTTCCTCATCCTCCCGGTCCAGAATCGTGCTGCCCACCACACCGGCCGGCGCCTCTCCCTGGAAAAAGGACACGGCGGTCAAAAGTCTGGGCCACAGAGGGCTTTCCTCCGCAGGAAGGCGGGAAGCCAGCCGGTAGATCAGACGCTTTCCCTCCCTCTTCGACGTAAAAATCCCCAGAGCCTCATACTCCTTCAGCTTATTGCGCACGGTCTGGCTCTCAAAAGCTATCCCATATTCCTCCGAAATGCCGTCGCTCATCTCCCCGGCCGTCAGCCCCTCCGGATGTTCCAGAAGCATATCCGCCAGGAAAAAGTGGAGCAGGATATCATTGTCCGTGACGCTCTTGGATTTCCACGCCTTGTACAGAGGGTTCTGGGAAATGCGCTTGCTGTCCACATCAATGTACACCTGCTTTCCCTTGGCCCCGTAGTCCGACTTCACGTATCCGGCCATCCAGCCCTCGATCCGCCGGCGCTCATTGTCATAGGTGCGGCCGCTCTTCCCATCGTAATCCCCCCGCACCTTGAATCCATAAACATAAAACTGCCGCATATAATCCCGGATGCGATCAAAATTTTTGATAAGCTCCTGAAACTCCGCCATTTTCTCACCTCATCCCCATTATAAAGGCACCGGAAAAGAGTTCGCAACATTTTTTAAATGATTTTCCCTGCAAAATGCCGTATCCTGTAAACAGTTAAGGGAGCACGCAAACGCTCCGGATGCCGTGATAAATGCACCGGCAAGTGAAAGGAAGTGAATCGATATGTTCGTACTGTATGATAAAGAAACCATGAAAATCCCCGTAAAGGTGTGGCTGGAAAATGAAAAAGAGCTGGAGGCCTCCTGCCGGGAGCAGGCTCTTCATCTGGCCAACCTCCCATTTCTTGCGGGCCCGGTCTGCCTTATGCCCGATACGCACGCAGGCATGGGAATGCCCATCGGAGGAGTGATCGCCTCGGAGGATGTGATCATTCCCAATGCGGTGGGCGTGGACATTGGCTGCGGCATGGCCTACACCGAGACCGGCATCCGGGCAGATGATCTCCGGCAGATCATGACAGGAAGCGGAAACCTGGTTCAGGCCATCATCGGAGACATTATGCGCAATGTCCCTGTGGGCTTTGCCCACCACAAGCAGCCCATGCCCTCCTACGTCCTGGACCGGGCATTGGACGAGATGGACAAATATGAGAAGGACGGCGAACTTCTCGGCCAGCTGGATGCCGGATACTTTCAGATTGGAACGTTGGGCGGCGGCAATCATTTCATTGAGCTCCAGGAGGACGACGAGGGCTTCCTCTCCGTGATGATTCACTCCGGAAGCCGTCATTTCGGAAAATCTGTCTGTGATTATTTTCACCAGAAGGCCCGGGCGCTGAACCAGAGATGGTACAGCCAGGTACCGGATTCCTACCGGCTGGCCTTCCTGCCTGTGGACAGTCCCGAGGGGCAGCAGTATCTGAACTGGATGCAGCTCTCCATGGATTTCGCCGCAGAAAACCGCGAAAAGATGATGCTGGCTGTAAAAGCCATTCTGGAAAAATGGATTGGAAAATACACGGAGTTTTCTTTGAATTTTTCCAATGATATCAATTGCCATCACAATTACGCAGCCCTGGAAAACCATAAAGGGAAAGACCTCTGGGTACACCGCAAAGGAGCGGTCGAGGCCAAAAACGGCCAAATGGCCGTAATCCCCGGGGCCATGGGTTCCTACAGCTATATGGTCATGGGCCTTGGAAATGAGGACAGCTTCTGCTCCTCCTCCCACGGCGCCGGACGCCGGTATTCCCGGAAGGGAGCCATGGAGGCGTTTACCTGTGAAGAAGTCATTCTTGATCTGGAACGCCGGGGCGTTGTCCTTGGAAAGAAGGGAAAGGCGGATGTGGCGGAGGAGAGCCGGTTCGCCTACAAAGATATTGAAATAGTCATGGAGAACCAGAAGGATCTGGTAATCCCTGTGAAGCGCCTGAAAACCATCGGCGTTGTGAAAGGATAACAGATATCCCATATGCATGTATCCCTGCATATATTTCAAAATACAGGCAGGCCGCCCCAAGAGTGAAGTTTTCATCCCGGGCTTCCTGGCGCCGCTGTCTCTGACAGAGAGGTGTTCCGGCTGTCTGCATCACATGACCTGACGCGGGTTCAACTCCCGCCGCTCCGGTATTCCCGGATGCGTAGCTAAGCTGGTATAGCAGTCATATTATTCGTGATTGGTTCACGAGATGAGGCATCTTTTCAATGCCATCGGGAGGGAAAAGGAAATGCCCTTTGCTCCCGCCAAAGCCTATATACTCCAGGGCAGCGGCAGTTTTGGCCCGGCCTGCGTTCTCCCGGCCGCACCCGGAACCTCCATCACAAAACAACGGAATATTGCGCCCTCCCGCGGCTTTTGCTGCGCGGATGGCAAAAGATCCACGGCTTTTTTATGGAGTATCCCGGTGTACCCGAGAGATCCCCCGAAGCCAAAACGGAGCGGGGCATGGACTTTTCTGTTTTGCGGATTCAAGATCCGCAGCCACACATTCTGTCACTCAAATACAGCCATTCATCCGAAAGGTGGGAATTTTATGTTTAAAAAATACACGATCAAAGAGCAGGAATGCGGATATCTGATGAAAAACGGAAAATTTGTAAAGCTTATCACCGCAGGCAGATATACATACGCAAAATTTCTGGGTTATGAGGTGCTGAAAGTTCCTATGAGCGGTGAAGTAAATACATGCGGAATTCCCGAGGACGTGCTGATGAAGGATGCCGACTTTGCATCCCGGGTAGTAAAAGCCGTCCTTCCCGATACCTCTATTGCGATCCGCTTTGTAAACAATGCTTTCAAAGAGGTACTCACCAAGCCCGAGACTTTGTTCTGGAATGTGTTTGAAAAAAATGAATTTCAGATCATCGACATTACCGCCTCCTCTATGGAGGAAACCCTTCCACGGATGTACCGGGAGCTGATGCCCGCAAAATTTTACAAAAAAATTGTCATCAAAGACGGCGAGATCGGCCTTCTCTATTTTGACAACCGAATGGAACGCCGTCTTTCCTCCGGCACATACTTTTTCTGGAATTATGGGAAAGAGGTGAGCTGCAAAATCTTCGACATGAAGCTCAAGCAGCTGGAAATCTCCGGACAGGAAAT
Organism: Candidatus Enterocloster excrementipullorum; assembly: GCA_019119575.1. Taxonomy (GTDB): domain Bacteria; phylum Bacillota; class Clostridia; order Lachnospirales; family Lachnospiraceae; genus Enterocloster; species Enterocloster excrementipullorum. Next base: position 30,630 of record DWWT01000003.1, read on the forward strand.
TCTCACAGCCGACAAAGTAAACGTGCGGCTGAATGTTGTCTGCACCTACCGGATTACGAACCCGGAGAGGCTGGTAGAATTGGTGGAGGGCGTTGCTTCCCAGCTATACACCTGTGTCCAGCTGATTCTACGGGAATATGTTGGAAAATACCGGCTGGATGAGCTTCTGTCCCAGAAGGAAGCCGTGGCCGCCATGGTCCGGGAGAAATTAAAAGAGAAGGAGGCTTTCTACTGTGTGAAATTTGAAAGTACCGGCATCAAGGATATCATCCTGCCCGGTGAAATCCGTGATATTATGAACACGGTTCTTGTAGCCGAAAAAAAGGCCCAGGCCAATGTCATCATGCGGCGTGAGGAGGTGGCTTCCACCAGAAGCCTGCTAAACACTGCCAGACTCATGGAGGAGAACGCAACCCTGTTCAAGCTCAAGGAGCTGGAATACCTGGAGAAAATCTGCGACAAGGTGGGCACGATTTCCTTAAACGGAGGAAAAGGCGTGCTGGAACAGCTGGCGGAACTTACAGGGATGGAAATCTCTAAATAACCGTCCTCTGAACTGCTGTGTATGCCGCAGGAGGCATGCTCTGGAGCATGCCCCCACCTTGACAATACCCCTGGCCTCTGGTGTATAATAATTATAAGCGGTTCAGTCCGGGCAGAAAGCAGATTTTCTGTAGTTTTGCACCTTCTGGGCCGTAAAAATTTCATATAGAAAGGACGTTTTATTATGTTGCAGCTGAAGAAGCTGTCATGCTCACTGACCCGGGAGATAAAGGAGGTTTGCCAGGCAAAACTTCTTGGTTCCATTCTTCTGGGAACGGCCATCACTACCTTCGGTCTCTACAATGTACATCAGCAGGCCGACATCACCGAAGGAGGGATTTTAGGGCTCATCTTGCTTTTGAACCATTGGCTGGGCATGTCATCTTCCATACTGTCACCACTGTTGGATGGTTTATGCTATTTCCTGGGGTTCCGGTATCTGGGAAAGAAGTTCCTTAAAACCTCCATCATCGCCACTATCTGTATGTCCGGATTTTTCCGGCTTTGGGAGCAGTTTCCCCCTGTTCTGCCGAGCCTTGCGGAATACCCGCTGCTTGCGGCAGTCGCCGGAGGATGCTTCATCGGAATCGGGTGCGGACTGGTGGTTCGCCAAGGCGCCTCCAGCGCCGGAGACGATGCCCTCGCCATGGTTGTCTCCAAGATTACCGGCTGGCGAATTTCAAGATCTTACCTTTTTACGGATGTCACGGTTCTGGCCTTATCGCTCAGCTATATACCGGCAGCCAATATCGTGTACTCTCTCATCACCGTAACCATCTCCTCCTTTTTAATTGGTTATATCCAAAATGCGGGAGCAAGCAGGACGGTTTCAAAGGAGGATATTCCATATAAACAAATATAAGCACGATCGTTCGGATGGCCGCCATCTGAGCGGTTGCATTTAGGCGCCTCTCGGCGCATGCAAATGCAGTAAGGCAGGCTTCGGCCTGCCTTTTTTATTTTGAAAACAAAGGACGGAGATTAAAAACCAATCGCACAGCCGCCATCCACCGTGATGGCGGTTCCGTTTACAAATCCAGCGGCATTGGAGCTTAAATACACCGCTGCCCAGCCGATATCCTCCGGCTTTCCGTAACGATTCATGGGCGTATGGCCCAGGATCTTATTCTGGCGCGGAATATCGCTGTCCACCGCCTGATGGAACATGGGCGTATCAATAAAACCGGGAATAATCGCATTTACCCGGATTCCGTCCGCAGATACATCTCCCGCCAGGCAGCGCGTCAGCCCCATCATTGCGGATTTCGCGGAACCGTAAACACATACCTTTGTCATGCCAAGCAGGGCGGACATAGAGGAAATAAAAATAATGCTTCCCCGTTTCTTCTCCTTCATATAGGGGATTGCCGCCTGGGACAATGCAAAAGAGCCATACAGGTGGACATCCATAACATCCCGGAAGTCCTGGATGGTAATATCCTCCACTGCCTTTTTGCAGTGACGTCCCGCATTGTTGACCAAAATATCAATGCTGCCATGCTCTTTCACTATTGTTTCTATCAGTTTTCCCGCATGCTCCGTATCCGTCACATCAAATACATGAAAGCTGACCCCTTCTCCCAGTTCCTGGCACGCCTTTTTTAAAACGTCCTCTCTCCTTCCGGTAATAACGACCCTGGCACCGGCACAGGCCAGGCATTTGGCTGTGGCAAAGCCAAGCCCGCTGCCGCCTCCTGTCACCAGAGCCACCTGCCCGGAGAGATCAAATGCCTGTCTGAAAAATTCGTTCATACGTATCCTCCTTCTGTTAAAAAATTCCTTTTTCCATCATCTGAAACGCTGCCCTCATATATCCCAGGGCAAAGGCCATCCCTGCATGCCAGGGCGCCCCGCAGGTTACAAGCGGTGTGTGATCCGGAATCAGGACGCCTTGAAATCCTCCGTCCCGGAGCTGTTTTAATACCCGGAACATGTCAATATCGCCTTCATCCACAAACACCTCATCATAGCAGGGAACCTTGCCCTTTACATTTCTGAAATGCACATAGCTGATCTTATCCTGCGCAATATACTGATCCAGATAGTCGTAAATCGGCCGGTCGGACTGCATTTCCTGCAGACTTCCCAGGCAGAGTTCCAGTTTGTTCGCAGAGCTTGGAACCAGGTCAATCAGCTTCTGGTACAGCTCCGGGCGGTACACAACCCGGGGCGTACCGCGCAGGGACGGCATGGGCGGATCATCCGGGTGCAGCGCCAGTTCCACACCGCCTTCCTCCGCAGCGGGAAGCACGCGCTCCAGAAAATATTTTAAGCGATCCCATATTTCCTCATAGGTCACAGAAGGCATGTACCCGCCGTCCCACGGCGCATACGTCATATTCCATACCTGCCCGTTGGGAATGGGCGCATCCACATCCACCAAAGACGCGTCAAAGCAGGTGCTGACTGCTCCGCCCCGGGCGGCATGCTTCTTCTGATGCCCCCAGACGCCGGCCAGACTGAAGTTATATCCAAAGGCAGGAATGCCTGCCTTTCCCACATTGTCAATAACCTTCTTTAAATACTCGATCTGCTCATCCCTCTTTGGCCCTGCAAGAAGCACATCATACCAGTCGGCAGGGCTGAAGTTTTCAATACCATAAATTTCCAGCCCGTACTCTGCCGCCTCCCTCTTCAATGCCAGAAGATTGTCCAGCTCCCAGATCGGATCCTTGGCGTAAGAATTTCCGTAATTTGTTTTGCTGTCCGTAGCGGTAACCACATTGGAATCGCTGTCATAATAGGTCGCCAGATGAACAATCAGATGCGTGCATCCGCACTGCTTTGCAAATTGAAAATATTCCGGCTTCAGCATATGGCGGTAAAGACCAATCCCCAGTTTCATCTCCATAGACCATTCTCCTTTCTGCTCCTGTTCTTTGCTGTTGCAGCCGTTTGGACGGCGGTTATTCTAAAATTAACTATACAGAAAAATCTTTTTGCCTGCTTCTTGCTTTTCACATAAAATTGTCATATATTGACATTATAAAACGATATTATAAAGCGAGTTGCCGCTGATCTGCGCCGCGGCAGAGAAAGGAAAGCCCCGATGCTGTACCAGGTAAACGCCACCGGAACCATAGATCCCAGAATCGAGATGCACTACCGCTTTCACCAGAAAATAGACCCGTCACAGTACCCGCAGGTTCATGATTTTTATGAGATTATGCTGGTTACGGACGGAAAAATGGAGATGGAAATCAATCATGAAACAGAGCTTGCCGGCACAGGAGCCCTGTTCTTAATCCGCCCGGGAGACGTACACAACCGGAAAGCTGTGGGGGCCTGCTCCTATATCAATCTTGCATTTCCCGCGGAAGTTGTGGAAAAAATGTTCCGATATCTTGATATCCCGGAAATGAAGCAGCGCATCCTGGGTCTGCCCCGTCCTCCCAGAACAAAGCTTACAGCGGGAGAGACTCTTCTTTTAAAAGCCCGGCTGGAAAAGCTGAACCTGCTTCCCCTCAAGCAGCCCCACGTCATATGTATGGAGCTGCGCCGGCTGATGCTTGATGTTATGCTGCAGTATTTTCTCCCCGCTTTCTCCTCCCCTGTTCACATGTCCTGCCCGGGATGGCTTGAAAAACTGGCGGAGAAGCTGGAACATCCGGATTATTTTTCCTGTTCCCTTGAAGAGCTGGCCTCCATGAGCGGATGCAGCAGAGAACATCTGTGCCGGAGTTTTAAAAAATATCTGGGCGTCTCTCCCTCTGCATATCTCAACGCAAAGCGCTTAAACTATGCGGCGAACCTTTTGCTCCATTCGGATCAGAAAGTAATTGATGTGGCCTATGCCTCCGGATTTCAAAGCCTCAGCCGTTTTTACCATGCATTTAAAAAGGAATTCGGTGTATCCCCTTTGCAGTACCGGAAACAGTGATCCTTTGTTCTTGGGAGACTTTTTATATAAAAATAAAAAATACGGTGAATGCGGATATCTGTCCGTCTCACCGTATTTTTCATAAATCCGCCTGCTTTGTTTACCGGATGCCAAACTTCGTGCCTCTGCGAATTGTTCCGTTGCTGTTCCACTCCGTGTACACATAGGGACCGCCGTCCGTGGTTCCGTTCTCCGTAAAGGTGTGCGTCTCCCCGTTCACTGTCCTGTCCCCGGTCTGCAGCTTCAGACTGTTGCTGTCCATGTAGTAAACATTTCCGTTAATCTTGAGAAGTCCGCCCTGAAGCTCGCCGGAATCCGCTGCAAAGTACCAGGTGCCGTCCTTCTGGATCCAGCCGGTGCGCATAATCTGGTCATTTCCAAAGTAAAACCAGTGATTTCTGTACTGTACCCAGTTATTGGTGCAGTAGGAGCCATCGCCCCACTGATATTTCATACCCTGGGATGTACTCACAAATCCCGCTGCCAGGGACGTCATGGCGCTTCCCGCCGTCAATGCCAGTGCCAGTGCTGCTATCGCAAAATGCTTTCTCATAGAAAAAAACCTCCTTACAGTTCTCTTTGCTTTACTGACCTTAGTCTATACCTTGGAGTAACTCCAAGGTCAATGCATGTAAGAGGATCGTAAGGAGATTGTCCGAATTATTACATTTTTAAATACAACTTAATAGTACAGCGCAGGCATTCCGTCAAAAGGTTTGCCTGCGCTGTACCATTCGTATCGGTTCATGAAAATCCAGCATTAGCTGGCATATCCGAATTTCGTTCCGCGGCGGAGCGTTCCATCACTGTTCCACTCCGTATAGATGTAAGGCTGCCCGTCAATGGTGCCGTTTTCTGTAAAGGTGTATGTAACCCCATTATACTCCTTCTCTCCCGTAAAGAGAGCACAGCTGTTGGCGTCCATATAATACACATTGCCGTTAATCTTTAAGAATCCTGTCTGCAGCTCGCCCGTATCTGCTGCAAAATACCAGTTTCCATCCTTATAAATCCATCCCGTATCCATGATCCCGTCCGGCCCAAAATAGAACCAATGATTCCGGTAGTGAACCCAATTGTCCACACAATAATTTCCATTGTCATCCCACTGGAATCTCCAGCCGCCTGAAGTATAGGTAAAACCGGATGCAAAGGACGTAATTGCGCTTCCCACTGTCAATGCGAATGCCAAAGCTGCAATTGCAAAATGTTTTCTCATAGAAATACCTCCTTGATAAATTTGATAATTCATCAGAAAGCCGCATATTATCGTATATACGCCTTCTTTACCCATAATTATTCTTCTACATTACTAATTATATATATTATTTCAAATATAGTCAATGTACAATTTTAATTTTCTGTTAATTATCAGTGGATACTGTGGATATATCTGTGGATAACTATGTTAATACTCTGGGGAAAACCTATTTATCCACAAAAAAGTCCCTGCAGAACTGTTAATCCACAGTCTGCAGGGATACTCCACCAAAATCATCCGCAGAGAACGTATTCTCCCATCAGGTCACGAATTACTTCCTCCACGCTCTCCATCTTTTCTGCCCGGTAAGCATTGCTGCCGCAGAACAGGAGCGCATCATTTGTCTCTCCCCTAGCTGCATGAACCAAAGCCATTGTGATGCAGTAAGGTATGGTGCGGATATCACAGTGCTCAAGGCACTGGAAACAAGACTTAATCTTCGGCCGGTCTCCTCCCTTGACGCGCTGCAAAAAAGGATTTAAGATCGCTCTTCCCGGCATTCCCACCGGACTCTGGGTAATCACAATATCCTCTTTTTTGGCCTGTATATAGGCATCCTTGTAAGCCTGTGATGCATCGCATTCCCAGGTAGTGACAAAACGCGTTGCCACCTGAACGCCTTCTGCGCCCAAAGCAAACTGATGAAGTACATCCTCATGGGTGTAAATTCCCCCGGCGGTCACCACCGGAATATGCTTCTCATACTTTTCCTCATACTTTTTTACAACCTGGATAATCTCCCGGACTTCCTGGTCATAAGCGTCCTGTCGGTAAGTCGCAGGGACATTGTCTGTATCCGCTCCGTATTCTTTTAACTGTTCCAAAGAAAATCCCAGGTGTCCTCCCGCCAGCGGCCCCTCTGCCACCACAAAATCCGGTGCCATATGGTACTTTCTATCCCACATCCGGCAGATTACGGAAGCAGACTTAGCCGAAGACACAATCGGTGCCAGCTTCACGCGCCGCGTGGAAACAGGAATGCCGGCTTCCTCCATCTCCTTATAAGCCTGGGAAGCATATTCCGGAAGGGACACAGGCAGTCCAGCCCCAGAAATAATGCAGTCCGTACCTGCCTTTATAGCCTCCTTCACCCATACATCATAGTGCTTGGTCGCTACCATGATGTTAAAGCCGATAACGCCCTCCGGGGCAATCTCCCTTGCCAGCTTCATCTCCCGGTGGATGGCCCTGACATTGGCCTCCACAAAATTCGTGGTAAAGTCCGGCTCCTGAAAGCCAATCTGAGCTGAGGAAATAATCCCCATACCACCGGCCTTTGCCACTGCTCCGGCCAGCCGGTGAAGGCTTATTCCCACACCCATTCCCCCCTGTATGATGGGCTTATCTACGGTTAAATCCCCTATAACTAATGGCTTCATTTCCATCATCACATTCTCCTGAACCTCTCGTACCTCTGCTCTGCCAGAGCTTCTCCGGACATGGGAAGGTACGTTTCAAAGAATTCGATTATTGCTCTGTCCATATATTCCACAAGGCGATACAGGTTATCCATAGAAGCCGGCTCCTCCTCGGGGACAATTCTCTCAATGATATCCAGATCCTTTAAATCCGCTGCGGTTATTTTCATCACCTTGGCAGCCTCCGGAGCCTTTTTGCTGTCCTTATAAAGAATCGATGCAAATCCTTCCGGCGACAAAATGGAATACGTGGAGTTTTCCAGCATCCAGACCTCATTGGCCACTGCTATGGCAAGAGCGCCGCCGCTTCCCGCCTCTCCGATTACAATCGAAAGAACCGGTACCTTCAAATCGGACATCTCAAACAGATTCCTGGCAATCGCCTCTCCCTGTCCTCTCTCCTCGGCATCCATGCCGCAGTAAGCTCCCGGCGTGTCTACAAAGCAGATAATGGGACGGCCGAACGTCTCCGCCTGCTTCATCAGGCGCAGCGCCTTGCGGTATCCGTCCGGGGACGGCATTCCAAAGTTTCTTTTAATATTGTCTTTGGTATTTCTTCCCTTCTGCTGTCCGATCACCGTCACAGGCATGCCGTGGAACATGGCAATTCCTCCCACGATGGCCCCGTCGTCCTTAAAGTATCGGTCTCCGTGGAACTCAATAAATTCATCAAAAAGCCCGTCAATATAGTCCATTGCCACCGGCCGGTCGGTGCGCCGTGACAGAAGTACCGTATCCCATGCGGTCTTTGCGCCTGCATCATCGGCTTTCTGCATCTTTTCAGATGCCTTATCTCCGCGCTTCGTATGCTTTTTTGCAGACGCGCTGTCCGTCTTTTCAGACCGGGAGAATCGTCCAAAAAATCCTCCCTCTGCCTTCTCCCTGCGGGCTGCTCTGGAATCGCTCTTCTCCGGCGCAGAGGCATTCTGATTCGTCACCCCTTCTCCGGACTCCATATCCCGGGATCCATCTTCCGGCTTTCTCTCCACCATATCATGATTGCGGTGCATATACAGAATCTGGCCAATTACCCGTTTCTGGTCTTTTCTCTCCACAATTTTATCAATAAAACCATGTTCCAAAAGAAATTCAGCCCGCTGAAAGCCCTCGGGAAGCTTCTGTCCAATGGTCTGCTCAATTACACGCGGGCCCGCAAAGCCAATCAAGGCATGAGGCTCTGCCAGAATAATATCTCCCAGCATGGCGAAGCTGGCTGTAACCCCGCCGGTAGTAGGATCCGTGAACACACTGATGAAGAGCTGGCCTGCCTCATGATGGCGCTTCAGCGCCGCCGAAGTCTTTGCCATCTGCATCAGGGATACAATTCCCTCCTGCATCCTGGCTCCTCCGGAACATGCAAAAATAATCACCGGAAGCTTTTCCCTGGTCGCCTGTTCCACAGCCTCAGTGATCTTCTCACCCACTACATGTCCCATACTGCTCATGATAAAGCGGGCATCACACACACCGACCACCGCTGGATTTCCCTCAATCATCCCTTTTCCAATGACAATCGCTTCATTAAGTTTTGTCTTCTCCCGGGCAGCTGTAACCTTTTTTTCATAATTGGGGAAATTTAAAGGATTAGAGAAAGGAACTTCCTTATTCCACTCCTCAAAGGTTCCCTCATCCACCAGCATTTCAATACGGCGGTATGCGTGAACACGGAAATATCCGCCGCACTTGGGGCAGACATAATAGTTATTTACCACATCCTCCACATAGATTGGCTGGCCGCATTTATTGCACTTGCGCCAAAGCCCCTGGGGAATGGACGGTTCCTCCCCTCCCTTTGCCTGGGGTTTGTACTTTGTGTCGATGGTGGTGTACGTTTTCTTGAACATATTACGGAGCATGTGTTAATTCCTTCCTTCCATCACTTCACATAATCGGGAAAATACTTCTCTATAAATCCTGTATCAGTCTCACCCCTCTGGAAGGCTTCATTCTCCAGGATTTCATACTGGAAGTCCACATTCGTATCAATTCCCTCAATGATCAGCTCCCCAAGGGCACTTCGCATCTTGGCAATGGCCGATGCCCTGTCTTTGTCATACACAATCAGCTTCATAAGCATGGAGTCATAGTTGGCAGGAACCTTATAGTCCCCGTATATATGAGTGTCCACACGAACCCCATTGCCTCCGGGAATGTGTACGGAAGTAATTCTTCCCGGACAGGGCATAAAATTCTTCTCCGGATTTTCCGCATTGATGCGGCATTCAATAGCATGCCCCTGGATCTTTACATCCTCCTGTGACACGCTTAAGGGCTCCCCGGCGGCAATCCGGATCTGCTCTTTGATCAGATCCAGACCGGTAACCATCTCTGTCACCGGATGCTCTACCTGGATTCGGGTGTTCATCTCCATGAAATAAAAGTTTTTGTATTTATCCAGAAGAAACTCGATGGTACCCGCATTTTCATAGCCCACGGCCTTTGCCGCCCGCACTGCAGTTTCACCCATCTTCTTTCTAAGCTCCGGAGAAATCACATCACAGGGCGCTTCCTCCAAAACCTTCTGGTGACGGCGCTGGATCGAGCAGTCCCTCTCTCCTAAATGGACCACATTTCCAAATTTGTCCGCCATAATCTGAAATTCAATATGTCTGGGGCCTTCGATGTATTTTTCGATATACATGGTATCATCAGAGAATCCTTTTACCGATTCAAGCTGAGCCGCCTGGAAAAGCTCGGTAAAATCCTCTTCACTCCAGGATACGCGCATTCCCTTTCCGCCTCCGCCGGATGACGCCTTAATCATCACAGGGAATCCGATCTCCTTTGCCATGGCAAGACCATCCTCTGCTGTATGCACCGGCTCCTTGCTGCCGGGTACCACGGGAACCCCCGCCTCCATCATAGTCTTTCTGGCCTCCGATTTATTTCCCATCTTATTAATAATTTCTGCGGAAGGCCCGATAAAGGCAATGCTGCACTCTGCACAGAGCTTTGCGAACCGGGCATTTTCAGATAAAAATCCAAATCCCGGATGAATGGCATCGGCCTTCATGGCCACTGTGGCCGCCAGAATCCGCTCCATATTCAAATAGCTCTGGCCCGAGGGCGCGGGACCTATGCAGATGGCCTCATCTGCCAGCATGGTATGCAGGCAATCCCTGTCCGCTTCCGAGTATACCGCCACGGTCTGGATTCCCATTTCCCTGCAGGCCCGGATAATCCGAACCGCAATTTCTCCCCGGTTGGCAATCAATATTTTATTAAACATGGCTTTCCCCCTCGATTCTGAATCCGTTGCATTATCCGATCATAAATGTGAGCTCCGCGCTGGCAGCCACCTTGCCATCCACTGTGGCAACGGCTTTTCCGACTCCCACCGGCCCCTTCTGCTTGATAATCTCACATTCCAGACGCAGCTTATCGCCGGGACGCACCATGTGCTTAAATTTACAGTTGTTAATGCCACCAAAATAGCCGGTCTTCCCCTTATATGCATCCACGCTCAGCATAGCTACGGATCCAACCTGAGCCAGGGCCTCAATAATCAGAACCCCCGGCATAACCGGATTCTCCGGAAAATGTCCTCTGAAGTAGGGTTCGTTAAATGTAACGCACTTATATCCCACCGCCCGAACACCGGGCTCCAGCTCCTCAATACAGTCTACCAGAAGGAACGGATGCCTGTGTGGCAGTATTTCCTGAATTTCTTTATTACCCATTAACATATCTGTCGGTCTCCTCTCTGTAAAGACAGCCGGAATTATCGGATGCGGAACAGGGGCTGACCGTATTCCACTACGTCCTCATTCTTCACAAGAACAGCTTCCACCACACCGTCGTACTCGCTTTCGATTTCATTCATCAGCTTCATAGCCTCAATAATTCCCAAGACCTGTCCCTTCTTCACGGTATCCCCTTCCTTCACAAAGGGCTCCGCATCCGGAGATGCTGCGGCATAGAAGGTACCTACCAGCGGAGAAGTAACCACATTTCCGGAAGCTTCTGCAGTTTTGTTCTGAGCCGCTGCGTCCTTCCCTTCTGCGGAAGGCGCTGCCTGGGCTCCCAAAGAAACCTGCGCTGCCCCTGCTGTCACGGACGGAGCCGCCATACCCGCGGCTGCGCTCATCATCTGAGCGGTTACTGCAGGATCCACAGCCGGAGCCGCCACTGTCACAATCTTGGACTTCTCCTTTTCCCTCTTTAAGCAGATTTTCGTATCCCCCTCGGACAGCTCAAAGCTGGTAAGAGTGGACTCAGAAACTGCCTGTATCAGCGTCATGATCTCATCTATCTTCATCCTTCTTCTGCTCCTCCTTATTCCGCAAACTTCTTCACAATCAGGCTTGCATTGTGTCCGCCAAAACCAAGAGAATTGCTGATAGCATAATTTATATCCATGGAAACTCCCTCGCCCTTGGTATAATCCAGATCACATTCCTCGCCTTCTTCCACAAGGCCCACGGTGGGATGAACATATCCGTCTTCAATGGACTTGACGCAGGTGATAAACTCCACGCCGCCTGCAGCGCCCAAAAGGTGTCCGATCATGGACTTGGTAGAATTGATCTTTACCTTCTTCGCATGCTCTCCCAGAGCCAGTTTAATGGCCTTTGTTTCAAACAGGTCGTTGTGATGCGTGCTGGTGCCATGGGCATTTACATAGTCAATGGCCTCCGGCTCAATTCCCGCATCCTTCATTGCAAATTCCATAGCCTTTGCCGCACCGCTTCCATCCTCCGCAGGGGAAGTGATGTGATATGCGTCACAGGTAGCGCCGTAGCCCACTACCTCTGCCAAAATCTTGGCCCCTCTGGCCTTTGCGTGCTCTAAAGACTCCAGAACAACCACACCGGACCCCTCGCCCATGATAAATCCGTTTCTGTCCTTATCAAAGGGGATGGACGCCCGCATCGGATCATCTGTGGTATTAAGAGCTGTAAGAGCAGTAAATCCGGCAATTCCGATAGGAGTGATGCTGGCCTCTGTTCCTCCCGCCAGCATTACGTCTGCCTCTCCGTACTGAATCGAGCGGAATGCCTCCCCGATGGAGTGAGTTCCCGTAGCACAGGCCGTCACCACATTGATGCATTTGCCCTTTAATCCAAACTGGATCGCCACATTTCCTGCCGCCATATTGCAGATCATCAGGGGAACCAGAAGGGGATTTACCCGGCTGGGTCCTTTTTCATTTAGCTTCTTCACATCCCGTTCCATAGCCTGAAGGGAGCCGATACCAGAACCGATGCTCACGCCTACGCGGTAGGGATCCTCCTTTTCCATGGCAAGACCGGACTGCTCCAGGGCTTCCTTGGCCGCGGCCACCGCAAACTGGGAGAACGCCTCCATGCGCCGGGCTGCTTTCGGATCCATGTACTGCTTGGGGTCAAAGCCTTTTACCTCGGCTGCCAGCTTGCACTTAAAATCCGTCGTATCGAAATAAGTAATAGGGCCGATTCCCACGGTTTTTTCCTTCACTGCCTGCCAAAAGCTCTCCACGCTGTTTCCAATGGGGGTAATAGCGCCCATTCCCGTTACTACTACTCTCGTTTTCATAATTCGCACTCCTTCTCCTTGTCTCCTTACATGGCCATTCCGCCGTCAACACTGATAACCTGTCCTGTGATATAGCGGGCGGCGTCCGATGCCAGAAATGCTACTGTGTTTGCAACATCCTCCGTCTCCCCAAAAGTCTTCATAGGAATGGTTGCAATAATAGCCTCTTTCACATTATCTTTCAGAACGTCTGTCATATCTGTCCGTATAAATCCGGGAGCCACAGCATTCACTGTGATTCCTCTGCTGGCCAGTTCCCTGGCCATACACTTGGTAAGCCCGATCACCCCTGCCTTAGCGGCGCAGTAGTTGGCCTGTCCCGCATTTCCCAGAACACCGGAAACAGAGGAAATGTTGATGATTCTTCCCGCTTTCTGCTTGATCATCTGACGGGAAATGTGTTTAATGCAGTTGAACACGCCCTTTAAATTGGTCTGAATGACCGCATCGAAGTCCTCCTCGGACATCTTCATAATCAGATTATCCCTCGTAATCCCTGCATTGTTCACCAGAATATCCAGCCGTCCGTACCGGGAGACAATGTCCTCCATCATGGATTTGCAGCTCTCGAAGTCAGAAACATTGCACTGAATTGCCTCTGCTTTGCCCCCGGCCTTCTCAATCTCCTCCACTACTTCCTCCGCCTTCGCGGCAGAGCCATTATAATTCACGATTACAGCAGCGCCCTGTGCTGCCAGGGTAAGGGCAATCTGGCGGCCAATCCCCCGGCTTGCGCCCGTAACCAGTGCAATCTTTCCTTCCAGCATAATCAATCTCCTTTATTTTTGACAGTCTCTCGCCCTTTAGTCAGCCAAGAGACTCCATTACTTTCTCAATATCTTCCCATTTCTCCACGTTCAGGGTCTTCACGCTCTTATCGATTTTCCTCATGAAACCGGCCAGCGTCTTTCCCGGCCCGATTTCGATAAATGTATCCACCCCATCTTGAATCATAGCTTCTACGCTCTGCTGCCATCTGACAGAGGAGGATACCTGCTTGATAAGAAGCTCCTTTACCGGCTCTGCGGAGGTCACATACTGGGCTGTCACATTTGCCACATAGGGGATGGAAGGCTCATGAATCTCTACATTTTCCAGAACTTTTCCAAGCTTCTCCCCTGCCCCTGTCAGCATACCTGAGTGGAAGGGCCCGCTTACATTCAGCATGATGGCCCGCTTGGCTCCCGCAGCCTTTAATTTCTCACAGGCTTCCTCCACAGCCGCCTTCTTTCCGGAGATAACGATCTGCCCGGGGCAGTTGTAATTGGCAATCCACACACCTTCCATAGAATCTGTAACCGCCTCAATGGCTTCCGCGTCAAGAGCCAGAATCGCCGCCATGGCTCCCTCTCCCACCGGAACAGCCTCCTGCATCAGGATACCTCTCTGGCGCACCGTGGCGATTGCGTCATCCTCAGACATCACCCCGGCAGCTGCCAGAGCGCAGTATTCGCCCAGGCTCAATCCAGCAGCCACATCCGGCTTTACGCCCCGCTCCTTAAGAACCTTCATCATGGCGATGCTGGCAGTAACCATGGCAGCCTGTGTGTACTCCGTGATATCCAACCGGTCGTTCTTCTCAAAGCAAAGCTCAGGCATAGAAAATCCCATCAGCTCCGTAGCCCTGTCAAATACCGCTTTGGCTGTTTCGCTGTTCTCATAGAAATCCTGGCCCATGCCGCAGACCTGCGCGCCTTGGCCCGGGAAAATAAACGCAATTTTGCTCATTGCTCTCCTCCTACTTTCTTCCAAGAAGCTTCTCGGCCTGCTCCATGATCTCATCAATCATCTCCTTACAGGTCTGCTCTTTAGAGATCATACCGGCGATTTGCCCGGCCATAACGGTTCCGTTCATCACATCGCCTTCCTGAACCGCTCTGCGCAGAGTTCCAAGTGTAAGGTATTCCAGCTCCTCAAAGGACTTGCCCTCCTGCTCCAGCTTGATGTACTCTCTTGTCATCTGGTTGCGCAGGCAGCGCACCGGATGCCCGTGGCTGCGGCCTGTCACCGTGGAGTCAATATCCTTGGCTTTAATGACGCGCTGCTTGTAGTTTTCATGTACAATGGACTCCTTGGCAACCACAAAACGGGTTCCCATCTGAACCGCTTCTGCTCCCAGCATGAATGCCGCAGCCAGCCCTCTTCCGTCGCCGATTCCTCCTGCCGCAATCACAGGAATAGAAACTGCGTCTACAACCTGCGGCACCAGAGTCATGGTGGTCTGCTCTCCGATATGTCCGCCGGATTCCATTCCCTCTGCCACCACTGCGTCCGCCCCGTACTTCTCCATACGGCGTGCAAGGGCAACAGACGCCACTACGGGAATTACCTTAACGCCGGCAGCCTTCCACATATCCATATATTTCTCCGGATTACCCGCACCGGTAGTAACTACTTTAATGCCCTCCTCCACAACTACTTTTGCCACATCATCCGCATGAGGACTCAAAAGCATCACATTCACGCCAAAAGGCTTATTTGTCAGTTCTCTGGCCTTGCGGATCTCATCCCGCACTACCTCTCCGGGAGCATTCGCTCCCCCGATCAGGCCCAAGCCGCCTGCTTCTGATACGGCTGCCGCCAGATGGTGCTCCGCCACCCAGGCCATACCGCCCTGAATGATCGGATACTCAATTCCCAACATCTCTGTAATTCTCGTTTTCATTGCTGCTTTACCTCCAGTTTTTATGCCGCTTGGGCTCTCCCCGTATAGAGTAAACAGCGTGCTTCAAAGAATCCGCACGCCGTCCTCCTCTTTGTCCATTGTTTAATTCTACCGGCTTATGCCTCTACGCCCTTGCCCTTTAAGTAGTTCATAACATCGCCTACTGTTGCAAGCTGCTCCAGATCCTCTGCAGGAATTTCTACAGAATACTCATCCTCCAGAGCCATAACCAGCTCAAACAGATCCAGGGAATCTGCTCCCAAATCCTCCTTAAAGGATGAGGACTCCGTAATGGAATCTGCGTCAACACTCAGCTGCTCTGCAATAATTTCTTTCATCTTCTCTAACATGGTTATAATCTCCTTTTTATTTAAATTTATATGTAACTGTCCAGGAGGGCCCGCACAGCTACATTTATATTTTTATTACCACTCTAAAAGCGTTGCTCCCCAGGTCAGTCCGCCGCCAAATCCTGCAAAAACAATCTTGTCGCCTCTTTTCAGCTTTCCCGCCCGGTTCATCTCATCCAAAAGAAGGGGAACGGAAGCCCCGGATGTATTTCCATAATGCTCCATATTCACCGGGAACCGCTCTATATCTACCTTCATCCTCTTTGCGATGGATTCGATGATTCTGTAGTTTGCCTGATGGATCACAAAATAAGCAATCTCATCCTTAGATGTATGGGTATCCTCCAGTACCTTCGTGATGCACTCCGGTACTTTTTTTACCGCAAATTTAAATACTTCCTGGCCATCCATAGCCATATATCCCAGCTCCGGCTTCTTTCCGAGAAGGAAATTTCCATTTGACCGGGACCCGCAAGTGAGTACGCCGCCCTTCGCTCCATCGGACTGCATATTCATTCCCAGTATACCCCTATCATCCGCCCGGACAACCGTGGCCCCCGCCCCATCTCCGAAGAGAACGCAGGTGCCTCTGTCGCTCCAGTCAATAAGTTTGCTGAGGACATCCGCTCCGATTACCAGAGCCGTGCGGTAAAGTCCTGTGCTTATAAATGCATGGGCCGTATTCAATGCAAATACATATCCTGTACATGCGGCGCTGATATCAAAACAGGCTGCGTTTACTGCCCCAATTCGTGCCTGAACCTCGCAGGCTCCGTTAGGAAAACAGTGATCCGGCGAGGACGTGCCCAAAAGAATCAGATCAATCTCCTCCGCTCCCACCCCGGCCTGCTCCAAAGCAGCCTGGGCAGCCCGGGCAGCCATATCCGAGGTACTGTCCAGAGTGGCGATTCTTCTCTCTCCAATCCCGGTGCGGCTGCGGATCCACTCATCACTGGTCTCCACAATCTTCGCAAGATCATCATTGGTAACAATCTGTTCCGGCACATACGAGCCGGTTCCTATGATTCTTGTCGTCATCTTTTTTTCCTTACTGAGAAAATACTTTGAACTTCAAAGTAATACTACAGGAAAGCCTTCCGTTTGTCAAGGGATTCTTTTTTACTAAAGCCAGCTTTAACTTACCGTATTCGACTTTCCCAAATATTGACTTTACTGGTTAATTTTGGTAGCTTTAAATTGTAATAATTATTCAGGGTGCAGCTTAATGTAAAGGGGGTATTTCGATGAAAACCACAGGTGTAATCCGCAAATTGGATGAGCTGGGCAGAATCACGCTTCCTATTGAATTGCGCAGAAGCCTTGATTTGGATGTCAAGGATGGCCTTGAGATCACGGTTCAGGACGACTGTATTATCCTTAAGAAAGCGGAATGTGCAGACATCTTCACCGGCAGTACAGACGATCTTCTGGAATATGAAGGAAAAAAAGTATCCAGAGCATCCGTCCTTGCCTTAGCCAAGTTAGCCGGACTTGCCGTAGCTGAATCTTAGTCTGCAGCTCTTATAGCCCAGTTTCCGGGGCGGGTTCTTCTGTGTGAGGAGCCCGCCCCGCTTTATTTGGTTTTCTTGTTATTTTAGGCAGCGCGGTTGTCTCCCTCTGCCTATACTATATAATAGCGGCTTTGCCTGCTCTTGTAAAGAAAAATTCCAGGTAATTTCTAACAAAAATCCCCTCCCAAAATTATCTATAACCGCAAATAAATTTACAGACTTTTGGCCCGTAATCTGCAGCGTGTTTGAAGATTGCTTTCTGCCAAACACACTCTAAAGCAGCTGCCGGTACACATCCCTCCTGCTGATCCCCCTGTCCCTTGCCACGGAACGCATGGCTTCCTTTCGATCCTGTCCCTGGGATATATAATACTCCATGTGCTCTTCCAGGCTCATCGCCTCCCAGGTGCGGATCTCTTCCTTCCGGATTTCCTCCGGATGTCTTCCTTCCAGGACAATCACCCACTCTCCCTTAGGCTCTTCCTCCGACAGGGTAGCAATCGCTTCCTCCAGGCTGGCGCGCATAACCGATTCGTACCGCTTGGTCAGCTCCCGGCACAGGGATACCGGGCGGTTTCCCAGGGCTTCCCTCAAATCCGTAAGCGTCCCCACAAGATGGTGGGGAGCCTCGTAGAGGATAATGGTACGGGTCTCCCGTTTCAGCTCGTCCAGTATCCTCTGCCTCTCTTTCTTATCCGCCCGTTCCGATGGAAGAAAGGCCTCAAAGCAGAAGCGCCTGGTAGGAAGTCCGGACATGGACAGCGCTGTGATGCAGGCCGCCGGGCCCGGAAGGGAGGTCACTTCAATCCCCGCCGCAGCGCACTGGCGCACGAGTTCCTCTCCGGGATCGGAGATTCCCGGTGTTCCCGCATCCGTAATCAGAGCGATATTCACTCCTTCTCTGAGCTTATCCACCAGATAGACAGCTTTCTCCACCTTATTATACTCATGGTAGCTCGTCATAGGGGTCTTTATATCAAAATGATTCAGAAGCTTGATGCTGTGCCTGGTATCCTCCGCCGCTATCAAA
Organism: Candidatus Enterocloster excrementipullorum; assembly: GCA_019119575.1. GTDB lineage: Bacteria > Bacillota > Clostridia > Lachnospirales > Lachnospiraceae > Enterocloster > Enterocloster excrementipullorum. The sequence continues at coordinate 48,802 of DWWT01000003.1, forward strand.
TCTACTTCCCGGAGCGTCTTGAGCACGCGGTATGTTATATCCTCCAGATTTCCGATAGGCGTCGCACAAAGATATAATTTTCCTGGCATATAGGCCTCCTTTTAATATCCATACGTCGTTCGTATTTCTTCCGAATATCCGCCTTCCTCGTCAAACACAATTACCGGCGGTTCCACCTTGAGAAGAGGGCCGCCTCCCCGCACTGCCTCCAGGAGAACCATGTTTGCCTCCCTGTCCCGGTAGGGATGAACCAGTTTCATACGCTTAGGCTCCAGGCCATGGGCCTTCATGGTCTGAATCACTTCGATCAGCCGCCTGGGCCGGTGAACCATATAAAATCTTCCGCCGGGTCTCAGAACCTTCGTCCCCTCCCGGACCACATCCTCCAGCGTGCATTTTACCTCATGACGGGCAATGGCCTTGGCATCCTCCGGATTTTTCAGGCCGTGGGACGCATTCATATAGGGAGGATTGGACGTGACCACATCAAAAGAAGCCCGGGCAAATAAGTCCCCGGCCTCTTTTATATCGCCTGTGACAATTTCTATTTTTTTCTCCAGGCCATTGTAAGCCACACTGCGCCGGGCCATATCCGCAGATTCCTCCTGGATCTCCAGGCCGGTAAAATGCTCTCCCTGGGTCTTCGCGCTCAGAAGAATAGGGATAATCCCTGTTCCTGTTCCCAGGTCGAGAACATGTTCCCCTGGCTTTACCTGGGCAAAACCTGAGAGAAGCACAGCATCCATCCCAAAGCAAAAGGTTCCTTTCCTCTGGATAATGCCGTAATGGTTCCTCTGCAAATCGTCAATCCGCTCGTCGTCCCTTAAAAGGACGGGCCCCTCCTGCCGCCAGGTATGGGAATTATCCATTATTCTTCTCCCGCCTTTTCTTCTCACGGGGTTTGGGCTTCCCTTCCCGTTTCTCCAGCTCTTCCAGCTCCTTTAACTCTTCCTCAGACACATCCCCCTGAACCTGATTTTGCGCCTGGCCTTTTCCGCCTTTTCCCTTTTTCTTTCTGGGCTTAAATTTGAGCTGATCTGCCGGATACTCCCGAATTTCCTTGTCATCCTTATTGACCACAACCACTACTTTGACCAACTGACGAAGCACATTGACACTGTGTACCTCACCCTTAAGGCCGTCGCTGGTAAGCACATAATCCCCCACACCGGGAAGACGGCTGTTTAAGACTTCATATGTCTCTTCTTCATTTTTAAGGCAGCACATAAGCCTGCCGCAGACCCCTGATATTTTAGAAGGATTCAGAGAAAGATTCTGCTCCTTCGCCATCTTAATAGAAACAGGGATAAATTCGGAGAGGTAGGAATGGCAGCAAAGTGTTCTTCCGCAGATGCCGATCCCCCCCATGATTTTTGTCTCATCCCGGACTCCCACCTGACGCAGTTCAATTCGGGTTTTAAACACGCTCGCCAGGTCTTTCACCAGCTCCCTGAAATCGATTCTTCCGTCTGCTGTAAAATAAAAAAGAACCTTATTATTATCAAAGGTATACTCCGCGTCAATCAGCTTCATCTCCAGATTGTGCTTTTTTATCTTCTCCTGGCAGATTTTAAATGCAGCCTTTTCCTTCTCCTTATTCTTGGCCTCAACTGCCTCATCCTCCGGGGTCGCCATGCGGATCACCGGCTTTAACGGGGGCACCACCTTGCTCTCGTCCACCTCCCGGCTTCCAAGAACCACATACCCGTACTCAATCCCCCTGGCCGTCTCCACAATCACATGATCCCCTGTCTTTATCTTCCTGCCCGCAGGGTCAAAATAATAAATCTTCCCGGCGGTGCGGAAACGTACTCCGATTATTGTTATCATTCTCAATTCTCCTTCATGGTCAGAAGCATAAGCTCCATGGCCAGCTCCATATTTACATTGGCATCCAGACGCACCCGGGCCTTGTCAATGGCGTTTAGTATCTTCTCCAGTCCATCGTAGCCGCTTACGGTCCCGGCAGCCTTTACAGCGGAAAATTCATCTTTAAAAATAAGGAGGTTTACATCCTTGGTCGTCTTGTACATGAGCACATCCCGGTACCACATCTGCATAAAATCCAGACATTCATGGATATCAAAGCCTTCCTCCTTAAAGGTGCGGACATAATCCAAAAGCTGAGAAATATCCGCCTCCTTCACACTTTTTAAAAGTGTGAGCATCACTCCGTACATGCGCTTAAAGTCCTCGGACTGCGCCAAATGGATGGCCCGTCCCAAATTTCCCCTGGCAAAGGCAGCATAAATTTCCGCCTGGCTCTCTTCCACGCCCAGAGACTGAATCAGATACTCCTTCACGACGGAGTCCTTTAAGGGCTTCAGCTTTAACTGTACACACCGTGAAAGTATGGTGGGTAGAAATGCATCCGGGTTGGTGGTAAGAAGAAGGATTACCGCATAGGACGGCGGCTCTTCGATTGTCTTCAAAAGAGCATTCTGTGCCTGGGCCGTCATCTTCTCCGCCTCATCCACAATGTATATTTTATAATAGCTGCTGTACGGGCGCACCTGAATCGTGTCGTTAATCTGTTTTCGGATATCGTCCACGCCGATGCTGGCCGGCTTTTCATGTGTCACATAAATCAAATCCGGGTGATTCCCTGAGAGCACCTGCTTGCAGGCATGACACTCCATGCAGGGATCCGGAAGCCCCTTTTCGCAAAGAAGACTTAAAGCAAATGCGTTTGCCAGGGATTTTCTCCCCATTCCCGCCTCTCCGCTCAAAATATAGGCATGGGAAATCCGTCCCGTGGATACTGCATTCTGAAAATGCTCCTTGATCTGTTCATGTCCCAGAATATCCTTAAATACCAGCAAGTTCGATCCTCCTTGGCCATTTCTGCATAGAGTTAGTATAACATAAGATAATTTTTATGTATAGCTGTAAATCTCCCGCATAATTTTCTCCAGGCACTGTTCCAGATCCCTGTTGTCATAATATTTTCTGATTCCGCACGCATCCAATTTCTCCTGGCTGAAATCCTCCTCATCCGCCAGATAGCGCCTGCAAAGCTCCTTATATTTGGGTTCCCTCTGCCCCTTCTCACGATTCAGGGCCCGCTGAAGCCGGAGCCCGTCTTCCACCCAGATATAAAGCGGAACCAGATCATCCGCTCCATAGTATGCGCGAACCTTTTCAAAAGACTCCAGCGTCCCCATCATCAGATAATTTCCCCGTTTTATATCGATCTGCCCGTCATCCACGGTAAAATAACTCCATGGACCGTACACCGTATCATACGTTCTGCACTCAATCAGGCGGCCGCTCCGTCTGCAGTCCTCCAGGAAGTCCTCATTCCGAAAATAATATTCCACTCCGTCTGTCTCCCCGTCCCGCCTCGGACGAGTCGTATACATCAAAACGGTATGAAGGCCGGAAACCCGATTCTGAAGCTCCTTATAAATTGTATCCTTTCCCGATGCGCTTTTTCCCATCAAAAAAAATATCTTTCCCATGCTGTTTCCTTCCCAATTTTCAATCCTGCAGCTGCATCCTCAGCAAATGGGCCGCTCCCCTGATAAAACCCGCAGGGTTTCCAGACTCTCATCCTCCGGCCCCTGGATCGGCAGTCCCTTTTTTATATATTCCTCGATTACATCAAGAATATTACGCGCAATGTTCTCGCCCGGCGCCAGAATGGGTATTCCCGGCGGATACAGATATACAAATTCCGCAGATATCTGCCCCTCGCTTTCTTTTAAGCGAACAGGCCGGCAGGGGCTGTCCATGGCCTCCCGCAGAGAGCACCTCGCCTGGGCGCGCATCCCATAAACAGCCGGGCCGTCCTCCCTGCTGCCGGGCATCCCGGTTATGTCCGCATCTATTTCCTCCAGGCTGTCTCCCAGCCTCTGCAGCCCTTCCGGGCTGTCAAAAACAGTGGTGATGGCTGTGACATAGTCCGCGCCGCACATCTCCATTTCCAAATGATATTTTTCCCGGAGAATGCTACTCAAATCCGCACCGCTCAGAGCTGTGCCTCTGGTGGATACCACAATCTTTGACACATCTAAATCCCATACGCCTCCCATCCCGACGATATCCCGGTCCACAAGCCGCAGATTCTTCATGGACGCCAGGCGGCGCCGCAGATCCATCAGATGCGCCTCATATTCCTTCATTTGTACGGAATCTCTCTCTCTCTGCATCCGGTCCATAACAAAAATAGAATTTTCTATCGACGCCATAAATACATAGGACGGGCTGGAGCTCTGAAAAATAGAAAGATACCGCTCTATATTCCGGGAATTTACATAATTTCCTTTTATGTGGAGCAGAGCCGTCTGCGTAAGGCTGGGAAGCGTCTTGTGGACACTCTGGATCACTGCATCCGCCCCCATATCCAACGCGGAATCCGGGAACCATTTTCCAAAGCGGAAATGGGCTCCGTGGGCCTCATCCACAATCAGCGGGATTCCCTTCCGGTGAACAATATCCGCAATTTTAGAGACATCGGATACAACTCCGTCATAGGTGGGAGAAACAATGAATACGGCCTGAATATCCCGATGTTCCTCCAGAGCTTTTTCCACATCCTCGGGCAAAATTCCTCCCTGTATCCCCAAGCCCGGCAAATCCTGTGGATAAACATAGGATGTGCGCAGATGATTGATATATGCGGCGTGATACGCTGCCTTATGGCAGTTGCGGCTCATGAGGATGTGCCCTCCCGGTCTGGTGCATCCGCAGACCGATGCCAATATCCCGCAGGTGCTCCCATTTATAAGGTACCAGGTTCTGTCAGCCCCATAGACCCGGGCCGCCCACTCCATGGACTGTTTTAAAATTCCCTGCGCATGGTGGAGATTGTCAAACCCTTCCACCTCCGTAATATCTACGAAAAACGGGTTGGGAAAATCCATTCCGCTACGGGCAGTCTCTCCTTTTATGCCGCCAAGCTGCAGGCGTTTATGGCCCGGCATATGGAACGGATAGATCCGGCTGTCCTTATAGGCTTTCAGGCGGTTGATTAAAAGTTCTTCTTCTCTCATCGATCATTCATTCTCCTTTTGCCGCTTTCCAGCGTCTGTCTTACCGGCCGCCGTTTAAACTGCTACGGGTATTGTACCACGAAAGGAGAAGTGATGCACGTATGAATTGACCGCATGGATGTAGAATGATACAATACTTGTATACTTCATAGATATACGAGGACGTTATCCCATGAATAAATTTTCGAATATAAAAAGCAAGCTCCTGGCCGAACAGGTTCAGGAGCAGATTTACCAATATATTTTAGATGCACCCTTTAAGCCCGGTGCAAAGCTTCCCAACGAATTTGAGCTCGGGGAACGTTTTGGCGTGGGAAGAAGCACGATCCGGGAGGCCGTAAAGCTGTTGGTTTCCCGCGGAGTGCTGGAGGTACGCCGGGGATCCGGTACATATGTAGTGAGCACAACGCCCCTTGATATGGATCCGCTGGGTCTTCTTGCCATCGAAGACAAAATGGCCCTGGCCATGGATCTTGCAGATGTACGGATCCTTCTGGAGCCGGGCATTGCGGAAATGGCCGCCCTTCACGCATCCTCTGAGGATGTCCGCAAGCTCTTTGATCTTTGCAGCCTTGTGGAAGAAAAGATCCGCTCCGGTGAAAATTATATTGAGGACGACATTGCCTTCCATACCTGCATCGCACAGTGCTCAAAAAATAAAGTAGTGGAACAGCTCATTCCCATCATTGATACGGCCGTCCTCATGTTCGTCAATGTCACGCACAAAAAACTCACCCACGAGACCATCATGACGCACAGGGCTGTGGTGGAGGCCATCGCAGAGAAAGATCCCCTTGGAGCCCGCTCTGCCATGATGATGCATATGACCTTCAACCGCAATCTGATTAAGGACTATGTGAAGAGCTGTCAGGATAATGTATAAATCTTATAGTCCATCTCACAGGGATTTCCCTTGCAGTAATAAATATTTCCCTGTGTCAAATTCACAATCATGGAAAATACCGTTCCCATGCGTTTTCCTTCCGGCTGATTTACATCCTCGTGGCGGCATATGCCGGAAGGATATTCTACATGATCCCTTAAAATCTCCATAATATCTTCTTCCGAGATATCGTGTCCCTTCTTTCGAATCAGTTTGTCCGCTCTTCCAAGGCGCACAAAAGTATCTGTAAATTTCCGCTTGCAGGTATCCTGCCTGGGCCTTATGGGCAGGAGAGGACTTATAAAATGATTGGTATGCACAAGAATTCCATCCTTCGGGTATAAAACGTCAAATTCTTCATTTTCTATTTCTATGTCTACACATTCTCCATTTCTATGTCCAATCATAAAGTTCGCACAGCATCCAAGACGAAATCTTACAGCCGCAGCAATAGCCTCTGCCAAAGTCGTACAGTCGAGAATTCCTCGCATCGCTATGTGAAGAGGAAGCCCCTTAGGCGCCTGGTCTGTTGACAAGGCATTTAAATACAGACATAAACCGGCACTATTGTATCCCGTTTTTCCTATAATTCCCGCTTCAGTTACCATAAAAATATCCGGTTTTCCGTTTTTCTGACGAATTTTCATAATAACCATGGATTCTCTCTGACTCGGCTTCCAGTCCCAATTGTGGGCAAGAAAAGCGTCCCCGTTTTTTCCCGCATCGCTGCTTATTCCAATAGATGTACAGCCCCCTTCTGCTTTATCCATTTCATTTCCCACAAATACAAGTTCACTTCTGCAGTTTAGAGCAAGAATATCCTCAAAGGAAAATCCGGATCCGGCCGCAACACCTCTTATTTCTTCACTTTTTCTTTAAATATCTTCCCACGCTTATATCCTATCTCATAGGATGTTCCCTCTATCTCGGCAATTGGAAAATTTTCCATATGCTCCTCCTTTTTCCATTTATCATTTTCTTATCTTCCGCGCAACAGCATCCCCTACCTCACTTGTAGATGCGCTGCCCCCCAAATCCGGTGTAAGAACATTTTTTTCCACAAGCACCTCTTCGATACTATCAATAAAGCGTTTTCCCCACTCCTTATATCCGAAGAAATCCAGCATCTGACTGGCAGACCAAATCGCTGCAAGCGGATTTGCAATTCCTTTTCCTGCAATATCCGGCGCAGAACCGTGAATGGGTTCAAACATAGACGGATACTTTTTCTCCGGGTTCAAATTGGCCCCGGCTGCTAGACCCATGCCTCCCGCAATCGCTGCTCCAAGATCAGTCAGTATATCTCCAAACAAATTGGATGTAACCACAATTTCGAACCGTCCCGGATCCTTCACCATAAACATGCTCGCCGCATCTACCAAGTAGGATCGGGTCATCACATCCGGATATTCTTCTCCAATTTCTTTAAAAATCTGATCCCAGAATACCATAGAATAGTTCAGCGCGTTTCCTTTACTGATGCTTGTCAATGACTTTTTCTGTTTCCGGGCAAGTTCATAGGCATAGCGGATAATGCGTTCACATCCATGCCGTGAAAACACACCGTCCTGAATTACCACTTCATGCGGCTTTCCCTTAAAAAGCCAGCTTCCGCTTCCGGCATACTCTCCCTCGCTGTTTTCTCTCACAAACAGCATATCCACATCTTTTCTCTCTACATCCTTTAACGGACAGGGAGCTCCGTCCAGCAGCTTTACCGGACGCAGATTTACATACTGATCAAAGCCTTTGCGGATGGTCAATAGAAGATCCCACAGAGAAATATGATCCGGTACCCCGGGATATCCGACCGCTCCAAGATAAATCGCGTCAAAATCTTTCAGCTTTTCCAAACCGTCCGCATCCATCATCCGGCCTGTTTTAAGATAATATTCACATCCCCAGGGAAAGTATGTAAAGTCAAAAGAAAATCTTCCATCGCAGGCTGCTGCCTGATTCAGTGCCTTAATCCCTTCCCTCAGCACTTCAGGGCCGATTCCATCGCCAGCAATTACAGCAATCCTATACGTATTCATCATTCGTTCCCCTCCTTTTTCTTTTATCCTATTCTTTTTACAGACATAAGTAAAATATATTTTTTTTATTTTGTCATCAACAAAAAATATGGCAGGAAAGTTCCTGCCATACATTTTTATTTTCCATATTGTTCTGCAAAAGAAAGGAACCGGAGGGCATCATGAAACATATGCTGGTTTTTCCTCCATACCAAACCAATTCGTATATGGATCGGATCCTCCAGAGATATCCCCCTTATTTCCGGAACTGTCTCAGCAATGCTCCGAAACATAAAGCCTGCAGCAATTCCATCTGATATAAATTCCCTGATCGTATAGAACTGGCTGGAATAATGAAGAATATTTGGCCTGTACCCTTCCCTCTCAAACCGCTCCTTTATAACCACATTCTGATAAAATCCATCATTAAACATAATCAAGGGCTCATCCTTTATATCCTCTATGGAAACCCTCTGCCTTTCTGCCAAAGGATGAGCCTTACAGATACAGAACACCGTCTCTGTCTCTGTCAGAGGAAGGATATTATACTGATCCCTCGCTATTTGATTGGTAGGAAGAATGGCAAAATCCAATGCATTCTCATCCAGCATATCCATCAAATCGCGGCTTCCTCCTTCTCTGGAATTGAGAACAATATCAGGAAAAAGCCTATGAAATTCTTTATACATCTTTGGAAAAAGAAACGTGCCGATCATGGGAGGGATCCCCAGACTGATTCTCTTTCTGCAGTTTCCCATATCCCGCATGATCTGGCCAAGATCTTCAGCTTGTTCCAGAAGAATCTCGGCCTTTTCATAAAAATATGCGCCTTCTTTGGTCACGGAAAATCCTCTGTTGGTTCTCTGAATCAATGAAAGGCCAAATTCTCTTTCCAGATCACGAATAGCCATAGATATGGATGGCTGAGAAACATGCAGCTCATCAGCGGCCTTTGTTATATTTCCATACCTGCAGGCCGCACAAAAATATTGGAGCTGATGCAGTTTCATCAATCCTTCGCCCTAGTTTCCGTAAGTTTTTTAATCTCCTGGATAAAATCATCCAGCTGCGCTCTGCCCAGGTCGCCCTTGTCCCGGCTTCTCACCGTAATAGCTCCCTCTGCCGCCTCTTTCTCTCCGAGAACCAGCATATAGGGAACCTTCTCAAGCTGAGCCTGGCGGATCTTATATCCCACCTTCTCATCCTTGTGGTCTAACTCCACGCGGATTCCGGCTGCCTTCAGCTTCTCATACACGCCGGAAGCATACTCCATGGACTTCTCGGACACAGGAATTACCTTCACCTGAACCGGAGCCAGCCATACGGGGAATTTGCCCGCATAGTGCTCAATCAGAATGCCGATAAACCGCTCAATGGATCCAAAGCAAACCCTGTGAATCATGATGGGGCGTTTCTTTGTTCCATCTTCAGCCACATACTCCGCCTCAAACCGCTGGGGAAGCTGGAAGTCAAGCTGAATGGTGCCGCACTGCCAGGTTCTTCCGATGGAATCCCGCAGATGGAAATCAATCTTGGGACCATAGAATGCCCCATCTCCCTCATTTACAATATAGTCAAGGCCCATTTCCTCGAGAGCATTCCGAAGGCCGTTGGTCGCCATCTCCCAATCTTCATCCGATCCCATAGAATCCTCAGGCCTGGTAGACAGCTCAACAAAATACTCAAATCCAAACTGCTTGTACACCTCGTCAATCAGCCGGGTAACACCCTTAATCTCATCCGTGATCTGCTCCTGGGTCATATAAATATGGGCATCATCCTGGGTAAAGCAGCGCACCCGCATCAGCCCGTGAAGCTGTCCGCTCTTCTCGTGGCGGTGTACCAGACCAAGCTCGCCAAGGCGCAGCGGAAGATCTCTGTAGGATCTGGGCTGGGATTTATATACCAACATTCCTCCGGGACAGTTCATTGGCTTGATGGCATAGTCCTCGTCATCAATCACCGTCGTGTACATATTCGCCTTATAGTGATCCCAATGGCCGGAGGTCTCCCAGAGCTTGCGGCTTAAGATCACAGGAGTGGAAATTTCCTGATATCCCTCTCTCAAATGAATTTCATGCCAATACTCCAGAAGCGTATTTTTCAGCGTCATGCCCTTTGGAAGGAAAAATGGGAATCCCGGCCCCTCCTCGGCAAACATAAACAGGCCCAGCTCCTTGCCAAGCTTCCTGTGATCTCTCTTTTTCGCCTCTTCCATCATGGTGAGATAGCTCTCAAGATCTGCCTTGCTCAAAAATGCTGTTCCATAAATGCGGGTAAGCATCTTGTTTTTCTCGCTCCCCCTCCAGTAAGCCCCCGCAATGCTTGTGAGCTTAAAGGCCTTCACACCCTTGGTGTACATAATATGCGGGCCAGCGCACAGGTCTGTAAACTCTCCCTGCTGATAAAAGCTGATGGTTTCCTCCTCAGGAAGATCTTCAATCAGTTCGACCTTATAGGGCTCTCCTTTTTCCTTCATGAACGCAATTGCCTCATTTCTCGGCAGGACAAAAGGCTTTAAGGGGAGATTTTCTTTTACAATCTTGGTCATCTCCGCTTCCAGCTTCTCCAAATCTTCCGGAGTAAACCCGCCCTCCCTGTCAAAATCATAATAAAATCCGTCATCAATCGCCGGTCCGATAGCCAGCTTTGTCTCCGGATACAGACGTTTTACAGCTTGTGCCAGCACATGCGAAGCTGTATGGCGGACTGCCCGCAGCTCATCCTCTGCTTCCTTTACACTTCCGTCCGGTAAAATAATTTTCATCTGATGCTTCTCCTTTCTTTACACACATACCGCCTATCCGGCGGCAGGATCCTTACAGCAAAAAACCCCTGGACATAATCACATGTCCAAGGGTGCATCTGCACGGTTCCACCTTGTTCTTTTCACTCAATTGATCCCTTAACGCGGAGAAAGACGCCGGCATTTCCCATTCATAATGATCCGCACTTTGTGCATTGATCCATGAATCATCCCTGCCGGAGCTCAGGACTGGTCTTCACCTATGTTCCGGCATACAGCCCTTCCACCTTCCGGCTGCTCTCTGGATACCTTTCCATGGCTACTTGTTCCCTCATGGCCTTTTGATGATTCTGATTATAACATCTGCCCCTAATTTGTCAATACCAGAGATGATTTTTCCCTGATTTTACAGACATTAAATATATATTTTCCATGGGAATCTATTCCGATGCAAAACGTTCTGCCATTCTTTTTTCCTATCGTCGATAGCCGTAAAAAACACTGGATAATACTCCCTTCTTAGTATAAAATAGGTAATAATCATTTAAAAGCACAAGAGAGGAGAGAACACAGAATGGAATACAGGATCGAACACGACTCCATGGGGGAAGTACAAGTGCCTGCCGACCGCTATTGGGGCGCCCAGACACAGAGGAGCTTTGAAAATTTCAAGATAGGTACAGAAAAGATTCCCATGGAGATAATCCATGCCTTTGCTATATTAAAAAAGGGAGCCGCCATGGCCAATCACCGCCTGGGAAAGCTGGATGATAAGCGCTTTGAGCTGATCAGCCAGGTATGTGATGAGATTTTAGACGGAAAATTAGACGGCCACTTTCCACTGGCCGTATGGCAAACCGGAAGCGGAACGCAGTCCAACATGAATGTAAATGAAGTCATTGCCAACCGCGGAAATGAAATTGCAGGGGAAGCACTTCTTCACCCGAATGACCATGTAAATATGTCCCAGAGTTCAAACGATACATTTCCCACCGCCATGCACATTGCAGCGGCCATAGAGATTGAGGATCGGCTTTTTCCATCCATTGATCTTCTCTCTTCCACCTTTTCCCGGCTTATGGAGGAAAATGAGGGCATTATAAAAACAGGACGTACCCATCTGCAGGACGCCACTCCGATTTCCTTTTCCCAGGAAATCAGCGGATGGAAGGAAATGCTTGAAAAGTCCAGGCAGATGCTCTCCTTAAGCCTTCCCGGCCTTCACGAGCTGGCTCTCGGCGGAACAGCTGTGGGAACAGGCCTCAATGCTCCCAAAGGATTTGACACTGCTGCTGCGGACGCCATATCCCAGCTCACAGGAAAGCCATTTAAGACAGCGCCCAACAAATTCCACTCCCTGACAAGTAAGGATGAGCTGGTATTTGCACACGGTGCCCTCAAGGCGCTGGCTGCCAATATGATGAAAATTGCCAATGATGTGCGCTGGCTGTCCAGCGGTCCCCGCTGCGGCCTGGGCGAAATTTTTATACCGGAGAATGAACCCGGAAGCTCCATCATGCCGGGAAAGGTAAATCCCACACAGTGTGAATCCGTTACCATGGTGGCTGTCCAGGTTATGTCCAATGATACGGCCGTAGGTTTTTCCGCATCGCAGGGCAATTTTGAGCTGAATGTATTTATGCCGGTATGCATTTATAATTTCCTGCAGTCGGTGCGCCTTCTCTCCGACTCTCTGGTGTCCTTCAATAATAACTGTGCCGCAGGAATCCGTGCCAACCGAGAGAAAATGGATGAAAATCTTCACCGCTCCCTGATGCTTGTTACCTGCTTGAATCCGCATATTGGATATGAGAACGCAGCCAAGACAGCCAAGAAGGCCTACAAAGAAAATATATCTTTAAAAGAAGCCTGCGTCCAGCTGGGATTCATGACGCCGGAACAGTTTGATCAGGTATTTAAACCGGAGCAGATGGTATAGTCTTAGGATATCAAGAAAAGGTGGACATTTCATATGCAGAAAATTGTTGTAATAGACGGACAGGGGGGGCGCATGGGAAAAACCGTCATCGAACAGCTCCTCAAGCGCCTCCCAAATCTGGAGATATATGGGATAGGAACAAACAGCATCGCTACAGCGGCCCTCTTGAAAGCTGGGGCTGCCCATGGGGCCACAGGAGAAAATCCAATCCTTGTAAATTCCGCGGATGCCGATATAATTATTGGGCCCATCGGAATTGTCATCGCCAACTCCCTGCTTGGTGAGATTACTCCCTCCATAGCTGTGGCCATCGGCTCCAGCAGAGCTTACAAAATACTTATACCTGTAAATCGATGCAATCATTTTATAGCCGGATGCCAGGAGGCAACACTCACCAGCTATATCTCCATAGTCTGCGATGAGGTAGAAAGGAGATGCAGGGATGAGAACCGTTGAGTTTAAAATGGAACGTCAGGGCCTTGTACAGACAGGGCAAAAAGTAAAAATTATCGAAAGAGAGGGAACGAGCAGCTACAGCTACATTATAGATCCGGCCGTAGCCATGTCCGGCTGTTTTGCCGCCAGAGACCGAATCAAATCCCAATACGGAATTATAAAAGATATCCGTGAAAATTCCCGCGGCTTTTATGTGGTCGTAGAATTTGATGAGGACGAGCCATCCTGACTCGTCCTCCTATTATTTTCTCTATTTATTGCAAAGGTATAATTGTCACTGCTCCTGATGAAGGAGATGTTTCTGCAGGCTTTGTTTCCTGCGTCTCTGCCGAAGGCGCATCTGTTCCGATCACCACCTCCTGCTTTGATTCCTGTGTAGGATTCAGGGGGGAAACCGGGACATTTTCTCCCGCTCCGGCGCTTTCCCCTCCAATCGGGCTTATGATGACTGCTGCGGTTGTTTCTTCCTGCGTTTGGGATTGTGTCTCCTCAGGCATTGCATCTATTGTCGCAACTGCTTCTGCAGATGAGGCGTCCAGCTCTACCCCTTTGCTCCATTTCACATCGGTTATTCCTGTCTGCGCACTCCATACACAATCCTGCCACAGGCAGTATATTTTTCCGTCCTGAACAGCAGCTAACTTCAAAACATCATTTCCCGAGGCTGACCGGCCTGTCCTCGCACTTTCGTCCTGAATCCGGCGAAGACTGCCATCCCTTCCTATCGATACAATGGTTCCATAAGCCTGTTTCCAGATGGCAGGGTGATATTCCCCGTAAATTGAACCATCGCCCTCAAAATAGTACATATTTCCTATAGCACCGGCAAACAACCCGCTGATTGCCTCCTTTTGTCCTCCATCCAGATCAGCTGAATATATTCGGCTGTACCATTCTCCTTCCGAAGTATTATCCACATATGCGCTGTAATAAATTTTGTTATCCACAATACAGAAACTTTGTACACCGTAAGCTTCCCGGATCAGCGCTTTGTCTCCCCCTGAATCCCGTGCGTAAACCGCTCCCTGTGTACCGCTCCCCCGCAAATGATATGTGACTCCATCAAGAGTTACCTCGTTTCTCTCAATATCTTCTATCTGTCCGTCATCTGCAATTGTATATCTGCGATCTTCAACCGCAACGCTTCCGCCTTTCGCAGAAACCGCATTTCCAAGTGCATCCTCAAGGTAGAGCATTTCATTTTTAAGCGTTACCAAATACTGCGACGCACCCACAGGAACTTCGGTTCCTGATTTTACAGAATATATTTCCCCATTTTGCGAATAATAGATCGTCTCGTCCAAGACGAGATATCCGTCTACATTTTCCGCAATAATTTCCTTCGTCTTCTGCCCCGGAATCATCCGCACCAATACATCGCACAGCTCCCGGTCCGAATCAGAGAGCTCAGGGAGACTGCTTTCACTTACCTTAGGAAGATAATAGACATAATCCCCATACGTACGCATGGAATAACGGGTTGTCCTCTCCGGGGACTCTTCATCCCCAAGAGGCATCACTTTATTTTCAACCGTTCTTCTATAAAGAATTGTTTTAAACAATCCCGTATCTTCCGAATCCAGATAACACCAGAACGCATTTGTTCGCACCAGGCTGTCTAGATCCTCCCCTGTATCAGCCGGAACATAATTTAAATCTGTCTGAATCTCTTTTAAATACCCCTTTGTATCATGCAGCGTATAAATCTGCCCCTCATTCTTCCATTCTCCCGTCCGCATAATGCCGTTTTCGTCAAAAGAATAGAGAAAGCCATCTATTTCCATCCATTGATCTGCCGCCCTGGTCTCTTCATCCACAAGATAAATCCATCCCTCGTCCGTCTCATTCCATCCCAGGCTTTCCTCCTCCTCAATCTCGATTGTTTCCATTGTGCTCTCTTCTCTGGTATTGGATTCAAGCCTCTGATAATCGGATCGAATTTTCCCAACAATCCCCACAACCACATAAATTGCGGCAGCCATAACAACAATTGCTACCAATATGAGAAAAACCGTCTGAACAGGCGAATCATTTTTCTTTCTTCTTCTGCTCATCCTGTGTATATCCTCCTTTTTGCGTTGAGACAACTTGCTCACAAGTATTTTTAGAAAAATTAAGTAAAATAAAAAATAACTAATGACGTAAGATCATTAGTTATAAACATTAATGAGCGTGCCGGGATTCGAACCCGGGACAACTTGATTAAAAGTCA
This sequence comes from Candidatus Enterocloster excrementipullorum, assembly GCA_019119575.1. Classification (GTDB taxonomy): domain Bacteria; phylum Bacillota; class Clostridia; order Lachnospirales; family Lachnospiraceae; genus Enterocloster; species Enterocloster excrementipullorum. The sequence goes on from DWWT01000003.1 coordinate 64,047, forward strand.
AGTGCTCTACCGACTGAGCTACACGCCCCTATAACTATTTTAAACATAAAAAAATTGCGGGGGCAGGATTTGAACCTACGACCTTCGGGTTATGAGCCCGACGAGCTTCCAGACTGCTCCACCCCGCGCTACTATATAATTATAATTACTTTAAAATGTTTTGTCAATAAACATTTTAAATGGGCGAAGGTGGATTCGAACCACCGAAGGCAGTGCCAGCAGATTTACAGTCTGTCCCCTTTGGCCACTCGGGAATTCGCCCTTAGTATAGTATATGCAATTTTTTAAATAATATATGGGGCCTACAGGGCTCGAACCTGTGACCCTCTGCTTGTAAGGCAGATGCTCTCCCAGCTGAGCTAAGACCCCATAGGAATCTTTCAATATTAAATTGAAAGAAAAACGACCCGGAACGGGTTCGAACCGTCGACCTCCGCCGTGACAGGGCGGCGCTCTAACCAGCTGAGCCACCGGGCCATTTTAAGAGAGATACATACCCTCAAAACCACATACTGAACAACCCTTCTTGGTCAAGCCCTCGACCGATTAGTATTAGTCAGCTACACACATTACTGCGCTTCCACCTCTAACCTATCTACCTCATACTCTCTAAGGGGTCTTACTTCCTCACGGAATGGGATATCTCATCTCGGGGGCGGCTTCACGCTTAGATGCCTTCAGCGTTTATCCCCTCCGGGCTTGGCTACCCTGCCATGGGGTTGGTCCCCAACAGGTCCACCAGCGGCCCGTCCGTCCCGGTCCTCT
>DWWT01000021.1 GCA_019119575.1 Candidatus Enterocloster excrementipullorum
CCCTTACAAATTCATTCAAAATGTAGTAAAATGAAAGGAGAAACGCACTTATGACAAAAGCGAAAGCCAACCGCGCCCACAAGGACCGCCTTTTTCGGCTGATTTTCCGGGAGAAAAAGGACCTGTTAAGCCTGTACAACGCGGTGAACCGGTCCCACTACCAGAATCCGGATGAGTTAGAGGTCCGCACGTTAAAGGATGTCCTCTATCTCAGCATGAAAAACGATCTGGCCTTCCTGATCAAAAACGAGCTGAATCTCTATGAAGCCCAGAGCACCTTTAACCCCAACATGCCCCTGCGGGGCCTGTCCTACTTTTCCCGGCTCTACCAGGGATATGTGGAGTCCCGGAAATTGGATGTGTACCCCTCCGGAAAAATCATTCTCCCTGCGCCCCGCTACATTGTCTTTTACAACGGCCGGAAGGATTTGGAGGACCAGGTGGAGCTCCGCCTGTCGGATTCCTTTGAGACAGCGGACGGGGAGGAGCCTTTTCTGGAGTGCAGGGCGTTAATGTTAAACATTAACTTTGGGCGAAACAAAGAGTTGATGCAGGGCTGCCGAAAGCTCTACGAGTATTCCTACTTAGTGCAGGAAATACGCCACGGAACAGAAGACGGGCTCGCCCTGGAAGAAGCGGTGGACCGGGCGGTGGATGTCTGCCTGGAGAATGGAATTTTAAAGGAGCTTTTGTCCGTGCACCGAGCGGAGGTGAAGCATGTGATTTTAACAGAATATAACGAAGAGCTGCATCTGAAAAATACGTTTGAAGAGGGGCGGGAGGAAGGCTTGAAAGAAGGGCGAAAAGAAGGTTTAGGCACCTTTGCCCGCTTATATGTCCGGGAATGCCTGGATAATGGGATCCCCGAAAGAACCATCCTGGACAGCCTCTGCACCCGCTACGGGCTTAAACAGGAAATCGCAGAAGCCTGCCTAAAAGCCGCAAAGGCCTAGAGCGTGTTCGAAAATGATTATGTCAGCACACGAAACGGAACCCATCCTCAATGGAAAGCAGTTTCCGTCCGCCACCCATTCAGGCGAGGGGATTGGAACAGTTTCGGTGAAGGCTATCGCCAGCCAATTTTCGTTATGACGACCTTTTTTCTCCTGCTACCGCAAAATTTTCACGCTGTCCCGAACCACCATCTTAAATGGGAGGAGAATAGTCCGCTCCCTGTACTCCTTCCCATTAATCAAATCCGTCAGAATCCGAACCGCGCGCACTCCTTTATCCGTCACGCTCTGACGCACCGTGGTCAGATGCGGGCGAATCAGGCGGGCATATTCATTGTCGTCAAAGCCTGTCACGGACAGCTCCTCCGGAATGCTGACTCCGCGGTCTTCCATATAATTAATCAGACTGGCCGCGTAATAATCCGCATTGCAGATCACCGCCGTAAAATCTTCCCTCTGATAACAGACAGACTCGAAAGCCCCTTCCAATCCCAGCTCCTTCACGCTGACTACCGGAAAGCTCTCCCTGTCCCACGGCAGCCCATAGTCCTTCAGAGCCCTGATGCAGCCCTCATAGCGCACCCCGGAAATTCCCTGGGTGTTATAAGCAAAATAGGCCATCCGCTTATGACCGCTGCGTATCAGATATTCCGTCACATCGTAGGCCCCCTTCCGATCATCCACAGTTATGTTGATCTCCTCCGCATCCTCCGGGCAATTGCAGCAGTCGATCAGAACCATGGGCTTTTTATAGGTCTTCCTTAGCTCCAGCACATCCTCATAGTCCAGGCTGACCATGATGACACCGTCCACGTTCCAGGAAGCGGCCCCTGCTATGATGTCCTCCATGTTGTCCGAGATATTCATCATCAGATAATAGCCCTTGGAGCGTATCACCTTTTCCACCGCCCCCACAAGCTCCCCGTAGAAGGGATCGCTTAACAGATTCGTATACCTTCCCTTTCTCTCCTTCATCACAATACCGATGATCCGGGACTGATTCTGTGCGAGATTCCTGGCCCCCATGTTGGGCACGTATCCGCATTCCTTCAGCATCTTCTGCACCAGCTCAATCGTAGCGGGAGACACCTCCGATGTCTTTCCGTGGATCACATTCGACACAGTGGTCGTGCTCACCCCCAGACGATTGGCTATCTCCTTGATCGTAACCATTTTCTCCTCCTTGCCGCGCCGGGGCAAAAAGCGCCTGCGCTTATCCCATAAACTGATAAATATTATAAATATTAATCCCGATAATCACTGCCATCAAGAGGATAAACAGTTTGTCCACCACCCGTGACTCAATCCGCTTGTTGATCACCCGGCCGCACATGCCGCCCAGGATCCCGCCAATGGCCATCAGCACCAGAAGCCAAATGGAGAACTCCGGAACCGTTCCTGTAACCAGCGTATTTAAAAGGCTGGTAATCTGGGAAAACAGGATGATATAGAGGGAATTCTGGGCCGCTGTCTTTGTGTCCATGGAAAAGAAGTAAAAGAGCACCACCAGGTTGATGGGGCCGCCGCCGATTCCCAAAAACGAGGAAAAGATCCCCAGCACCAGGCCGATCGCCACGCAGGCTGCGGCATTCTCCACCCGGAGTGTTTTCACCTGATCCTTCTTGATCGTGTAAATCAGAGTTCCCAGGGTGATCACCAGAAGGCAGGCCGCCTGAACCGCTCCCACCATATCCTTGTCCGCAAACATGGAAGACAGGGCCTGGAACATAGACTTTCCGGCTACGCCGCCGATGGCCGCGCCTATTCCGAGAGGCGTGCCGGTGCGCATATCAATCAGGGACTCCCCGCTCATCTTTCCCTTAATTACGGAATAGCAGGTCATGCACAAAACCGTACAGCTCGACAGAAAGCTGATCGTAGAGACGCTTAAGACTCCGAAAGCATCCAAAACCGGCTTGATGATAACGCCGCCTCCGATTCCGCAGATTGCCCCGGCAATGGAAGCTCCGAAACTGATGAGCCAAAACAGTATGTACAAGTATGTGTTCATGATTGATCCTTTTCCTTCCATAATATATTTTTGTGAAGGCCACGGTCTTCCCAAAGAGTTTCGGCGCAGGCAGGCTGTTCATCGAATGATGATTGTGCCGGCACGCCAGATCGACAAACATTTATCATTATACAGGCAAATGTTTCGAAATGCCATAGGAATCGGGAAAATTTTACTGTATTTCTGATTTTCATTCTGCATTTCCTTAAAAAAGCGCCGGAACGAACCTCACGATTCGCTCCGGCGCCAAATGCCTTCTCAACAGGACACGCAGACACTTTCTAAAAAAACTTTCTTTTTACTGCTCGTCCTTCTTCCCGCTTGTTACTTTTCCGAGAACCATAACCGCGAGCATGATGATAATAATGGCCACAAAGATGCCGGCCATGCCTTTTCCCATAATCTCAAATGCAATCGCCAGATTACTCATCTTCCATACCTCCTCACTGTATTACAGATACTGGGTTACAACACTGATTACCAGGCCGCCGGCGATAACGGATGCAACCTGTCCGGATACGTTGGTGCCCGCCGCCTGCATCAAAATGATGTTGCCGGGCTCCTCCTGGGCTGCCAGCTTCTGTACAACACGGGAGGACATGGGGAATGCGGAGATTCCGCAGCCGCCGATCATGGGGTTCACCGGCTTCTTGCCAGCCATCTTTAAGAACACATTCACGATCTTTGCGAAGATTACGCCGCCGATGGTATCAAACACAAAGGCTACAAGGCCCAGAGCCATGATCATAATCGTTGCCGGATTTACGAACTGATCCGCACGCATGCTGAAGGAAATGGTGATTCCCAAAAGCAGGGTGATGATGTTGGCCAGCTCGTTCTGAGCCGCCTGGCTCAAGCTGTTCAGCACGCCGCACTCCCGCAGGAGGTTGCCGAACATAAGGAAGCCTACCAGTGCAACGGACTGAGGAGAAATAAAGCCTACAATGATGGTCACCGCGATGGGGAAGGAAATGCGCAGCGCCTTGTTTACGCTCTTGGGGTTGTACTCCATGTGAATGCTGCGCTCCTTGTGGGTGGTAACCAGCTTGATGGCGAAGGGCTGAATAATCGGCACCAGAGCCATGTAGGAATATGCCGCCACAGCGATGGGGCCCATATAATTAGAATCAAGCACCTGGGATACCAGAATGGAGGTAGGTCCGTCCGCAGCTCCGATGATACCGATGGAAGCCGCATCCTTTAAGTCAAAGCCCATCAGGCACGCGATAACGATAGCTGCAAAAATACCGAACTGCGCGGCAGCGCCGAACAAAAAGAGCACGGGCTGGCTGAGCAGGGGGCCGAAATCGATCATCGCGCCGATACCGATAAACAACAGGATCGGCATAGCCTCGGACGCTTCGATTCCCGACTCAAAGAGCCACTGAATAATGCCGGCGGCTTCGACCTTGCCCTGAACCACCTGGTCGATTACGCCCGAAAATGGGAGATTCACCAAAATCGCGCCGAAGCCCATGGGCAGCAGCAGTGAGGGCTCATACTCCTTCTTGACAGCCAGCCAGATGAGCACGATGCCTACTACGTACATCACAATTTGCTGCCAGGTGACAGCCATCACTCCATCCAACAAAAAACTCATGTTACATCCTCCTTGGTTTTAAGTGTGTAAAATGCATTTTCCTTCCTATTATACAAAATTTCCCTGCATTTGTCACCATAAAAAAGCGCTAATAATTCAGGCTAATGATTCCGCCTATTCCTCTTCTTCCTGGCTCTCCGACCCCTTCTTTTCTTTCAAAGTCAGCTTCACCTTATCGATCACCCGGTCATCCATGGACTCCACCTCATAATCCGCCTCCGGCGTCTCCACCAGAAGAGGCAGCTTCTCCTGATCGGGTATGTATCCCAAGAGCTCCATCAGATAACCTGACAGCGTGTCGCAGGTGCTGTCAATGTGCAGATGCATTTCCTCATTCAGATCAAAGAGGGATATGCTTCCCGATACCCGGTAGATTTTGTGAGGCTCAATCTCCAGGATATCCGGCTCCACATCCTCGTATTCCTCATGGATGTCGCCCACAATTTCTTCAATCAAATCTTCCAGCGTCACCATACCGGACACGCCGCCGTACTCATCGATCAAAATGGCGATTTTATTTTTATTTTTCTGCATCTCCTTAAACAGGGCGTCTGTTCTCCTGTTTTCCGGCACAAAATAGGGCTCCGACAGCATGGATCGGATATCCAAATCCTCCAGACGGCACTTTCGGATCTGAATCATCAGATTTTTTGTGGAAAGAATGCCGATAATATTGTCAATCTCGTCCTCGTACACAGGAATCTTGGAGTGCATGGACTGAAGGATCTCATCAATATAGGACTCTACCGGTTCGCTGATATCAATGGTCACCATGTCCTGACGGGGCACCATGACCTCCCGCGCCCTCTTATCATCAAAGGAGAAAATCGAAGTGATCATCTCCTTCTCTATATCGTTAAACACACCTTTTTCGCTTCCCGTCTCCAGCATGGACTTGATCTCTTCCTCGGACACATCGCTCTCCAAGGTCTCACTGTGCATGCCGATGAGCTTTAAAACGCCGCTGGTAGACAGAGACAGCAGCTTAATGAACGGACTCATCACCCGGGAAATCATATAAATGGGACGCACGCAGAGAAGGCTGAAGCCCTCCGCCTTCTGCAGGGCAATCCTCTTGGGCACCAGCTCGCCGAACACCAAATTAAAATACGCCAAAATAATCGTCACCAGTACGCTTGCGATGCTCTGGCTGTAGGGAATGCCTCGCTCTGCCATAGCGCCCCCCAGAACCTGGGCAATACCCGTAGCCGCAGATGCACTGGAAAAGAAGCCGGCCAGCGTGATCGCCACCTGAATTGTCGACAGGAAAACGGTAGAGTCCTCCATCAGGCGCTCAATCAGGGCCGCGTTTTTGTTTCCCTGCTCCGCCAGACGGTGGATTTTGTTCTTGTTAACAGACACCACTGCCATCTCAGAACCCGCGAAAAATGCGTTGACAATGGTCAGAATTAATAAAACTGCTAGCTGTGATAGAATATTGGCCGCTTGTGGGTCAGATTCCATGGTAAAAAATTCCTCCTTTTTATAAAAAACAAAATAATAATAAACGGAAACTATTATACATGATATTGAGAAAGTTGTCAGCAAAAATTTCGTAAAAAAGATGGAAAATCTCAACAAAATTCCATTCTTTTCCTTTTTTTGTTCATTTTCCCAGTATGTTTTATATGTATGAACAAGAAAACAGGGCAGATGCCGCTCCACGGCAGCACCCGCCCCAGCAATTCTCAAACACACGCTAGCTCACAGCAAACTGGCTGTTGTAAATCTGGGCATAAAATCCGTTCTCTGCAAGCAGCTCTTCATGACGGCCTTGCTCCACGATATGGCCGCCGCGCATCACCAGGATCATATCCGCCTCTTTGATGGTGGACAGCCGGTGGGCCACAATAAAGCTGGTCCGTCCCTCCATCATCCGCGCAAATGCTTTCTGCACCCGGATCTCTGTGCGGGTATCAATGGAGGATGTAGCCTCGTCCAGAATCAGCATGGGCGGAAGGCAGAGCATGACGCGGGCAATGCAGAGAAGCTGTTTCTGCCCCTGTGACAAGCTTCCCCCGTCCTCTCCTACCCAGGTGTCGTATCCGTCCTTCATGCGCATGATAAAGCTGTGGGCATGGGCCTCCTTTGCCGCCCGTATAACCTCATCCATGGAGGCATCCGGCCGCCCGTAGGCGATATTGTCCCGGATCGTCCCGGATTTCAGCCAGGTTTCCTGGAGCACCATGCCGTAGCTGGCCCGCAGGCTCCTTCTGGTTACCTGACGGATGTCTTTTCCCTCCACGCGGATGCAGCCCGAATCCACATCGTAAAACCGCATGAGCAGATTGATGACCGTAGTTTTTCCGCAGCCCGTGGGCCCCACGATCGCCACCCGCTGGCCCGGTCTGACATCCAGGCTGAAGTCCTCGATCAGCCGCCGGTCTGGCGTGTAGGAGAAGGAAACATGCTCCAAATTCACTTTCCCTTCCACATCCGCAAGTTCCTCCGTCCCCGGCTTTTCCTCCGAAATGGTCTCCTCATCGATCAGGTCGAACACCCGGCCCGCGCAGGCCAGCGCGTTCTGCAGCTCCGTCACCACGCCGGAGATCTCATTAAAAGGCTTAGTATACTGGTTTGCGTAGCTCAAAAAGCTTGTGAGCTGCCCTACGGTCAGAAAGCCCTGAATCGCGCCCCAGGCCCCGGCAATTCCCACCGCCGCGTAGACCATGCTGTTTACAAAGCGGGTAGCCGGATTGGTGATGGATGAGAAAAATGTGGCCCGCAGACTGTAGCCCGTAAGACGGCGGTTGATGGCGTCAAAGCGTTTCTCCGCCTCCTTCTGGTATCCGAAGGCCTGCACCACCTTCATATTTCCCAGCATCTCATTTGTCAAGGTGGTGAGCTCTCCCCGTGTCTCTGACTGGAGGCGGAACATATCAAAGGTCTTTTTGGCGATAAAGCCGGCCACCACCAGGGACAGGGGCGTGAGAAGGACGACCACCAGAGTAATGAGGGGATTGATGGAGAGCATGAACAGAAGCGTTCCGCCGATGGTCATAACCCCTGTAAAAAACTGGGTAAAGCCCATGAGCAGCCCCTCGGAGAACTGGTCCACATCCGCCACAATCCGGCTGATAATATCCCCGGAGGGGTGGGAATCAATATAGCTTAAGGGCAGCCGCTCCAGGTGGTCAAATGCCTGCGTGCGGATATCTTTTACCACCCGGTAGGTAATGGTATTGTTGATATGGTTCATCAGCCACTGGCTCGCCGCCGTCACAGCCATGGCAGCCAGAATTTTTGCCAGGATCTTCACAAGCCCCGCGTAATCCACTTGGCCCGGGGCCACGATGCGGTCCACGGCCTGGCCTGTGAGAATGGGCACATACAGGGTCAGGGCCACCGTCACCACCGCCAAAAACAGGGAGAGCAGGACGGATGCCCGGTATTTGTCAATGGATCGCAGCACCCGCCGGATGGTCCTTCTGCTTCTCTCCTGCCCTTCCCGGCCCATGGTCTTTTTGTCTTTCGCTTTACTGCTCATCCCGCTCTACCTCCTCTTTTGAGAACTGCGACAGGCAGATCTCCCGGTACACCTGGCATGTTTTAAGGAGCTCTTTATGCGTCCCCATCCCGGCCAGGGCCCCGTCGTCCAGAACCAGAATTTTGTCCGCATTCTTGATGGTGGAAGCCCGCTGGGACACGAGGAACACCGTCATGTCCTGGGTATCCTCCTTGATGGCCCGGCGCAGCCTGGCGTCCGTGGCAAAATCCAGCGCCGAGGCGCTGTCGTCCATGATGAGAATCTCCGGCTGGCGCACCAGGGCCCGGGCAATGGTCAGGCGCTGGCGCTGGCCGCCGGAGAGATTGCGCCCCTCCTGTTCAATGGACAGATCCAGTCCCTGCTTTTTGTCCTCCACGAAATCCCGCGCCTGGGCAGTCCCCAGGGCCTCCCAAATTTCCTCATCCGAGGCGTCCTGCCTGCCCCACTTCATATTTTCTCGGAGGCTCCCCTTAAAAAGCACCGCCCGCTGGGGCACAACGCCCATAAGGCCCCTAAGTTCCTCCAGGGAATACTCCCGTACGTCCCGGCCATTTACCAGAACCTGCCCTTTTGCCGCGTCGTAAAACCTTGGAATCAGATTTACCAGGGTGGTCTTTCCCGAGCCGGTTCCGCCGATGATGCCGATGGTCTCCCCCCTTTTCGCCTGGAAGGAGATGCCTGAAAGGGCCGGATTTCCCGAACCCGCGTAGGCAGCCTCCACGTCCCTGAATTCCACGGCAGGAGCAGCCGCTCCATTTTCCCGGCCGCGGCCTGTCCGGGCCTCTTCCAAATCGCCGGACAGGCCAGGCATCCCCGCTTTCCCGGCCGCTGCCGCTCCCGCCGGCTCCTTCACCGAGGATGTGATGGCAAAGACCCCGTCTACCCGGTTCATGCAGGCGGCAGCTTTGGAGATAAGGATAATCAAATTTGCCATCTTGATGAGTTCCACCAGGATCTGGGACATGTAATTTACCAGGGCAATCACCTTTCCCTGGGTGAGAATCCCGGCGTCCACCTGCCGGGCGCCCACCCAGATTACGGCTACAATTGCCAGGTTAATAATCACATAGGTCACCGGATTTAAGAGGGCGGATATGCGGCCCACAAAGACCTGCATTTTTACTAGGCTCCCGTTCTCCTCCTCAAATGCCTCCCTCTCGCTCTCCTGACGGTTGAAGGCCCGGATCACTCGGACGCCCATCAGATTTTCCCTGGTGGTGAGAAGCACCCTGTCCAGCTGGCGCTGCACCTTTTTATAGAGGGGCATGCTCACCAGCATAATGCCGAACACCACCAGACAGAGCAGGGGAATCGTAACCACAAAGACCATGGCCGCGGAGGCGTCCACAGTAAAGGCCATCACCATGGCGCCGAATACCACAAAGGGGGAGCGCAGCAGAAGGCGCAGGGTCATATTGACCCCGTTCTGCACCTGGTTGATATCGCTGGTCATGCGGGTAATCAGGGTGGAGGCGCCCACCGTGTCGATTTCCCGGTAGGAAAGTCCGCCGATATGGGCGAACAGATCCCGCCGCAGAGCCTCGCCTGACCCGCAGGCCGCCTTTGCGGCAAAATACTGGGCCGTCAGGGAGCAGGCAAGGCCGATGAGGGCCAGAAGCACCAGCAGGCCTCCCATTTTCAAAACATAGGAAGCGTCTCCCCTTCGGATGCCCACATCCACCATATCCGCCACCACCAGGGGAACGAACAATTCAAAGCTGGCCTCCAGCATCTTAAAAAGAGGGCCCAGAATGCTCTCTTTTTTATATGCGCTCATATAATGCAGCAATCGTCTCATTGCAGTTTTCTCCTTTTATCCATCGTGCGGGGGCCTGCCGGTAATTACCGGCCAAAGGCAGTTAATTTCCGACCCCAGAAAAAGAATGCACATGCAGAAATACAGCCATAAGAGAAATAACACGATGGCTGTAAGGCTTCCGTACATGTAGGAATAGTTATTTCCCCCTATATAAGTAAAATACAGGGAAAATGCCAGAGAAAAGCACAGCCAGCCCACTGTGGAGAACACAGCGCCCGGTATCTGGCTTTTCAGGCTGAGCCTCTTATCCGGAACAAAGGTGTAAATCCCCAGGAAAAACACCATGAGGACCACCGCTACCCACAAGGCCCGAAAGCTGATGATGTGGCCCGTCACTTCAGCCACCAAGGGCAGCCTTTCCTCAAGAATCGCCTGAATAAACCGGCCAAACACCAGAAGCCCCAGGGACATGACGCACACCAGGATGAAAATAACCGTGTAGCCGGAGCAGATGAGCCGGCTTATGACATACCACCGCTTCTCTCCGCGGCCATGCACCCGGTTAAGTCCTCTGGCCACGCTGAACATTCCCCGGCCGGCAGACCACAGCGCCATAACCGCTGTAACGGAAACCATGGTGGCCGGCGATTTCAGGTAGAGATCGTTCACAGCCCGAAAAGCCAGCGATTTGTAATCCGCCGGGGTCAGGCTCACCACCAGTCCCAGAAGATCGGCGTTTGATACACTGGGAATCATCTGTATCACGGTCAGCAGCAGCATGATAAACGGCACCCCGGACAGGATGATAAAAAATGTGACCTGGGCCGCATACACTGTCATCTCATCTTCTGAAAACTTGTCGTATACCTGCTTTGCTCCAAGGATGAATCTGACCATACGTCCATTCCTTTCAATAAATCTCCCGGAAATCCCGCTCTCCCTCCTTCAGGGAAATCTCTTTTGTATCCATGGAATCAACGCGGATAAACCGCTCCATGGGAAGATAGCGGAGCAGACGTTCCACAGCCGTCCTCTCCCCCTGAACCTCCATCTCCACCCTGCCGTCCCAGAGGTTCTTCACCCAGCCCGTAAGGCCTAATGGCCGGGCCAGACGGCAGGCCGTGAAGCGGAAGCCCACGCCCTGCACGCGCCCGGAAAAATATACGTGCATCCGGATTGTTCCCATACGCGTCCCCTACTTTCTGGTAGTCAGATGGATGGCAAATCCGTTCATCTCTTCCTTTAAGTATATGAGCATCAGGGTTTTCCCATCCGCCTCATAGCGCGCCGTGGAGTAATCCACCTCATACCCCTTTTCCTTCAGATAGGCGATTGCCCGGTCCATATTGTCGGTGTAAAAACCAATGTGTCCCAGACGCCCTCTTCCGCCCTCGTTCATCAGCTCCATCTTTCCGTCACCCACCATATGGGAAATCGGTGTGGGCTCCGCGTCAAGTCCCAGAATATTCCGGCAGAAATCCAGAAAGCGCACTGCCTCCTCTTTGTGCTCCGCATTCACGCCCACATGGGCAAAAGCAAATGTAAGTCCTTCCATACTATATTCTTCCTTTCTATTTCGTAATCATTCGGACAGCGGTTCTCCGACCAAACATCCGTTTCGCGTCCCTCCGCAGCCGGTCCATGACCCATTTCAGTCCCAGCGGGAGAAAAAGGGCCGCCAGAAGGTAAAATACCCTCAGCTGCACCATTCCTCTCGGAAAATAGCAGTAATAAAAATCAGTCTTGTATGCCTCAAAATCAAATCCGGTAAAAATCCCCGCATATTTGGCAAAGAGCGCAAAAACTGTGCGGATGCCGAAAAGCACCATCATGTGATGCATCATGATCGGATAGGTATTGCGCCCCATATAGCGGATGAACGAATTGTCCCTTACGGCCGGGGTCAGAATCCGGCTCACCCGAAGCCAGAACGCGATCCCCAAAAAGGCGGAGAGATACGGGGACAGATATCCCGGAAAATCCCGGCAATGGCTCACGGCGTAGATCACCGGGCGCCCCCGCAGGACCAGCGCCATGGCGGCCAGCAGGATGATTCCGAAATATACCGGGCTTTTCAGTTTGTCCTTTGCCTCCAGCTCTCTCCTGTACAAAATGCCTGCGCCGTAAAATGGGAGCAGAAAGAGAAGGCGCACCAGGGTGAGCCAAAATCCGTCTGTCCCCACATGCCTGGAGATCCAGATTCCGCCAAGGCCCAGAAGGAGATAAAAGAGAAATTTGGCCCGGGCCGCTGTCCGGTCTCCCGCGGCTTCCCGGGCCGCCAGCTTTGCCATCCCCGGCCTCGCCAGCACGGTCACTGCCCGGTCCGCCAGCTCCACCAAAAAGAGGGCAGGCACAAACCAGGCCGGGTGATTCAGAATAAACTGATAACCCGTCCGAAAGGGCTCCGCAAACAGCGTCTCCAGGCTGACCGGATCCCCAAAGGAAAAGCCGTATCCCCGCAGGAACGCGGCCAGAATACCGTAAACCAGATTCCAGGCAAAGTAGGGAAGCATGAGCCGTTTGAACTTCCGTATCCCATAGGACGCAAAACGCTCCTGCTCTTCCCGACAGAAATATCCGGAGATAAACACAAAGAGCTGCATGTGAAAGGAATAATATGGGATCAGCCCTCCGATGTCAAGGTAGCTGTTGTTCAGATGGCCGTCCGCCACAAAGAAAATCCCCAGGGCGGACAAAAGGGCAAACTGCATGTTGGTGCCGGGGGACGCCCCCGTCCGCTCTCCCCTCACGCTTCCACTCCCGTCTTGGCGCAGATATCGCTTAAGCAGCATTTTTCACAGTGGGGTTTTGTCCTTGCGGTACAGACATCCCGCCCATGGTACACCAGGCGGTGGCAGAAATCGCTCCCCTCCTCAGGTGGGATAATCTTCCACAGGGCCATCTCCACCTTTTTGGGCTCCTTCACCCCGTCAACCAGCCCCATGCGGTTTACCAGGCGGATGCAGTGGGTGTCCGTCACAATAGCGGGCTTTCCAAACACATCTCCCATAATCAGGTTGGCGCTCTTTCTCCCTACCCCCGGAAGCTTTAAAAGGGCGTCAAAATCATCCGGCACTTTTCCGCCGTACTCCTCCTTTAAAATCTTCATGCAGGCGCTGATGTCCCGGGCCTTGCTCCTGCCCAGCCCGCAGGGGCGCACAATCGCCTCGATATCATCCACGTCCGCCTCCGCCAGGGCATTCACATCCGGATACTTTGCGTACAGATCCTGTACCACCACATTGACCCGGGCATCCGTGCACTGGGCCGCCAGACGGACGCTGACGAGAAGCTTCCACGCCTCATTATAGTCCAGGGTACATCCCGCGTCCGGGTATTCTCTTTTCAGGCGCTCAATGATCTCCAGAGCCAGCTCCTTTTTTGTCATTTGTCCGATACTCCCTTTCTGTCCGGTGTGCCTTTCTTCTCATGGCTTTTTCTCTTGGGGTTCGCGGGAAACCAGCCCCGCTCCACCCGCTTTTCCTGCTCCTTTAATTCCAGGATGCTCCACAGACAGCTGCATCCAAGAACGCCCAGGACAGCGGAAACTGTCACATTCCCCACCTGGGTGCTGGTCGCAAGGGCCGCGATCCCCGCCGCCAGAAAAGCCGGCCAGCAGCCCGCGGAAAAATGGTATTCCGCCTTAATCACAATGGGATGAAAAATACCGATCACCAAAAAGCAGGCCGCGGCGATAATCACTCCGCTGATGTTCATTCTTTGTCCTCCGTTGAAAATAAGTTCGCTGCGTCTTTCCCGCAGCCTTCCGGTGGGATGCGCTTTACAAAAAGATCCCTCATACGGCCCCCGTACATTTTCTTCCTCTGAAAGGCCTCGTATCCCAGCCCCCGGATATTATTCTGGCTGTAGAGGTTCTCCGGGTGGGCCGTACAGAACAGATACCGGATCCCCCGGCCGGCAAGGGCCTGCTCTGCGGCCTCCATAAGCCTTCGCTGAAGGCCGAATCCCCGGAATTTCTCCCGGACCGCCGCGGAATCCATGTGGGCCGCCAGGGAAAGCGCCTCCCCGGAAAGGCCGAACTCCCTTCCCAGGTTGTCCTCTCCCGCTCCGGGCAGAAC
>DWWT01000022.1 GCA_019119575.1 Candidatus Enterocloster excrementipullorum
CTGCGCCTCAAGGAGAACGCGGAGGAAAAGCTCCAGTATGACAGGGAGAATAAGGAGCTGATCAGCAATATTTCTCACGATCTGAAAACCCCGATAACGGCGATCAAGGGCTATGTGGAAGGAATTCTGGATGGGGTGGCCTCTTCGCCGGAAAGGCTGGACAAATATATCCGCACCATATACAATAAAGCTAACGACATGGATCGCCTGATCGATGAGCTCACCTTTTATTCTAAGATCGACACGAACAAGATTCCCTATACCTTTTCCAAAATCAATGTGTCCCGATATTTTAAGGACTGTGTGGAGGAGGTTGGCCTTGATATGGAGGCCAGGGGAATTGAGCTGGGATATTTTAACTATGTGGACGATGATGTGATTGTGATCGCAGACGCGGAGCAGATGAAGCGCGTGATCAATAATATCATCAGCAATTCCGTGAAGTATCTGGATAAAAAGAAGGGTATTATCAATATACGGATAAAAGATGTAGGGGATTTTATCCAGGTGGGAATCGAGGACAACGGAAAAGGGATTGCGGCAAAAGATCTCCCCAATATCTTCGACCGCTTCTATCGGGCGGATTCCTCCCGGAATTCTTCTAAGGGGGGGAGCGGCATAGGCCTGTCCATTGTGCGGAAGATTATTGAGGACCATGGAGGACGCATCTGGGCCACCAGCAAGCTGGGGATCGGGACGGAGATCCATTTTGTCCTAAGAAAATACCAGGAGGTTATACAGGATGAGCAAAATACTGATCGTCGAGGATGAGGAGAGCATTGCGGAGCTGGAGAAGGACTACCTGGAGCTGTCAGGATTTGAAGTTGCCATTGAAAATGACGGAAGCAGGGGGCTGGAGAAGGCTCTGAATGAGGACTACGATCTTCTGATTCTGGATCTGATGCTTCCCGGAACCGATGGGTTTGAGATATGCCGGCGAGTGCGGGAGATCAAAAATACGCCGATTATCATGATATCGGCGAAAAAGGAAGATATTGATAAGATTCGGGGGCTGGGCCTTGGGGCGGATGATTATATTACAAAGCCCTTCAGCCCCAGTGAAATGGTGGCCCGCGTCAAGGCGCATATGGCCAGGTATGAGCGTCTGATCGGGAGCGGCCAGCCGGCCAATGAGATTATAGAGATCCGCGGCCTTAAGATTGATAAGACCGCCCGCAGGGTGTGGGTGAATGGGGAGGAGAAAAATTTTACAACGAAGGAATTTGACCTGCTCACTTTTTTGGCCCAGAATCCGAACCATGTATTTACCAAGGAAGAATTGTTTTCCAAGATCTGGGATATGGAATCCATCGGGGATATCGCTACGGTGACGGTTCATATAAAGAAAATACGGGAGAAAATAGAGTTCAACACAGCGAAGCCTCAATATATAGAGACAATATGGGGGGTTGGCTACCGCTTTAAAGTATAGTGTGCGGTCCGTCCCTATTTTAACGGATCAGACGTCCGGGAAGACAAAGGAGAGAGTGCGATGATACGGAAAAGGCTGGCGGCGGGAATTCGCGCCGCTGTTTTGGCAGCAGTCCTTGGGGCTGTGATGGGAGGAACTGCGATGGCAGCGGGAATGGCTGAAAATGACAGGGATCTGGTGACAGGGCCAGGCGCGCAGAATCAGACAGAAGAGCGTGAGCAGACAGGCACATTTGACGTGAACCGTTTTGTGCTGCCTGAGGAGGCAAGGGTTCTGGTGGTAGTGGAAGGGACCGGCGCGTCCGCCTGCAATGCATATGCTTTTGAGCGGGGAGAGAACGGCTGGGAGCTGCGGATGCAGACGGGCGGTTATCTGGGGCTTAACGGCATGAGCAACCACAGGACGGAGGGAGATAAAACAACACCCATCGGCGTATTCCAGATGAATACCCCCTTTGGACAGGATGCCCCCCTGGAGGGATTTCCTGCCAATTATATAAAGGTGGATGAGACGTATATCTGGAGCCAGGACAGCAACCGTCTGGTAAGGGATCTGTCCGCTTCCGGGGAGCAGGTGGGAACCGCGGGCTATGCGGAACATTATGATTATGTGATCGACGCGGGCTATAACAGAAATGCTGTTCCGAAAGCCGGCTCCGCTCTTTTTCTGCACTGCATAGGACAGGGAAAGACGTATACTTCCGGGTGCGTGTCAATTCCCAAGGAGGAGATGGCCAAGGTGATGCGGCTTTACGGGACCTATGGAGACGGGGCCTGCTATATTGCTCAGGCGCCGGCCGGTACCTTTGAGCTGATCTATGATACATACGGCGCGAACAACGGACTTTCCCCGGAGGGAGATTTTGGCGTGTGACCGTGACAGAGAGAAACAGGGCTGCAGGATGCGGCCCTGTTTTTGTGATTCATGGGAAAATCGGATGAGAGCACCTCGCCTGTTCGTATATACGAACAGGTAACGTATATGTGAAAATGACAGATAATGAAAGTGCTTACAGCAATTTTTGCAGTTAAGTTGGCGAATTTTTTCGAAATTTTACCAGAAAAACTCTTTACTCGAAAAATGTTTGTGTTATAATGAACGAGGTGGACGGACAGGGGCATATATTTGTCCGTCCGTTTAGTGAATTGGACCGCAGTATTAGTTATGGAAGAATGCAGTCTGCAAGAGAACATTGAGGAGGAATTAACTGATGGCAAAGAAATGGGTTTATTTGTTCAGTGAAGGCAATGCGACCATGAGAAATCTCCTGGGCGGCAAGGGCGCAAACCTGGCCGAGATGACAAACCTGGGACTTCCCGTACCGCAGGGATTTACCATCACCACGGAAGCCTGCACCCAGTATTATGAAGATGGAAGAACCATCAATGATGAAATCATGGCACAGATCATGGAGTACATCGGCAAGATGGAGGAAATCACCGGCAAGAAGTTCGGCGACAAGGAGAATCCCCTTCTGGTGTCTGTCCGCTCCGGCGCAAGAGCTTCCATGCCCGGCATGATGGATACCATTCTGAACCTGGGTCTGAATGAAGAGGTTGTAAACGTTCTGGCTGAGAAATCCGGCAATCCCCGCTGGGCTTGGGACTGCTACAGAAGATTTATCCAGATGTACTCCGACGTTGTTATGGAGGTGGGCAAAAAGTATTTTGAGGAGCTCATCGATGAGATGAAGGAGAAGAAGGGCGTGAAGCAGGATGTGGAGCTGACCGCCGATGATCTGAAGGAGCTGGCAGGACAGTTCAAGGCCGAGTACAAGGAGAAGATCGGCTCTGACTTCCCGACGGATCCCAAGGAGCAGCTTATGGGCGCTATCAAGGCTGTATTCCGTTCCTGGGATAACCCCAGAGCAAATGTTTACCGCCGCGACAATGATATCCCCTATTCCTGGGGCACCGCTGTAAACGTACAGATGATGGCCTTCGGAAATATGGGAGATGACTGCGGAACCGGCGTTGCATTTACACGTGATCCGGCCACCGGCGAGAACGGCCTGTTTGGCGAGTTCCTGACCAATGCCCAGGGCGAGGACGTGGTTGCGGGCGTGCGCACCCCCATGCACATTTCCGAGATGGAGGAGAAATTCCCCGAGGCGTTTGCACAGTTTAAGAGTGTATGCAAGACTCTGGAGAGCCATTATAGAGATATGCAGGATATGGAGTTTACCGTGGAGCACGGAAAGCTGTACATGCTGCAGACCAGAAACGGCAAGAGAACCGCGAAGGCAGCGTTAAAGATTGCCTGCGATCTGGTAGATGAGGGTATGCGGACGGAGGAAGAGGCCGTTGCCATGATCGATCCCAGAAACTTAGACTCCCTGCTGCATCCCCAGTTTGACGCAGCTGCCTTAAAGAAGGCTGTTCCCATGGCAAAGGCTCTGGGCGCTTCTCCGGGTGCTGCCTGCGGCAAGATTGTATTCACGGCGGATGACGCGGTAGAGTGGGCTGCAAGAGGCGAGAAGGTAGTTCTGGTTCGTCTGGAGACATCCCCCGAGGATATCACCGGCATGAAGTCCGCACAGGGTATCCTGACGGTTCGCGGCGGTATGACCTCCCACGCGGCTGTTGTTGCCCGCGGCATGGGTACCTGCTGTGTATCCGGATGCGGTGACATCGTGATGGACGAGGCAAACAAGAAGTTTACCCTGGGCGGCAAGGAGTTCCACGAGGGTGATCCGATCTCCCTGGACGGCTCCACCGGAAACATTTATGATGGTATTATTCCCACCGTGGATGCGACAATCGCCGGCGAGTTCGGCCGCATCATGGCCTGGGCTGACAAATACAGAACCTTAAAGGTGCGCACCAATGCCGACACGCCTGCAGATGCAAAGAAGGCGCGTGAGCTTGGCGCAGAGGGCATCGGCCTTTGCCGTACCGAGCATATGTTCTTTGAGGGCAATCGTATCGACGCATTCCGCGAGATGATCTGCTCCGAGACCGAGGAGGAGAGAGAGGCTGCTCTTGATAAGATTCTTCCCGAGCAGCAGGGCGATTTCGAGAAGCTGTATGAGGCTCTGGAGGGCAATCCGGTTACCATTCGTTTCCTGGATCCGCCGCTGCATGAGTTCGTTCCCACGGAGGAAGAGGACATTAAGAAACTGGCTGACGCGCAGGGCAAGAGTGTTGAGCAGATCAAAGCCATCATCGCCAGCCTGCATGAGTTCAACCCCATGATGGGCCACAGAGGCTGCCGTCTGGCGGTTACCTATCCGGAGATTGCCAAGATGCAGACCAAGGCTGTGATCCGCGCCGCTATCAATGTAAAGAAAGCACATCCGGATTGGAAGGTAGAGCCCGAGATCATGATCCCGTTGGTAGGCGATGTAAAGGAGCTCAAATACGTGAAGAAGTTCGTGGTTGAGACCGCTGACGCGGAGATCGCTGCTGCCGGCGTGGACTTAAAGTATGAGGTCGGCACCATGATCGAGATCCCGAGAGCCTGCGTGACTGCGGATGAGATCGCGAAGGAGGCAGATTTCTTCTGCTTCGGAACCAACGACCTGACGCAGATGACCTATGGCTTCTCCCGTGACGATGCAGGCAAGTTCCTGAACGCGTACTATGATGCCAAGATATTTGAGAATGATCCCTTTGCAAAGCTGGATCAGGACGGCGTGGGCAAGCTGATGCAGATGGCTATCGAGAAGGGCAAGCCGGTGAATCCGAACCTGCATGTAGGTATCTGCGGCGAGCACGGCGGAGATCCCTCTTCCGTGGAGTTCTGCCACAAGATTGGTCTGGACTATGTGTCCTGCTCACCGTTCCGCGTGCCGATCGCAAGACTGGCTGCGGCACAGGCTGCACTGAGCAATAAATAAAATATAGCGATTCTGTTGTAGAAAATAAAAGCAAGGGGAGGTATGGGCTGCCATACTTCCCCTTGCTGGTGTGCCCGGCGGCCGTTTATAGGAGGGCGGCGCAGAAATATGCGGGATACAAAATTTGGGTGTATGAATCTTCGGCTAGGAATCCGCAATTCTGTGCTTGACAGAAAATGACCCGGGATTTTATAATGAAATGTAACAGTCCGGGCCGCCGTTCTCCGGCGGGAAGCGGTCCGGACGATTGAATGAGACACAATGCCGGCATAAGCCGGATATGTATTGCCAGAAGGCGATGGACAACATTTACATTCGGTCTGCCCGTATCTCTGGAAAAGGCGGTGGAAGTTTCCGGGGCTGCTGAGGTGGACAGAAGAAGGATGGTTCCCGCCTTCTGTATTTTTATGCCCGCGGGAGCGGCATGTGCAAGGAGAGAGAAAATGAACGCAAGAGAGATCCTGGAAAAGGTAAAGACAGGAGAGTGGTCTGTGGAGAAAGCAGAAGGGTATTTCCGGCGGGCCCCGTTTGAGGATCTGGGGTACGCAAAGCTGGACACCCACCGCAAGGTGCGCTCCGGCTTTGCGGAAGTGGTATTCTGCAGCGGAAAGGCGGACGATCACCTGGTCAGAATATTTGAGCATTTGTACCAGGAAGAGGGGGAGGTTCTGGGAACCAGAGCCAGCAGGGAGCAGTATGCCCTCATTAAAAACGTGTGTCCGGAAGCGGTGTACGATCCTATATCCCGGATTGTGAAGGTGGAAAAGGAAGGAAAGAGGCGGACGGGCCGAATTGCCGTGTGTACGGCGGGGACAGCGGATATTCCTGTAGCGGAGGAAGCAGCCCAGACAGCGGAGTATTTTGGATGCCGGGTGGATCGGATTTATGATGTGGGAGTCAGCGGACTCCATCGCCTGCTGGCCAGGCTGGAGGATATACAGCGGGCCAACTGTGTGATCGCCGCGGCCGGTATGGAGGGAGCCCTCGCAAGCGTAATCGGAGGGTTGGTGGATAAGCCGGTGATTGCCGTTCCTACATCCATTGGATACGGGGCAAATATGAAAGGGCTTTCTGCTCTTTTGACGATGATCAATTCCTGTGCCAACGGCATCGCCGTGGTGAATATTGATAATGGATATGGGGCCGGTTATATGGCGGCTCAGATTAACCGGCTGGCGGAAAATCAGCCGGAGGAAAAATAGCCGGAAGAAAAAGGGGCCGAGGCGTGAGTAAAACCCGGATGGGCGGAACATGGAGTATTCCCGGGAGCGGGAGGATAGAAAGGTGTGTGGACAGCAGATGAAGCAGTTATATTTGGAGTGCAGTTCGGGGATCAGCGGGGACATGACAGTGGCGGCCCTGCTGGATCTGGGGGCAGATCAGGAGGCTTTGAAAAAAGCGCTGGACAGTCTGCCGGTGGACGGTTTTGAGACGCGGATTACGCGGGTCAAGAAATCAGGGCTGGATGCCTGCGATTTTGATGTGGTTCTGGAAGGGGAGTATGAGAACCATGACCATGATATGGAGTATTTGTTTGGGGAGCATGAGCACCACGAGCATGCCCATGGCCATGGGCATGTACATCGGGGCATGCGGGAGATACGGGAGATTATTGAGAAGGCAAATTTGACTCCCCGGGCCCGGGAGATGGCCCTGCGTATTTTTACTATCCTGGGAGAGGCGGAGGCCAAGGCTCACGGCGCGTCCCTGGAAGAGGTGCATTTCCATGAGGTGGGGGCTGTGGACTCCATCGTGGATATTGTGGCGGCGGCTGTCTGCCTGGACAGCCTGGGAATCTGTGAGGTGGTCATTCCTTCCCTGACAGAGGGAAGCGGTACGGTGCGCTGTCAGCACGGGATTCTTCCCATCCCTGTGCCGGCGGTGGCAAATATTGCGGCGGCCCACGGGCTGCGGCTGGCAATGAGCAGCGTCAAGGGGGAGCTGGTGACGCCTACGGGGGCGGCTATTGCAGCGGCATTTAGAACTTCAGACCGGCTTCCGGAAACATTTTCAATTAAGGCTGTAGGCCTGGGGGCAGGAAAGCGGGAATATGAGCGGCCAAGCTTTCTGCGCGCCATGATTATTGAGACAGAGCCGGAAGAGGAGCGGGACGAGATTTATAAGCTGGAAAGCAACATAGATGACGCGACCGGGGAGGATCTGGGCTATGTGCTGGATCGCCTGATGGAGGCGGGAGCCAGGGATGTGAATTTTATTCCGCTCTTTATGAAGAAAAACCGTCCGGCATATCAACTGAATGTGATTTGTACGCCGGAGCAGGTGGACTGCATGGAGCGGATTCTGTTCGAGGAGACTACGACCATTGGCGTACGGAAAATGCGTATGGAGCGCAGGATTTTAAAGCGCAGGATAAAGACGCTGACCACGCCGCTGGGAGAGGCACAGGTGAAGGTATGTTCTCTTCCCGGAGACGATGGGGAGGGATCCCTCCGCTTCTACCCGGAATATGACAGTGTGGTTCGCCTGTGCAGGGACAGCGGCAGGCCGTACCGTGAGGTATATGCCCTTGTGGAGCAGGAAGCAGCAAGGCGGCACGGGCTGGGGGAATTGTGAAAAAATGAAGGAATATGAGGAAAAATGCATCGCACTGCGGACATCCATAGAACAGCTTGCCGCAAAGGACATGGTGGTGGCTTTTTCTGGCGGGGCTGACAGCAGCCTCCTCTTAAAGCTTGCCTGCGAGGCAGCCGGAAGAAACGGCCGGAAGGTATATGCGGTTACGGTTCATACCAGGCTCCACCCGGCGGGAGATTTGGAGGCCGCAGAGCGGACTGCCAGGGAGACAGGGGCGATTCACAGGATTCTTTTTGCGGATGAGCTGGAAGAGGCCGGTATCCGGAACAATCCTACGGATCGCTGTTACCGCTGTAAAAAATGCCTTTTTCAAAAAATACGAAGGGAAGCCGAAAGTCTGGGGACAGATGTTATTTTGGAAGGAACAAATGAGGATGATCTTCATGTGTATCGTCCGGGCATACGGGCTCTTGGAGAGCTGGGAATCTTGAGTCCTCTGGCGCAGGCTGGCCTCACCAAGGCAGAGGTACGCCGCCTGGCCGGAGAATACGGCCTGTCTGCTGCAAACCGGCCGGCCGCGCCCTGTCTGGCTACCCGTTTTCCCTATGGAGCCCGCCTGTCTTATGAGACGATGGAGAAAATCAACCAGGCGGAGGAATACATTCGGGGACTTGGCTTTTATAATGTGCGGATACGGCTTCATGGAGACATCGCCCGGATTGAGGTGGATTCCCGGGATATGGATCGGCTTTTTGCGGAAAGGCAGAAGCTGACAGAGTATATGAAAGATATGGGATTTGTATATGTGACCCTGGATCTGGAGGGATTTCGGTCGGGAAGTATGGATGTGGGGATTGTAAAATGAAAGGTGCGGGATGCCGGAGGGTGTCCCGCACTTTGCTATTGGGGAGGCTGCCCGGCCTTGTCGGCATTTTCCATCCGATTTGTATCTGCCGTTCCTGCAGCCCGCAGCGCCATATACAGAACCGCCCCCTCGCGAAAAGAGCGGGGGTCGTAACCGCAGAGGCGCCGGATCCGTCCTAGGCGGTATTGAAGGGTATTTTTGTGGAGAAAAAGGCGCCTGCATGTACGAACCAGGGACTGATCTTCTTCAAAATAGGCCGCGAGGAGAGCCTGATCCTCAGGAGACAGGACAGCAATTGTCTTTTGGAGGAAACGCGATCTGGCGTCAGCGGGACAGCCGGATAAAATCAGATCCAAATCCAGTTCCTCATAAGAAGCCAGAAAACGTCCGTCCGCGAGGCTTTCGGCAGCGGTCACGGCATCCTGGTAGGACAGTGACTGCTGGAGGATGCTTCTGGGACTCCCAACGCCGATGCGCAGAATATCCTTCAGCTCCTCGCCGAGAGCTTTGAATAAGGGAAGGAGCTTGGAGAGCTGCCGGTCTTTAAAAAAAAGGACGTATTCGCCCGGATAGAAAAAGGCGTACAGAGGAGAACCGGCCCGTTCCAGAACTCCGCTGACACGCTGCTGTATAAGGGGAAGATTGCCCGGATTATACCGGGTATCCAGGCGAATAACCAGGGTGCGGTAGAGATCGGACCGATCAATGCGGTATTCTTCTAAAAATGCGTCCAGCCAGGCCTGGGTGATAGGAATCCCCTTTGCCAGCGAATCTATAATATAGTGGAGTGAGCTTTGACGCTGGCTTCCCTGTACATAGAGATCCCGCTCCCGCAGGAGCATGTCCGTGATCCGGCGTGCAAGAGCCCCATACCCGCGTACAGCGTCGACCTCCCCGGTGATGCCGATGGCCGCAATGATAGCGCCATGGTAAAAGACAGGAAGATTTACTCCCCTTCTTGCCCCGTAAAAGAGGCCGTCATCCTTTACCTCTATGGTATCGCCGGCCAGAATGGCCCGCCGTCCCGCTTCATGGAATGATCCGATCCGGCCCGGTGCCGTGCTGGCCAGAACGATTCCCTCCGCGTTTATGAAATTGATATCAAATCCGCAGATGCTTTTGACAGTATCCACAATCTGCTGAGCTGTTTTTTGGCTGATGGTTTCCACAGGCAGCGCTCCTTTCCGGCGGTTTTTCATTCTCGGACATATGAAGAGTGAGAATGCGTATAGTTCTCATGTGATTATTATATATAACATAAATTTAGAAAATAATCCATACATATTTGTTATTTGTAACATTTAAAAGAAAAAAAAATCTGCTACAATAAAAGATAGAGAGATCTTGACACAGAAGGAAACTATGCGGTGAAAAAGAGGAGGAAGCAGATGAAGGTTACAATTGCAATTGATTCATTGAAAGGAAGCCTGTCCTCCCTGGAAGCAGGGAAAGCGATCGGGACAGGAGTGAAAAAGGCTTGGCCGGAAGCAGAGGTTTGTGTGCGCCCTCTGGCAGACGGAGGCGAGGGAACCGTGGAGGCGGTGACGAGCGCTATGGGCGGAGAGATGGTGACGCTGCGGGTGACAGGCCCGCTGGGGGAGCCGGTGGACTGTGTGTACGGCGTAATTAGGGAGAGCCGGACTGCGGTTTTGGAAATGGCAGGGGCAGCGGGCCTTACGCTGTTAAAGGATGAGGAGCGAAATCCTCTGAAGACAACTACCTACGGTGTGGGCGAGGTGATTCGGGATGCCGTCAAGCGGGGGTGCCGCCATTTCCTGGTGGGGATCGGCGGAAGCGCCACCAATGACGGGGGAATCGGCATGCTGCAGGCTTTGGGCTTTGGCATGCTGGACAAAGAGGGAAAACAGGTTCCCTTTGGCGCCCAGGGGCTTGCGGTACTGGAACGGATTGAGGATGGAGAGGTTATGCCGGAACTTAGGGAATGTACGTTCCGCATTGCCTGCGATGTGACAAATCCTCTCTGCGGTCCCCAGGGGTGCAGCGCTATTTACGGTCCCCAGAAGGGTGCGGACGCTGAGATGATTGCCGAGATGGACACTTGGATGGAGGCGTATGGAGCCTTGACGGAGGCTAAATATCCCGGTATGGACAGCAAAACGCCGGGCTGCGGGGCAGCGGGAGGCATTGGCTTTGCCTTCTATGCCTTCCTTGGCGGAGTCCTGGAGTCGGGAATCAAGATCGTCCTGGAGGAAACGCGGCTGGATGATTATGTGAAGGATGCGGATATTGTAGTCACCGGAGAGGGGCGTCTGGACGGACAGACCGTTATGGGAAAAGCTCCCATCGGCGTGGCTAAGACGGCAAAAAAATATGGAAAAAAGGTGATAGCCTTTTCCGGAAGCGTGACGAAGGATGCCATTGCCTGCAACCAGGAGGGGATCGATGCATTTTTCCCCATCCTACGAAGAATTGTAACGCTCGAAGAGGCCATGGACGCGGATACGGCAAGGGAGAATATGGAGGACACCAGCGAGCAGGTATTCCGGCTGATTCGGGCCTTCATGGAGTGAAGCGGCAAGGGTGCACCGGCATTGCCGTGAGAAGCCTGCCGCCGGGGGCCTTCCGTTTTAGTCGATGATTTCATAATTGCCCCACTGTTCCTTCATGACCTCGATAAAGCTTCTGGCGGGACGGCTCAAATAGCCGCTTTTCTTATAGCTGGCCGTGAAATGCCATGTGGGGCGGGTGGAAAGGTGAAAGCTTGCCATTTCTTCCGGGTTCAAATCCTTCACATAATAGTAAGGAAGAATTCCGCAGCAGAGGTTTGCGCGGATCATGGAGATGATGGTCAGGTTGTTGCCGGTTTCAAAGAGTATCTGCGGGATAATCCCGGCCTCCGAGAAGATCCGGTCGATGAGAGAGCGCATGGTGGAACTTTTATCCATCAGGACAAACGGTTCATAGCGAAGCTCGCGGATGTCAATAGTGGCGTACTTGCATCCCGGCGGGACGGGGAGGCTGCCCAGGGGGTGATGACGGGGGATGATGAGGAATAGCTCTTCTTCAAAAATGTTTTCATACACATCCTCTGTTTGATCCTTGTCCATCAGAGTAAGGAAGGCGACGTCAAGCTCTCCATTGGAAATGCGCTTTTGGAGAGTACGGACAATTCCCTCTGTGGGGCGGACGGAGATGTTTGGAAACCGCTGGTGAAAAACGGCGTACGCCTTTGTAAACATATTGATACCCCGTCCGGCGGTGAAGCCAAGGGTTAAACTGCCGTGTTTTCCATCCGACAAATCATGGATTTTCTGGTAGGTTTCCCGCTTGATCCGCATCATCTCCTTGGCGTTTTCCACGTAAATCATGCCGGCCTCTGTCAGGTGCCAGTTGGTTCGGGAGCGGTGGAACAGAGGAGTGCCTAGTTCATTTTCCAGCTTGATGAGCTGCTGGTTGAGGGCAGACTGCGTGATAAAGAGTTTGGCGGCCGCATGGGTAATATTGTTTTCTTCGGCGATTTGAAGGATGTATTCAATCTGTCGTGTATCCATATGCGTTCCTCCTTGGTTGGCTTATAAGTATTTTAACCTACCAGGGGAGGGAAAGCAAGAAATGTTGAATAAATTGTATGGGCGGACAGCCGCAATAAATCAAAAGAAAGGTGGAAGTATCAATGGAATACAGAAAATATGGAAATGATTATGTTTTGCGCATTGACAAAGGGGAAGAGATTTTGCAGACCATAAGCCAGGTCTGCCAGCAGGAGGGAATCCTTTTGGGAACAGTGAACGGCATCGGCGCCGTGGGAGATGTAACCTTAGGGGTGTTCAATACCAAGAAGTTTCAGTATGAGTCTGTGGAATACAAAGGAGATTTTGAGATTGCATCCTGTATGGGAAATATCTCCACTATGAACGGCAATACGTATCTGCACATTCATATGGCGGTGGGAAATTCCAAAGAGGGCGAAGTCCACGCAGGGCATCTGAACAGGGGAGTGATCAGCCTCACGGGAGAGTTTTTCCTGCACAAGATTGAGGGGGAGGTAGACAGGGAGTATTCGGAGGAAGTGGGGCTGAATCTGATAAAATTTTCATAGGACTTTTATAAATTTGGGATGTCGGACCGTGTCTTGGTTTATTAACTGCGGGAACATCATTTCTTCTCCAGCCGCTTCAAATCCCGCCCGAAGCGGATCAATACCCCGAAAGCCAGCACCGACGTCAAGGCGGATGTGCCCGGAAAATTAAGCCACAGGCCGGTGAGCTCCAGAGGGCCGAGGACAACCACCAGGATCACGGGAAAGATCAGGGCGTTGGATACGGAGAGCAGGGATGCGGGCAGAGGACTGCCTATAGCCAGCATGCAGCTCTGAGTGGCGAAAGAGAGCCAGCGGGTCAGATAGGTGAGTGAAAACAGCCGGATGGCCGCAAAGGACACCGCCATAAACTCTGCGCTTCCCTGGGGGAGAAAGAGCCGGGTGATAAATGCCGGGAAGGCGAAGAGCAGCAGCGCGGAGCCGATGGACAGGATGGCGCTGGCAGTAAAGCAGCACTGCTCAATGGCCCTGACCCGACGGTAAGAGCCTGCTCCCCAGTTGTAGCCTACGGCAGGCTGAAGGGAATCGCACATGCCGTAGAGCAGGGGTTGGATAAAGCCGTCCGCGTACATCAGTATTCCGTAGATAGATACGGCCATCTCCCCGCCGTAGCGCAGAAGAAGCACATTCATCAGTATGGAGGTGATGCGGCCGGCTATGTTGTTGAGAAAGTTAGGGCTTCCGCAGGCGACGATCCGCTTGAGCATCCAGGCCTTGCATGAGGGGCGCACAAAGCGAAGAGTCATTTTTCCTCTTGCAAATGGATAGAGAGCGATAAGGGCGCAGACAATCATGCCCGTGCAGGTAGCCAGGGCAGCTCCCCATATCCCCCACTTAAATATATATAGGAAGGTAAATTCCAAAACCGCTGTGAGGGCGGACATGAAAATGTTTAAAAACATGCTTCCACGTATTTGTCCGCATATGCGCAGGTAATTATCCATGGCAAAGATGATGGTTGTCACAGGGGAGCACAGGGCATAAACGCGAAGGTAGTCTGCGGCGAGCCGTGCCATCTCCCCCTGCGCGCCCATGAGCCCGATGACAGCGGGGGCCGCGAGGAATAAAACAGCGCCGGTGAGAGCGCCGGTAATTACGATGAGAAGGCAGGCAATGGTGAATAAATTGTCGGCCTCCTCTTTTTGCTGTTTTCCCAAGCTGATGGCAATGGGAACGGAGGAGCCCACTCCGATTAAATCCGCCAGGGCGAAATTGATGATGACCAGGGGCATGGCAAAATTCAGAGCCGCAAAGGCTGTCTCGCCCAGAAATTGTCCGATAAAAATCCCATCAAACAGCTGATACAGAGCGGAGGCCAGCATGCTCACCGCGCCGGGCAGGGCCGCTGTGAAGAATAATTTCACAGGCGGAGTCTTTGAAAAAAGAATATCTGAATTCATAAAACACCTCAAAATTAAAATTAGGGTCACTGTTTGGAACGGCGCACATCCGGCAGTTATTGCGGAGAATCCCCGGAACCGCTGAAAATTCTCTGCTCGAATTCCTGCTGAAGATGCCGGCAGAAATGCTCTAAAACAGTGATAAATTCCGGAGAAAATTCCCGGATCGTCTTTTCCATGGCCGTCTGTTCCGCGTGATAGAGGGGAGCCAGTATTGCTTCGGCCTGCTCCCTACCTTTTTCTGTCAGGGAAACGGTTTTTTCCCGGCTGTGCTCCTCCGGGGAGAGGACAACAAGCCCTTCTCTGCGCCATTCACGTATGATGGTATTGACCGTGGTTTTGGGAATCAGCCACTCATCAGAAATCTGCTTCTGAGAGTGGCTTTTTCCGTCATTTAAAACGTAGAGAATAGACAGGGCGCTGTCCTTTACACCCAGTTTTTTTGCCCCCATATAATAAAGCCCATCAATTTTGTTCAAGCTGACGGTCAGACGTTCGATCGCCTCACGCAGGTCGTCCATAGAAAAATCCCCCTTCCCTATTGGTCTGTTTTTACATGCGGAAGTGCCGCCGTATTCGATGTATGGTACGAATTCGTACTACACGCAGGATTATAGTACGAATTCGTATCATTGTCAAGGATTATTTTTCAGACATGTTCCAGGCATAAAACCCTGTCCATCTCATATATTGAGATAAAAGGAGGGAAAAGGGATGGCAGGGGAGGATGCGGTTTTTAAAATATTCCCAAGGAAGATAAGGGAGCTTTTGGAGCAGGCGGGAGCGGATTCCGGCGAGATTCAGGAGCTGCGCCTGCGGGCAGGAAGGCCGCTTTTTGTGATAAGCGGAGGAAAGGAGCAGGCGCTCACCATCCGGGGACGCTTGGTGCCCGCCGAAGGGGAGAGTCTTCCGGAGGGGCTTTTCCTTGTGAGCAGAGAACAGATCGGGGAAACCGTGGATTTGATGAGCCGTTTTTCCCTGTATGCGGCGCAGGAGGAAATACGGCAGGGATTTCTCACCATCCAGGGAGGCCATAGAGTGGGAGTAGCTGGCCGGACCCTGGCGGAAAATGGTTCTGTCCGCGTGATGCGGTCCATTTCTTTTCTCAATGTGCGGGTAGCCCATGAAAAAAAGGGATGTGCGGATCGTGTAATGCGCTTCCTGTATACGGAGAATGGAAGGTTTCTCAACACGCTTATCATTTCCCCTCCCCGTCGGGGAAAGACAACGCTTCTGCGGGACATCATCCGGCAGGCTTCGGATGGATGCCGGGCGGGATCGGGAGAAACATGGATTCCGGGTATCTCTGTGGGCGTGGTAGACGAGCGCTCAGAGCTTGGGGCCTGCTATGAGGGATGCCCTCAGAATGATGTGGGTGCCCGTACGGATGTACTGGACTGCTGTCCAAAGTCCCAGGGAATGATGATGCTCGTGCGTTCCATGTCTCCGGATTTGATCGCGGTGGACGAGATCGGCGGGGAGGAGGATGCGCGGGCCGTGGAATATGCAGGCAGCTGCGGGTGCGCCCTTGCGGCTTCCGCTCACGGCGGAAGCCTGGAAGAGATCTGGGAAAAACCGGGACTTAAACGCCTGGCGGAAGAAGGATTTTTTAAGAGGTTTATCCTTCTGGACAAAGAAGGACCTGTAGGACGCGTGAAGGGAATTTATGATGAGCGGGGAAAGGAGTGCCTGATATGATGGGGAAATGGGCGGGAGCTGTCTGCATCCTCTGCGCCTCCTGGGGAATGGGAGTTTGGCTTGCCGCCCAGTGGAAAGGCCGCCTCAAGGCTTTGGAGGAACTGCGGCGGATGGTGTATTTCCTCAAAGGAGAAATCACCTATGGGCATGAAGTCCTGGAGGAAGCGCTGCGGCGGGTGGGAAGAAGGGCAGGGAGTCCCCTGGGGCGTATCTTTGAGAGCGCGGCGGAGGGGATTGCCGGGAGACAGGGCGAGAGCTTTGCGGGAATCTGGGATGGGGTTCTTCTGAGGGAAAAAAAGAAGGTTCCCGTACTCAAGGAAGAGGACTGGGAACAGCTTCGCGGTCTGGGAGAGCATCTGGGCTATCTGGACGTGGACATGCAGGAGCGGACTCTCCTTCTGTATCTGGAGCAATTGGACCTGTCAATTGAATTCTTGAGGGCTCATGGGAGAGAGCGGTGCCGCCTGTACACCACTTTAGGTGCGGCGGGAGGGATGTTCCTCGTTCTCATCCTTCTATGAAGCCGGGGAGGATGAATCGATGGATGTAAATCTGATATTTCGCATAGCGGCAGTGGGAATTCTGGTCTCTGTGATCTGCCAGGTGTTAAAGCACAGCGGCCGGGATGAGCAGGCATTTCTCACAAGTCTGGCAGGCCTTGTACTGGTGCTTTTCTGGATGCTGCCTTACATATATGACCTTTTTGAAACGATGAAAAACCTGTTTGCCCTGTAGTCTGCCGAAGGGAGAGGAGACGCCATGTCAATTGTGACCATTGCGGCTGCGGGAATCGTAGCGGTGCTGATGGCCGTGCAGCTGAAAAGCGCAAAGGGCGAATATGGAATCTATGTGGTTCTGGCCGCGGGCCTTTTTATTTTTTTCTACGGCGCAATGAAGCTTGCGGGGATTTTGGAGGCTCTGGAGAAGATTGAATCCTATATACGGATTGGCCGTCCATATCTGGAGGCTCTTTTGAAAATGATTGGAATCACCTATGTGACGGAGTTCGCTGCGGGAATGTGCCGGGATGCGGGATACGGATCTCTGGGAAACCAGATTGAGATATTTGGAAAACTGTCGATTTTGGCCCTCAGCATGCCGATCCTGCTGGCTTTGTTTGGAACTCTGGAGCAGTTTCTGCGGTGAATTTTTTGCACCTGCAGTATATTCCTCAATGGTTTTATGGCAACAGGAGGCAGCCGGATGAGAGACGGGAAGAGAAGAAAAAACAGAATGCAGGGACGGATTCGGACGGCAGCCCTGTCTGTGCTGCTGGCCGTCGGTTTTCTTTTTCTGGGCTGTGTGCCCGCTTCCTGGGCAGGGCAGGCAGCGGCGGTAGGAGTTTCCGGAAAATCCGGGAATGGGGGTGAGCCGCCGGGAGAGAGTACGCCGCCGGATGAGAACCTGCCGGCGGATCTCGACAGTCTGCCGGGGCTCCTGGGCATAGAGGAGGAGCTTGGCGCGTTGGATCAGTTTCTGGGGGACGCAGGGGGAGCCGGACCGAGCGGTTCCTTCTGGGACATTGTAAAGAAAGCGGCTTCGGGAGACGCGGACGGGCTTCTTCTCCTGGTCGGGCAGAGGATTGAGGAGCTGTTTTTGGGGGAAATGCTGGCAGGGGGGAAGCTTTTGGCCCAGGCAGCGTCCATCGGCATATTGGGGGCAGTGTTCACCCATATCTCCTCCGCATTTAAAGGCCGCCAGGTATCGGACGCGGGATTTTTCGCCTGCTATCTTCTTCTCTTTGCCTGCCTGGCGGCAAGCTTTCTTGCCAGTCTGGATACGGCGGCCCGGTCCCTGGATCAGATTTTGGAATTTATGCGTCTTCTGATGCCGGCGTATTTTCTGGCCGTGGCATTTGCCGGAGGAAGCATGACGGCCCTGGCCATGTACGAGGTGTGCCTGGGAGCCGTGGCGCTGGTGCAGTGGCTCTGCGGGGACATCCTCCTGTCCTTGGTGAAAATTTATGTGCTTCTTATTCTGGGCAGTCACGCGGTGAAGGAGCCATTTCTCACAAAGCTTACCGGGCTTTTAGAGCAGGTTGTGGACTGGAGCCTGAAAACGCTGGTGGGCCTGGTTGCAGGGTTTCATCTGATCCAGGCGCTGGTGCTGCCTTATGCGGACGGCGCTGCCCAGGCAGGGGCCAGGCGCCTTTTGGAGCTGGTTCCCGGGCTGGGAGCGGGAGCAGGGGCTGTGGCGCAGATGGTGCTTGGCTCCGGCGTGCTCATCAAAAACAGCATAGGAACCGCGGGGGCCATCATTTTAGGACTTTTGACTCTTGCACCGGCGGTGAAGCTGGGAATTCTCATGCTCTTATATCAATGCGTGGCCGCTGTTATGGAACCGGTCTGCGATAAGCGCATGGTTTCCTGTGTGTCCGGAATGGCCAGGGGCCATAAAATGCTCTTGAAAATCCAGCTCTATTCTCTGTTCCTTTTTTTGCTGGCAATTGCCATTACCTGCGGCTTCACAAATGTGAGCTATTTTGCCGCTTGAAAGCGGAAGGAGGACGCGGTGGAGATTCTTTACGGCTGGGTAAAAAATATTATTTATTTCATGATTTTTTTGTCTGTAGCGGGCAGCCTGCTGGCCGACTCCAAGTATGAACAGTATATCCGGTTCTTCGCAGGGGCTCTTCTGATTCTTTTGACAGTGAGCCCCCTTCTGGATGCGGCGGGGCTGGACATGCGGCTGGAACGGCTGTTTGCGCGCTTTTCTTCGGAGATGGAAGCAGAGGACTTAAAGAAAGAAATGTGGGCGATGGACGGCCAGAGAAGAAACGCGGTTTTAGAACAGTACAGGGCGGCTGCAGAGGCGGATATTGAATCCATGGCCCTGGAAGAGGGGCTGGCCTGTTATGGGGCAGAGGTAACCTTTCGGACAGAAGAGGAAAATTGGGGAGAGATCGGCGGAGTGAAGCTCTATCTGTCGGATGCCAAGGAGGCGGCGGCAGTGGATGAAGCCATATGGATAGAAGCGGTGCGTGTGGGGGAGGAGTCCGCCGAACGTGCGGGAGCCTCCCGAACCGCGGCTGCGGACGGCGCGGCGGATGGGGGGCGGGCGGCTGCGCGGGAGATCAGCAGTTTGAAAGGAAAGGTGGCACTGTATTATGGATTGGAGGAATCGGATATCGAAATTGTGGGGCCGGATGACTAAGGAAAAGTGGATTGCCCTTCTTGCCATTGGTGCGATTCTCATGATTCTTGCGGTGCCGCTGCCCGGTGGAGAAAAAACAGGCGGAAAAGCAGACGAAAGCGGACAGAGGGTTTCCGGCGGTTTTTACCAGGGCGAGGGAAGCGATCATGACGCGGGAAGCGGGGAGACAGGGGGAGAAGTCGGAAGCGGAGCGCGGGAAGGAGCCGGAGCGGGGATCACAGCGTCCGGGAATTCCTACGAAGCGGCCCTTGAAGAGCGAATTGAAGGGATTCTTCAGTCCGTGGACGGTGTTGGAACGGTGGATGTGATGGTAGTTCTCAAATCCTCCGGCGAGAAGGTTCTGCGGGTGGATCGGACCAGCTCCTCAGACACTACAAAGGAGACGGATTCTGCAGGGGGGACACGGGAAGCGTCTGTCAGCCAGTGGGAGGAGAATACGGTTCTTACGGGTCAGGGAACAGGATCCGGGGCATCCCCCATCGTGGAAAAGGAGCTGAGTCCGGAGATATCCGGAATTATTATCAGTGCCCAGGGAGGGGGGAGCCCTTCGGTTCAGTCAGAAATTTCTGAGGCTATGGAAGCATTATTTGGGCTTCCTCCACATAAAATAAAAGTATTAAAGCGGGTGGAATAAAAAAGGAGTGCAGGACATGAAAATCAGGAATATCAAGCAGGTGAAAGACCACATGAAAGACATGAACATGAAGCGTCTCTTCCGCCGCAACCAGATCATCATAACCACCCTGGCGGTTATGATTGCGGCAGCCGGCTATCTGAACTATGCCGGGAAAAGGGATTTGGCAGCAGGAAGCGGCGTGTACGAGGCGGGCGTGATGGATATCTCCGACGAGGATATCCTGGCGGAGAATCAGGCGGCGGCTTTGGACGGTGAGGAGGGTCTGACGGAAATACCCAGCCTGGATCAGGATGTGACCGAGCTGGAGGCAGGGGTGGAGGAAGCGGTTCCGGAAACGCTTGACGGGGATATGGCCCAGGCAGAGACTGGGGAAACGCTGGCGGCAGAACAGCCGGATGGGGACACAGCCCTGGCGGCAAATGACCCGGCAGAGGGAGAGAGCCTTGCGGCTGCCTCAGAAGAGGGGGATACAGCGCAGACCGGCCTTGAAAATCCCGGGGAAGCGGTTCTCACCAGCGGTATGAGCGTGGCGGATTACATAGCAAACGTACAGCTTTCCAGAGAGCAGGTGCGGGCGCGCAACAAGGAGACGCTCATGAACCTGATCAACAGCACCAGCATAGACGAAGCCTCCAAACAGCAGGCAATCCAGGATATGATTGAGATGACGGAGATATCCGAGAAGGAGAATGCGGCAGAGACGCTTCTGATTGCGAAGGGATTTGCGGATCCGGTTGTCAGCATCAGCAAGGATAAGGTGGACGTTGTCATCAATGCCTCCGCTATTACGGATCCCCAGCGTGCCCAGATAGAGGATATTGTGAAGAGAAAGGCGGAAGTGTCAGCCGATCAGATCATTATAACTCTTTTAAATATGGCAGAATAAAAGAAACCGTGCGGCGCTGTCCGATCATTTGAACCGAATGGTTGGGGCGCCTTTTTTGTTTGCGTCATCCGGCCTGCAAACCGGGAAAATTGGCCTATACAGACCCTGGAGGATTTGTTATAATAAACAATAACAGTTTTGACAGGAGGTAGAAGAGATGGCGGATGAGGCACGCGGCGCGGGCGGGCGTCAGGAGAGGGATAAGATCGGAGAAGTCCAGATTGCGGATGAGGTGGTTGCTATTATCGCAGGCTTGGCTGCATCCGAGGTGGATGGCGTGGACAGCATGGGCAGCGGATTTTCCGGGAAGCTGAGCTCTAAAAATCCCGGAAGGGGAGTAAAAGTGACTGTCACGGAGGAGCACGTTTCGGTGGACCTGGCATTGAGCATCAAGTATGGATACAGCATTCCGGCTGTGTGCAGCCAGGTGCAGGAGAAGGTGAGCGCGGCCATTGAAAACATGACGGGTCTGGTTGTTCTGGATGTAAATATCAGGGTCGCCGGGGTAAATATGAACGAGGGCTGACACTTTTTTTGTTGTTTTTATGGAGCGTGTTTGCTATAATGTAACTGGCAATTGCTCAGAAAGAGCAGCCGCCCCGGAAGCGGGAACTTTGCGTACAAGGAGAAAAGAATGACCAGAAGAGAGTTGCGGGAGCACTGCTTTAAGATGCTGTTCTCGGCAGATTTTTATCCCACCAGGGAGGAGGCGAAGGCCCAGCTTGGACAGTATCTTGAGTCACCTGAGGAGGATGGGGAGGATTCCCAGGGAGTGCTCCAAATCCTTCATAAAGTGGATGTGGATCCGGAAAGCGGAGCGTATCTTGAAGAGAGAACGGCGGCTATTATGGACCGGATACCGGATCTGGACAGCCAGATTGACCAGGTAGCGGCGGGCTGGAAGACCCGGCGCATGGGAAAGGTGGAGCTGACGATCCTGCGCCTGGCTTTGTATGAGATGAAATATGACAGCGCTGTCCCTGTAAAAGTAGCTGTCAATGAGGCCGTCGAGCTTGCCAAAAAGTTTGGAGGAAAGGATTCCCCTTCCTTTGTCAACGGCATATTGGCCAAGTTTATTCCGGAGGAGACGCCTTCGGAGAAGGAAGTGCAGGATCCTGCCGCGGACGCGCCGCCGCAGGAAGGAAAGGTGCGGGAGCAGGAAGGGCAGCCATAGGATGGCCAGTGTTTATTCCGTATCACAGGTGACAGCCTATATAAAGAACATGTTTACGCAGGACTTCGCTCTGAACCGCATTTCCATCAAGGGCGAAGTCTCTAATTGTAAATACCACACATCCGGCCATATTTATTTTACTCTGAAAGACGGCGGCGCGCAGATTGCCGCCGTTATGTTCTCAAGCCAGCGAAAGGGACTGGATTTCGAGCTGGCTGAGGGACAGCAGGTAGTGGCCACCGGTACGGTGGATGTATATGAGCGGGACGGCCGGTATCAGCTCTATGCGCGGCGGATTGAGCGGGACGGCACAGGGGATCTGTACGCCCGCTTTGAGAAGCTTAAGAGAGAGCTGGCGGAGATGGGAATGTTTGACTCCTGCTATAAGCAGCCCATTCCCCGGTACGCCCTCCGGGTCGGTGTGGTGACGGCTCCCACAGGGGCGGCCATCCGGGATATTATGAATATTTCCGCCAGGAGAAACCCTTACGTCCAGCTGGTGCTCTGCCCGGCCCTCGTCCAGGGGGAACAGGCTCCGGCAAGCATCGTCCGTGGGATCAGGAGACTGGATTCCATGGGACTGGACGTGCTTATCGTAGGAAGAGGCGGCGGGTCGATAGAAGATCTGTGGGCCTTCAACGAGGAGTGTGTGGCCAGAGCTATTTTCGATTGTCAGACACCGGTTATCTCCGCTGTGGGACACGAGACGGATGTGACGATTGCGGACTATGCGGCGGATCTGCGGGTTCCCACGCCCTCGGCCGCCGCGGAACTGGCGGTATTTGATTACCGTCAGTTTGAAGAGCAGATAGGACACGCCAGGCAAAGACTGAACCGTCTGATGGGCCAGGCCCTTGAGAGAAGGCGTTTTCGCCTGGAACAGGGGCGTATGAAGCTTCGCCTCTACAGCCCGCAGCGCCAGGTTGATGAGAGGCGCCAGCGCCTGGCAGATCTGGAGAGCCGTCTCGGAGAAATCGCCGGGGAGCGAACCGCAGCATGCAGGCAGCGCGTAAAGGACTGCCGGTCGTTTTTAGAGAGGCAGATGGAGCGTTCCCTTCGGGAGGGAAAGCATCGGCTGGCGCTGGACGCCGGCCGTCTGGACGCGCTTTCCCCTCTCAAAAAATTGGGAGGGGGATACGGCTACGTGACAGACGAAGCGGACAGACGGATTGTGTCCGTTGCCCAGATAGATGTGGGGATCCGTATCCGGGTGCGTCTGCGGGACGGCTGCCTGAAGGCACGAGTGGAGGAAGCGAAAGGAGGGGACAGTTTTGCCCAGAAAGAAGACGGCAGAGGAGAAGGAGACCCTCACAGCACAGGAGGGGAGCCGCGGCATTGAAGAAAATTTTGCCAGGCTGGAGGAGATCATAAAAAAGCTGGAAGCTGGGGACAGTTCTCTCGAGGAGACATTTGCCGGTTATGAGGAAGGTATGAAGCTGGTGAAAGCCTTGAGCGGCCAGATTGATAAAGTAGAAAAACAGATTTTAATATTGAGCGAGGGTGATGACGATGAGCGATAGGGAAACATTTAAAAAAGAACTGGATGAGAGAACCAAGGAAGTAAATGCCCTGATCGAGGGATATCTGCCGGAGGAGGCGGGAGCCCAGAAGACGATCTTCGAGGCCATGAACTACAGCATGCGGGCCGGCGGAAAGCGTCTGCGCCCTCTGTTTATGCAGGAAATGTGCCGGCTGTTTACAGGAGAGGTCCTGGATACGGTAAAGCCTTTTATGGCCGCGGTCGAGATGATTCACACATCCTCTCTGGTGCATGATGACCTTCCCTGCATGGATGATGATATGATGCGCAGAGGCAAGGCCAGCACCTGGGCGGAGTACGGGGAGGATATCGGCGTTCTCACAGGCGATGCCCTTATGATTTATGCGATGGAGACCGCGTCAAAGGCTTTTGCGGCGGCGCAGGATGGGGAGGAGCTGGCCCGGGTAGGCCAGGCTATGGAAATCCTGGCCCGCAAGACCGGACCTTTTGGCATGATCGGCGGCCAGACCGTAGATGTGGAACTGGCGGGAGGACCGATTCCCAAGGATAAGCTTGATTTTATCTACCGCTTAAAGACAGGCGCACTGATCGAGGCCTCCATGCTGATCGGAGCGGTGCTCGGAGGGGCGGCGGACCAAGACTGCCGGATTGTGGAAAGCTTGGCATCCAAGCTCGGCATGGCGTTCCAGATTCAGGACGATATCCTGGATGTGGAGGGAAGCGAGGCATCCATGGGCAAGCCGGCGGGCAGCGATGAGAAAAACCAGAAGACCACGTATGTCACCCTGGAGGGGATGGACAAGGCGAAGAAGGAAGTGGAACGCCTGTCGCGGGAGGCAGCTGAGGATCTGGACAAGCTGGGAAGCAATGAATTTTTGGAGGGTCTGATCCGATTTTTGGTTAACAGGGAGAAATAAATCACTATGATATTGGAGCAGATAAAGGGGCCTGAGGAGATCAAAGCGCTGTCTCAGGAGGAGCTTGTGGTCCTGGCTCAGGAAATACGGGAATTTTTAATCGAGAAAATCAGCCATACGGGAGGCCATCTGGCGTCCAATCTCGGAGTAGTGGAGCTGACCATTGCCCTGTTTAAAACCCTGAATCTCCCGGAGGACAAGGTGATCTGGGATGTGGGGCATCAATCCTATACCCACAAGATTCTCAGCGGCCGTATGGGGGAATTTGACGAGCTGCGCCAGTACGGAGGAATAAGCGGCTTCCCGAAGAGAAAAGAGAGCCCCTATGATGCCTTTGACACAGGGCACAGCTCCACATCCATCTCCGCCGGCCTGGGCATTGCCCAGGCCAGAGATATCCTGGGGAAGGATTATAAGGTGGTTTCCGTTATCGGAGACGGGGCCCTGACCGGAGGCATGGCATACGAG
Source organism: Candidatus Enterocloster excrementipullorum (assembly GCA_019119575.1). Taxonomy (GTDB): domain Bacteria; phylum Bacillota; class Clostridia; order Lachnospirales; family Lachnospiraceae; genus Enterocloster; species Enterocloster excrementipullorum. Next base: position 24,565 of record DWWT01000022.1, read on the forward strand.
GCGCTGAACAATGCGGCTCAGATCAAGAAGAATTTCATCATTGTCCTCAATGACAACAATATGTCCATCTCGGAAAATGTGGGGGGCATGTCGCGGTATCTCGGCGGCCTGCGGACGGGGAGCGGCTACAACAGCTTGAAAAAAAGTGTAACCGTGGCGCTTGACCGCATTCCCGTGGTAGGACAGGCCATGATCGATAAGATCAAGCGGACCAAGAACAGCATCAAGCAGCTTTTTATACCGGGGATGCTGTTTGAAAATATGGGAATTACCTACTTGGGACCCGTGGACGGCCACAATATACAGGAGCTCTGCAAGGTCCTTCGGGAAGCGCAGAACCTGGATCACGCGGTGCTGGTTCATGTGCTGACAAAGAAAGGAAAAGGATACGCGCCGGCTGAGCGCCATCCCTGCCGCTTCCATGGAGTAGGCGCTTTTGATATAAAGACGGGAAAAGCGCTGGAACAGAAAACCTACCCCACGTACACGGATGTATTTTCGAGGAAAATATGCCAGCTCGGGGAAAAATACGAGAATCTTGTAACGATTACGGCCGCTATGCCGGACGGCACAGGGCTCTCCGCTTTCAGAAAGAAGTATCCCGGGCGGTTTTTTGATGTGGGTATCGCGGAGGCCCATGCGGTTACATCGGCCGCGGGCATGGCGCTGGCCGGACTGAAGCCGGTGGTGGCTGTGTACTCCTCCTTTCTCCAGCGGGCCTATGACCAGATCCTTCATGATGTCTGCATTCAGAATCTTCCGGTGGTCTTTGCTGTGGACCGCGCGGGGCTTGTGGGGAGCGACGGGGAGACCCATCAGGGGATTTTTGATTATTCCTATCTCACATCCATTCCCAATATGAGCGTGATGGCTCCGAAAAATCTGTGGGAGCTGCGGGCTATGCTGGATTTTGCTATGGAGTATGACAGGCCGTTGGCTATCCGTTATCCCCGCGGTACCGCTTACCGGGGATTAAAAGAGTTTGCCATGCCTATTGCCTACGGGAAGGGAGAGATGCTCTTTGAGGAGTCCGGCATTGCCCTTCTGGCTGTGGGCAGCATGGTGAGCACAGGGGAGCATGTGCGGGAAAAACTTAAAAGCCAGGGACTCTCCTGCAGCCTCGCAAACGGGCGGTTTGTAAAGCCCTTTGACGAGGAACTGGTGGACCGGCTGGCAAAGAGGCACAGCCTGATTGTGACCATGGAGGAGAATGTCCTGCAGGGAGGATACGGCCTTGCGGTGACCGCATATATTCACGAGCATTATCCCCAGGTGCGGGTGCTCAATATTGCCCTTCCCGATGCCTATGTGGAGCACGGAAATGTCTCTGTTCTGCGGGAAGGACTGGGCATTGACAGCGATTCGATTATACGGACGATGAAAGAGGGAGGGTGGATTGAAATATGAAAGAGCGCCTGGACGTGCTTTTGACGAAGAGAAATCTGGCAGCCTCCCGGGAGAAAGCCAAGGCCCTGATCATGGCCGGGGTGGTTTATGTAAATGGCCAGAAAGAAGACAAGGCTGGGACCACCTTTGAGGATACGGCGGCCATAGAGGTGCGGGGAAATACGCTTCCCTATGTGAGCCGGGGCGGCTTAAAGCTTGAAAAGGCAGTGAGCCATTTTGACTTGGATCTGAAAGGCCGGATCTGCATGGATGTGGGAGCCTCCACAGGCGGATTTACGGACTGCATGCTCCAGAATGGGGCGATAAAGGTCTATGCGGTGGACGTAGGCCATGGGCAGCTTGACTGGAAGCTCCGCCAGGATGAGCGGGTGGTCTGCATGGAACGGACGAATATCCGCTATCTCACACCGGCGGATATCGGAGAGCCGCCATCCTTCGTGAGCATTGATGTTTCCTTTATCTCGCTGACAAAGGTTCTGGGCCCGGTGAAGGCGCTGCTGGCGCCGGAGGGGCAGATCGTATGCCTGATCAAGCCGCAGTTTGAGGCCGGAAGGGAAAAGGTGGGAAAGAAGGGGGTGGTTCGGGATAAAGCGGTCCACCTGGAAGTGATTGAAAAGGTTATGAGGTTTGCGCTGTCCCTGGACTTTGAAATTCTGCACCTGGAATTTTCGCCTATCAAGGGACCGGAGGGGAATATTGAGTATCTGCTGCATCTGAAAAAGCAGGATGCCGGGGATGCCGCCGGAGAAACAGCGGCGGACGACGGCGCGGACCTTCCGGAGGAACTTCTCTGCCAGGCAAAAGACCGGGTGGAGCAGGCTCACGAAGCTCTGGACCGATGAGCGGCTGCTATATCCAAAAGAGGGGCTGGAGCGGAAGATGAAATACTTTTACATTATTGCAAATTACAATAAAAAATATGCCAGGGAGGCCAGAGACCGGATTTTGGAGTACCTGGAAGGACGAGGGGCCTGCTGTACCATCCAGGGGCCTGTGCCAAAAGAGACGGAGTGCGTGATCACCATCGGAGGGGACGGCACTCTGATTCAGGCGGCCAGGGATCTGGCAGGGCGCAGCATTCCGCTTTTGGGTGTCAACCGGGGGCATCTGGGATTTTTAAACCAGGTCAGTCGTCAGGAAGACATGGCTCCGGCTATGGATGCGCTGCTGGAGGATAATTATAGGCTGGAGTGCCGGATGATGTTAAAGGGCCAGGCCTTCCGGGGAAAAGAGCTTCTTCTGGAAGACATCGCTTTGAATGAAATTGCCGTCACCCGGCTGGATCCCCTGAAGGTACTGCGCTACAGCGTGTATGTGAACGACGAGTATCTGAATTCCTATTCCGCGGACGGCGTTCTGGTGTCAACACCCACAGGATCCACTGCGTACAATCTTTCCGCCGGCGGGCCGGTCATATCCCCGGCGGCCCGGATGATGGTTCTGACCCCGATTTGTTCCCATTCGCTCAATGCCAGAAGCCTTGTGCTGGCGCCGGAGGATCGGGTGCGCATTCGGGTGGAGAACAGCGGCCAGGTTGTGTCTTTTGACGGGGACACCTTTGTCAACCTGGAAGAGGGGGACTGCGTCTGCATCGAGCGGTCGCAGCTTGAAACGGTTATGATAAAGGTAAAGCAGGTTTCTTTTATGCAGAATCTCAGCAACCATTTGGGAGGAATATAAACATGAAGGTAGAGCGCCACAGCAAGATTGTAGAGCTGATTGGAAAATATGAGATCGGAACCCAGGAGGAGCTGGCGCAGCGGCTGAATGAGTCGGGCTTTCATGTGACCCAGGCCACGGTTTCACGCGATATCCGGGAACTGAAGCTCACCAAGGTTCAGGCGGAAAACGGAAAGCAGAGATACGTGGTGCTGGAAGCGCCCAAGGGCACTTCGGCGATCAAATACATACGTATCTTTAAAGATGGCTTTGTCTCTATGGACATGGCCCAGAATATTTTGGTGATCAAGACTGTGTCGGGCATGGCCATGGCAGTGGCCGCTGCCCTGGATGCAATACAATTTCATGAGATTGTGGGGTGTATTGCGGGGGACGACACCATTATGTGCGCGGTTCGAAGCGTAGATGACACCATTATTCTCATGGAAAAGCTCAAAAAGATGGCGGAAGGATAAAGGGGGGAGGTTTATCATGCTGCTGGAACTGCACGTAAGGAATCTGGCGCTCATAGAGCGGGCAGATGTGGAATTCGGTGAGGGGCTTAATATTTTGACCGGCGAGACGGGCGCGGGCAAATCCATCATCATCGGATCTGTGACGATGGCTCTGGGCGGCAAGACCTCCCGCGACAGCATCCGCCAGGGAGCGGAGTATGCGTATATTGAGCTGGTATTTTCCGTGTCCGGGGAGGAAAAAGAACGTTCCCTGCGGGAGATGGGGATGGAACCCACACCCGACGGCCTGGTGATTGTGTCGCGGAAAATTACACCATCCCGGAGCATCAGCCGGGTAAATGACGAGACGGTGACAGCGGCCCGCTTAGGCCAAATCACCGGACTTCTGCTGGATATTCACGGTCAGCATGAGCATCAGTCTCTGCTCCATAAATCCAAGCATCTTGAAATTCTGGATGCCTATGTCAGGCCCCTCACCCAGCCGGTAAAATCCCAGATTGCGGAGGAATATCAGAGATATCGCGCCCTTGCCGGCCGTCTGAAGGAATTTTCCATGGATCGGGAGGCGAGAATCCGGGAAGCGGATTTCCTGCGCTTTGAGATCCAGGAGATTGAAGAGGCTGCGCTTCGGGAAGGGGAGGAAGAAGAGCTGGCCGCCAGGCACCGCCGCTTGGCCAACAGCAGAAGAATCGCGGAAAATCTGGGCCGGGCCCATGAGGCCCTGCAGTGGGAGGGAATTTCCGGCGCGGTGCGGGCAGTGGAGGAGGCCGCACAGTATGACGGGGATTTAAAGGGAATCTGTGATCAGCTGTATGACGGGGAGTCAATACTCAATGATGCCTGCAGGGATATATCCGCGTATCTTGACGCGCTGGAGTTTGATGAAGAGGCATTCCATCAGATTGAGGAGAGGCTGGATGTGATCCGGGGGCTTCAGGCAAAGTACGGGCGGAATGCTGCGGAGATTGTAAGACGCCTGGAGGAGAAAAAAGCGCGCCTTGCGGAGCTGGAAAATTTCGACGTCTGCCGGGAAGCGGCGGAGAAGGAATTTGCAGCCTGCGGGGAGAGGCTGGAAGCGTCATGCGCGCGTCTCTCTTCCATAAGGAAAAAGGCGGCGGCGGAGCTGGCGGAAAAGATCCGGAAAGGTCTGGAGGATCTGAATTTCCTGGATGTGGCCTTTGATATGGCGTTTGAACGTCTGGATCATTTTACGCCGGGAGGATATGATGAGGCCCAGTTCCTCATATCCACGAACCCGGGACAGCCCCTGCGCCCGTTAAAGGATGTGGCTTCCGGCGGAGAGCTCTCACGGATTATGCTGGCCATCAAGACTGTGCTGGCGGACACGGACGATATTCCCACCCTGATTTTTGATGAGATCGACACAGGGATAAGCGGCCGGACTGCCCAGAAGGTATCGGAAAAGCTGGCGTATATCGGCCGAACCCACCAGGTGATCTGCATCACCCATCTTCCACAGATTGCGGCCATGGCGGATGTTCATTTTGAAATAGCAAAATCTTCCAGCAACGGCCAGACGGCGACGACCATACGCGTTCTGGACCGTCAGGCATCCATTGAGGAGCTTGCAAGGCTTTTGGGCGGCGCCAGGATTACGGATGCGGTTTTAAAAAATGCAAGCGAAATGAAGGAATTGGCAAGCCGGACAAAATAAAACAGATTGAAAATCTCCTGCGTGATAATACTAAGAAAGAGGCTGTAAAAAGCTTCTTTTTTAAATGCACGGATAAGGAGGAGGCAGGAGATGAGGGGAAAATCAAAAGCGCACCGCTGGCTGTGGCGTCTGTTTTGGCTGTCTGTTTTAGGAGTCACGGGGTATCTGTGGTATTATATGGATCGGGCCGTGCCGGACCGGGTAAGCATTCTTGAAAATGAGGAGGAGATATTTGATTTTAATCTGCCTCTGAAGGCTACGATTTTCAGTGAGAGCAGAGAGGTTTCACTGGGCGGGGAGAGCAATATCCCCGCGGATCAGATCACGATAAACAGAAGCGAGCAGTTTTCTATGTTTGCCGGGGAACAGGGAAGCTATCAGGTGGGGCTTAAGCTGTTCGGACTGATTAAGCTTAAAGATATCCGGGTGGATGTGGTGGATACCCGATATGCCGTTCCCTGCGGCGATCCCATCGGCATTTATCTGAAGTCAGACGGAATCATGGTTATCGGAACCGGGCGGATCACAGGGGAAGACGGAATGGAGCGGGAACCTGCCTACGGAAAGCTCAAGTCCGGCGATTACATTGAGGCATTCAACGGGAAGACTATGGATTCGAAGGAGGAATTAATCAAGGCTGTGAACGATACCCAGGGCCAGGAGGCTGTGGTGACGGTTCGGCGGGAGGGGGAGGCAATTGATGTGAGCCTCCAGGCGGTGAAGAGCGCAGAGGGGGATTATAAGCTGGGTGCCTGGGTCAGGGACGACACCCAGGGGATAGGGACGGTTACGTATGTGGACATGAACGGCCGGTTCGGAGCGCTGGGCCACGGGATCAGCGACAGCGATACGGGGGAGCTTGTGGAAACCGGGCAGGGCTCCCTGTACACAACGCAGATTATGGGGATAGAAAAGGGGAGTGTGGGGAGCCCCGGTCTTTTGTCCGGCGTGATCTACTATGGGCCCCAGTCCAAGATGGGGGATATTGAGAAAAACACGAGCGAGGGAATCTTCGGGATGGTCAATGAAGCGTTTATGGAGAAAATACAGGGAGATCCGGTGGAGGTGGCCAGGCGCCAGGATGTAAAGCAGGGAACGGCCTATATCCGCAGCAGTATCTCCGGGGAGACAAGGGATTATGCCATTGAAATCCAGAAGGTGGATTTCAATGCCAGCCATAAAAACAAGAGCATGGTGATCAAAGTGACGGATCCCGCGCTTTTGGAGCTGACCGGAGGAATCGTCCAGGGGATGAGCGGGAGCCCCATTCTGCAGGATGGTAAGCTGGTCGGAGCGGTGACCCATGTATTTGTGCAGGACGCAGCCAGAGGATACGGGATACTGGCTGAAGATATGATTTTGAACTGAGGCGCCAAAAAGGGCGCAGCCTCTGAGGAACATCTTCCTCATAAAAGCTGCGCCCTGCATTCCGGGCATTTTGAACGGCTTCAGAAGAACCCTACGCTGCCTGCTCCGCAATCTGGCTCATATACGTGGCCATATCCATATACCCTTCGGTGGAGGGGATACTCACCACAACGCTGTCGCCCACCGCGTTGATGTTCATTTCCATGTAGAGCTGCATGGCGATATTTTCCGTGCCGTCCCCTACGGTCATGTTCATCAGTACCTTTTCCTGGGTGATATTGCCGCCGGCATCGACGGTAACCTCCCCGTTGTACTGGCTGATTCCCATGGAAACACCCAGATTGGACAGGGAAAGGCCGCTCATGCCGAGAATTTCATCTGCGGCCTGCATCAGCGCATTCCCATCGGCTGAGAAGTAGATGGTTGTGTTGTCTCCGTTTCTGACCATGGAAGCATTCTGCACATAGGACAGATCGTTGGAGGACAGAAGATTTGTACTTCCGGCGCTCTCCAGGGCGTTGGCTATATCCATCTGCATCTTGAGTTTCTGGCCGCTGATGTCGTAGTAATACCATCCGTCCGTGTAGAAGGCGGTTGTGCGGGCAGAGCCAAGAGCCCCCATATCCATGTTCATATCGACCGTATACGCAAGATTGCTGCCCCCGTCGTACTGCATTTTCATATTTCCGGTCATGTTTACGGCCAGGGACTGGGTGCCGTCCCCCATCTGCATGGTCATGAGAAAATCTGCATCTACCCGGTCCGCATCATCATTGTCCGAGACAGTCCGGAGAATTTCCATGGGGTCGCCGCTGTACTTTACGGCTTCCCATGACTTTCTGGACTGAACCTGCCCGTTTTCTACCCAGGCGCCGTTTGCATTTATCTGGCTGCCGTTGATGATGGTGTCGAATACCATATAGCCCCTGGAGTCAAAATAGTAACATTCGGAAATACCGTCCCCATTTCCGTCAAGCCATCTCCAGGTGTTTGTGGGATAGCTTCCATCATCGTTCTGCCACCAGTAACCTGTGCCGTCCTGCTGCCACTGCCCTGCAAAAGCAGTCATGCTCATGGCCGCGCACAGTGCGGCGGTGACGGCTGCTGTTCGAAATAAATGTTTCATCTGCGTAACCCTCCTTTATTTTTGCTGGCTGCCTCTATTTTATCACGCCTTCATTCGGGTGTCTAGATTGCGGGCAATATTGAAATTTGGCAGGTTTGCCGGTATAATGGAAAAGAAAACCAGGACCGAAAAATGAACAAATGAGTGAGGAGAACCATGACAGAAATTGCGTTTAAGAAAGTGGAGCTGGAGCACAGGGAGCTGATCTCCGGCTATTTCCGGCGCTATCCCAGCCGGAGCTGTGAGAGGACATTTGTAAATGTGTACCTGTGGTCCAGGCACTACCCGGTGACGTTCGGGGTGGTGGAGTCCGCTCTGGTGTTTAAAAGTGAGGGGGAAAACGGTCTGGCATTTGCTTACCCGGCGGGCGAGCCGGAGAACGTGAAGCGCGCCCTGGAGGCACTTATGCGGTACAGCAGGGAGAAGGGATGTCCGTTTCGCCTCTACAGCGTGACCAGGGAAAACTTTGAGCAGCTGGAGCAGTGGTATCCGGGGAGATTCACAATTGCATACAATGAGGATATTGCGGATTATGTATATGAGTCGGAGAAGCTGGCCTCCCTTTCCGGAAAGAAGCTCCACTCGAAAAAGAATCATGTGAACCGGTTTAAAACCACATACGAAGGCCGCTGGAGCTATGAGCCCATGACAAAGGACAACCTGGAGGAATGTTTTCAGGCAGCCCTTGTATGGAGGCGGGAAAACGGCTGCGAGGAGGATGAGGAAAAGAGCGCGGAGATCTGCGTGACCATGAACTCCCTTCGCCTGTTTGAAGAGCTGGAGCTTACAGGCGGCGTCCTGCGTGTGGACGGTGAGGTGGTGGCTTTCACCATCGGGGAACCGCTCTGCGCGGACACCTTCGTGGTTCACATTGAGAAGGCGCTCTCCAGAGTGCCCGAGGCGTATGCCGTGATTAACCAACAGTTCGTATCCCATGCATGCATGGATTTTCCCTACATCAACCGGGAGGAAGACACCGGGGCGGAAGGCCTCCGCAAGGCCAAGCGGTCCTATCGGCCGGTGTTCATGGTCGAGAAGGGAATTGTGACGGAGGAATCAATTTGACAAACCAGTTTGCAGAGATCCCAGACACGTTCTGGGGTCTTTTCCGGTCAGGAAACCGGCAGATTTACATAGAAGCGCTTCTGCAGATCAATGAGGAATACCAGTACAGCAATTATTATCTGAGCCGCGAGGTGTGCATCCGCACCCTGAGCGATTATTTTGCCAGAAGAAACGTGGAGCTCACCCAGGATGAGTGGGAGGATGATTTTGACCTCCTGGAGCCCCAGTCCATCCGCATTTTAAACTGGCTTCTGCGCACCGGCTGGCTGCGGAAGGTCAATGATTATATGGAGATGACCGTCAACATCGTGATCCCGGACTACGCGGCGGTATTTGTGGATGCCTTTGCCCGCCTGGCTGGGGAAGATGAGGATGAGACCCAGGTGTATATCCAGAACATTTATGGACTGGTATTTGCCTTTCTCAATGACCCGAGGGCCAATCTGTCCCTGCTGAAAACCGCTGTGGTGAATACCCGGCGGCTAAATAAGACGCTCCAGGACATGCTCCACAACATGGACCGCTTTTTCGGTGAGCTGTTGGACAAGCAGAGATACGGGGATGTGCTGGAGGAACACCTGCGGGGGTATGTGGAAGAGATCGTCCAGAAAAAGTACCACATTTTAAAGACATCGGACAATTTTTATCTGTATAAAACGGATATTAAGCGCTGGATTGCCCAGATGCGCCGGGATGAGGCCTGGCTGGAGGAAGTCTGCCGGAAAAACAGGCGCCTCAGGGGAATTGAAGTGACGGCGGAGGATATTGAAGAGCAGCTGGATCTGATTGAAAGAGGATTTGACGATATAGAGCACCGCATCGCCAATCTGGACAAGGAGCACACCCGGTATATCCGGGCCACGGTGACGCGGATCCATTACCTGTTAAACCGGGAGGACAGCATGAAGGGCCTGGTAATCCGGATTTTGAGCCATCTGTCCGAGGCGGAAGAGAAGGGCGTGCTGGATGAGGATCTGGCACAGGTGGCCAAGCGGCTCAATGTATCCCAATTTACCGTTATCTCTGACCGCTCCCTGTACAGGAGACGGCGACCGCGGGAGGATTTTGTCCGGGGCATGGCGCGGGAGGAAGAGCAGGAAGAGCTCTCCCGCGAGGACATCCTCCGGATGAATAAAATCAAGAACCGCTACAGCCGCAAGGAGATCGAGGACTTTATCCTGGAGCGGATGAAGGAGGGACGCCTGGAGGCAGCGGAGGATACGGTACAGGGGGATGAGGACTTTGAAAAGCTGATCCTGGCCTATGACGATGCCATGCGCAAGGACAGCCCCTACCGGGTGACGGTGCGGGAGGACGGGGAGATCGACAACGGAAGCTACCGCTATCCCCGCCTGACGTTTGAACTCCGTTCGAAGCGGAAGGGAATACAGGAGAAAGAGGATAAGGAATGATCGATTATTACGAGCAGCTTTCCCAGGAAGAGCAGGAAAAGGTTAGGGAATCCATTCAGACCCTGTACCGCCAGACCTTCCTTCTGGAAAAGAAATACGATAAAAAGACCGGGCGCTACCGCCTGAACCAGGAATACTACCAGTGCACAGGCCATCTGGAATTTATCCGGGCATATTTTGCCGTCATGGGAATTGATGTGATAGAAAACAGCTCGGTGGGCGTTATTTATATACGGGGAGAGCAGGTGGTTGGGGAAAAGCTTCCAAAATTGGCTACTCTTTATATTTTGGTGCTGAAACTGATCTACGATGAGCAGATGATGACGGCGTCCAATTCCGTAAATGCGGTTACATCCCTGGGAGCTGTCCACGAGAAGCTGGCGGTGTACCGCCTGTTAAAAAAGCAGCCGTCTCCCACGGAGATCCGCAGGAGCCTGAGCCTGCTGAAGCGCTACCAGATGATTGAACCCCTGGATTCCCTGGACGGCATAGAGGGGCCGGTGCAGATGGTGATCTATCCGGCCATCCAGGTGGTTTTGATGGGAGATGACGCGAGGGAGCTGATCGGTACATACAGCGAAGGAGACACGGAGGATGAGGAATCAGATGAATCAAATGAACCTGGCGAATCAGGGCTTTGAGGCGCTCTCAAGGATCTGCTTAAATAACTGGCACTATATCCGGCACAGGGTCCTGACCTTTCATGAGGGGGTCAATTTCTTTACCGGCCACTCCGGGAGCGGGAAATCCACGGTCATTGACGCCATGCAGATTGTGCTGTACGCAAACACGGACGGAAGGGGATTTTTCAATAAGGCGGCGGCGGATGACTCGGACAGAAGCCTGATTGAGTATCTCCGGGGAATGGTGAATATCGGGGAGGATGAGAAATTCTCCTATCTGCGCAACCAGAATTTTTCCAGCACCATTGTGCTGGAGCTTACGCGGACAGATACAGGAGAACGCCAGTGCGTGGGCGTGGTCTTCGATGTGGAGACAGCCACGAATGAGATCACGCGGATGTTTTTCTGGCATAAGGGGCCGATGCCGGATCATGCCTACCGCCTCGCGCAGGCCGGGCGGACCATGTCCACAGAAGAGGTGAAGGCCTGGCTTCTGGAACATTTTACAAAGGAAACCTGCTATTTTGGCTCCCACAATGAACGGTTTCGGAAGCTTCTCTACGACTGCTATCTGGGGGGCCTGGATGCGGAAAAATTTCCGCTTCTTTTCCGGCGCGCGATTCCCTTCCGGATGAACATTAAGCTGGAAGAATTTGTTAAGGAATATATCTGCACGGAACAGGACATCCATATCGAAGAGATGCAGGCCAGCGTCATGGAATACGGGCGCATGCAGAGAAAGATTGAGGACACATGCCGGGAAATCGGACGGTTAAAGGATATATGCGGCCAGTATGGGGCCGTGGAGGCGTGCCGGAAGGAGGAAGAGACATATTCCTATTACGGGGATAAGCTGGAAATCCTTTCCCTTCGCCAGGCTGTCTCGGAGAGCGGCCATAAGATCCAGGCGCTCACAGAGAACCAGGCGGCAAATGAAGAGCAGAAAACCTCTTTGAATCAGGAGATTGCACAGCTTACCCAGCGCAGCGAGGCGCTTCTCGGCCAGATTGCGGGTACGGGATATCAGGAGAAAAAGGAGCAGCTTGCAGCGGTAAACGCTCTGATTGAGCGGCTTGCGGCCAGCCGGGGAAGATGGGAGAAGACAGCGGAGGGCCTGGCGGCCTGGGAAGAAGAGGACTGCGTGTCAAACCAGACCCTCTGGGATATTGAGGCCTTTCGGGAGAAGAGCATCTGCCCGGAGGCGCTCGAGCGGCTGAAGGGCGATCTTTTGGAGATACGAAAGGACGTGTCAAAGCAGCAGCAGGAAACCCAGGCATCCCTGCGGGAGATCAGGCGGAACCGGGAACAGGCGGAGGCGGAGCTTCGTCAGCTGAAGGGCGGCGGAAAGGCATACCCGAAGGAGCTGGAAGAGGCAAGAGACCTGATCCAGAGAGGCCTGTTTCTGGAGACAGGCAGAAGCGTCCAAGTGGACATTCTGGCGGATCTTCTGGAGATACGGGATGAGAGCTGGAGAGACGCCGTGGAAGGCTATATGGGAAGCAATAAGCTGGCCCTGGTAGTGGAGCCCCGCTATGCCCGGGAAGCCATGAAAGTTTACGAAAAGCTGGATGGAAAAAAGTTCTGGCGGGCTGCGGTTCTGGATACGGAACGGATCTTAAAAGACAGCCACCCGGTGCTTGCGGGGGCGCTCTCGGAGGAAGTGAAGGCCGGGCGGGATTACGTCCGGGCTTACATAGACTTCCTTCTGGGAAAGGTAATCAAGTGTGAAAACCTGGACGAGCTGCGCCTGCAGCGCATCGGAATCACACGGGACTGCATGCTCTATCACAGCTACCGTCTGCAGCGCATCAATCCGGTTCACTACACCACCTCCGCCTATATCGGAAAGAGCAGCGTGCGCCGGAGAATCCGGCTTTTGGAAAAGACGATAGCGGAGTTCGACAAAAAGGCGGAGCCCCTCCAGGCTCTCATAAAAGAGGGGGATCGGGTGCTTGCGCTGGAGCATCTGAGCCAGGACGCCGCGGTTTACGGGGAGTGGAAGCTGGATATGGAGTCCTGCGGGGAAAAGTGCCGGGAGAAGGAGGCGCTGGAGGCGCAGCTGGAAGCGCTCCGCAGGAAGAATGTGGAGCAGTGGGAACAGGAACGTCAGGCTCTCCTTGGGCTTTTGGACCGCCGCAGGGAGGTGCTCCGGGAGACGGAGCAGAGGGAATACAGCCTTGCCAGGGAGAAGGAGGAAGAAAACAAACGCCTTCTGGCACTGGGCGGGGAGCTCGCGCAAAAGGAACGGGCGCTCGTAAAACGGGAGGATCTGGAAGGCTCCTTTGCGGTATTTCTGGAGGAAAATGCTTCCCGCCGGTATGATCAGCTAAAGGAGGACTGCCAGGCCAGCCGGGAGAAAGCCGGGGCGCAGCGCCAGAAGGAGTACGAAACGCTTTTAAACCTTCGGATGGAATATCTGCGGGAATACCAGAACCGCGGTTTTTCTCCCACTGCGGAGGACAACAGGGAGTATGAGGAACTCCTTTCCCTGTTAAACGATGACCGCCTGGAAGACTTCCGGGCCCGGGCAGCCGTGCAGGCGCGGATTGCGGTGGAGCATTTTAAGGACGATTTTATGTATAAAATCCGCAGCGCCATCAAGGAGGCCCTGATCCGGAAGGATGAGCTGAACCGGATCATCAGCCGGCTGGATTTCGGAAAAGACCGGTACCAGTTTTACATTGGGAAAAATAAGGGGGCGGACGGCCAGTATTACGACATGTTTATGGATGAGTCTCTGGAGATCAACCCATCGGATATCGACATCGGCATGGACAACCAGCTCAACCTCTTCACCATGGCCCATGAAAACCAGTACGGCCCCATGATCAACGACCTGATCAATATTTTTATCCCGCCGGAAAATGCCACGGCCCAGGAGCTGGAGCAGGCCCGGCGCAACATGGAAAAATACGCGGATTACCGGACGTACCTCTCCTTCGATATGCAGCAGATCATTGACAGCGAGGATGAGACGATCAAAATCCGCCTGAGCCGGATGATCAAGAAAAATTCCGGAGGGGAGGGACAGAATCCTCTGTATGTGGCTCTTCTGGCCAGTTTTGCCCAGGCCTACCGGATCGATGCAAAGCCCGGGCTCAGGAGAAATCCCACCATCCGCCTGGTTGTTCTGGACGAGGCGTTTTCCAAGATGGATGCGGAGAAGGTGGCAAGCTGCATCAAGCTCATTCGGGGGCTGGGATTCCAGGCAATTATCAGCGCCACCAATGACAAAATTCAGAATTACCTGGAGACAGTGGACAAGATTTTCGTGTTTGCCAACCCGAACAAGAAGTCCATTTCCATCGAGGAATTTGAGAAGAAGGAGTTTGGGGAGCTGGCGGCGGAGGGAGAATGAAGTGCTATTATCTTTTGGGGCGGATTTTGGATAAGTGTGAGAGAAGCAGAAACGGGTGGAGAGAGAACCAGGAGGGAAATAAAAGCTACGTGGTCCAGCAGGAGGACTATGACCGATGCGGCCGGCGGGAGCTGATTGAAGAGGCCTTGGAGCTGGAGAAGATGGGGCTTGTGCGGATAAAATGGCTTTCTTACCGGTCGGATGTGGAGCGGGTGTACTATCGTCTGGAACGCCTGCCGGACTATTATCGCTTGACCGGAAGAAAACCAAAGACAAAGGCAATTGCGGAGGATTTGCAGGAACTTGCCTCTTTTGCGGCAGACGCAGAAACACCCTGGCTGCAGCGGTACTACCAGGACGTGCTGCAGGAGGTGGAGAGAGGCAATCCTTTGGGAAGAACCGTGAAAAAGTGGAAGCAGCTGTTTCCCTGCCTGAACGCAGTTGAAAAGCTGAAGGAGCCTGTATACGTCCGCATTTTCAGCGCCGCCTGTCTGGGGGGATCAAAAATTTTTGAACGGGAACTGAAGGAAGATGTAGTGAGGATACTTCTTCGCTATCACCCAATGGCGGACGAAGCGATGGAGGAAGACGCAGTTTTATCCCAGGTATATTTGGAACAGTATTCTCAGGAACTTACGGTCAAGGGAAATTTGCGGATCTGTGTGGATGGAAGGGAGATGGATCTGTCCGGTTTTCGCTACGGCGCGGTTTTAAATGGGGAGATGCTGCGTCATGCATCGATTCCGCCGCAGTGCTTTAAACGTATTATTACGGTGGAAAACAAGGCAAATTTCATGGCAATGCCTTATGAGGAAGGAAACCTGCTTATCTTCAGCCATGGGTTCTTTTCTCCCAGGGAGCGGCAGTTTCTTCTGCGCCTGCTCCACGCGGTTTCGGATGCTGCGTATTATCATACGGGGGATTTGGATTACGGCGGGATTCGTATTTTTAAATATATCCGCACCCAAATTTTCCCCGAGCTTAAGCCGTGGCAGATGGATGTGCAGACGTATGAGGCATATTTGCCATTTGCCCAGGATATGGAGCCGTCCGCCTGGGAAAAGCTGAAGTCCCTGGAAGAACCTCTGCTGAATCCGCTCATACGGAGGATCCTGGAGGAAAAAAAGACCATCGAACAAGAGTGTTTTCTTTTTCCTAACACATAAGTCAGCAGACATATTACTCAATATATAGGTGTAAAAAGCCAAAAATCCGACATTTTATTCCATATTTTGGGGGAAAATGGCGGAAGAAGTCCGACCTTTGTCTAAAATTGCGACCATGAAGGATTGCAGGAAGAAGATGGAAATATATATAATATAAAAGCGGTTGTTCCCGTCGAACCGGGTCAGCCGTATCACCGGCCGGATCAAAACACATACTTTATCGCGCGAAGAGCGCCCGCCCGAAGGGCCTGGATTGCGGTATGCCCTTTCGGGTATACGTTAACTTTTAGGAGGTATGGAAAGTGGAAAAGCTGAGTGTTGCGATTGTTGACGACAATCCATTGATTCTGAATACGCTGGATGAAATGATCAACGGAGAAGAAGGGTTATCCGTGATTGGCAAAGCAGATAATGGCGAAGATGCTGTCGATATGATCGAGGACACGACGCCGGATATCGTGTTGTTGGATCTGATTATGCCGAAGATGGACGGCATATCCGTTGTGGAAAAGGTAAAAAGCAGAAAGAGCATGCCAAAGAACCCGGCGTTTATTTTCTTGAGCGCCGTAGGAGGGGAACAGATGACAGAGGAGGCTTTTCAGGCGGGAGCCAATTATTATCTGATGAAGCCTTTTGATAAAGAGATACTGATGAATAAAATCAAGCACGTGGGACGTCTTCCGGTAAAGCCGCTGGCGGGCCGCGTGATGAAGTCCCAGACAGGAGCAGCGGAGGAAGCGCGCATTTCTAAAGAGGAATACATGAAGGAGCATTTGGAGACAGATATCACCAAAATGCTACACGAGCTGGGCATACCGGCCCATATCAAGGGATACCAGTATCTGCGGGATGCCATTGCCCTGTCTGTGGAGGATCAGGAGATGATGGGATCCGTGACGAAAATCCTGTATCCGGCAATTGCCAAAAGAAATCAGACTACGGCCAGCCGTGTGGAGCGGGCCATCCGCCACGCCATAGAAGTGGCCTGGGGAAGAGGAAAGATGGAGACGATTGACGAGGTATTTGGGTACACAGTGAGCACCGCGAAGGGGAAGCCCACCAATTCCGAGTTTATCGCGCTGATTGCTGACAAGATTCTCCTGGAATACAAGAGATTTTGAGACGCGGACCGTGCGGCGGTTATGGATCCGCGCGGCCGCACGGTAATCAGAAAACGAAAAATACGCAAGAAACACCTTCCTAAATCCGGGAAAATACGGTATACTATAGAAAAATGCAGCCGTACGGAACTGCTGCATTAGGAATAAGGGCGAAAAGCCGCCTGTTTTTCAGGAGAGGGAGGTTTGGATGAAGAGAATATTATTTATGGCATCTGAGGCAGTACCGTTCATTAAGACAGGAGGTTTGGCAGACGTTGTGGGCTCCCTGCCCAAGTGCTTCAACAAGGAGTATTACGATGTGAGGGTTATGATCCCCAAGTACCTGTGCATCAAGCAGGAATGGCGGGACAAGATGCAGTATGTGAACCATTTTTATATGGATTATCTGGGACAGAGCCGGTATGTGGGCATTCTCCAGTATGTCCATGAGGGGATTACCTTTTATTTCATTGATAATGAGAGCTATTTCTGCGGCGCCAAGCCCTACGGTGACTGGTACTGGGATCTGGAGAAGTTCTGCTTCTTCTGCCGGGCGGCTCTGTCATCTCTTCCCGTAATCGGATTCCAGCCGGAGCTTGTGCACTGCCATGACTGGCAGACCGGTCTGGTTCCTGTTCTGCTGAAGGATAAATTTCACGAGGGTGAATTCTACCGCAATATGAAGTCTGTGATCACGATCCACAACCTGAAGTTCCAGGGTGTGTGGGATGTGAAGACCATTCAGCGGTTTACGGAACTGCCCAGCTATTATTTCACGCCGGATAAGCTGGAAGCCTACAAGGACGGCAACCTCTTAAAGGGAGGCATCGTATATGCGGATGCCATCACCACGGTGAGCAATACGTATGCGGAGGAGATCAAGCTTCCGTTCTACGGCGAGGGACTTGACGGCCTGATGCGCGCGCGGGCAAACAGCCTGCGGGGAATTGTCAACGGCATTGACTACGATGAGTTCAACCCGGAGACCGACCCGTTTATTGCCCAGAAGTACAACGCCAGGAATTTCCGCAAGGAAAAGGCAAAGAACAAGAAGGCGCTTCAGCAGGAGCTGGGTCTTCCTGTGGATGAAAAGAAGTTTATGGTGGGCATTGTGTCCCGTCTGACGGATCAGAAGGGGTTGGATCTGATCCAGGGCGTGATGGATGAGCTGTGCAGCGATGATATGCAGCTTGTGGTTCTGGGAACCGGAGACGAGCGCTATGAGAATATGTTCCGCCACTATGACTGGAAGTATCACGACAGGGTTTCCGCCCAGATTTATTACTCGGAGCCCATGTCCCACAAGATATATGCGGGCTGTGACGCGTTCCTTATGCCGTCCCTCTTTGAGCCCTGCGGCCTGAGCCAGCTCATGGCCCTGCGCTACGGCACAGTGCCCATTGTGCGGGAGACCGGCGGCCTGAAAGATACGGTGGAGCCTTACAATGAATATGAGAGTACAGGTACTGGTTTTTCCTTTGCAAACTACAATGCCCACGAGATGCTGGGAAGCGTGCGGTATGCCAAGTACGTGTACTACAGCCGGCGCAGGGAGTGGAATAAGATCATTGACCGCGGCATGGCCAAAGATTTCTCTTGGGGGGCTTCCGCGGCGAAGTACCAGGAACTTTATGACTGGCTGATTGGATATTGACAAATGTCTCGGCATATCGGATAATGATCAGACAGAAAGGCGTGACATCAATGGGGGAAATGGCCGGCTGCGAGATGGACTCAGAATATATGGCCTGCACGGAAGACATCCGAAAGCATCCTGTATTTGAGTCTATGGATCAGTATATACAGCACGGAACCACTACCTGCAGGGATCATTGTATCCGGGTCTCTTACCTGGGATATAAGATATGCAGGGCAATTGGAGGAAACTGGAGGAGCGCCGCAAGAGCGGGGCTTCTCCATGATTTGTTTTTATACGACTGGCATACCCATGCCAGGGATACGGGGAAGCACCTTCACGGCCTGACTCATCCTAAAACTGCGCTGGCAAACGCCGGGATGTATTTTGACCTGAACTGGGAGGAGAGGAATATCATCCTCCGCCACATGTGGCCTCTCACCTTGATTCCGCCGGTTACCAGGGCAGGGTTCGCGATCGTGTGGGCGGATAAGGTCTGCAGCCTGGAGGAGACAGTGCAGGGCATTGGGCTGCATCTGCCGTTTTTTTACAGTTACCACAGTTGATAAGGGGGCATGGAAGGGTACACATATGAACGTATGGAATGATTTGCTGGGAAATCAGCTTTTGATCAGCGCCGTGGTGGGCTGGGTGGTCGCTCAGTTCCTAAAGACGCTGATCGATTTTGCATTGAACAAAAATTTTAACGCGGAGCGTTTGGTGGGATCCGGAGGCATGCCGAGCTCCCATTCGGCTACGGTCTGTGGGCTGACAGCGGCAGCTTTTATGAAATATGGGGCGGGATCCTTTGAATTTGCCGTGTCCTTTGTCCTCTCCATGATTGTCATGTATGACGCCATCGGCGTGCGCCGGGAGACAGGCAAGCAGGCTAAGCTTCTCAACTCCATTCTTATGGAAAATCCCCTGAAGCTCAATGCGGAGGTCCTTCAGGAAAAGCTCAAAGAATACGTGGGGCACACGCCCCTGCAGGTTTTTGCCGGCGCGGTCCTCGGAATCGGCCTGGCGATGATGATTGATTCTCATTATTAATGGCGCTGCTGTTCGGAGATACACTGACAAGGGGATAAGCTTGCAGGCTTCCCGTCAGCGCACAGCGGAGAGGAAGGCACGATGCGTTTATCAGAATATTTAAAAGACCGCCGGGTTGTCCTGGCCTCCGGCTCTCCCAGGAGGAAGGAGCTCCTGGCCCAGATCGGAATTTTCCCGGAAGTCCTGCCGAGCAATGCCGAGGAGAATACGCGGGAGACCCGGCCGGAGTGTCTCGTTATGGAGCTTGCAGAGCGCAAAGCGCTGGATGTGGCTGCCGGCTGCGGGAAGGACACCCTGGTAATCGGGGCGGACACGGTGGTATCCATAGACGGAGAAATTCTGGGAAAGCCAGGGACGCCGGAGCGGGCTGTGCGGATGATAGAAAAGCTTTCAGGGAGAAGCCATCAGGTGTATACCGGGGTGGCCCTGATTCTTTGCCGGGAGGATGGAAGGCGGGAAACATGCGTTTTCGCCGAGAAGACCGAGGTTCATGTATATCCCATGGACGAGGATGAGATCCGTGAGTATGCGTACAGCAAGGAGCCGTTGGATAAAGCGGGAGGATACGGCATCCAGGGACGGTTTGCCGCGTATATACAGGGGATTGAAGGAGATTATGGAAATGTGGTGGGGCTGCCTTTGGGCCGTCTCTGCCATGCCCTAAAGCAGCTTCTTGGAAAGGAGTTTGAGCGTTGAGAGCAGGACGAAGAGCAGCATGCGCCGCCGGCCTGGCTCTTTTTCTTCTGGCGGGATGCGGCCCGAGGGAGGCGTCCATGGAAGGGGAAAGAGCCGCAGAGGCAGACTATACGCAGGGCCAGATCATGGTGATTGCGGCCACGGAGCGCAACCGGTATCAAAATATCTATACAAGCCAGCTCTGGCAGGTGGAAGCGGATCCGGAAGGGAACACCTTTGAGGAGGTTCTGAAGGATCAGATGGGCCGCTTCCTTGTGGAGCTGGCCACTGTGGATCAGATGGCGCAGGAGCAGGGGGTGGAGCTGACCAGCCAGGAGGAGGACTCATTAAAGTCTTTATCCCAGGAGTATTATGCCGGGCTCACGCAGGAAGATCTGGATTACATGGGTGTTGCGCAAGACGAGGTGTATGATCTGTACTGCATGTATTACCGGGCGGATAAGATGGTGGAGGAGATGACCCAGGGGCAGAATCTGGAGGTCAGCGATGCGGAGGCCAAGGTGATTGAGATCCAGCAGATCCGCCTGGACACGCGGGAGGAAGCGGAAGAGGTTCTGACGCTGGCGCAGGAAGAGGGGGCGGACTTTGCGTCGCTGGGAGCCCGCTATTCCACGGACAGCCAGCTCGCGCGCTCCATGGAATGGTCAGAGGAAATGGACGCCCTGGGAGAGGCGGCTTTTGCCCTGGAACAGGATGCGGTGAGCGGTATTGTGGAGCAGGATGGGGGATATTATATTTTGAAATGCGTCAATGCCTACGACCAGGAGGCTACTGCGGTCAGGAAGGAGCGGCTGGCTCAGGAGAAGAAGAGCGAGGCGTTTAGCGGAATTTATGAGCCATATGCCGCGGAGCACGTGGTGGTGCTGGCGGCGGATACGTGGGAGTCCGTAGATTTTTCACTGGGAGAAGGATGTACCACGGACAACTTTTTCTCACTCTACCAAAGCTATTTTGCTGAGTAAAGGAGAGCGCGGGAAGGCAGAGGACTCGCCCGAAAGAAAATAAAACCTACAAATAAAAACAGCTTATATAAGCGCAAGATGGGTTGCGCGTATCTACCAACTACCGTAATAGTTGACTATAAGCTTCGTATCCGGAAACCGGCTGCGGCCCGGAGGAAGCACATGGCGGCTGCGGTAGTTTTTTGTTTGCAAACTGCTGTGAAAACCTGCATGCTGCCTTTCGGCGGCGGGATTTTCAGGGGAAAGGCACCGGCCAGCCGGGTCGGAGAAAGGAGATGCGTATGAAAAATTTTGTACTGCGGGGAAATCTGTGCACCAGCCGGACAAAGGACCGCTTGGAGTGTATTCCCCATGGCTATCTTGTCTGTGAGGGGGGAACATCCGCCGGGATGTTTGAAGAACTTCCGGAGCGGTTCGCGGACTATCCCATCCAGGACTGGGGGGACTGCCTGATTCTTCCGGGGCTGGTGGATCTGCATATACACGCGCCTCAGTACGCCTTCCGAGGCACCGGCATGGACCGGGAACTCTTGGAGTGGCTGAATGAGCGGGCATTCCCCGAGGAGGCGCGGTATAAGGACTTGGAGTATGCGGCGGAGGCGTATGGGATTTTCGCGGAAAATATGAGGGCCAGCGCTACCACCCGGGCCTGCATCTTTGCCACCAGGCACCGGGAAGCCACCGAACTTCTCATGGATCTTATGGAAGGCACTGGCCTGAAAACAATGGTGGGAAAAGTAAATATGGACCGAAACTGCCCGGAGGGGCTTCGCGAAGAAGGAGAGGAGTCCTTGGCGGAGACAAGGCGGTGGATTCGTGAGATAAAGGGGCGGTATGAGCGGACAGACCCCATTCTCACGCCCCGGTTCATCCCGGCCTGCTCGGATGCGGTGATGCGGGGACTGGGAGAGATACAGCGGGAGACAGGTCTGCCGGTTCAGTCCCATTTGTCGGAGAATGAGGACGAGGCAGCCTGGGTCAAAGAGCTGTGTCCCTGGGCCGGGTGCTACGGGGAGGCATACGACCGATTTGGGATGTTTGGGGAGAGCGCCCCGGGGGCGGGACCGCAGACCGTCATGGCGCACTGCGTCTGGCCTGCCGAGGAGGAAGCCGCTCTCTTAAAGGCGCGGGGCGTCTTTGTGGCGCACTGCCCTCAGTCCAACACAAATCTGTGCTCCGGAATCGCTCCGGTGCGGGAATATCTGGATGCAGGCATTCGGGTCGGGCTCGGCACGGATGTGGCGGCCGGATGCGGGGAGTCTGTTTTCCGGGCCATGGCGGATGCCGTCCAGGTATCAAAGCTGCGCTTTAAGCTGGTGCGGGGGGCGGGGCGGCCGCTGACATCCGCGGAGGCGTTCTTTCTGGGAACGAAAGGAGGAGGCGCATTCTTCGGAAAGGTGGGAAGCCTGGAAGCCGGATACGCTTTTGATGTGATTGTGGCGGATGACAGGAATCTTGCCCGGCCAGGCGGCCTCTCTGTGGAGGAACGGCTGGAACGGCTGATCTATCTGTCCGGGCCGGAGCATCTCAGGGCAAAATATGTGGAGGGCCGCGAGATTTTTGTGCGGTAGGAGGGAAAGCGCGTGTTTGAAAATTCATTCCCGCCATCGGCACGCCCCGCCTCGCGGCATCTTGGAGCCGAAAGCAATTTCAAACACGCTCCGGAGCAACAGCACGCAAAAAAGTAACAACATAGCAAAAAAGAAAATCCTGTCCGGATGTGGTAAGTTAGAGACAGAATACGGCAGGAGGAAATTGCGGCATGTTAAAGCAAGATTATCATATCCACAGTGAATTATCCCCGGACAGCACGGCGTCTCTCGACGGTATCTGAAAACAGGCGTTCCGCTTAGGGTTGGAGGAAGTGGCTTTAACCGACCACTATGAGCTGATTGAAGGGGTGACGCCCAGGGGTTCCATTCGCAAAGAATATTTAGCGCTCACCCGGGAGAAGATTTTGGACTGCCGCAGCCGGTGGGAGGGGAGAATCCGAGTGGTCTTCGGTATTGAGCTGGGACAGATACACCGCCAGCCGGAGGCTGCGGCGCAGATACTGGCTGCCAATCC
>DWWT01000023.1 GCA_019119575.1 Candidatus Enterocloster excrementipullorum
GTCAGCGCGATCAGGCCGCCGTCCATCACCGGGATGGAGGCGAGCATTTCGGCATTGTCAACCTTTAAGCCGCCGCCGTAGACCACATCCATTCCCCCGGTCGCTTCCTTCACAAAGGTTCCGATCTTTGTGATATAGGCCGCGTCCGGCGGAATTTTCCCCGGCCCGATGGCCCAAATGGGCTCATAGGCAATGGTGACTTTGCTCTTGTCCACACCCGCAAGGCCCGTATCAAGCTGCTCCTTTAATACTTCCTGCCACCGCTCCTGCTCTTCGGCGGATTCCCCGATGCAGTAAAGCACGGAGAGCCCCGCAGCCACGGCGGCCTTGATCTCCTTATTCAGCAGCCGGTTGACCGCGGCGGTGTCCGTAACCCCGGCTTCCGCCAGCACTCCGGCCTTGTCCCGGCGTTCCTCGCAGTGACCGATGATGGTGGTGGTGCAGCCCGCCGCCTTCATGGAATTTGCGGTGCGGTTGGCTGTAAAAGCGCCGAAATTGCCGCCCACCGCCGTGTCATCCCGGTACACGCTCTGGCAGCCCACCTGCACCGGACTGTCTGCGCAGAGAGCCCCAGCGGCGCCCAGCACATGAGCCTCCGGAAAATACATGGCAAACTCCACGTCATCCCCCGCGTATTTTTTGAGCGCCTCCTGGGTATTTTCCACGATGTAGGCGCCCCAGTCCGCAACCGGCGCGATGGAATTGACCCCTCCGTATTCCTTGGGAATGTCAAACCGCTTCAGATTCAGAAAAATGTGCTTCATTTCCTCTTTTCCTCCTCATAATAGTCATTAAAATCAATAAAATCCGGAAGCTCCGGCCCGATTAACGGCCGGCACCAGTCCACGAATTCCTGGGTCACGTCATTTTTCCGCTCGTTGACGTAAGTCTCCGGAATGACCCGCTCATACAGCATCACCTGCTCAATGGGGATGGATTCCACATGGATCTTATAGGAGCCGTCCGGCGTCTCATCCCGGATAAAGCCGATCATCACGCCGCTCTCGCCCCGCATGGCCGCCCGCAGCGCTTCTCTTCCGGCCAGCACCGCCTCATCCCGGTCCACAGGAGACTGCCAGGCAATGGACGCTCTGCCGCAGATGCCGGGCTTTTCATTCCGCGCCTTGATGCCCAGACGCTTCACCACCAGGTTTGCCAGATGGGCGCTCACATCTCCGTAGTAGGTGGCCCGGTCTGTCTTGAAAATAGGCGGTACAATGGGCTCGCCCTTCTCATTTTTCAATCCCTCGCTGGCCACCACAACTACGCCGCCCTTTTCCTCGTGCAGACGCTTCACGTCCTCCAGAAATTCTTCCTCGTTGAAGGGATATTCCGGGAGATAAATCAGATGAGGGGCATCCCCAGGCTTTTTCCTGGCCAGCGCGGAGGACGCGGCGATCCATCCGGCGTTGCGTCCCATGGCCTCGATGACGCACACATGGATGGGAAGGGATTTTACATCCACCCCCGCTTCCGCCGTGGTGGCCGCTATGTACCGCGCCGCGCTGCCGAATCCCGGCGTGTGATCCGTGATGGCGATGTCGTTGTCAATGGTTTTGGGAATCCCTACCACCTTCACGCCCGCCTCTCTGCATGCGTGATAAATCCGGCCGCAGGTGTCCATGGTGCCGTTTCCACCGTTTAAGAGGACATAGCGGATGTTGTATTTTTCAAAAATCGCCGGCATCGCCGCATAATCCGCTTCCTCCAGGGCATACCGGGAGGAGCCGATGGCCGTGGCCGGGGTGGTGAGAAGGAGTTTTAATTTCTCCTCGGGAAACTGCAGAAGATCCAGGAAGCGTTCCTTTAAAATCGCTTCGCTTCCGCCCATGGCCCCGTAAACCTTTCCGATCTTCCCGCACTCCTTCGCCTCTTTAAGCACCCCGTAGAGGGAAGAGTTGATTACGGCTGTGGGACCGCCGCCGTGCACCACAAGAACATTGTCTGACATGGCTGTTACCTTCCTTTTTTCTTGAATTTCCGCAACTGTTCCGTTTCCTTTCTCATCCGGAACTTTGATGCTATCATTGTAGCATATCCCAGTGCAAAATAGAGAAAATTTTACTCAAACGTTTGGGTGAATTGCATATGGCTTTTTTCTCTCATGTCCCGTATACTTAGTATGTATTGTAACGGTTCACGCCGTCACGAACTGTTACACTGTATTCACGAAATTGTTTTCGGAAAATTTGGCCCCAATACAGGGGCCGCCGTCAGAAAAGGAGAACTCCATGACCCTAAAAGAAATCGCCAAAGAAGCCGGTGTCTCCGTGTCCACCGTGTCCCGGGTCATCAACAACAATTCCAAGGCCGCCGGCAAGGAGGTACAGGATCGGATCTGGGAAATCGTGCGCCGTACAGGCTACACGCCCAACTCCATGGCACAGAGCTTAAAACTGGGCGCCGCGCAGCCGGGGGAGGCTGCGTCCCATTCCCTGGCCTGTCTCTTTGCCCGGACGCCGGACATGATGACGGACCTGTTTTTCAACTCCCTGGCCCGCAGCATTGAACAGGAGGCATTCCGGCACAATTATCTCTTAAAGTATTCTTTCAGCGCCTTTGACATCAAAAACCCGTCCACCTACCGCCTGGTCATGGACAACCATGTGAACGGGATTGCTGTGCTGGGACGCTGCGATAAACAGACCCTGAAATTTTTAAAGCAGTATTTTAACAGTGTAGTCTATGTGGGGCTCAACAGCCTGGACGCAAAATACGACCAGGTAATCTGCGACGGCCGCCAGACAGGGCGGGCTGCCACAGAGCATCTCATAGGCCTGGGGCACAGCCGCATCGGCTATATTGGCGAAACCGCAAACGAGGAGCGCTATCTGGGCTACTGCGATGCCCTGGCTGCCGGACGGATTCCCCAGAGGCCTGCCTGGGTGGCGGATGTGAAGCTCTCCTCCGAGGACGGATACCGGGGAGCCAAGCTTCTCCTTGAGCGGAAAGCGGATATAAGCGCGGTGTTCTGCAGCAACGATATCACAGCCATCGGAGCCATGCGGGCCTTTCAGGAGGAAGGCGTCCGGATTCCCCAGGATATTTCCCTGGTGAGCATTGATGATATCGATACGGCCCAGTACCTCTCCCCCATGCTCACTACCATCCACATCCCCACCCAGGAGATGGGACAGATGGCGGCAAAGATTCTCATTGACCGCATTGAAGGCGGCCACAAGCTGCCTGTAAAAATAAGCCTGCCCTTCTATCTGGCCGGGCGGGAAAGCTGTGCCGGATACAAGGGCAGAAAACACACATAGGAGGATTTCCATTATGATATTGACATTAAAAGACACGAAGGCTTCGGCTTCCATTGACTCTCTGGGCGCGCAGCTCATCTCCTACCGGGACAGTGCCGGCCAGGAATACATCTGGCAGCGTGATCCCAGCTATTGGGCCAACTGCTCCCCTATCCTGTTTCCCATCGTGGGCGGGCTGAAGGAGAACCATGTCCGCATCGGAGAGACATTTTACACCATGCCCAAACACGGCTTCGTAAAGAGCTCCGAACTGGAAGCCCGCCAGGAGGAACCGGACCGGGCGGTTTTCACTCTGAAGGACTCGGAGGAAACGCGGAGCATGTATCCTTTCCCCTTCCTTCTCACCGTCACCTACACCTTAAAAGACGGGGCGCTCACAATGATCTGCCGGGTGGAAAATACGGGCAGTTCCCCTCTCCCCTATTTCATCGGGACGCACCCAGGCTTTGTCTGCCCGCTGCTCCCCGGTGAATCCTTCTCCGATTATGTGCTGGAATTCGATGAGGATGAGACAGAGGGCTACCGGGCCTTTGACCCGGAGCACCAGCAGTTTGACATGAGCCGCCGCCTTCCCTTCCCCGGGGACGGCAGGCGGATTGCCCTAAACTATGAGCTGTTTTTGAGCGATGCCATCTGGTTTGACAATCCCCGCTCCCGAAAAGTCCGCCTGCTGCAGCCGGCCACAGGCCGCGGCGTGGAGGTGGGCTTTGCGGATTACGCCACCGTGGCCTTCTGGACCGCGGCGGAAAAGCAGGCGCCCTTCCTCTGCATCGAGCCCTGGAACGGATCCGGCCCCTGCTCGGACGAGGGAACTGAATTCCTTGGAAAGAATCATCTCCAGACGCTGCAGCCGGGGGAGAGCCGGGAATATGCGATCTCCATCCGGTATCTGCAGGTATAAATGGCGGCAGACAGTAACCCCGCCAAAGCCTTACCCTCTTACGCGGCCGCAGGAAATCCCTGCGGCTGCTCTCATCTCCTCCCGGAGCGCATGAGAGCTGCCGCAATCTCCTGCATCCGCGGAAGAGCCGCCCCAAAGAACCGCTTGTAGGAGGCGCAAAAATAATTAGCTCCCAGCTCTCCGTTTTCCTCCACCTGGCGGTTCCGGCGGCAGCCGCCCCGGCAGATAAAGGCGTAGGGGCAGGTCTGGCATTCTTCCTTCCCCTTCAGGGAAGCCTCCACAAAGCCCAGGGCCTCTCCCCTGCGGCGCATTTCCTCCACGGAGTCCTCATTGAAGTTTCCCATCTTGTAGGCATCCATCACGTAAAAATCGCAGGGATAGACGGAGCCATCCGCCTCCGCCACAAACTGAAGGCTGCAGCACCCCCTCTGGTCGCAGGCCTCCGGCGGCACTCCCATGAGGATACCGATATAGTTCTCAAACATCCGGATGTAGGGCTGGCATCCCCGGCGCAGATCCTGGTACCACAAATCAAAAAGCGTCACCAAGAACTCTCCGTAATCCTCCGGCGTCAGGGAATACTCCCGGCCTCCCGGCCTCTCTCCCAGGGGATCCAGGCAGGGAATGAACTGAAGGTAATGCCATCCCTCCTTCTGATAGGACGCATAAATCTTGGCGATTCTCTGGGCGGTCCGCTTATTCACAACGGTGAGAATATTAAAATCCACCTTTTTCTTCTCAAACAGCTCCAGAGTCTTTTTCACCTGCCAGAATGTATCTCCCCCCTGGGGCGTATGCCGGTATGCGTCGTGGGTAGGGCGGATTCCGTCCAGGGATACACCCACCAGAAAATGATTTTCCGCAAAGAAGTCCGCCCATTCCTCTCCCAGCCCAAATCCATTGGTCTGGATGGAATTGTGCACGGCCAGGCCCTTTTTGTTGTACTTTTTCTCAAGCTCCAGAAGATATTCAAAAAAGCCAAGGCCGGACAGGGTGGGCTCGCCTCCCTGAAACGCAAAATCGCAGCTTCCCTCCGCGTATTCCATGGATTTTTTTACCAGATTTTCCAGGGTTTCCCTGGACATAAAGCCGTAGCTTGCCGTCTGGCGGTTGCTCATCTCATCGTAATAAAAACAGTAGCGGCACCGCATATTGCAGTTGCCCGAGGATGGTTTAATCAGTAATTGCAGCGGCGGCATTTTTCTTTCCTCCTTGTTCTGTCTCCTGCATCAAAAGCCCCGTCCTGCTCTCAAAGAGCAGGCCCTTTAACGTGCCCTGATGCCCTGCGGCAGTGTCCGCAAAAATTGTGTGCAGCAGCACCTCCAGATTGCTCCAGGGAAATGACTTCGCGTGGCAGCAGAGGTTTCTCTCATTTTTGCACGAAAACAGCTTGTCTCGGAACGCGCTCCACCAGTCCGCGCCGTATTCCGGATGTCCCGCCCGGCGCATAATATCTCCCAGAGCGGCCTTTTTCTTCTTGAAAAACGTGGAATACCATCCCAGAGTGAATTCTTCGATCTCCGCATCCTTGAGGCAGGCGGGCTTTTGGGCGCCGGAAGCTCCCTGCCCCGGCCGCATCACGTAATCCGGGAAATAGTGCTTTAGGGCATCCGCAAAGCACTCGTACATCCGCAGTTCAATGGCCTTGCAGAACAGAATCCCGCAGCAGGCGGCGTCCGGCCTTTCCTCTGTTTTCTCGCTGATTTTCTCCGCAAGCAGATACAGCTTCATCCCCCACAGCAGATTCGACCGGATCTCCGAGCTGAAGGCCTGCACCTCCGAAATGTTTTGAAAGCCGAACCGCGCAAGCTCCGAAGCGCTTAAATCCCTCCGAATCGCCGTCTTATCCAGCTCCGCAAGCATCTCCGCCGTTGAGGGAATGCGCTCCGCTTCCTCCCCGTCCTCACCCGTTTTCTGCTGTACGGGGAACGCGCTCCCCGCAGGGATCTGTCTTCCCAAAGCGGCGAGCTTTCCGGCGTCCGGCTGCTCCTTCTGCAGCTCCTTGTCAATGGCCTCAAAAGCATAGGTGTCCATAATCGCCTTTGCCCGGCTGACGCAGCGGGATTCCTTCCAGGCCTGAATATCTCCTATTATGTGCAGGCGGTATTTCGCCCGGGTTGCCGCCACGTTCACAATATTATTGTTGACCCAGCGGACAGCGGGAAGAGCCCCTGGTGATGTATCGCAGCCCAGGAGGAAAATAACCTCCGCGGCCTCCTTTCCCTGAAATTTGTGAACGGTTCCGATGTTTGCGCCAAGCCAGGCGAAAAGGCTCCGGGGCGCTGCCTTTGCCAGGGGACTGTCCGGATGGGCCTTTGCATAGTTTTTAATGTGCTCCGTGACCCCGGCCACAACGGACTTAAAGGGGCTGATAATATATACGTCCGGATTCTCTGATTTTTCAAAGGCCCTTTCCAGGAGCGCGGCCACCTGCTCCCCCTGCTCCGGGACAAAGTGATTCTTCCGCCCGGCTTCCCGCCCCGCCACATTCATCCACAGGGACTTTTCGAAAAGGAACCCGGCCTCTTTTTCCGGCTTGGGCGGCAGGGTTTTCTGCTTCATGATGTTGTTGTAGGAAATCGCATTTGAGATATCGTACATGGGCGAAATGCATCTCCTGTGTACCAGCAGCGGGCAGCCCACCCATTCCTCCCCGCCCGCATTGTCCTCCAGATACGTCCCATAGGGATTCATCCGGTCCGCGAAGCGCTGGACGGAATGGGTCTTGTCCGCGTACAGCCTGAACAGCTCTCCGGTGTAGGTTCGCCGCAGAAGATCCTGGTCGTCCGTCACCACCGGCTCCACCTGCCGCGGATCCCCCACGATGACGGCCCGCCGGGAGCGGTACAGAGCGCCGATGGCCATGTGCGGGGAGGCCTGCCCCGCCTCATCCACGATCAGCGTGCCGACCAGATCCTCCTGCCGCACATCCCGAAAGAGATTCTGCACGGACGCAAAGGTGGAGGACAGGACGGGTATGAGCAAAAACAGGGTCTCATAAGCTGCAGCCGTGCAGGCTCCCAAATCCTCCCCGGAAAACCGCACCGAAACGCCGTCCTCATACCCGCCGCTCCAGAGGCAGTACAGATGCTTTAAATTGTCGCGGCATTTTTTAGAGCCCAGGATAAACATTTTTGTCATCCGCAGCGCATACAAAAACAGCTTTTCCCGTTCCCTGTTGTAATGCTCCGAAAACCACGGATTCCTGACCTGTGCCTCCGTCCCTGTCTCCACATCCTCTGACAGGATATCGTCGATAAAGGCCTGATTTAGAATAAAGCCCTTTTCATAGTCCTCCCGGGCTTTGTAGGCAGCCAGAACGCGGGCGGACGCATCTCTGCGGGCGCAGAGGTCAGCCAGCTCTTTTTCTTCCTCCGCCGCACGCTCCTTTAGAGCCGCGGCCTGCGCCTTTCGCTCCTGCAGACGGCCGGACGCAGCCTGATGCTCTTGATTGGAGGCATCCAGCTCTTTCGCGTACCGTGCCTGCATCTGCAGGGCTTCCTCCCGCTCCGTTTGATTTTTCTTATATTTTTCCGTTTTCATCAGCCGGTCAAGGACATTGACCTCGCCCTTTAAAGCCTCCACACGCCCGGAGACCGCCTGGATGCTGCTTTGCCGGAGGACAATGGTTTCTTCGATCGTTTGAAGGGCTTCCTCCGCTTCACGGACGGCAGCCTCCGCTTTCTCCCGCTGCGCCTGCAGACAGGCTGCGTTCTTTTGGTGCTCTTTTATCTCTTCCCCATAGTCGCAGCCCAAAAAGGGCACAAGGATGTCCTGCTCCTTCTGAAGCTTCTCCACACCTGCAAGCTGGTTCAAAAATTCCTCGCGGGCCCGGATATACGCTTCCTTGGCCTTCTCGATGCTTTCATTTTTCTTCATTATGGCCAGCAGCGGCTCGATCACATGCTTCTCCGCCTTTGTGATATTGGAGCGCTTTCCCAGT
The DNA here is from genome assembly GCA_019119575.1 of Candidatus Enterocloster excrementipullorum. Taxonomy (GTDB): domain Bacteria; phylum Bacillota; class Clostridia; order Lachnospirales; family Lachnospiraceae; genus Enterocloster; species Enterocloster excrementipullorum. Next base: position 8,108 of record DWWT01000023.1, read on the forward strand.
GAGGCGGAAATCAGTCCAAAGGCCTGTACCTGCCCGTCCTCTCCGGCCGCATCGTTGAGAAGCTCTGTGGCCAGACTGGAAAAATAGATATCCGGTTCCTCCACTGTGACGGTTTTCTGGCGCCTTTTCTTTTGCCCGCCGGCATCCGTGTACGTCTCCCAGCGCTGCTCTGTATGGACAAGCCGGTCCTCACTTTCGGATACCGTGAACAGATGGGTCAGCTCTGCCAGTGCCGCATCATTTTTCCCCGCCCCATTTTTTGAAGGGGCAATGTCTCCCAGAAGCTTTTTCTCTACGGGCAGCTCCTTTGTAATATTCTCCACCGCCGTGTTGTTGCTGGAGGTGACGAGAATGCTGTAATGATTGATCGCGTCATTTTTCAGGCGGTGGTATTTGGGAACATATTTGTTGTAAGCGTGCTGGGGCCCTTCCCCGCGTGTAAAATTCCGGTCGTCAAAGGCCTCATCCGGGTCCGCATAGTCCGCCAGCAGCACCGCTTTCCGCACAATATGATTCACAATGATTTCCTTGAGAAGGGTTGTCTTTCCTGTTCCCGGCGGGCCGTTCACAGAGAATACCGGAAGGACATGTTCCTCATCCACCGCCAGGTTCACCGCGATCTGCTGCATGAGGGCGGGCATGAAGCGGGAGGGCCATTTTCCCAGAGGCGCCCTCCGGGCCGTGAGGGTGTCCCGGAGGAAGGCAAAGAGGGCCTTTCGGCTCTCCGGCTTTACGATATCAAAGCGTCCGGGCTGCCTGCCCTCCTTTTGGATTCCCAGGATATAGTCCAGCAGAACCGCTTTTTTCGCCGCGCCCAGTTCCCCCTTTCTGAGCTTCTCCGCGACCATGGCCAGATCGTCGGAAAAGCAGTCGAAATGCAGGCTGGTTTCATCCTCCCCTCCCGGCTCCGGTTTCTCATCCCAGAGCGTATAATAAACCGCCAGAAAGGATTCCGCGGCATCCCCCAGGGCCACGCCCAATGTCTCGCATACGCGCTTCTCTATCTGGAAGAGCAGGTCATAGGTCACCCAGCGCAGAAGCGACGCCCTTGGCGCCAGCCCCGCCTCCGGCACGGGCAGCTCACCTGGCGCTGGCAGTTCCTCCGGCACGGGCGTATCCCCCGGCATTGGCAGTTCCTCCGGCGCCAGCAGCTCCCCCAGCTCTTCCTCAAGCGCCCGGGTATCCTTATTGTACGCCTCGGCGGACAGCTTTTGGCTGGCATTTTCCGTTCCTCCCGCCAGGCGCTTCATAGCCCATGCCAGCGGGGAGAGTTCCAAGGAGCCTGCCTTATATCTGCCATCTTTTCCAAGACGCAGGGCTGCCAGCGCAATGTCCTCCGTGTTATTTTCCGGGCGCAGATCCTCCCAGTCCACATTTTGGGCAATCGCCTGAATACACGCTTCCTTCTGCATCCTGCCGATAAAAACCGTAAATCCGCCCCATGCCGGCAGGCCGGTGCGCTGCGCATTCTGCTCTGCGAGCGCGGCCAGCGTATCCCCCGGCTTCATCTGAATAAAATCCGTCAGCGATTTTTTTCTGCGCACAAGGCCCTTTGCAAAGGCATTTTTATATTTAAACGCAGCATTGCCTGCGTCCTTCTGCGGCCGCAGGCTCTGCTGATTTAAAAATTCCATGGTAAACCAGTAATCCAGTATCTTCAGCGCGTTGCTCTCATATGCAGACATGTTTTGCCCCCGTTTGTTCCTCTCCGTACCATTTCTTCAAACATGTCCAGTATACCGGTTTTTCCTGTAAATTACAACTCTCTTCTTCACCGGCCGGAGCCTTTAGCGCCGAAACCACTCCTTCATCACACCCAGCACCCGGACCAGATCCTCCTTCCCGATCACGTAGGGCACCATGGCGTAGAGGCACGTCAGAAACGGCCGGCTGAACACGCCGCGCGCATAGGCGAACTGCCTCGCACCCCTTCCTTCCGCCCAAAAGAAGGCCGGCCAGCATGGTAAACAGATACTGCAGCGTAAACGGCACCACCGGGACGGGGATTCTTATAAATGCCCCGGCCGCAATCAGCGCCACAAACATGGCGCGCAGCATCCTATCTCTTGTCTTTTCCATCTGCATCGCTATACACCCTCCCTTACATCGCTGTGCCCTGATAGGAGGTATCATAGCACGGGAGGCATCTTTAGTCGACCAAAAATATTATTAGGTTAACAATATGGATAAAAAATCTCCGCCCTGCCTTTCCCACATGTTTCAAAAAACTTTGGGAAGAGCAGAGCGGAGAACTTGTCTACTTTCCGGCCTCAAAGGCTTCCGCCGCCTTATTCACACAGGTCACCGCGTTCAAACTGCGGGGATAGCCGATATAGGGCAGGCACTGGGAAATCACCCGGATCAGAAACGCCTTGTCATTTCCAAGGCGCATGTTTCCCGATGCGTGGGAAGTGAGCTGGGGCTCGCAGCCGCCCTGGGCCGCCAGGAAGCAGAAGGTGATCATCTCCCGCTGCTTTAAGTCAAGACCGGTTCTGGTGTAATAGTCCCCAAAGCAGTTGGCCGCCAGCCAGCGGTTGATATGGCCGCCCTTCCAGAAGTCCCGCATGCCTTCCCCAAAGATATCCACCTGGGCCTGAGAGCCCTTCTCCAGCCTGTCTTCCAGGGTGGTTGTAGCCTGTCCCTCCAGAGGCAGGGCAATCCCCTGTTCCTTAAACACCTGATTCACCCCGTCCAGGAAGGGGATCACACGGCCCATTCCCAGGTAATCCACCGCCTGGTAAACCGCCTCCTTAATCATGACCGGGGTCAGGCCGGCCTCCAGCGCCTGGGGAATCAGGCTCTTAAAGGCATCCAGTCCCTGGCAGCCCATCAGCGCCGACAATATGGCCAGGTAACGAGTCGCCGGTTCCAGCTGCTGCCCCTCCTCGTTCACCACCTCATCAAAAGCAAAATGCGCAAACCGCTCCATAAACTCGGGATCTGTCTCGTACAGATGTTTCATAAATGTGGTCACTCCTTTTTTCGCAGGTATTTACACCCGAAATTTACTTTTATTTTAATACGCCTGCCCAGAAACATCCAATACTTATTTTGAATTGCCGGTGATGCCTTGGCGACATTCTGCAGAAAAATGGACATTGATTGATAAAATCAACTATATGCCGGAGCCGGCATGAAGGAATACTTGTACCGCGAATGGTGAGGAGGCGGTCTGCGCCCATATTGTTTTTGGGAATCGTATTTCGCTACAGTATTCTTCTCTCAAATTCCTGAAGGTTCTCTGCCTTTGCCGCAAGCTTCAGCCATCGGGAAAGCAGATTTAAGTCCTGCTGGGCCAATATTTTCTCCCGCAGGGAACTGGGAACCGAGCCCATTTCCTCCAGGAACATCAAAATATCCTCAGCTTTCCCTTCAGCTTTTCCTTCTGTTTTCCCCTCCGTTATCCCTTCCATTCTTTGGAGCTCCAGCTTATCCGCGAACAATTCATTCAATGCGTCACACATGCGCATTCCCTCCTCATAAACCTTTCGATTTGCCCTTACAATCAAATCCATCGCCGCGCTGTACAGCGGGTCTTTGTCCTTTCCCTTGTAAGCGCGCGCAAGGGCCTCCACATCCTTCGTTCCGTCCAAATCCTGGCGAAGGCAATTAAGCCACAAGTTTTCTCCCTGCTCGAGCTTTCTCTGCACCAGTACCTGAATCGGAAACAGCAGGCCCTCTATGTAAAAAATTCCCGGATACGGATTTTCCACCCGGACTCCATACCGCGTTTTCAAAAATGCAATGAGCTTTCTCGGATAGTGATTCCCCACAAGCGTAATGGTAATCTCCTCCG
>DWWT01000001.1 GCA_019119575.1 Candidatus Enterocloster excrementipullorum
TATAAAATCAAGTCAGCAACTGCGTAACCTTAACTTTTTAATATTCAATTTTTAAAGTAGCCACCGAAAGATGGCTTGTTTGTCATGCGATTAAGGGAATGGATACCCTCTACTTTTCATTTTCAATCTTAAACCTCCTATTTTTATAATGATTTTCTCAATCCGGATCTGTAATTTCAGATTACCACAGAAACTTTGATTTTTAAAAAACATATAAAGTATATTGTTGATAGTTTTAAACTATGATATAATGTGAGTACTTTAGTAATGAATTAGTCGGATACGGAGAGCGAATTGACCAAGGAAACACCAAGTATTTTCGAGGCTCTGCCCATATATAGAAAGAGGAAATAAATGGAACGAAGTCAAATGAAATACGTTGTGGAGGTTGCGCGTCAGGGCAATATCACGCGAGCGGCAGAAATCCTGCATATTGCGCAGCCTTCCCTTTCCAATCAGATCATCCATCTGGAAAAAGAACTGGGTGTACAGCTATTCGAGCGCAGTCACAAACGGGTATATCTGACTGAAGCAGGACGTGCATTTGTAAAAGAAGCGGAACATATCTTAAGAGAAATAGAGGGACTTAAGGAAACCATGGTGGAATACGCTCAGCTTCGAATGGGACGGCTTCGAATTGGCGCACTTTCTACCATGGTTCCTTTGGGGATTCCCTATCTGATCTCTGATTTTTCCGAACTGCATCCCACATTAGATATTACGATCACAGAAGATGGCAGCTCTGAACTGATTCATCAAATAAAAGCCAACCTGCTGGACGTGGCGTTTATTATCAACACAGAAGAATATAAAGAGGATGAGCTAACGATTCTCGAATTAATGAATGCCCGGTTTATGGCAATCGTCAATAAAAAACATCCGCTGGCAATACGTACTTCCCTGACGTTGGAAGACTTAAAAGATCAGAAATTGATCGTAACGACCAGCAGTTTTAATCTACAGCGTACTTTGCTTTCGCGCATGGATCAAGCAGGGATTCCCTATAAAATTGCTACTTCCTGCAATCAGATCGAGACTTGTCATGTTCTCGCAAATCAGGGATTTGGCATCAGTTTCTGTACGGAAGCTACTATCAGCCATTATCACTGTGAAAATGTGGTTTACCTTCCAATGGAAGAATTTCCAAAACGCTCTGTTTACCTGGCATATAAACGTGATCCCAAATATCATCCTGTATTGCGTAGCTTTGTAAAATTCATCTGCGGATATTATCCGGGAGGATAAAAAAAAGCAGTAAATCTCTTTCAGACTTACTGCTTTTCTGGCTATTGCTGACAATCCTACTGACTGCCCTTGATGAGCTCCCTCTAAACCACCGCCCTCCGCCCCATATTCCTCCGATACTGCCCCGGCGTCACGGACATATATTTCTTAAATTCCCGTATGAAATGGGACTGGTCATAATAGGCCAGCCCGCCGTAATAGTCATCCCGTCCCTCCGCCAGCATCACAAGGGCGTTCTGCAGCTTCACAATCCCCGCATATTTCTTAATGGGAATCCCCATATCCCTCTTAAACGCGATTTCCAGATACCGGCGGCTGCAGGACAATGCCGCGGCAAGGTCCTCCACGTTCACACTGCCTCTCTGCCGCTCCACCAGTTCTAAAATGTCATTCACCGGATACTCCGGTTCGGCAAGCCTGCCCCGTCCCAGAAACTCCTCCAAGGCCGCCAGCTTCTGCGGCGGGGACAGAGGCCCGGTCATCCGGTGCAGGAGACGCCGCCTGTCCTCCTCCCCCACCTGCCCGGCCAAACGCACGCCGGGCCTTAATCGGATGCCGACGCATGTCAGAAAACCCGCGAGCCGTTCGCTGCTCTTTGCCTCCAGACTCGGACAAATCTCCAGCCGAAAGCGGTTCCCGTCAAACAGGCAGCGTATATCCGTACAGCCGGTGGGTAGTTCCATAATCTCCTCGCGCCCGCTGTTCCGGATTTCATACAGCTTTTGGATTCTTGCATCCTTCGCCTCTGTCTCCCGGTACTCCACGTCCCCTGATATATAAAATGCCTTATATTTCATCGGCAGACCTTCTTAAACCATAGAGAGGGAACCTTGGGCTCCAGCCGCAGATACAGCCCGTCGATTTCCCCGGTGATCTCGTCATAGTGATACGTCAGAGGCGCTGTGACAAAAAGGGTGTCCTCCTTTATGTCCCGCACCCGGAAGGTATCGTAGTGGAAATGCTCCATGGGGAGGCGCCAGCCCTTGTATACAAGTGAGAGAGAATCCCCGCCTTCCTCTGCCGCCACCTGAAGCTGTCCGTACCCTTCATTCTGAAAAAGTCCCGTGTACTGCTCTCTCGGGTGAGTGGGGCAAGTGCCGGGCACCGGGGTTCCCGGCATGAGATCCACCTTCCAGTGATAATGGGTGCCTCCAAATTTCCCGTCAAACGCGCGAAGCCTTGCCGGCCAGTCAACCGCAGGCAATCCCAGGGCGCGGTCAATGATCGTATAGGCCAGGGTAAACATATAGGGGGAGCAGGGCTTGTGGCGGTTCACCATCAGCATAAATCCCAGCTTCTTTTCCCGGATAAATGCCTCCATGGCGCAGTATCCCTCGATTTCGCCCGTGTGGAAAGTCACCTCCATGCCCCGGTAAAACGTCACCTTCCATCCCATGGCATACCTTCCGTAGGCCGGCACCTCGTCCCAGTGCCAGGGAAGAAGCCGCATATCCACGGCACCCCGGTGCAGCTCCTCCATCACCGCCTCGGAAAACAGCCGGCGTCCCTCAAAGAGTCCTCCGTTGATGTGAAGCCGGAGCCAGTTTATCATCTCCTTGGCGCAAGAGTTCACCGCGGCTGCGGGGGCGGCCACCCCCATCTCCCAGGGCGGCATCTCCTCCAGAACTCCGCTCCTGTCCCGCTCAAAATATCCCACGGCAAAATCAGAGTCCGCGCGCATCTGCCCCACGGTCAGACAGGTCCGCTTCATCCCCAGCGGGTCAAGAATCCGCTCCTGCACCAGCTCCTCCCAGGTCTGCCCGGAAATGCGCTCCGCAATATGGCCCAAAATCCCATAAATCACATTGTTATATTCGGCAGTGCTGCGGAAAGGCCTGTCAGGCGCAAGAAATTTAAGCCGGTGCATATATTCCTCCCGGCTCACTCCCGGCGCAGGCCATGTGGCGTCATGGTCCGCCAGGCCGGTCCTGTGGTAGAGCATGTCCCGCACCGTAACCTCCTGGGAGGCAAAGGGATCCCTCATCGCAAAATCCGGAATGTATTCCCGCACCGGCCGGTCAAAATCCAGCCTGCCCTCGTCCGCCAGCAAGGCCAGCACCCCGAAGGTAAAGGATTTGGAGCCGGAGGCAATGCAACCCAGCGTCTCCGGCGTCATGGGGGCGCCTGTTTTCAAATTCCGGACGCCGTATCCCTTCTCAAAAATCAGTTGGTCGTCAAGGCAGATGGCTAACGCCGTCCCCGGTATATTCCAGTAGGCCATCTGCTCCTGCACAAATCCGTCGTCAAGCAAGTCGTTCATCGTCTTCTCCTCCCATTATCCAAAGGGTGTATTTTTCCGTCCTTTTTCATGGAATCTGCACCGCTTTCATCGTAAAACCGCCGATCAGCGGCCTGTGGCACTTGACCAGGCGGCCCGCCGCGTCCTCCGTCATCACCGGCTCCTCCGTCCGGCACCGCTCGGTGGCATAGGGGCACCGGGGATGAAAAGCGCAGCCTTTGGGAAGCTCCATAAGGCTTGGCGTCTCCCCTAAAATCTCGTACTCCCTCTCCTTCTGATGGGTGTCGATAACCGGAGCCGCCTGAATCAATATCTGGGTGTAGGGATGGGCCGGGTGTTCAAATAAGTCCTCCGCCCTCCCCATCTCCACAATTCTTCCCAGATACATGACCATCACCCGGTCGGACAGATACTGCACCACCCGCAGGTCATGGGAGATAAAAATCATGGTGAGATTCAGCTTATTTTTAAGCTCCATCAGGAGGTTGATAATCTGGGCCTGGATGGACACATCCAGGGCCGACACGGGCTCGTCCGCAATCAGAAGCTCCGGCTGCATGACGAGGGCACGGGCAATTCCGATTCTCTGCCTCTGCCCGCCGGAGAAGGCGGAAGGATACCGGTCCAGGGCATAGGACGGCATTCCCACCATGTCCAGAATCTCCACTGTCCGCCTCTCATACTCCTCCTTGGGACAGAGGTGATGGACAGACAGGATCTCATAAAACATCTGCCGTATGGTCATTTTCGGATTCAGAGAGGAATAGGGATCTTGGAATACCATCTGGATGGCCTTTCGGGCCTCCTTCAGAGCCCTTCCCTCCTTCAAAGCCAGATCCCCGTATGTTCCGAACATCACAGCGCCGTCATCCGGCTTGTAGAGGCGGATCAAGGTCTTTGACAGGGTGCTTTTTCCGCAGCCGCTCTCCCCCACCAGTCCCAGGGTTTCCCCCTGGTACACGCAGAAGGTCACGTCCTCCACGGCCCGCACATAAGCCTGCGGCTCTCTCCGTATGATCTCCGCCAGATTCTGCCGCACAGGAAATGTCTTGGACAGATGGGATACATCCAAAAGCGGCTTTGCCGCCTGCTCCTCACGCATACAACGCGCCTCCTTCCTCCGGCCGCGTCCGGCCTTTTATATGCTCCATCTTCTCCGCACAGTGGCAGCGGGAAAAATGGCCCGGCTCCACCTGAACGAGGGGCGGCATCTCCTTTTTACACCGCTCCTCACAAAATTCACATCGCGGCGAAAAGGGACACCCTTTTGGCATATCGTTCAGATTCGGCGGCGCGCCGTTTATGGAATACAGCTTTTTCCCCTTCTGCGCGATGGAGGGGATGGAGCGCATCAGCCCGTAGGTATATGGATTTCTCGGCCGCTCAAAAATCACCTCGGCCCTGGCGGTCTCCATAATCTTTCCCGCGTACATCACAGCGATGTAGTCGCACATCTGGGAGGCCACTCCCAGGTCATGGGTCACCAGCACCAGGCTCATGTCCAGCTCCCGCTTCAGCCGCTTTAACAGCCGGATGATCTGATCCTGGATGGTCACGTCCAGAGCCGTGGTGGGCTCGTCCGCCAAAAGCAGGCGGGGCCGGGAGGCCAGGGCGATGGCGATCATGGCGCGCTGGCGCATTCCTCCGGAAAACTGATGGGGATAGCAGGCAAGCCTCTCTTTGGGCGAGGGGATTCCCACCAGGCGCAGGAGCTCCAGGGCCCGCTCCTCCTTCTCCTTCTTCGTCATTTTCTCATCCTTTAAGGACTCCACAAGCTGCGTTTTAATCGTCAGAATGGGATTTAAGGTGGTCATGGGGTCCTGAAAAATCATGCCGATTTCCTTCCCCCGTATCCCGCGCATCTCCTTTTCCGAATACTCCAGGAGATTCTTCCCCTGATAAAGGATTTCCCCTCCCGTGATTTTTCCGGGGTGCTTCACCAGACGGATCAGCGAGCGGCAGGTCACGCTCTTGCCGCAGCCGCTCTCCCCGATTAATCCAAACGTCTCCCCTCTGCGGATTTGAAAGCTCACGTCATTGACCGCCTGCACGGTCCGCTCCTCCGTTATAAAATCCGTGTGAAGATTTTTTACTTCCAACAAAACTTCCGCCATTTTCTGTCTTACGCTCCCTTCCCGATATGCTGTCTCACGCACATTCCGCATGCTAGTGTACTGTCTCATTCACATTTCGCATACTGACTTGCCTGAATTTCCATCTGCGGCGTTGTCGTCAGTCAGCGTAACCACCGCTACGCATCCTTCCTCCGCCTTGCAGACTGAAAATTCATTCTGCGTCATTATGCTGAAAGTGAATGAGACAGCACACTAACCGTTCTTCTGCAGCCGTTTTGAAATCCCCTCTCCCACCAGGCTGATGGAGATTCCGGTCAGGGCCAGCATCAGTCCCGGAAAGGCCGCAATCCACCAGGAGGTGGTGAGGAAAGATTTCCCCTCCGAGATAATCGCGCCCCATTCCGGCGTGGGCGTGGGAACGCCGAGGCCCAGAAAGCTTAAGGAAGCCCCCATCAGCATGCAGAGCATGATGTCGGAAATCGCATAGATAAAGGCGCTGTTCACCACATTCGGCAGAATATGGCGGAACATAATCCGCATATTGGAGTAGCCCAGGGTGCGGGCCGCGGATATGTACTCGCTGCTCTTTGCCACAAGCACCTCGCTTCTGACCAGCTTGGCGTACTCCCTCCATCCCACCAGCCAGATGGCGATGAAGAGATTGCGGATGCCTGAGCCGAGAATCGCCACAATGGCAATGACCAGCACCATCAGGGGAAATGCGGTGAAGATATCCAGTATCCGCATAATCACCGCGTCAATCTTTTTTCCGTAATACCCTGCGGTCAGCCCCACCACGGTGCCGAAAACGGCGGGAACCAGCATGGCGAAAAAGCCGATGGCCAGATCCAGGCGCGCCCCGTACACCACCCGGGCAAAGATATCCCGCCCCAGGTTGTCCGTCCCAAACCAGTGCGCGGACGATGGCTTCTGCAGAAGGGACTTCATATCCTGGGCAATGGGGTCGTAGGATGTAAACAGGCCGGGCGCCAGCGCCATGGCCAGCACCAGGAGGAGGAAAATGGCCGCTGCCCAGAATATGGGCGGCTGTTTTTTCAAAATGTCTCTCATATGCAGCGCCTCCTCCTAATTCAGCTTCACCCTGGGGTCCAAAAGCGAATAAGCAATGTCCGTCAGCAGGTTCATGAGCAGCACGATGATGCTGAACAGATACACCGTGGCCTGCACGATGCTGTAGTCCCGCGCCAGAATGGCATTTAACATCATCTGGCCGATTCCCGGAAGGGCGAACACGCTCTCGATCACAATACTTCCCGCCAGCATGTAGGTCATGCGCATGGCCAGAAGGGTGACCGTGGAAATCAGCACGTTTTTGAAAATATAGCGGGTTCGTATTTTCCAGGGGGACAGCCCCTTGCTGTAGGCAAAATCCACGTAATCCTTGTCCAGCACCTGAATCACGTTTCCGCGGATGTTGCGCAGCACAAGGGCCGCTGTCCCCAGAGCTCCCGTAAATGCAGGAAGAATCAGCGCGTGAAGCCTCTCCCCCAGCGTATCTCCCCAGCCGCCCACAGGAAACCATTTAAGGCGCAGGGCAAAAATCAGCATGATAACCAGGCCTACCAGAAATTCCGGCACGGACACGAAGGTCAGGGACAGGGAGTCAATAAAGCTCCCGATTTTGCTGTCATGCTTGACGCCCGCCGCGTAGCCCAGGGGAAAGCTGATGAGAATCGCAAATCCAATCGTCATCAATGTCAGAGACACGGTTATCACCGCTTTCTGCGCAAAGAGCTCCGTCACAGGGGCCCGCAGCGTCATGGATTCCCCGAAATCAAAGGTCAGGCACTGCTTTAAAAAGAGCAGATACTGGGTGAATAACGGCTCGTCTAAGCCCAGACGGGCCCGGGTCGCCGCGATCACCTCGTCGCTGGCCCTGTTTCCCACCAGCAGCAGGGCCGGATCTCCGGGAATCAGCCGCATTCCAAAAAATATGATAAAGGTAATGATAAGCAGCACCGGGATCATCTGAAGGATCCGCTTCACAATGTACGTCAATTCTTCCATAATTTTCTATTCCGCAATCTCCATATTCTTCACGTTGTAAATTCCCAGAGGTGTCTGCGCCAGCCCGGTCACACGGTCAGATGTCACTACGGCAAAAGGCGCATAGACCAGCGGAATCACGGGAACCGCGTCGGCCACAACCTCCTGCATCTGTCCGTAGTAGTCCATGCGGAGCTCCTCGTCCATCTCGGAGTTTCCGAGCCGGCAAAGCTCCTCCGCCTGATCCTGATCCGCGTCGTCCCAGTAGCTTCTCCAGCAGTTCGCCTGCTCCGAGATGCACCACAGACCCGCCACCTCGGAGGTGTCCGTCATATCGCTTGTCATATTGCTTAAAAATACATCATACTCCCCGGCCTGCCAGTTCTGCCTTGCCGTAGCGATGTCGATCTGCTGGATGTTCAGATTCACACCAATTTCTCCCCACTGCTCCTGGAGCATGGTTGCGGTCTGCAGGATTGTGCTGTCCCCGCTTCCCACCTCCACTGTCAGGTCAAAGCCGTCGGGATACCCGGCATCAGCCAGAAGCTGTTTCGCTGCCTCCACATCCACGCTCACCGCCGGCAGGTCCTCCTTATAGTGCGGCATAGCCGGAGCCAGGAAGGATTGGGCAATCTGTCCGTGCCCAAAGTACACCGCGCTGTTGATCGCCTCTTTGTCCGTGGCCAGGTTCAGCGCCTGCCGCACGCTCTTATGGGACAGGTACTCATTCTGGCAGTTCAGGACGATAAACCGGACATCTGTAGAGTCAAAGAGGTTCACCGTCAGGCCGCCCATATTTTGAAGCTCATCCACGCGGCTGTAGGGAATCATGGTCGCCACATCGATCTGCCCGCTCTGCAGCTGCATGATGCGGGTGCTGTCGTCCGCCACCACGACCATATCAATCTCGTCCACCTTGGGGCTTCCCTCTTCCCAGTAGTATTCGTTCTTCACGAACACCATGCGCTCGCCCCGGTTCCACTCCTGGAGCACATAGGGGCCGGTTCCGATGGGATTCTCCGCCAGCCCCTCGGTTCCTACCTCCTCGCAGTAGTCCTTGGGCATGATGGAGGAACTGAACATGGCCAGAGTGGAGAGGAAGGCCGGCGACGGCTCCGTCAGGGTAATCACCAGGTTGTTGTCCCCTCCGTCCTCCATGGTGTCGATCATATCCAGCATGCCGATCCAGGGACCGTCCGCTGTCTTTGCCCGGTCAATGCTGTAAATACAGTCCTCTATGGTCACATCCTCCCCGTTGGAGAACTTGATTCCGTCCCGAATGTGGAAGGTATAGGTCAGACCGTCCTCCGACACCTCCCAGGAATCCGCCACGGCCGGAATAATCTCCTGCCCGTCATCGGAGCTGGTGACCAGTCCCTCGACCATCATGTTCAGCACCCAGATGTCCACGTTGTTGGCTGTCATAACCGGATCCAGGTTCGTGGAGTCGAAATCCCTCGCAATGGTGACCACGGTCCGCTCGCCGTCCGCGGCGGCCTCTGCTTCCTCTGAAGCCCCTGTGCTTCCCGCCTGGGTGCTCCCCGTCTGTTCTCCGCTCCCGCTGCTCTGCGCCGACCCGGAGCCGGAGCAGCCTGTCATGGCCAAAACAGCCGCTGTCATCACGGCCAATAGCTTCCTGTAAGATTTTTTCATATGCGCTTCCTCCTCGTTTCCATATATTCCTGCGGGAAATGCCCCGCAAAATAAAAAAGACAGCGGCGCCCATCCATTTTCTGCTGAATGCCGACGCCGTTGTCTTTCTCATTTCCCAAATTTACTTTTTGCAATCTCCGCGATGAGCTTTGCCGTTCCCTCAATGCCGAAAAAGCTGCTGTCAATCAGAAGATTTTTATTTTTTATATCCTCCGGGCTGTAGTTCGCGTACCGTTTGTGGTACTTTCTCCGGGCCTTGTCCACCTCCACCGTCATCTGCATGGCGGTCTCCTCGTCCATCCCCAGAGAGCTGACGCAGTTCTCAATCCGCTTCTCAAAAGGGGCGTACACACAGATGCTCAGCCGGTTTTCAAAATCCCGCAAAATATAGTCCGAACACCGCCCCACGATCACGCAGGACTCCCGCTTTGCAAGGCTCCGTATGATCTCCGACTGCACCCGGAAAATCTCATCCTGCTTTTCTCTCGAGGATTTTCCCAGTGGAAACCGCATCCGCGAATAGGCGCTGCCCTGGTTCTCCTCGTTGATGCTGATCACGGACACCGGCAGGTTCATCTTTCTGGCCGTCTTCTCCACAATGTCCCTGTCGTAAAATTCAATCCCGAGAAGCTCCGACAGCCGCCTGGCAATGGGTCTTCCCATACTTCCGAACTCCCTCACGATGGTAATGATATACTGCTTTTCCATCCCTGCGCCGCCTCCCAACAAGTTGCCGTCTGTACGGTTATAAAAAAATAGACGAGCACAAAAAACGGTTCATACATCTTTGTGTGCTCGTCTGTTAGACATTTAACCACTATTTTCTTTCAAAGTATTGTAAAATTGCGAACAGAAAATCCGCGCTGTCTGTCAGCCCTTCTCTCTCCCCGCCATCCGCCAGGCCGCGATGCTCAGCGCCAAAAGCCCCAGGCAGGTTCCGATGTTGCAGTACATCCCGGCCCGAATCCCCGCTGCTTCCGCCACAACTCCCGTAATCCACGGCATGAGGATCGCGCCGCTGCTGGCCACGGGAAGCATGATTCCCATGCTGGCCACGCTGGTCATTTTTCCCGCGCAGGACACCGCCGTGGGGTTTAATCCCGCCATGGAGGCCGAAAAGGCAAAAAGCAGCACGATGGCCAGCCACTGGCTGTCCGCCTGCACAAGTCCGAAGTAAAAGACAAGGCAGCCCACGGACATGAAAACCATGGCCCGCTCCGCCCGCTTGATGGGAAATACAAAGGCAAAGAGCATCCGGGCCGTGAGGGTGGCAAACCACATGACAGTCACCGTGTAGGCGCTGAGCGTCCCTGTGAGGATGCCGCTCCCCTTAAAGTATGTAACCATCCAGCCGCTGACGCTGGTCTCCGTCCCGTTCTGGCAGAACAAAAGGGCGGTGAGCAGCCAGAATTTTCCGCTCTTTAGAAAGCTCCAGTCCGTCCCTTTGGACTCCTTTCCCCGCGCTTCCCCCATGGGAGTGAGAAAGAATGTCAGCCACAGCACGCCTCCGCACACGGCCAATGCCGCCATGGGCAGGCGGGAGGAAGCCAGGGCCGCCGCGGAGATGATAAACGGGCATAAAAGAGCTCCCAGGGCATAGCAGCTGTGCATAATATTCATTCCCCGGGTTCTGTCCCTGGAATTATCCGATATGAGAATCGTACACGTATTGATGGTGCTTCCCTTTCCGATTCCCACCAAAAAGAAAGCCGCCATGAGAAGGGCCACCGGCGAAAATACCGCCATGGCCCCATATCCAATCAGATAGCCTGCGGTTAAGATCACCGCGCTGGCCTTCATTCCCAGCTTTCCCGCCAGGAAAGCAGCGGCAAAACCTGCCGCCAGATTTCCCACATTCATCATGGCAAGCAGCGTGCCCGTGGTTCCATAGGCAAACCCCAGTTCCTCCTGGAGCAGGCTCACCACCACACCGCTGCTTATGGCGCAGATCCCGCTGATAAAAAATGCAAAAAAACCAGCCTGCTTCTGCCGTATTTCCATTTTTTTCATCACTCATTTCCCCTGTCACATATTTCCGCTCAGCCGGATCTTTCTTTACCGGATCACATGGGGATTGGGGAAGTAGCAGAACAGCACCTTGGCAATGATTTTGTCCTTCGCCACGTAGGTATTCTTCCAATATCTGGCGTCCCGTGAATTATTCCGGTTATCCCCCAGCATAAAATAGCTCCCCTCCGGCACTTCAAAATGCATGGGCTCTTCCGGCTCCATGGGCTCTGCCAGATAGGGCTCGTCCAGCGGTGTGTCCGAGCCGTTGATATAGACCTTCCCGTCAATAATATCCACGGTCTCCCCCGGCAGTCCGATTACCCGCTTCACAAAATAGGTCTTCCCCGACGGGTCATCGGGATAATGGAAAATCACCACATCCCCGCGCTCCGGGTCATCCGTCAGATACGCCAGCCGCGAGCCGATCACCCGGCTCTTTGACATGATGGTGGGCTCCATGGATCCGGTAGGTACCCGGCTGTTGGCAATAATAAACGTTGTCAGGAAAAAGGCGATGACCACCGCGGCCACAATAATCTGAATCCAGCTGATAATCTCCTTTTTCAGGTCAAAGGGCTCATCCTCCTTCTTTTTGCGGCTTCTGCCCGCTTTCTTCGTCTCTTCTTCCATGCAGTCTCCTCTTTTCTCAGAAAATAGTCCGGCTCCATCCGGAGAGCATTACCCCCGAATCTGCCCGTCCCCGTATATAATGTACTTGGTCGTAGTCAGCTCCTTGAGGCCCATAGGCCCTCTGGCGTGGAGCTTCTGGGTGCTGATGCCGATCTCCGCCCCAAAACCGAATTCTTCCCCGTCCGTAAACCGGGTGGACGCATTCACATACACAGCGGCCGCATCCACTTCATCCAAAAATTTTTGGGCATTGAAATAGTCGGAAGTCACAATGGCGTCGGAATGGCCCGTATTGTACGTATTGATATGGGCGATCGCCTCATCCACGGAATCCACCAGCTTCAGCGACACAATATAGTCCAAATACTCCTTCCCCCAGTCCTCCTCGGCAGCCGCGGCGAACTCCGGCACAATGGCTCTGGATTCCTCATCCGCCCGCACTTCCACCTGCTTTTCATCCAGGCGTTTTTTCAGCATGGGAAGAAATTCCTTTGCGATCTTTCTGTGCACCAGCAGGGACTCGCAGGCGTTGCACACGCCGATCCGCTGGGTCTTGGCGTTATAGATAATGTCCAGGGCCATATGTACGTCCGCTGTCTCATCCACATACACATGGCAGTTGCCTGTTCCTGTCTCAATCACCGGAACGGTGCTGTTCTCCACCACGGCGCGGATCAGCCCGGCCCCTCCTCTGGGAATCAGCACATCAATGTACGCATTCAGGCGCATCATCTCCCGGGTAGTCTCCCGGCTGGTATCCTCAATGAGCTGCAGAGAATCCTCGGGAAGCCCGGCCCGTGAAAGTCCTGTGCGGAGCCACTGCACAATCGCCCGGTTGGATTCGATGGCATCGCTGCCGCCCTTTAAGATCACAGCGTTCCCCGATTTAAAGCAGAGGCCGAAGGCATCCGCCGTCACATTGGGGCGCGCCTCATAAATCATACCGATCACTCCCAGAGGAACCCTCTTTTTCCCGATGCGCAGGCCGTTCGGCCGCTGCTTCATGGAGAGCACTTCACCCACGGGATCCTCCAATGCCGCCACGGAGAGAAGACCGTCCGCCATGGACTGCAGGCGTCCGGGCGTCAGCTTTAAGCGGTCCAGGAGCCCCTGGCTCATCCCGTTTTCCTTCGCCTTCTCATAATCCTTCTCATTTGCCTGAAGAATCTCCTCTTCTCCCTCAAGAAGCGCTCTTGCCGCCTCCTCCAGGCCGATATTTTTCTCCCTGGATCCCAGAGTACCGAGAATTCTGGATACTTTCTTTGCCTTTTTTCCCATTTCCTCTAATGTCATGACGCACCTCCCTCAGACGGTTTTGATTCCGCCGTATTTTTTTCCCAGATCCGTGATGGAACCGTCCGGCTCCTTAATGGAAATATTGTTTAACTGTCCCCGGAGATTGGCCCGGATCGTCTGAATATACTCCTTGCGCAGCGCCGCCTGCTCCTCCTTCTCCTCATCGGTCAATCCCACGGATTGGGATTTATGGTACAGCGCATTAATTCGGTCGATCTTAGTATTGTCCATAGTTCTTCCTTTCATGAATCGAACGGCGTCCGCCTGCCCGGCCAAAAAGGCAGCATCGGAGGAACCTCCGGCGGGAAGGCGTACATCCGCAATACCATCAGTATTCATTGTTCAAATAGTGCATCAAATCAAAATCCAGATTCGGATGAGCCAAAAAGAGCGTCCCCTTGTCCACTCCGGCCATGATGTCCATGATCACCTCCACCTGGTCGCCGTTGGCGATGACCATATCCGCCCCGCTGTCCGTGGCGATCCGGGCTGCCTCCAGCTTGGCAGACATGCCTCCGGTTCCTACGCTGCTTCCGGCCGTCGCCTTCCCCATCTCCAAAAGCTGCGGCGTGATCTCCGGCACCAGGCGGATAAACGACGCCCCGGAGTTGCGCCGGGGATCGTCCGTGTAAAGTCCGTCGATATCCGACAGCAGGATCAGAAGATCCGCCCCGATCAGGGCCGCCACAATAGCGGAAAGCCGGTCATTGTCCCCGAAGCTGTCCACATAGGGAATCTCCGAGGTAGACACCGTATCATTCTCATTTACAATGGGAATCACACCCAGGCGCAGCAGCTCATCAAATGTATTCTGGGCATTGTACCGGGATGAATCATTGACCATGGTATCCTTGGTGAGAAGCACCTGGGCCGTGGCCTGGTTGTACTCGGAAAAAAGCTTCTGGTAAACCATCATCAGGCGCGCCTGCCCCACCGCAGCGAATGCCTGCTTCTGGGCCAAGCTGTCCGGCTTTCTGTGATAGCCCAGAGCCTGGCGTCCCGCCGCAATCGCACCGGAGGAGACTAAAACCACGTCCTTTCCCTCTCCCCGCAGATCACTCAAAACACGGATAAGCTTCTCTATCTTTAAAAGGTTCAGCCGTCCCGTCTCCGGATGGGTCAGGGAGGATGAGCCGATCTTTATTACAATCCTCTTCTTTTCTCTCAGCAGTTTGCGTTCCCCGCAGTCCATATGATGCTCCTTTGTCTTCACAGTTTAAAGGGTTGCCGCAGCCGTTCTGAACAGCTGCCAGCTATCATCTTACACCAATTTTCTGCAGCCGTCAATTCATAAACACCCTTCTGTCCGGCTTCTTCCCGCGGCGCCTAAAGTATGTTTCCCTTCGCGGTTTTCACAGAGGCGCATACCGGCGGATCAGCTCTTCCGCCGTTTTCAGCCCGTCCATAGCCGCCGAGGTGATGCCCCCGGCATATCCCGCGCCCTCCCCGCAGGGGAAAATGCCCTTTACCGCGCTCTCCATCCGGTCATCCCGCAGAATCCGCACCGGGGAGGATGTCCGGCTCTCCACACCGGCCAGGATGGCGTCCGGCCTGTCAAATCCTTTTATCATATGGCCAAACGCTCCCATGGCCTCGGACAGGGAGGACGAAATGCAACCCGGCAGAATCTCCCGCAGATTTCCAAAGGTCCACTCCCCCTTAAAGGCTGGCCCTACCTCCCCGAAGCCGCCGGAAGTCTTTCCTTCGGCAAAATCGCCGAAGAGCTGAATCGGAATCCGTCCTTTTCCCAGGCTGTAGGCCCGCGCCTCCAGCTCCCGCTGAAATGCAATGCCCGCCAGGGGATGCCCCTCTGCCATTCCTCCCGCGAAAGCAGCGTAGTCCGCAGGGGAAACGGTCACAATCAGGGCGCTGTTCGCATTTTCCCCGGCCCGGTCATGATAGCTCATGCCGTTGACGGCCAGCCTTCCCGGCTCCGAGGAGGCGTTGACCACATAGCCCCCGGGACACATACAGAAGGAATACACGCCCCGGCCTGTGGAGACCTGCCGCGTCACCTTATAGCTGGCGGGCCCCAGCTCATCTCCGGCTGCCCGGCCGTATTGGCTTATATCAATCATGCGCTGCGGATGCTGGATACGCAGGCCCATGGCAAAGGCCTTGGCCTCCATGGGAATCCCCCTGTCATATAGGGTTTGAAACGTATCCCGTGCGCTGTGCCCAAGAGCAAGCACAAGGGCCTCTGCGGGAATCCGCTCCCCGCCGTTCACCAGGACAGACCGGGTACGTCCGTCCTGTACCTCCACATCCGTCATCCGGCTTTCAAAACGTACTTCTCCCCCCAGCCGCAGGATCTCTTCCCGGATCGCCTTCACAATCCTGCTGAGCACATCCGTCCCGATATGGGGTTTGCTCACATATAAAATAGAAGGATCCGCCCCAAATTCCACAAAGATTCGCAAAACGGCCTGGTTTCTTCCATATGTATCCTTTACCAGGGTATTCAGCTTTCCGTCGGAAAATGTGCCTGCGCCTCCTTCCCCGAACTGTACATTGGAATCCGGGTCGAGCACGCCCTCTCTCCAGAATCGGTTCACCCGGCTGGTGCGCGCATCCACAGCCTCCCCTCGCTCTAAGAGAACCGGCCTGTATCCGGCCCTGGCAAGGGCAAGGCCGCAGAACAGCCCAGCCGGGCCTGTCCCCACAATCACCGGCGGATGGGCCAGAGGCGCCGTGCCCGGTTTCGGAAGCCGGTAAGGTTTTTCCTCATGGATACTCACATCCCGGTCACCGGCCCGCCTGACCAGCTGCCTCTCCCTCGCTTCATCCGCCAGCTCTGCATCCACTACATAGCTGAAAAAAAGTTCCGGCTTCTTTCTCGCGTCCAGGGACTGCCTCCGGATCGCAAGGGTTCGAATCTCCTCCGGCCGAATGCGCAGTTTCTTCGCCGCCCGGGCCGCAAGCTGCTCCTGTGTATGGCCCACAGGGAGCTTTAACTGATTAATCCGTATCATTTTCTTCCTCCCCTCCCTGTTTTGGCGCGCTCTAAGTTCCGGGCCGCGCTCCTGCCCGCGATCACGCCGCTGGACCAGGCAAACTGCAGGTTATAGCCCCCGCATATCCCGTCCACGTCCAGAATCTCCCCGGCAAAATACAGCCCCTTCTTAATCCGCGATTCCATGGTCTGCGGGTCCACCTGCCGGGTGTCCACGCCGCCGCAGCACACCTGGGCGTTTGCAAATGGATTGACCGACATGACGATGGCCTCATAGGACTTGAGCTGCTCCAAAAGCCGCCCCAGCTGCTTTCCCGTAAGCTCTCCGGCCTTCACCGAGGGGCTGATTCCGGCAAGCTTTAAAAGCACCTGGGAGATCTTCGGATTCAGCATCCCTGTAAAAAATTCCCCCGCAGGCTTATATCCCAGGAGGGAGGCCCGCCGTTTTAAAAGGCCGAATGCCTCCCGTTCCTCCCATGCGGGCATAAAATCCACCCGCACCGTCACCCGTTTTCTCTGATCCAGGGCCCGGGCCGCAAAACGGCTCACCTGGAAAATGGGAATCCCCGACAGACCGTAATCCACAAGCTGCAGTTCTCCCCGATCTTCTGCCATGAGCTTTCCGTCAGCAAAGAGCCGGACGGCTGCGTCTGTCCGCACGCCTGCCATCTGCCGGTACATAGTGCCCTGGCAGCGCAGCTGCACCAGAGCCGGAAGGGGTTTGATGACCGAATGCCCCAGCCCCTTCGCCAGCTCGTAGCCGCTGCCGTCCGAGCCCGTGGCGGGCGCGGCCTTGGACCCGGCCGCCAGGATCAGCGCATCCTCTTTAAGCCTCCCCTGGTCTGTGTGCAGAAGAAAGCCGCCTTTCGCATCTTCCTCAATCCGGCTTATATGGCAGGAAAGGTGAATCTGCACCCGTCTTCTCTCCGCCTCCTGCAAAAGGACATCCCGCACCGAGGAAGCCTGATCCGAATAGGGATAGAGATAGCCGTTTCTGTCCTTGATCAGGATTCCCAATCCCTCAAAAAAGCCCAGAGTTTCCTCCAGGCCAAATCCTCCGATTACCTTCATGGGAAAGCCATCCTGGCCGCACCGAAAGCAGGACGCGTCCATTTTCCGGTTGCTCAGATTGCAGCGCCCGCTGCCTGTGGACAGGATTTTCTTTCCCGCCTTATCCATATGTTCAATCACCGTCACCTGGGCACCGGCCCGGGCCGCCGCAATGGCCGCCGCAAGTCCGGATGCCCCGGCGCCTACGATTCCTACTCTTCCTATCATTCGTACACTGCTCCTATAGCTGACATAATCCAGCTGACACAATCTAGCTGACATCATTTAGCTGGTATAAGATTCCAGATAATGATACACATCCATCATGGTGGGAAACCAGATTCCCTCCATCAGCCTGCCTCGCTCCTCCTCGGGAAAATCCGTCACCGGAATGTGGGTGTACAGGCATATGGTCGTCCTGTCACTGCAGAACACCAGGAGAAATCCGGATTCCGATACAAGATAATATTCCTCTCTGGCCTGGGTGGTCTCCGCCACCGGCGTTATCTTCTCCTGGGCCGCAGCCGCTCTTCCCGCCATGTCATTCACCGTCTCCGTCTCAAGCACAGTGTTGGGAATAGCCCGCTCCTGCCGGATATAATACCGGGTGATTCCATAGCCCGCAATCAGACATGCCGCGGACGCGGCCGCAAACAAAAGAAAGCAATACATTACCCGCTTCATTGGGAACCTCCTTGCGCCCGGCCTCCCTATTTTGGTCCGCCAGGCTTTCTGTTACGGATAGTATTGGCTTTCTGTACACATTTTAAACGCCTTTTTGCCGCAGCGCGCCCGCCGGACCTGCCCCGCAGATATGCCGTAGCGCCCGCGCTCACAGCAGCCGCAGTTTCTTAAATACCCGTGTCAGGCGCGTTCCCATGGGCATTTCCTTCAGCTCTTCCTCATTGACCGCCCCCAGCTTCACCAGGAGAACCCCGTAAACCGCCATGGCCGCAGCCACGGAGGGGAAAACCAGAAGGGCCATTCCCAGGCGTCCCCGAAGCATCCCCGCGGGGAAAAGAGCTGCCAGCCCCCGGTAAACGCCGTATGCCGCAACCCCCATAAGAAGGGAGCAGACGGACGGCAGAACAAAGGTTTTCTTTATCTCCTGGCGGTAGCGGGCCGTCCGGGCAATACTCCTGGCGTTTAAAAGGCACATCACCAGGGCAAACACGATATTGGCCAGAACCACGCTGTAAATTCCCAGTTTCAGTCCCAAAAGAAGGGTCTCCAAAACCGCCACATGAATCACCAGGGCCGCCGCTGAATGGCGGATGGGCAGATCCATCCGGTTGAGCCCCTGCAGAATGGCGTTTGTCACCGTGGACAGGGAATAGAACACCACAGCCAGGGAACCCGCCATGGAAAGGCGGATTAAAAGGCTGTTGTCCTCACTGACAAAGAGCAGGTTGCAGACCGGTTCCGCCAGGGCCGTGATCCCCACGGCTGCCGGGATGGCAATCAGCATGGAAAAGCGGATGGATGAGGCGATCTTCGCCCGGGTCTGCTTTTTGTCCCCTCTGGATACCGCCCGGGTAAGGGACGGGATCAGCGAGGAAGACAGAGCATTGGACACCGCCACCGGTATATTAAAGAGAAGCTGGTACTGTCCCAGAGCCCCCCAGAAAATGGCAATGTCGTCGGCCCCGTACCCCAGCTTGTCCATCCCCTGGCCAAACAAATAGTTGTCCACCACATTGGAGCAATTGTAGACGCCGCTGCTGATGACGATGGGAAGCACCGTGATGGTGAGAAGATACATAAGCCGTCCATAGCTCTCCTTCCTGCGCCGTCCGGTTCCCTGCCTGGTCCCGGCTTTCTTGGGCTTCACAGAGACCAGCGCCCTGTTTCCCGCGGAAACAGTCAGAAGGATAAAAAAGAGCAGGGCTGTCAGGGCCCCTGCCCCTGTTCCGATGGTACCGCCCGCAGCTCCCAGCGCGTAGGAATAATCCTCCGCCCCACTGGCCGCGTTCATGGCGAGGCCTCTCTGGAAGAGAAGGCCGGCCGCCACCACACTGACCACGGCATTGACAATCTGTTCCAGTATCTGGGAAAGCGCCGTGGGAACCATGGTTCCCATTCCCTGAAAATATCCCCGCAGAACGCCCAGATAGGCCATGATCCATATGGTGGGCGCCAGGGTCTTTAAAGCGTACCGGGACATAGGCGTCTTGATCAGCTCCGCGAACAGATCCGCACCGAACCAGAGGACAGCGGCGGCAATTCCTCCTACCGCCGTGGCGTACACAAGGCCCGCCTTAAGAATCCTCCGGCAGTTATGATACTCCCCCCTGGCAAGGCGGGAAGAAATCATTTTTGAGACAGCCACAGGCATGCTGTAGGAGGACAGGATCAGAAGAATATTGTAGACATTGTAGGCGGATGTATAATACCCGTTTCCCTGTTTGCCGATGATGTCATTTAACGGCATCCGGTAGAGCATGCCGATAATCCGCACCAGGATTCCCGCCGCCGCCAGGATGCTTCCCTGAACCACAAAATTTGCAGCCCTTCCTCCGCGCATGTTCGTTCCGTTTTCTCTGCTGTTACGATTCATTTCCCTGCTGTACTCCATCCTTATCCATGATGCGGAACTTGTCATAGTCCCTGGTAGAAATAATGCAGACCCAAGTCTGTCCCTGGTTCAGCACGATTTCCCGGTGATCCAGGTCGTAATAGCGGGTAGGGCCATATTCCCCCTCCTTCTCCCAGCTCACGGGAATGGCCTTTCCGCCGGTCAGAAAATACCCAAACTCCGAGGTATGTACGTTGAACGCCAGATATTCTGTGGAGGCATAATAGCCGGACTGGCAGAACTGGACAATCACATTCTTCGCGGTGACAGGCCCCTCATCTCCCTGGTGCACATCCCCGTACTGATACCTGTGATAGAGACCGTCCTCCTCGTCATAGAGAAAATATGCCTGGTTCAGCAGATAGCCCGTCTCTGCCGCCGCCGCTTCCATCACGCCGGGTCTCTCCTCCAGAGAAACATCGTTTCCATCCCTGGCAAACAGATAATGCCCGGCATAGGCAGGATCATAGGCGGTGGAATACCCCAATTTTTCTATGGCTTCCGTCAGGCGCTGCCCGCTGGTATAGGCGTTGTGGGGTGATTTTTTATCGCTGCTCCGGTAATAGGCCGTCGTCCCGATGGCCTCCAGGCCATTGATATTGTCCGCATAATCCAGATAGGGCCTGGCAAATGTACTCTGCCCATAGTGGGCGTAGATTGCGTCAAATTCCTTTGCGAAGTAGATGTAATAGGTCCGGCAGCTCCTGACTGAGCCGATGCGCTCCAGACTGTCGTAATCCTCCAAAAAGGCCAAAAAGCGGTTCATCCCGCCCTCTACAGGCGCTTCGTAAACCACGCCTGCCCGGTTGATTCCATACTGGGGCTGAGCCTCCCGGTCATTGCTCATCATCACCGCCACCGGGCGTCTGTCCCCCTTGGCCGTCTCAATCAATTGCCCGGTCAGATAGCTGCGTATCATCCCGTCCGTTGCCTGCCGTTCCTCCGGGAGATAATAGTCGGGCAGCTCCTCCTCCGAAAGATCGGAAAAAATCTCAATCTCCCCCAAGCGTTCCGAACCGCCTGCTGATCCTGCGGAGGGATCGGTTCCCTGACCGGATCCGGTTCCCGGTGAAATCTGATTTGTACCTGTCTCCGCAGGGGCTCCTGCCTGCCTCGCGCAGCCGGAAAAGGCAAAGATGGCCGCCGCTGCCAGCAGCCATCCGCCTCTCTTCCAAATCACCGGCTGTACCCCCGCGTGTCCAGAATCGCCCGCTGGCGCGCTTCCATATCCAGCCGCTCCTCCTCCTCCATGTGGTCGTAGCCGCACAGGTGGAGCATGCTGTGGGCAACCAGAAAGGCGAGCTCACGCCTCTGGGAATGGCCATATTTTTCTGCCTGCTCCTCCACCTTGTCCACAGAGATCACAATATCTCCCAGCATCAGCTCTCCGGTCTCCGGATTAAAATAATCCTCCGCCTGCTCCTCCACATGGGAAAAATCCGCCGGGCGTCCGTAATCTACCAGGGGAAAGGAGAGGACGTCCGTGGGAGCGTCTATCTGACGATGCTCCCGGTTGATCTCCCGGATGGAGGGGTTGTCCGTCAAAATTACGTTCACCTCCGCCTCATAGGGGCATTCCTCATAGTCCAGGGACGCCTCCACAATCTCCCGGATAATCTCCTCGTAGGGAAGGGAAAGTTTTTTCTCTGCTTCGTACTCGATCGTAACCGTCATATGTGTCCTTTCCCGAGAAACCGCGCCCTCAGCCCTTCTGGGGCCGCCGCAGGCGCACCTTGGCCCGGCGTACCCTGGGGGCTTTGTCCCGCAGCACGTCCGCCGGCATCTTCTGGGACCGTTCCCTGTCCCTGGGCGCTGTGCGCTTCTCGTAGTCATCGTATGCCTGGACAATCTTCTGCACCAGAGGATGGCGCACCACGTCCGAGCTTGTTAGATAGCAAAATCCGATATCGTCAATTTTCTTTAACACTTTTAAGGCGGTGTCAAGGCCGGAAACCGCGCCGGAAGGCAGATCCTTCTGGGTCTGGTCGCCGGTGATGATCACCTTGGAGCCAAATCCAATGCGGGTAAGAAACATCTTCATCTGGGCCGGAGTGGTATTCTGGGCCTCATCCAGGATGATATACGCATTATCCAGGGTACGGCCCCGCATATAGGCCAGCGGCGCCACCTCGATGAGCCCTTTCTCCGAATTGTGGGCAAAGCTCTCCGCCCCCATGATCTGGTAAAGGGCATCGTACAGGGGCCGGAGGTAGGGATCAATCTTGCTCTGCAGGTCTCCGGGAAGAAATCCCAGCTTCTCCCCGGCCTCAATGGCCGGACGTGTCAGAATGATCCGGCCCACCTCCCCGTTTTTGAATGCCTGGATTGCCATCGCCATGGCCAGATAGGTCTTTCCCGTTCCCGCAGGCCCAATGCCGAAGACAATCATCTTCTTACGGATCGCGTCCACATACTGCTTCTGTCCCAGGGTCTTTGGCTTTACCGGCTTTCCGGAAACGGTCCGGCAGATGATGTCCTTGTCAATTTCCAGAATCTGCCCGTCATTCTCCGTAAAGGAAAGGGACAGCGCATAATCCACATTCTGCTCCGTGATGGTATTGCCCCGCTTGGAAAGCTCCACCAGGTTGTTGAACACGCTCTTGGCCTTGCCCACGGTCTGCTCCGGCCCGATCAGCTTGATCTCCCCGTCTCTGGCCAGGATGGTTACGTGCAGGGTTCTCTCAATCTTTTTTAAATATGCATCGAACTGCCCGCAGACATTCTTCTCGTGCTCCGCGGGAATATCAATCAGTGTCTCAATCACACTCATTCCATCAAACCTTTCTCTTCCACCGGCGCTCTGCGCACAATGGACTGTTCCGTCACAAGCCGGCCGATTATACGCCAGCCGGATGGACTTGTTTCTATTCTATCATTATTTTCCAGAATGTGTACCCCCTTTTCCTCTAAATTTTTGACCGTCTGTTCATTGATCATCTGAGCCAGGCCCGCAAGCTCCTCCTGCCCGTAGTTCTTTTCATAGGATACCATCTCCCTGCCCCGGATATTCCCCAGGTACACGGGAAGGCAGAAATCGGAAAAAAGCGTAAGCTGCCTCTCCTCCATAAAATAATCCCATTCCCCGTTTCCGCCGGCAGGCATAAGAAACGTAAAGGACCAGGGGCCAATCCGTATGTACGCGCCGGACCGCTCCCGCCCGGTAGCGGTTCGGGCCTCGTGAAACAGAGGGATCTCCTTCTCATACGTCTCCACAATCCGCGCCGTCACATCCCCGTCCGCAGGAATCAGGTAGGCCCGAAGCTCCTCCCCATTATCCCCGACAATGGAAACGCGGCCCTCCACCAGCACCTGTCCCTCCTCCACTTCCTGCCCCACCGCCGTCCGGGCCGTTCCGCTTCTCACCACCATGGAAGTAATCACTCCGCTCTTTGCTGCTACAAGATCAGACGGAGTCTCCTCCTTCTCCGGAATCCGGGACAGGACTTCATTTTCTTTAACGCGAATAAACAGCCGGTTTCCCGATATGCCGGCCGATACCCAGGTGATCTCCGGGAACGCAGCCCGCAGGGCCTCCTCCAGCTCCCCGCAGTCCAACCGTGCCTTTAATGTCCCGCTCTCCACATCCATGGATGCGAGAAACTGCAGCAGAGTATCGCGGGTGTAGTGATATTCCCCCTCAATCCGGATATCCCAGATAAAAAGGGACATGATATAAAGGAACAGAAAAAAGGCGCAGATCCCCGCGCCATACCACCAGCGCCTTCTGTTCTTGTGCAGAAAAAAAGGAAGACCTGCGCGTGCGCGGATGGACAGCCTGACCCCTGCTTTGCGGACCAGAGGCCTGATCTGCCGGAAATCCCGAAGCAGCATGCAGCACTCATATCTTCCGTCCGCGTTGCAGCGGATGTCCCATATTTCTATTTCCCTGGCACTGCACAAATTCAAAAAGCGCTCCGGGGAGTATCCCCAGAGTTCAATTCGGACATACCCTTTCCCATTTCGGGCCAGTCTTTCAATCAACCGCACTCCTCCTCCAGGACATACCTATGCACCGGGCGCTTATTCAAAGGCCAGTGAATGGATGCGTCCGGTAACCATCATCTCCTCCGCCGTATACCGCTCGATGCGCAGCGCTTCTCCCTGAATGACCACCCGGCAGTTCCTGGCCCGGATCTTGACAAGCGTATCTGTGTAGAGCAGAATCCCTCTGTAATTTTCTATGTTTACCTGGCAGTTTCCTACAAAGCGCACGAGCACATCCCCCAGGATCACATCCCTTGGCAGGCCCAGGGCGGAAACAGCCGTTCTCTTTGACTCCCATGCCATGCGGCCTTGCTCCCCTACACCGGTTCCTTTTATTATATGCCCTGCGCCTTCTCCCCATTCCGCGCAAAAAAAATTCACATTCCGGCACGCCCCTGAATAGACTATACTGAAATATGAAAATGAGCGAGGTATTTATGAACAATCACCCTTACCATTCGGACCGAATGAATGAGTATCCGGATACCTATGTGGAAGCTCAGGAGACCGGGGCAGATGTGCCGGTTGCCCCTCTTCCCAATCCTGGGGAGGGAGGACCGGTAACGGCTCCGGACGCAGGCAATGAGCAGAATGGACAGAACGGACAAAATGGGCAGAACGGCTCCATGAATCCTGAACATACTCCCGTGATTCCCCTTCCCAATCCGGGAGAAGGCGGTCCTGTGGTGGCCCCGGAACCTAATGTCCCCAGCCGCCCAAGCGGCAGCTTTCCTCCTATTTTCCGCCCTGTATTTCCCGGCTCCGGAAACCATTCTTCCGTAACCGTAATCCCCGGAATCACGTTTCCCTGCTTCAGCTGCACCGCCAGCAGCTTCGGCCGGGTGCGTATATTAAATGCCTGCACCGGCTACCAGCCCTTCTACGTATATCTGGGCAACTGGATGATCGCCAGCCAGCTGGGCAATGGGGACATCACAAGCTATGTCCAAGCTGCCTCCGGAAGCCAGACAATTACCGTATCCGGCGCCAACGGCTATGTGTACATCCAAAAGCCCATCCAGGTAAAGGCCTCCTCCTCTATAACCGTGGCCATCATCAATACGGCCAGCGGCCTGGATCTGATGGAGATCTCGGACATTTCCTGCACTGCTCCCTCCGGCACCAGCTGCCTCAGGGCCTGCAATCTGTCCCTGAACCTGGGCCCGTTTGACATCTCTATCGGCAATCAGGGCAGCACCTACATGGCCTTCAGCAACGTGCGCTACAAGGAGGTAACTCCCTACACCAGCTTTTATCCCGGATGGTACCAGATTTACATCGCCCGGACCGGAGCCTACCCCAACACCTATGTGGCCAGCGCCGCCGCAAACATGAGCGCGAACAATTCCTACACTCTGTACATCTTCAACGCGCCCACTGCCACAGAAGGACTGAAAACCATGGTTGTGGCGAATTAGATCCCGTTTCAATCATCAAAGATGGGACGTCCCGGGCCCTGCGGCCCGAAACGTCCCATCTGGCATTTTTACAAACTGCAATTCTTATTCATCCCAGTTGTGATAAACCGCCTGCACATCATCATCTGCATCAAGCAGATCCAGAATCCGGTTCAGCTTCTTGATATCATCTTCGTCGGATAATTCCACCCAGGTCTGGGGGATCATGGTCACGGACGCCTCCATCATGGGGATATTTAATGCCTCAAGGGCCTCCCGCACCTTGCTGAAATCATCCGGATCCGTGATAACCTCAAAGCTGTCCTCTTCCTCGGAGAAATCTTCCGCCCCTGCGTCCAGAGCGGCCATCATCAGCTCGTCCGGATCCATCTCGCACTCTTCCTTGTCGATCAGGATCTGGCCCTTCTTGTCAAACATATAGGACACGCTTCCCGGGGTTCCCACGTTGCCGCCGCCCTTTGTGAAGGCGCTGCGCACATTGGCCGCCGTCCGGTTCTTGTTGTCCGTCAGCGTGTCTACGATAATCGCCACGCCGCTGGGACCATACCCCTCGTATGTAAGGGTCTCGTAATTCACAGCCGCCGCATCCCCGGCCGCCTTCTTAATCCCGCGGTCAATGGTATCATTGGGCATGTTGTTGGCCTTGGCCTTGGCGATCACATCGCGGAGCTTGCTGTTGTTGGCCGGATCCGGTCCGCCCTCTTTCACAGCCACCGCAATCTCACGCCCGATTACGGTAAAAATCTTTCCCTTTGCCGCATCGTTGCGCTCTTTCTTATGCTTAATATTGGCAAATTTTGAATGTCCTGACATCTGATAAAACACCCTTTCTAACTTAGCTTCACCTGCTCCCTCTCCCGGAAGCACTCGATCGGTTTCTGCCGTCTAAAACGGCACATCTGTTTTATATTAGCACGATTCCTTTTGGATGGCAAGAGTGAATCCGCCGTCATCCTGCGTCTTGGCGCACGGCTCTGCCAGGACGCTCTCAATCATCTTATTGCCCGCCTGCATCACCTTAAAGCGGTACCCGGCAAATTCCACCTCCGGCCGCTCATGTTCCTGGGGAATCCGCTCCAGGCGGGACAGAAGGAATCCGTTCAGCGTATCGTACGTGTCGTAATCCTCCTCGGAAAATGAAATACCCAGAGTGTCCATCACATCGTCCAACGGCGTTAGACCGTTCATAATGTACGCGCCGTCCCCCGTAGGAGTAATGAACTCCTCCTCCTCATCGTACTCGTCCAGGATATTCCCGACGATCTCTTCCAGGATATCCTCAATGGTCAAAAGCCCGGCTGTCTGGCCGTACTCGTCCACCACAATCACCATATGCGTCTTCTGGGACTGCATCTCCTTGAACAGCACATCGATCTCCTTGGTCTCCGGGATAAAGACAGCCTCCCGCAGAAGCCCGGGAATATCCTTGAGCATCCAGTCTTTTTTATCTCCCTGTGCCGCCAGAGCCATGGCATCCCGAAAATGGAGGATGCCGATAATGTCGTCAATATCCTCCCCGTACACCGGATACCGGGTGTTGACCCCTTCGTTCAGGATAAAGTCCACCGCCTCCTTCAGGGTCATCTCCCCCTCCAGAGCCGTCATATTGGTGCGGTGGGTCATAATATCGCAGGCCTCTTTGTCCCCGAGCTCGAAAATGTTTGTGATCATCTCCGTCTCGCCCGCCTCCAGGACGCCCTGCTCATGTCCCTCATTCACCATGGACTTGATGTCTTCCTCCGTCACGTTTTCCTCCTCCTGGGCGAGCTTCACTCCGAATGCCTTCAGGACGGCTGACGAAAGCCCGGTAATAAGGGCCGTCAGGGGCCGGAATAACACCGAAAAGAACAGGATCAGGGGAAGCAGATGATACCCCCATGCCTCCGGAGACTTCGCCCCCAGGCGTTTGGGAATAACAATCCCAAAGCTTATGATGAGCAGAAGAAAAAACAGAGTTACAAAAATAATGGCCAGCGTGCGCTCCCACCAGAGGCCCGCTCCCGGCAAAACAGCATCCAATCCGCCCATTCCGGCGAAAACAGCCTGGAACCGATTTGTAAGGCCCTGGACGTATCCCGGCAGGATCAGCGTCCCGGTTATCAGGCCAATCAGATGGGTCGTGACCTGAATTGTATGTATCAGCCGGCCAGGGGCATTGATAATCCCCAAAAGCCGTCCGGCCTTCCCGTTTCCTTCCGCAGCGTCCGCCTCCAGCTTCATCTCATTGATATTCTGGACAGCCGCGCCAAACCCGTAAAATGCGCCCTCCAACAGGATAAACAAAATAAGTATCAGCATACTGACGGGCGAATAACCATCGTCCATGATGAAAAAAGAACTCCTTTCCTTGCGTGGATGTATATTCGTACTGCCGCTCATCTGAGCAGCATATTTTGTGGTATTGTATCATTTTTCCCGGATTTCGTCAACGTGCGGGGCTGGATTCGGAGCTGCCGCGGGCTTATGTATGAAGCTCCAGACTCACCCGCAGCGCCTCGTCCACTTTCTGCTGCAGCTCCCCGTCGATATGGCAGATCTTCTCCCGAAGCCGCTGCTTGTCAATGGTTCTGAGCTGTTCCAGCAGAATCACAGAATCCTTGACCATCTCGCACCGTTTGGCCCCCAGCTCCACATGGGTGGGCAGCTTCGCCTTGTTCATCCGCGATGTGATCGCCGCGCAGATAACCGTGGGACTGTGTTTGTTCCCCACATCATTTTGTATAATCAATACGGGCCGCACGCCGCCCTGCTCCGAGCCCACCACCGGCCGGAGATCCGCATAATAAATATCTCCTCGTCTGATTATCACACCATTCACGCTCCGTCATCTTAGTCGCCGCCGGCCGCGTCCCCTTTACGGGTGCCGGTTCTGTCTCTAGTATTGCCGCAATTTGGACGGGTATTCACGAAAAACGGAAAAATACCCTCTCCATACCATCATATGACAGAGCAGAATGTTCGGAGCATGGGTCAGCAAAAGCCTTTGTATACATCGTCAAAATAATCTTTTGTCCCTATTATTTTCTCCCCGCTCACATAGACGCGCGGCACGCGCTTTCCTATGCCGCACACTAACTCGTAGTGGAACCCGCCGCTGCGCTGCGCGATTTCCCCGGCTGTGATCTCCTCCTCCCCATCTCTCCCAAGAAGGGTAACCGCGTCGTCCTCCCGGGCCTCCGGTATGGCCGTTACATCCGCCATAAACTGATCCATGCAGATACGTCCCAGGATGCGGGCCCGCTTTCCCCGGATCAGCACATCTCCCCGGTTTGACAGGGAGCGGGGATACCCATCCCCATAGCCCACCGGTATGGTAGCCACCCGCATGGGACGGTCCGCCACAAAGGTTCCCCCGTAGCTCACCGCAGCGCCGGGCTCCACATCTTTAATGTAGGTGACGGCACTTTTCAGCTCCATCACCGGACGAAGCCTCACCCGGTTTTTATCCACTTCATCCGAGGGATACAGACCATAGAGCGCGATGCCGGCCCGAACCATATTAAGCCCATTGGAGTCCAGTCCGTCCAGGATGGCCGCGCTGTTGGAGCAATGCTTCAAGGGGATGGATACACCCAGCGCCCTGAGATATTCCACAAAGTCCCGGTACGCCTGAAGCTGCGCTTCATAGGACGTCTTGTCCCGCTCGTCCGCCCTGGCAAAGTGCGTAAACAGTCCTTCCAGCCGCAGTCCCGGCAGACAGCTCATAGCCAGAACCATCTCGGCCGACTCCCGGTTCGGGCGCATGCCGATCCTGCACATCCCGGTATCCACCGCCAGATGAACACCCGCCTCCTCTCCCAGCTTCAGGGCTGTCTCGGAAAGCTTCTCTGCCTCCTCCATCCGGAAAATAGCCGGACAGATATGTCCGCGTACCAGCTCCTCATACCGCGACGCATGCACCGGCCCCAGAACCAAAATAGGCTTTGTGATGCCGTGGCGCCGAAGGGTGAACGCTTCATCTGCCGTAGCCGTCCCATATCCCGCCGCATACCTGTCGATGGCCTTTGCAATGGGCACGGCTCCATGGCCGTATCCATCTGCCTTCACCACCCCCATCATGGCCGTCCCGGGCGGCAGGCTTTCCCGCATAGCCCGCATATTTTCCGCTGCCGCGTCCAGATTGACGGACGCATATACTCTGCTGTAAGGTCTCATTGCTCTTTCCTCCCATCCGGCAGAACATCCCGCAGCGCATCCGCCAGCTCTGAAGCCAGCATGCTGTGGCTGTCCCGTCCTGCTCTTTCTCCTGCCAGCCCATGGATATACACACCCAGGAAGGCCGCCTGCTCCTCCTCCGTGCCGATGGCAATAAGCCCCGCGATAATCCCGGTAAGCACATCCCCGGATCCCGCCTTGGCCATGGCGCTGCATCCGCTGGAATTAATGTACAGATCCCCGTCCCGTCCTGCCGCCACAGTGGCCGCGTCCTTGAGCACGCAGGTAATCCCGTATCGGGCCGCGTACTCCGATGCCGCCGAGGGAAGATCCGCCTGTATCTCTTTGATGGATTTTCCCGTGAGCCGGCTCATCTCGCCCAGATGCGGGGTAATGATAATATTTTCCGTATAATACGATGTGAGATACGGGTGGGCCGCAATGGCGTTCAGCGCGTCCGCGTCAATGATTACCGGCACAAAGGCGCTTGTCAGAATCGTCTCCGCCAGGTATTCCACGCAGGGCCCCGCGCCGAGTCCCGGCCCCAGGACCACCACAT
Source organism: Candidatus Enterocloster excrementipullorum (assembly GCA_019119575.1). GTDB lineage: Bacteria > Bacillota > Clostridia > Lachnospirales > Lachnospiraceae > Enterocloster > Enterocloster excrementipullorum. Next base: position 29,850 of record DWWT01000001.1, read on the forward strand.
CCGCCCAGGACGTCTGCTCCTCCATAAACGTCCGGAATCCTTCCTTATCCCGGTTTATCGTCTCAGGGTCATAGAGGGCCAGAATTGCCTCGGGGAGCAGATTCTGGAGAACCGGGCGGTTTTCCTCCACCGTGAGAATTTTCACAAGCCCGGCGCCGCAGCGGTAAGCCCCCAGGGCGCTGAGGTACGCGGCTCCGCACATGCCCTTAGAGCCGGCCACCACCAGCACCCGGCCAAAGGATCCCTTGTTTGAATAAGCCCTCCTGGCAGGAACCCCCGCAAGATCTTCCGGCCCGTACGTGAAGGCCGCTTTTCTCTCTTCCTCCCCTGCCGCCCGTTCCATGGCCTCTTCCGGAAATCCGATATCCTCCACCCGGACGTTTCCGGCATACTCCCGTCCCGGATACAGCAGCGTTCCCTGCTTCTCCCAGCCAAAGGTTACGGTCAGATCCGCCCGGAAAGCCGTCCCCATCACCCGGCCCGTATCCGCGTGAATGCCCGAAGGAATATCCACAGCCACCCGCAGGCCCGGAATCGGCGACAGGGAATTCATGGCCTCCAGGCACAGACGGTAATCCCCCTCTATCTCCCGCGAAAGCCCCACGCCGAACACAGCGTCGATCACCGCGTCCCAGGGTCTGTTCCCAATCTCCTGCCATCCAAGAATCGGTACGCCCACACGATCCGCAATCTTCAGCTGTTTTTGAAACTCCTCCGTTCCCCGGCCGGCGTCTCCGATAATGGCCGCACAGGCATCGAAGCCGGCAAGCCGCAGCATGCGCGCCGCGGCCACGCCGTCCGCCCCGTTGTTTCCCGTCCCGCAGACCGCCACAACCGCAGGGCCTTCCGGACGGCGCCTTTGCGCCATCCCTCCCGTATTCCATGCCGGAAACCGTTCTTTCACAGCTCTGGCAACGCCCAGGGCCGCCCGCTCCATGAGCACCATTGAGGGTATTCCGATTTCCTTCATTGTATAGGCGTCAATCTCCTTCGCCCGTTTTCCCGTTACAAGCCGCCGCATTGTCTCTCTCCTTTCCCGCCTTTTCTCCCTCACCTACGGCAAAAGCCATGGCCCATTCCTTTGTGTTGGTGATGGACACCTCAATCCGCTGCAGCCCCATCTCCTGAAAGCGGGCAAGAGCCCCTCCGTAAAGCCTGACATAGGGCTTGCCCAGCCCATCCCGCAGCACCTCAATATCAATGGGCATGAAGGTGCGGAACCCCGTTCCCAGCACCTTTGCCACCGCCTCTTTTACGGCAAAAGAGCCGGCAAGCTTAGAGGCAGACCCCTTTGCTTGCCGGCTTTCCATCTCCGTGAATGTGCGCATCACAAAATAATCCTTTTCACAGGCTCTGCCCATGCGCTCTATTTCCACCAAATCGGTTCCAACTCCCAGTATCATTTCTCCTGCTTTCCAGCCTTTTTTCTGTCCTGCATACTGCACACACGGTATGAAAGGCGCATCAGGCTCTCGGACAGGTGGACATTCTCCACCACCACATCGTCCGGGACGACCAGATCCGTGTGGGCAAAATTCCAGATCGCCTTGATCCCTGCCTTTACCAGGCGGTCCGCGATCTCCGGCGCCTTTGTCTTTGGAATCGTAAGCGCGGCAATCTGAATCTCATTATCCCTTATGAAATTCTCCAAATCGTCCACAGAGCGTATCTCTATGCCTCGGATCACCAGTCCGATCAGTTTGGGATTGATGTCAAACATCCCCTTAATCACAAAGCCTCTCCGCTCAAAATTTGTATAATTGGCTATGGCCTGTCCCAGGTTTCCCGCTCCGATGATGATCAGATTGTGCTGCTGGTCTATACCCAGAATTTTTGCTATTTCCGCGTAAAGATACTTGACATTGTATCCGTATCCCTGCTGTCCAAACCCTCCGAAATTGTTCAGATCCTGCCGAATCTGGGAGGCCGTGACCTTCATGCGGGTACTCAGCTCATTGGAGGATATTCGCTCCACACCTTCCTCGATCAATTCCCCCAAATACCTATAATACCGGGGCAGCCGTGAAATCACTGCTTTGGAAATCTCCTTGCGTTCCATTCTGCCTCTCCTTCTTCCTGCCATTCTTCTTTCACTCATTGGCTTCTATTATAAGCGCATGCTAAATAAATGTCAAATGGTAACCGTTCGGGACGGAACAAACTGCCCACTTGCAAAAAAAAGCCTCTTATATTATACTGTTTCATGCGAATACATTTAAGGAGTTTATCGTGATTTTATCGTGCAGCAACATAAGCAAATCCTTTGGGGATAATGATATTTTAAAGCATGTGTCCTTTCATATAGAGGAGCATGAAAAGACCGCCGTGGTAGGTATCAACGGGGCGGGCAAATCAACCCTTCTGAAAATTATTATCGGAGAGCTGGCGGCGGACGACGGGTATGTAACCCTCTCCAAAGGAGCCGCCATCGGCTACCTGGCCCAGCACCAGGATCTTGCGGGAGCGGAAACCATATACGACGCGCTGCTGGAGGCAAAGCGCCCCGTACTTGAGATGGAGGAGCGGCTTCGCCGTCTGGAAGCAGAGATGAAATCCGCCTCCGGTGAGACTCTGGAATCCATGCTCCAGGAATACAGCCGTCTGAACCACGAATTTGAGATGGCCGACGGCTATTCCGTACAGAGCGAGATCACCGGCGTGCTCAAGGGCCTTGGTTTTGCGGAGGAAGAGTTCTCCAAATCAATCGATGCCCTCTCCGGCGGCCAGAAAACCCGCGTTTCTCTTGGCAAGCTTCTTCTCACAAAGCCGGATGTGCTTCTTCTCGACGAGCCCACCAACCACCTGGATATGGAGTCCATCGCCTGGCTGGAAGCTTACCTGCGGACGTATCCGGGAAGCGTGCTCATCGTGGCCCATGACCGTTATTTTCTTGACCGTGTGGTCACTAAGATTGTTGAGCTGGACGGCGGAACCGCCACGGTATTTGCCGGAAATTATACTGCCTACAGCCAGAAAAAAGCCCAGATTCGGGAGGCAAAGCTCAAGGCGTATTTAAACCAGCAGCAGGAGATCCGCCATCAGGAAGAAGTCATCGCCAAGCTCCGCTCCTTTAACCGTGAAAAGTCCATCCGCAGGGCGGAGAGCCGCGAAAAAATGCTGGACAAGATCGACCGCATCGAAAAACCCAGGGAGATTGACGACGCCATGGATATCCGGCTGGAACCAGACGTGATCAGCGGAAATGATGTGCTCACCGTGCGCGGCCTGGCGAAATCTTTTGGTTCCCAGCACCTCTTTTCCCATGTGGACATCGATATCAAGCGCGGAGAACGCGTGGCCATCATCGGCAACAACGGCACAGGGAAAACCACTCTCCTGAAGATCATCAACGGCCTTCTCCCCGCGGACGAAGGCCAGATCCGGCTGGGCACCAAGGTCCACATCGGCTACTACGATCAAGAGCACCAGGTGCTCCACATGGAGAAAACCCTGTTTGAGGAAATCCAGGACGAGCGCCCTGCCATGACCAACACCCAGGTGCGAAGCACGCTGGCGGCATTTCTCTTTACCGGGGATGATGTTTTCAAGCAGATCAAGGATTTGAGCGGCGGGGAACGCGGACGGCTTTCCCTGGCAAAGCTCATGCTTTCCCAGGCCAATTTTCTTCTTCTGGACGAGCCCACCAACCATCTGGACATCACCTCCAAAGAAATCCTGGAGGACGCGCTGTGCCGGTACACAGGCACCGTGCTCTACGTGTCGCATGACCGGTATTTTATCAACCGAACCGCCACCCGCATCCTGGATCTGACCGGCCAGTCCTTTTTAAGCTATATCGGCAATTATGATTATTATCTGGAGAAGAAAGAGGACGTGGAAGCGGCTGCTTTTGGAGCACAGACGCAGGCGGCGGACACTTCGGGCCTTGCCGGGCCGTCCGGCTCCGGGACGCAGGCTCCGGATACAAAAGGAGCCTTTGCCGACTGGAGGCAGCAGAAGGAAGAACAGGCCCGGATCCGAAAGCGCAAAAATGATTTAAAGAAAACAGAGGATGCCATTCACCAGCTGGAGACCAGAGACGGAGAAATCGATGATCTCCTTACCCAGGAGGACGTCTACACGGACACCGCCCGCCTGGTGGAGCTGAACAACGAAAAGCAGGCCATTGCCGCGAAGCTGGAAACGCTCTATGAACAGTGGGAGGCGCTGGCCGAGGAGGATTCCCTATGAAGCTGAAGCGCATATTGGCCTTAAGTCTGGCCCTGATCCTTGTTTTTCTCTTTGTCCTGGCCCTGTTCCTCGCTGTGGCAGGGGCATCCGCCAACGCGCTGATGGCGGTGATCTTTTCTATCCTGTTTATCAGCGTGGTAGGATATGCCATGGCTCTGATGTACCGGGTTTTAAAAAGGGACGACAAAGGGTAAAAAATGCTTTACTTATGGGCTGTCTTGTAGTAATGTTATTATGGTTAAAATCTGCGTCGGAATTTTTGCGCTATTTGGCGGGTTAAGACGGCGCGAGCAAAAGACGGGTTATTACCCGAAGGAGGATTTCACATATGGTTAGAGCAATTGTAGGCGCCAACTGGGGAGACGAGGGCAAGGGAAAGATAACGGACATGCTTGCCAAAGAGTCTGATATTATCATCCGTTTTCAGGGAGGCAGCAATGCAGGGCACACCATTATCAATGATTACGGAAAATTTGCCCTTCATCTTCTGCCCTCCGGTGTATTTTACCAGCACACCACCAGCATCATCGGAAACGGAGTGGCTCTCAATATCCCCTACCTGGTAAAGGAGATTCAGTCCCTGGTGGACCGCGGTGTTCCGAAGCCGCACATCCTGGTCTCCGACAGGGCCCAGATCCTGATGCCCTACCACGTGTTATTTGATACCTACGAGGAGGAGCGCCTGGCCGGCAAATCCTTTGGCTCTACCAAGTCGGGAATCGCCCCCTTCTATTCTGATAAATACGCCAAAATTGGGTTCCAGGTCAGTGAGCTTTTCGATGAAGCGCTCTTAAAAGAGAAAGCGGAGCGGGTCTGCGTACAGAAAAACGTGCTTCTGGAGCACCTTTACCACAAGCCCCTCCTGGATCCCGAGGAGATCTATAAGGAGCTTTTAAGCTACCGCGATATGGTTGAGCCCTATGTGTGCGATGTATCCGCTTACCTTGCCGACGCCATCCGCGAGGGCAAGAAGATCCTTTTGGAAGGCCAGCTGGGTTCCCTCAAGGATCCGGATCACGGCATCTATCCCATGGTAACCTCCTCCTCCACCCTGGCTGCCTACGGAGCCATCGGAGCAGGTATTCCGCCCTATGAGATCAAGGATATCACCGCCGTGGTAAAGGCTTACTCCAGCGCGGTGGGCGCCGGTGATTTTGTCAGCGAGATCTTCGGCGATGAGGCTGAGGAACTTCGCCACAGAGGCGGAGATGGAGGCGAATACGGCGCTACCACAGGCCGCCCCAGACGTGTGGGCTGGTTCGACGCGGTGGCCACCCGCTACGGCTGCCGGGTTCAGGGCGCTACGGAAGCCGCATTCACGGTTCTGGATGTGCTGGGCTACTTAGATGAGATCCCGGTGTGCATCGGCTATGAGATTGACGGACAGGTGACCAGGGACTTCCCCACCACTCCCAAGCTCAACAAGGCAAAGCCTGTCTACACCAAGCTGCCCGGATGGAAGTGCGATATCCGCGGAATCAGGAAATACGAAGATCTGCCGGAAAACTGCCGGAAATACATTGAATTTGTAGAAAAAGAGATTGAGGTTCCCATCGCCATGGTCTCCAACGGCCCGGGACGGGACGACATCATCATCAGAAAATAAGCGGCCAAACGGATGGCTGCGGCATCAAAAAGAGGCTCGTGCTTTCGCAAGCACAGAGCCTTTTTTGATGCTTCTTCTTTTGATGCGCTGCTTTATCATGCGCCTCTTATACGTTAATCTCCGCCTTCACGCCCAGAAGCTCCTTATTTTCCGCAAGCACCGGCTTAATCACTTCCTCCAGGAACTCTTCCACCTGCCTGGGCGCCCGTCCCACATAGCGCGCGGGATCCATGGCTTTCTTCAGATCGTCCAGAGAGAGCCCAAAGGAGGGATCTGCGGCGATAAGCTCCAGAAGATTGTTGTCAAGCCCCTGCTCTTTCACATTCCGGCCCGCCTCCATAGACAGCTGGCGGATCCGCTCGTGCAGCTCCTGACGGTCCCCGCCGGCCTTCACCGCGTCCATCATAATATTCTCCGTAGCCATAAAGGGCAGCTCCGCCATCAGATGCTTTTCAATCACCTTGGGGTACACCACCAGACCATCCACCACATTCAGGTACAGATCCAGAATGCCGTCCACAGCCAAAAAGCCCTCGGGGATGGAAAGCCGCTTGTTGGCCGAATCATCCAGGGTCCTCTCAAACCACTGGGTGGAAGCCACCAGCATGGGGTTCATCATATCGCTCATAACGAAATCCGCCAGGGAAGCCATGCGCTCGCTGCGCATGGGGTTGCGTTTGTATGCCATGGCGGAAGAACCGATCTGATGCTTCTCAAAGGGCTCCTCCACTTCCTTCAGGTGCTGCAGAAGGCGGATATCATTGGAAAACTTGTGGGCGCTCTGGGCAATTCCCGCCAGCACGCTCACCACCCGGCTGTCTACCTTCCGGGAGTAAGTCTGGCCTGACACGGGATAGCAGCCGGAAAAGCCCATCCGCTCCGCAATCCGTGCATCCAGGCGGCGGCACTTCTCATGATCCCCGTCGAAAAGCTCCAGGAAGCTGGCCTGGGTTCCCGTGGTTCCCTTCGATCCCAGAAGGCGCAGAGAGCCCAGGATATAGTCCAGATCCTCCAGATCCATTTTCAGGTCCATCATCCACAGGGTGGCCCGCTTTCCCACAGTGGTGGGCTGGGCCGGCTGGAAGTGGGTGAAGGCCAGGGTGGGCAGATCCTTATACTTTTCCGCAAAGCCCGCCAGCTCGGCCAGCACATTGACCAGCTTCTTTCTCACCAGCTTCAGCGCCTCCGCCATAATAATGATATCCGTATTGTCGCCCACATAGCAGGAGGTGGCGCCCAGATGGATGATTCCCTTTGCCTTCGGGCACTGCACTCCATAGGCGTAGACATGGCTCATCACATCATGGCGAACCTCTTTCTCTCGCGCCTTTGCCACATCGTAGTTGATATCCTCCGCGTGGGCCTTCAGCTCTTCGATCTGCTCTTCGCTGATGGCAAGCCCCAGCTCCCGCTCGGTCTCCGCCAGGGCAATCCACAGACGCCTCCAGGTCTTAAATTTCATATCCGGTGAAAAAATGTACTGCATCTCCCTGCTGGCATAGCGCTCCGACAGGGGGCTTGTATATCTGTCATTCTGACTCATATCCGTTCTCCTATTTCTTATCGTTCATAACTTCCCCGTATATCCTCCGCCGGGGGATCCACGGGATACCGGCCGTCAAAACAGGCCGCACAAACCGGCAGGCCGCCGGCCATCTGGGACAGACGGTCCAGCCGCAGATACGCAAGGCTGTCCGCCTCGATGATCCGCCGGATATCCTCCACCGTCCGGTTGTGGGCGATGAGCTGATCCTCCGACGGTATATCCGTTCCAAAGTAGCAGGGGTGCAGGAACGGCGGCGCGCTGATGCGCACATGAACCTCCTTTGCCCCGGCCTCCCGGAGCATATTTACAATCAAATCGCTTGTGGTGCCCCTGACAATGGAGTCGTCGATCATCACCACCCGCTTTCCGTTCACAGACTCCCGGAGCACGTTCAGCTTCACCCGCACCGCGGACTCCCGGCTGCTCTGCTTGGGCTTTATAAAAGTGCGCCCTACATAAGAATTTTTCACAAAGGCTGTGCCGTAGGGAATCCCTGAGGCCTCCGCATAGCCCAGGGCCGCACTGATGCCGGACTCCGGCACGCCCACCACCAGATCCGCCTCCACCGGGGAGTCCATGGCGAGAAACCGCCCTGCCTGTTTTCTCGCGTGATATACACTGACCCCGTCGAAGACGCTGTCCGGACGGGCAAAATAAATGTACTCAAATACGCACCGTGCTTCTTTCGCCGGATCCGCCGGACACAAGCTGCGGTTGGAAGAAATTCCTCCCTCCCGGGTGATGGTCACAATCTCTCCCGGCTCCACATCCCGCACCAATTCCGCCCCGATGGTCTCCAGCGCGCAGGTCTCCGAGGCCAAAATATAGGCATTGTCACGCTTTCCGATACACAGGGGCCGGAAGCCCTGAGGATCTCTGGCGCCGATGAGCTTTCTGGGGCTCATAATCACCAGGGAATAGGCGCCGGAAAGCTTTTTCATGGCCTCCTCCACCGCCTTCTCCACGGTGGGCTGATGCACCCTCGCCCGGGCAATGTGGTAGGCAATCACCTCGGAATCAATGGTAGTCTGGAAAATTGCTCCGGAATACTCAAGCTCCCGCCGCAGGGCCGGGGCATTGACCAGGTTGCCGTTGTGGGCAAGGGCCAGTGTTCCCTTGATGTAATTGAGCACCAGGGGCTGGGCGTTCTCCCGGGTGCTGCTCCCCGCCGTGGAATAGCGCACATGGCCCACGCCGATATTCCCGTGAAGCTTTTCCATCACTTCCCCGTTGAACACCTCGCTGCACAGGCCCATGCCCTTGTGGGCCCGCACCTGTCCCTTCGGCCCCTCCGTATCGCTCACCGCGATGCCGCAGCTCTCCTGCCCTCTGTGCTGCAGGGCAAACAGCCCGTAATAAATCGTGGAGGCCACATCCCGGCCATCCAGATCATACATGCCGAATACACCGCACTCCTCCCGAAGCTTATCCGCTCTTATATCAAAATCCATATCCGTTTGAATCATCCGGTTGTCCCTTCCTGTCTGATAAAAAAGGCGCTGCCGCGCCCCGGGTCCCGGCGCAATGCTTCGGATCCCGGGCGTGGCAGCGGCCCCCTTGCCTTACAAATGTACTTACTGGATTCCCAGCCTGCGGAACACTTCCTCGTAGGCATCTTCCACATTTCCCAAATCCCTGCGGAATCTGTCCTTATCCAGCTTCTCATGGGTATCCTTATCCCAGAGGCGGCAGGTATCGGGAGAAATCTCGTCTGCCAGGATGATTTTGCCGTGATACCGTCCAAACTCAATCTTGAAATCAATCAGGTCGATATTCAAGCTGTCAAAATACTGGATGAGCACCTCATTTACCTTGAAGGCATACTTGGTGATGTCATCAATCTCCTCCTGGGTCGCCAGGCCCAGCGCCAGCGCATAGTAGCTGTTGATAAAGGGATCGCCCAGGTCATCGTTCTTGTAGCTGAATTCCAGCGTGGGACACTTGAACTTAATTCCCTCTTCCATCCCCATCTTCTTCGCAAAGCTGCCCGCGGAGTAATTGCGGATAATCACCTCCAGGGGAACGATCTCCACCTTCTTCACTGCGGTCTCCCGGTCATTTAACTCTTCCACCAAGTGCGTGGGCACGCCCTGCGCCTCCAGCTTCTTAAAAATGAAGTTGGTCATCCGGTTATTGATGGCTCCCTTTCCCACAATGGTTCCCTTTTTCTGGCCGTTAAATGCCGTGGCATCGTCCTTGTAGGAGACAATGAGCACATCCGGGTCTTCCGTTGTGTAGACCTTCTTTGCCTTGCCTTCGTAGAGCATCTCTTTCTTTTCCATGGGTATCCACCTGTCCCTTTCTCTTTCCCTTCGCCTCGAAAATCCGCCATGCGCATGAAAGCTATGGAAATCTCCGCACAGAAGCAGACTTCGCCGGCACCGGGATGATTTATAAGCTGTATGTATAATAAATGAACTCAGTGCAAATTATAATATAATATTCTCTTGAATACAAGAAAAGGAATTATTAAAATTGCTAATGAATAAGACCGTGTTCCTTTAATCACAGAAGATCCCGGCATATTCACTCTGCGCCCGTCCTGCCTGTCCTCTTTTCCTCTGCCCGCTCTTCCTCCCGCCGGATTCGGAAAAAGAGAATCCGCATTTCATCCAAACGGATCTGGATCCCCTCCTCCACGGAGTTTCCGCCCGGGGAAGCCCCCGCTCCTGTCTCCTCCACGCGCTCAAGCACCGCCAGACCCGCAGCCGCCCCCCGCAGACAGTCCGCTGCTTTTTGCAGGAAGGCTGCGGTTCTCCCGGCCCCGCCCAAAGCCATAAAAAGCAAAAAGGCCGCAAGAATCCCCCCTGCTGCCCTTCCGGCAAATAAAAGACGGCGGCGTCCGCTGTTTCCCCAGGATGCCGCCATTCTTCTCCGTATTCGCCGCAAGCGGCGTCCGCGCTTCCATCTGTAAAAAATCTGTCCCTGTGTCCGGACCATGTTCCCCCTTCCCGAACAGCTCCCTTAGCTCTATTATACCGGAACTCCGTCCGGCATGCAAGCTCTATCCGGAGTCCGCAGCCGTCAGGAACGGGTTTCTTCTTCCCGGCTGGTTCCGGCGTTATTGTCCATGGAATCCTCCGCGTTATCCATGCCGTTTTCTACCTTATCCTTCACATTCTCAGCGTCGTCTTCCAGATCATCCATCACGCCGTCGATCACGCCCTCGCGCGTCTCTCCCGTTGTCTGTACGGCACCGGAGCTCTGGCTGGTACCTGTATTCATCTGGCTGTCAGAGCTGCTGCCGCAGGCCGTGAGGGACAGGGTTCCCGCAAAGAGCGCAGCCAGGACCACATATCTGCTTTTTTTCATAATCGCATTCTCCTTTCGCTTTCTGTCCTTATTATGCGCCTGCAGCCAGGAGAATATGGTGGAAAATCTTTACATTTATAAGCAGACGGCCCGGACGGTTCCGATCTATTGCAGTCCCAGAACGTCCGCCATGGAGTAGAGCCCCGGCTCCTTGCCCGCCAGAAATACGGCGGCCTCCAGAGCGCCTTTTGCGAAAATGGACCGGGAAAAAGCGGTGTGGCTCAGCGTCACAATCTCGTCCATGCCGGCGAATATCACATCGTGTTCCCCTACGATGGAGCCGCCCCGCACGGAGGATATCCCGATTTCTCTGGGATCGCGCTTCTGCCTGCGGCCGCTTCTGTCATATACATAGTGGTACGCGTCACCCATCGCCCTGTTCGCGGCCTCAGCCAGGGCGATGGCCGTGCCGCTGGGCGCGTCCAATTTTCGGCTGTGGTGCTTCTCCACAATCTCAATATCAAATCCCGCGGGAGCCAGCGCCCTTGCGCCCGCCTCCACCAGCTTGAGGAGAAGGTTGACTCCCAGAGACATATTCGCGGACTGGAGGACGGCTGCCGTCCCGGCCGTCTCCTCAACCCGCCTCTGCTGCTCCTCGGAAAGCCCTGTCGTACAGAGAACCACCGGTGTCTTCGTCCGGCCGCAGTAGTCCAAAAGGCCGTCTACCGCCTTTGCGGAGGCAAAATCCACCACCGCATCCGCCGTCTCCCCGCAGTCCGCGAAAGAAGTATATACAGGGTATTCTCCCCAGCCTTTTCCCGTTATATCAATCCCGGCAACAATGGAAATATCCTCCCGGCTCTCCGCCATCTCCGTGACAGCCCGTCCCATTGCCCCGCCGCATCCGTGCAGAATCATTCTGATCATTTTTCTTCCGTCCTTTCTCGCTGCATGCTGCCCGGCCCCGATGGTCCGGACAGCTTCTCTTTCTCCGTTTCGCTTTTACAGTCTACAAAATCCCGTACGCCTCCATAGCGGCTTTCAGGCGCTCCTGATTCTGGGGTTCCATCTCCGTGAGCGGCATGCGCAGAGGGCCTGTTTCCTTGCCCATCAGATTCATCGCGGCCTTCACAGGAATGGGGTTCACCTCACAGAACAAAGCTTCGATCAGCGGAATCGCCGCAAGCTGCAGCCGCGCGCTCTCCTTCACATCCCCTGCGAAAAACGCCTCGCAGATGGCATGGGTCTGCCGCGGCGCAATATTGGAGAGAACAGAGATAACCCCCTTGCCGCCCAGGGCCAGCATGGGAACAATCTGATCGTCATTTCCCGAATACAGGTCGATTCGTCCATCTGTCAGGTTCATAAGCTGGGCAATGGCGGAAAAATTTCCGGAGGCCTCCTTTACGCCCACTATGTTTTCCACATTTTCACACAGCTTTGCAATGGTTTCCGGAGCGATGTTTACGCCGGTACGGCCCGGAATATTATAGAGAATCACAGGAATCTTGATCGACTCCGCCACCGCGGCAAAATGCCTGTAAAGCCCCTTCTGGGTCGCCTTGTTGTAATAGGGGGATACAACCAGAACCCCGTCCGCTCCCAGGCGCTCCGCCTCCTGTGACAGGTAAACGGCTGTCTCCGTACAGTTGGAGCCAGTCCCCGCCACCACGGGAATCCGCCCCTTCACCTTCTCACAGGCAAAGCGGATCACATCCAGATGCTCCTCATGGGTCATCGTGGACGCCTCTCCCGTCGTTCCGCAGGCAACGATCGCATCGGTTCCTCCCGCAATCTGCTCCTCCAAAATCTCTTCCAGCTTTTCATAGTTAATCTCTCCGTTGTCCTTAAACGGCGTGATCAAAGCCACGCCTGCTCCCTCAAATACCGCCATACCATCATCTCTCCTTTTTATTACTATTTTGCCAATCTTCCGGGCTTTCACGGCAAACCGCATACGCCCGGCGGCAGGGCTTCAGGGTAAAAGAAAAGAGGCTGCGGAAATGTCAGCCCCTCATAGGTATCGCATCAAGCTTCAATGCAAACGCTCTCAGTAGCTCTCCATCCGCACGGATGACAGTCGCAGAATTCTTCATCCTGCGCCCAGAGAAAAGCCTGCAGCGAAAGCTTCCTCTTCGGCGTCTCACCCTTTCCCGGCCCATCCTCTGCGCCTGCCGCATACGGCACCGGTACTCTTGATCAACGCGACCTCTACTTTATATTATGCCCTGCCCAAACCTTTTGAACAGATACCTTTATATTAACATCGTTATCCCGAGATGTCAACTTTAAAATCGTCCGGGATAGGTTTCAAGCACTGTAATCTCATCCACCTCTCCGCGCAGCTCCTCCGGGCAGTTCGTTCCCGTGAGGATCAGCTCAACGGAGCTCTGTCTGGCCTGGTTTATCAGCGCAATGAGCTCCCGGCAGGTGATAATCCCCTCATCCAGTATTCCTAAAATCTCATCCAGTATCAGGATATCGCACTCTCCTGTGACCAGTACCTTCCTGGCAAAATTAATGCCGTTGCGGATGCTGGCAGAGGCCTCCTCCTTCTCCTGGGGAGAAAGCTTGTCAAAACGTGTACTTGACTTTTCAAAGCGGAATACCTTGAATTCCGGCTCCAGCCGCTTAATGACTTCCATCTTATCCGCGTCCATGGAACCCTTTAAAAACTGAACCATACTCACGCATTTTCCCATCCCAAGGGACACAATGCCCCGTCCGATGGCGCTGGTGGTTTTTCCCCGTCCCGGGCCGCAGATAACCTGTATCAAGCATTCATTCATCTTTTTGCACCTCGTGTGTTTCTCTGTATGAATCGTGCTCATAATAGCACAGTTTTTCTAAGATTGCAAATAGTTTCCTCTGAAGCGGCTATAAAATTTCCTGAGAGGAAGTCCCGTCCGCGCACTCCAGCTTGCTGATGGACACCTCGTAGGCCACCCGCTTCTCACACTCTGTGTCGCTGAGCTTTTTGGTGTATTCCCTGCTCTGGACCCGACCCCAGATGCGCACCCGGGTTCCCACGGAGAATCCCGCCGCATACCGGGCATTCCGGCCCCAGCTTATGCAGGGTATGTAATCGGATTTTCCATATGGCCGGTTTACCGCCAGGAGCAGATCCGCGATCTCCCGTCCCAGAGGCGTTTTCCTGTAAATAGGCAGCTTGCAGATATAGCCGTCCAGGAAAATCTGGTTTGTCTTGGTATAATCCGTAAATTCTTCGATAAAATGAATCTCCCGCACAAACACGGAGAGCATCAGTCTGTTTTTTACCCCCTCGTGGCGGTTGTAGGAGCGAAACTGTCCGATGGCCTCCACCGTCTGGCCCGTATAGTCCCGGGACACATCCACGAGGCGCTCCGAAATCATCAGGGGAATCACATCCGCCTGCTGGCTCAGCCGGCTCACCGCCACATCCACCATATAAAATCCCTCCCCGAAGACCTCGTGGCTGAAGGAAAATCCGGATACAATCTCCCCGATGACGCTCACCTTGTTGTTCTCAATCATTTTTTCCGACATAGTACATCTCCTCTTTGTTCTTTGTTGCTTCTGGCACATAGATACTATATGAGAATATTTGGAAAAATAGACCGGAAAAATGAGCGTCCGGAGCGAAAATCGTTCGACGGGATCCGGCAGGATTCGGCTTATCGGAAAAAACAGATGCCAAGAGCTCATGCCAAAAAAGGAGACGTCCGGGTTACAAGCTTGCACGCTTGCTGCCCGGCTGTCCCCTTTGTTTGTTATCGGGAATGATGTCTCCCGGCCATACCATCCGTGTACAGATGGCGGAAATAACGATCCAAACTTGCCCCGGCGTATTCCCCAAGGCATACGGAATTATTTTTTAAAGGAAGCCCTCTTGCGCAGAGTGGGATCCAAAATCTTTTTGCGGATGCGCAGGCTCTCCGGAGTCACCTCCAGAAGCTCGTCCGTGTCGATAAAGTCCAAGCACTGCTCCAGGCTCATAATCCTGGGCGGGGTGAGCTTTAAGGCCTCATCCGCGCTGGAAGAACGGGTGTTGGTAAGCTTCTTTGTCTTGCACACATTGATCTCAATGTCCTCAGCCTTGGGGCTCTGGCCCACGACCATTCCGGCATAGACCTTTGTTCCGGGTCCGATGAAAAGAGCTCCACGCTCCTGGGCATTGAACAAGCCGTAGGTGATGGCCTCCCCGGCCTCATAGGCGATGAGGGAGCCGGTCTGGCGGTAGGAAAGATCTCCCTTGTACTCGCTGTAACCGTCAAAAATCGTGTTCAGAATGCCATTTCCCTTGGTGTCCGTGAGAAATTCCCCGCGGTAGCCGATAAGCCCCCGGGAGGGAATGGCAAATTCCAGGCGGGAATATCCCCCGGCAGCCTGGCTCATGCCCTGCAGCGCGCCCTTGCGGCTGGTGAGCTTCTGGATCACCACGCCGGTGTACTCTTCCGGCACATCCACATAGGCGATCTCCATGGGCTCCAGCTTCCGGTTCCTCTCATCGTACTTGTAGAGCACTTCGGCCTTGCTCACCGCGAATTCATATCCCTCGCGGCGCATATTTTCAATCAGGACGGACAGATGCAGCTCCCCGCGCCCGGATACCTTAAAGCAGTCCGGGGAATCCGTCTCTTCCACCCGGAGGCTCACGTCCGTGTTCAGCTCACGGAACAGGCGGTCCCGCAGGTGCCGGGAGGTGATGTACTTGCCCTCCTGGCCTGCCAGGGGGCTGTCATTAACCATAAAATACATGGCGATGGTGGGGTCGGAAATCTTCTGGAAGGGAATGGCCTCGGGGTTCTCCGGAGAACAAATGGTATCCCCGATATGCAGATCTGCGATTCCCGTCACAGCCACAATCGAGCCAATGGAAGCCTCCTGCACCTCCACGCGCTTTAAGCCGTCAAACTCATAGAGCTTGCCGATCTTTATCTTGCGGAATTTGTCCGGATCGTGGTGATTTACCTGGACGCACTCCTGATTTACCTTAAGAAAGCCGTTGTCCACCTTTCCTATTCCGATGCGGCCCACAAACTCATTGTAATCAATGGTGCTGATCAGCACCTGGGTGGGGGCCTCCGGATCTCCCTCCGGCGCCGGAATGTGACTTAAAATCGTCTCAAAGAGAGGGCTCATGTCCACGCCCTCATCCTCAATCTTGTATTTCGCGTATCCCGCTCTGGCCGAGGCAAAAAGGAATGGACAGTCCAGCTGCTTATCCGAGGCGTCCAGATCCATCATCAGCTCCAGGGTCTCATCGATGACCTCCTGGGGCCTGGCCTCAGGCCGGTCGATCTTGTTGATGCACACGATCACATCCAGATCCAAATCCAGCGCTTTCTGGAGAACAAACTTTGTCTGGGGCATGGGCCCTTCATAGGCGTCCACCACAAGAATCACGCCGTTCACCATCTTGAGTACGCGCTCCACCTCGCCGCCGAAATCCGCATGGCCGGGGGTGTCGATAATGTTGATCTTAACGCCCTTGTAGGAAACAGCCGTATTCTTTGACAGGATGGTGATGCCCCGCTCCCGCTCCAGGTCATTGGAGTCCATAACCCGCTCCTGCACCTCCTGGTTGGCCCGGAACACGCCGCTCTGGCGCAGAAGCTGATCCACCAGGGTGGTCTTGCCGTGGTCTACGTGGGCGATAATCGCTATATTTCTTACATCTTCTCTCTTCATCTTCATTGCAATACACTTTCCTTCATCTGCTGCGCCCTCAGTGTGCACTGAGGCCAGAACATGTTTCATACCGTAATCACAAGTGTATAGTATAACATCGGCCCCGGCGTATTGCAAGGGGTTTTATCGGAAAACCACCAGCCCGTCCGGGCCCATGCCATAGAAAACCTGGTCGCCGGGCTGGATTTTCGCGCGGCCTGCCGTCCCTTCGGTGAGCTTTTTTACAAATCCTCCCTCTTCTTCCAAGGATACCAGGAAGGAAAAGCGCACGTCCGCTTCGTAAACCGTATCCAGGGTTTCAATCCCCGCCTGGGCCGCCAGATACTGCACCTTTCCCACATCACCGTAGCCTGCCGTGACCGCAAGCTCCCGGCCAGGCCGTTTTTCCATGAGCACACACTGGGAGAGCCCTTCTTTCACCGCTCCGGAATAGGCCCGCACCAGTCCTCCTGTGCCCAGAAGGGTTCCTCCGAAATACCTAGTCACCACCGCGCACACATCCGTGAGCCCCTCCCCTGTCAGCACATCCAGCATGGGCCGCCCTGCGGTCTGGGAGGGCTCCCCGTCATCGCTGCACCGGGACTGCTGTCCCCTCTCCCCCAGAATATAGGCATAGCAGTGATGCCTTGCGTCCCAGTATTTCTTCCGAATTTCTTCGATAAAGGCCAGCGCCTCCTCTTCCGTGGAGACCGGCCGGATATCCGCAATAAACCGGGACTTTTTTTCCGTAATCTCCCCGGTTCCGCCTCTATATACAATCCTGCTGCTCTCTGTCACAATCCCCGCCTCGCTTTGTCCAAAATGTTAAGGGCAAAATTTTCCCTCATATCATCATAATATACGCTTCTGCCGATGACAAGGATTTTTGCGCCTTTTCGCCCCTAAAAAATTTTGTGCCTCTTCGCCCCTAAAACAGGGCATTTTTTCCCGGAACGCATCGGGAAATTGCGTTCTTCCGGATGTACGCCGGATGTGCGTCCCGAAACAGCATTTTGTTTTCTTCTGCAAATTGCGTTAAAATAGCGCAGGAAGCAGCGCACAGGTTTTGCCCGGCGCGCTTCCTCAATATCTGTTTTTTCGAAGGAGGAATTTCTCATGAAATTGAGCGCAAGAAATCAGATTGCAGGAACCATCTCCATGAACGCTGTGAAGGAGCTGGAGCTGGCTGTGGGCAAGGAGGCCGTAGCCGTAATCAAGGCAACCTCCGTTATGTTTGGGGTGGAGGAGTAAGTATTTTCT
>DWWT01000024.1 GCA_019119575.1 Candidatus Enterocloster excrementipullorum
AAGGGTGTTCGTCCTTCTCGCTCTCTGTGTTATTTTCTGTATTTTACCTGAATCCAAAACCAGAACCAATGAAAGCAGGGTCGATAAATTTGAAGCGGATTGGGTAGTGGAATTGGATTGGGTGGGAACACAATTATTCCATCTCAATCGTCCCCGGCGGCTTAGAAGTCAGATCGTACATGACCCGATTGACTCCCTTCACCTCATTTACAATCCGGTTCATCACCTTCTGCAGTACCGCGAAGGGAATATCTGCCGCCTCAGCGGTCATGAAGTCATTGGTTACCACGGCGCGCAGGGCCACGGCGTAGTCGTAGGTCCGAAAATCGCCCATAACGCCCACAGACCGCATGTTGGTCAGGGCTGCAAAATACTGACTGATCTTCCTGTCCAATCCGGCCTTGGCGATCTCTTCCCGGTAGATGGCGTCCGCGTCCTGCACAATGCGGACCTTCTCTGCGGTTACTTCGCCGATGATACGGATGCCCAGACCGGGGCCGGGGAAGGGCTGGCGGTAAACCAGATACTCCGGCAGGCCCAGCTCCAGGCCGGCCCGGCGCACCTCGTCCTTGAACAGAAGACGCAGGGGTTCAATGATCTCCTTAAAATCCACATAGTCCGGAAGCCCGCCCACGTTGTGATGGGATTTGATGGTGGCGGACTTGCCCAGGCCGGATTCAATCACATCCGGGTAAATGGTTCCCTGAACCAGGTAGTCCACAGCGCCGATTTTCTTGGCTTCCCGCTCAAACACGCGGATAAATTCCTCGCCGATAATCTTGCGCTTCTGCTCGGGTTCTTCCACGCCCTTTAACTTCTCGTAGAATTCCTCCTGAGCATTGACGCGGATAAAATTCAGGCTGTAGGGGCCGTTGGGGCCGAATACGGCCTCTACCTCGTCGCCCTCGTCTTTGCGGAGCAGGCCATGGTCAACAAATACGCAGGTGAGCTGGTTCCCGATGGCCTTAGCCATCATGGTGGCGGCTACAGAAGAGTCCACACCGCCGGACAGGGCACAGAGCACTTTTCCATTTCCAACCTTTTCCCGGATGGCCCGGATGGAATCCTCCACAAAAGTATCCATCTTCCAGTCACCGGCGCAGCCGCAGACATCATAGACGAAGTTGTGGAGCATCTTATTTCCCTCCACACAGTGCTGTACTTCGGGATGGAACTGCACAGCGTAAATATTTCTCTCACGGTTTTCCATGGCTGCAATGGGGCAGACCGGCGTGTGCCCCGTGACCGTAAAGCCTGCCGGAGCCTGGGAAATGTAGTCCGTGTGGGACATCCAGGTGGTGGTTACCGGTGAGACATCTTTTAAGAGGACGGCACTCTGGTCGATCTCTACATCTGTCTTGCCGTACTCGCTCACAGGCGCGGTCTCCACAGAGCCGCCCAGTTCATAAGCGATCAGCTGGGAGCCATAGCAGATTCCCAGGATGGGAATGCCCATATCAAAAATCGCTTCGTCAATGTGAGGGCTGGTTTCCAGATACACGGAATTGGGCCCTCCTGTAAAAATAATGCCCTTGGGAGCCAGCTCCCGGATTTTGTCAAGACCGATGTCATAGGAATAGACTTCGGCGTACACGCCTTCGTCCCGGACCCGGCGTGCGATCAATTGGTTGTACTGTCCGCCGAAGTCCAATACCATAATCATTTCTCTTGCCATGGGTTGTCCTCCATTTTATTAGGTTGCGCGGGTCCCGCCGGCCGAAGAAGCGGCTGCGGAAAGCCCCGTATAAACTGAGAGAGATTGTACATATACCGTACAATCTCTCGTTTATCTTTGGTATGTTTCTATTATATGATATGCGCTGTTAAATAGCAAGCGGTTTTCGACAAATTTCTTATGTTTAGAAAAATAATCCGTACATTGATCGGAGAAGCCTTACATAAGATGTTTGTGGAACGCGGATGGCATGCCAGAAGCCTGGGATTTCGGAGGAAAACAGCGGTATAGAGGTGCGCATTTTCGGGAATGATTTTGCCGGGATTGTGCGAAAGATACACAAAATTCAGGTATCCTCTTGCCTTCCCAGTTCATTCATGCTATACTCGAACTCGTTGCAAAGCCTACAAAAATAAGGTCTTTCCGGGCTTGCCGCCGATTCCCGGCGTTAAATGAATCGAGTGTTCGAGACCTTCCACTCGTAAAACAAAACTAAAGGAGACAACTAAATATGAGAGAGAACAAGAATCTGACGTACCTTGTACACGGAGCGGTAATCGCAGCCCTTTATGTGGTGCTGACACTCAACTTCCTGCCCATCAGCTATGGGCCGATTCAGTTTCGGATTTCCGAAGCCCTGTGCATTCTGCCGTATTTTACCCCGGCGGCGGTTCCGGGGTTGTTTGCGGGCTGCCTGCTGTCTAACCTGATGGGGGGACTGCCTGTGATGGATGTGGTGTGCGGAAGCCTGGCCACACTGATCGGAGCTCTTGGCTCCCGGCATCTGAGACAGCATAAATGGTGTGTATGCATCCCGCCAATCCTCTCAAATGCCATTATTGTTCCCTGGGTGCTCCGTTTTGCGTATGGCTCCCAGGATCTGATTCCTTTGATGATGCTCACCGTAGGCATCGGGGAAATATTGGCCGTTGGAGTTTTGGGAAATGCCCTGCTGATTACGCTGGAGCGCTATGGGAGCGTTATATTTGGGCGGCAGGGGGCCGCAAGCTGACAAGTTTCTGCCGCGTATTCCGGAACGGAGACAGAAGCTGGCTCTGGTCAGAGGCCGACAATTACATAAAAAAGAACAAGACAGTCTATTGCGGACCTGCGGTCCGGTGGGATATAATAGAAAGAAAAATCCCCCGGGCCGCAGGTTTTTATGACAGAGCGGTTTTGCGCGGTTTTATGGATGGTGCGGGGGCGGAAAGGGAGGAATTCGCTATGGCATTGCATGTGATGGATGAGGCCAACCGCTGCCTTGGATGCAAAGTACCCCAGTGCAGGAAGGGGTGTCCGATTGACACGCCAATACCGGAGGTGATCCGCCTGCTGAAGGAAAAAAAGCTGGACGAGGCCGGAGAGCTGCTCTTTTATAACAATCCGCTGACAACTGTGTGCAGCCTTGTGTGCAACCATGAAAACCAGTGCGAGGGGCATTGCGTTTTGGGACGTAAGGGCGCGCCGGTGCATTTTTCTACGATTGAGAATTATATATCCACGACCTATGCGCCGAAGATGCAGAAGGGGCCGGCGCCGTCCAATGGCATGCGGGTGGCGATCATAGGATCCGGCCCCGCCGGAATTACCATAGCGATCATCCTTGCGCGGTATGGATACCAGGTAACAATTTTCGAGGGGAAAGATAAGATCGGCGGGGTGCTTCGCTATGGAATACCGGAATTTCGGCTTCCTAAGAGTGTGCTGGATGACATTGAATATCGGCATTTGGAACTCAAAGGAATCAAAGTGCGGCCCAATGTCCATATTGGCAGCGCCATCGGCATTGATGATCTGTTTCGGGACGGCTACAAGGCCATTTTCGTGGGAACCGGGGTATGGAAGCCCAATGCCCTTCACATTAAAGGCGAGACATTAGGGCATGTGCATTTTGGCATTAATTATCTGAATAATCCCGACAGCTACCGGCTGGGGCAGCGGGTTATTGTAATCGGCGCGGGAAATGCGGCTATGGATGTGGCGAGAACCGCTCTCCGAAAAGGGGTGCGATGGCTTACCTGCTTTTCTATTACGAAGAAGGTGGCGGCCAGCCAGTATGAGTTCAGCTATGCGCAGCTGGAAGGGGTGGAGTTCGAATACAATAAGGCCCCGGTGGAAATTACGGATGAGGGCGTTATTTTTAAGGACATCATTGAGGAAGAGGACGGCAGCTTCACGGATGTGCCGGATTCCAATAAACTCTATCCGGCGGACAGTGTGATTATCTCTATCAGCCAGGGCCCTCAGAACCGGATCGTAACCACTACTCAGGGGCTGGCGGCCAACGAAAGAGGGCTCCTGGTTGCAGACGAGAAAGGGCGAACAACACGGCCGGGAATTTTTGCATCCGGTGATGTGGTCAACGGAGCCCGCACCGTGGTGGAGGCTGTGGCTCACAGCAAAGTGGTGGCTGAGTCCATGCATGAATATATGCAGAGTCTGCCCAAAGAGGACAGCACCCAGTAGAGCATGCGCTCCGGGTTCCCGTAAAGCATGCCATCCGGGCGGGCGCGCTGACGCGCGAAAAGGTTTACCCTCCGGGTATCCCGTAAAGCATGCCCTTTGGGCGGGCGCGCTGACGCGCGAAAAGGTTTTGAATTTCTTTTGATTTCTGCTATAATTAGGGAAGGAACAGGGCGGAATATGCGGCCGCGCCTGTTCCTTCCTACTATTTTTCTGTATAATAAAGGAGTATTGTTATGTATGAAATAGATTTTACTAAGCCGGAACATATCCATTTTATCGGAATTGGGGGCATAAGCATGAGTGGCCTGGCAGAGATTCTTTTGGAAGAGGGATTTACTGTGTCCGGGTCGGATGCCCATGAGACGGAGCTCACCCGGCATCTGGAGGCTAAAGGCGCCAGAATTCGCTATGGGCAGCGGGCGGACAATATTGAGCAGGAGCCTGGGATCCGTGCGGTGGTTTATACGGCGGCCATCCACGAAGATAACCCGGAGCTTATGGCGGTGCGGGAAAAGGCAATTCCCGCGCTCACCCGGGCCGAGCTTCTGGGAGAGATGATGCGCAATTATAAAGAGGCGGTGGCCGTAGCGGGAACCCATGGGAAGACCACCACCACATCTATGCTTACGGATATTCTTCTGGAAGGGGGGGCGGATCCTACTGTCTCCGTGGGAGGAATTCTGCAGGATATTGGAGGAAATATCCGAGTCGGCGGGCCGGAGCTGTTTGTGACGGAGGCATGTGAGTATACGAACAGCTTTCTCTCGTTTTTTCCTACGTTGGAGATTATTCTGAATATTGAGGCGGATCATTTGGACTTTTTTAAGGATCTGGAGGATATACGGCATTCTTTCCGTCGGTTTGCCGAAAAGCTCCCGGCTAAGGGGGCTCTTGTAATTAACAGCGGCATTGAAAACCTGGAGGAAATAACCCGGGGACTTGCATGCCGGATTGTAACCTTTGGAAAGGATGCTTCCAGCAAGTACACAGCGCGAAACATTACATATGACGCATATGCCTGTCCCTCCTATGACTTGGTGGTTCAGGGAGAAGAGGTGAGCCGTATTACGCTTGGAGTGCCGGGAGAGCACAATGTGTACAACTCTTTGGCAGCCGCGGCTGCGGCTCTGGAGCTCGGTTTGGGAATGGACGGGGTTCTTGCCGGGCTTAAGAAGTTTAAGGGCACGGACCGGCGGTTTGAGAAAAAGGGAGAGGTGGGAGGCGTGACCATTATTGATGATTATGCCCACCATCCCCAGGAGATCCTGGCTACCTTAAAGGCCGCGGAAAATTATCCCCACAGAAAGCTGTGGTGCGTGTTCCAGCCCCATACATATACCAGAACAAAGGCATTTTTGGATGAATTTGCCCAGGCCCTGTCTCTGGCAGACGAAGTGATTCTGGCGGATATTTATGCGGCAAGGGAAACGGATACACTTGGGGTGAGTTCTGCGGATATAGCAGACCGGATCAAAAAACTGGGGGGAAGTGCCCGTTACATTCCATCCTTTGATGAAATTGAGACATTTATTTTAGAAAATTGTCAACAAGGCGATTTGTTGATAACTATGGGGGCCGGAGATATAGTAAAAGTAGGGGAAAAGCTGCTGGGTCAGTAAATTATCCACATTATCCACATAGTTTTCAACATTTTATGTAAAGGAGCACTGTGGATTTCCGTGATTTACATAAGAAATTGACACACGATTTGGATAAGCTAGGATTTATGGGAATATTACGTATATTTTAGGTAAAATTAGGGAAGTATGTCCACTTTTTATCCACATTGTCCACAATATCCACATCGGACATGGCGGAAAATAGGGCCTATTTTCTTTTGGAGTTGGATGTGCTATGATAAATGAAAGATGCATCGCGTGAGGTGGAGTCGGATGGGTGTTTGGGATCGGTGGAGTGTTCCTGTGACGGCAGTAGCCAATGAGTTTATTGACAGCTATATGGCCAAGGCCAATGGGGAATATGTGAAGGTATATATGTTTGTACTTCGGCACCAGGGCGAAGCGATTTCGGTGGAGCGGATTGCGGATGCCCTGGAACATACGGAGTCTGATGTGCGCCGGGCCCTGAGTTATTGGACAAAGCTGGGCGTCCTGCATATGGATGGAGCGGAAGAGGAACAAAAGACAGAGCCCAGCGCAACTGCGGAGGCTGCCGCGGCCTCTGCCGCGCCGCGAAAACAAAAGCCTGCGGCGATGATTTCCCAGCCCCTCCGGCAGCCGGAGAAAGCTGTGCAGGAAACAGGAGAGGCGAATGGGAAGGCATCGGAAAATCCTATATATTCCGCGGATCAGGTCAACCGTCTGGCAGAAGACGAGGAATTTTCCCAGCTTTTGTATATTGCGCAGAAATATCTGAACAAGGTATTTACACCCAGGGATTGTCAGGTATTTGCCTATCTCTACGACAGCCTGGGCATGAACAGCGAACTTCTGGAATATCTGGTAGAATACTGCGCGCAGAACGGGCATACCTCCGTTCGGTATCTGGAGGCAGTGGCGCTCAGCTGGCATGAAAAGGGAATCCGTACAGTTCCGGACGCGCAGGATTTTTGTGCTTCCTATACCAGAGATTCGTTCGCGGTGATGAAGGCTTTTGGACTGGGAGGAAGAAAGCCGGCTCAGGCGGAGCAGAAATTGATGGACAAGTGGTTTAAGGAGCTGGGATTTACACGGGAGATTGTGCTGGAGGCGTGCGGCCGCACCATCCATGCGATTCATGAGCCGAGTTTTCCTTATGCGGATAAGATTTTGTCAGACTGGCATAGAGCGGGCGTGCGGACACGGGAGGACATAAAGATCGTGGATGCGCGGCGCGCGGCGGATGGCCCTGAAAAGGTGGAGGGGAGAGACCGGCGGCTTAAACGGTACGGGGAGGCCGGAGTTCCCCGCCAGGGAAGAAGCGCAGGAGCTCCCAACCAATTTCATAATTTCAAGCAGAGGGATACGGATTATGACGCTCTCGTTTTAAAGCAGGTAAAGGAATGGGTTGGAAGCGGCGGAAAGGAGAGCGGTATTTCCGGGGATCTATGACGGGAAGCGCGTGAATCCTGACGCAGGGAAGAAGGAGAGAGAACATGGCACTTAGCAATTCCCAATATGATGCGATTATGCGGGAATACGGACGGCGGCAGATGGAGAACCAGCATGCCCTGGAAGCGCGGAAAGCGGAAATTTACAGAGAAATTCCCGAAGTGCGCAGACTGGAGGCGGAGATGGCAGAGCGGTCCGTAGCCTGTGCCCGCCGTCTTTTGGAAGGGGAGAAGGAGGCTCTGTCCGGCCTGCGCAGTGATCTGTCCGTTCTCAAGGAACGGAAGGCCCGCCTGATCCGCCAGGCGGGATACCCGGAGGATTATCTGGAGCTTCACTACCGATGCCCGGACTGCCGGGATACGGGGCTGGTGGAGGGGCGCAAATGCCACTGCTTTCTGCAGGCGCAGATGAAGCTTCTCTATGCGCAGTCGAACCTGGAAAATGTGATTGAGCGGGAGAGCTTTGCGACGCTGTCTTTTGCGTGCTATGATGATCAGGAGATCCTGCCTCAGCTTGGCATCACCAATCGGGCGTATATGAAGCGGGTGGCAGCCAACTGCCGCCGCTTTGCGGAAGAGTTTGGGACGGCTCATGAGAATCTTCTGTTTACAGGAAGCACCGGGGTGGGAAAGACCTTTCTCACCAACTGCATTGCCGGTGAGCTGATGAAGAGAGGCCATTCCGTGATTTATCTCTCAGCTGCGGATCTGTTTGAGGTATTTTCCAAAAACAAATTTGACAGTGAAGATACGGAAAATATGCAGGAGATGTACAGGTTTGTTTTGGAGTGCGAGCTGCTGATCATTGATGATCTGGGCACGGAGCTGAACAACAGCTTCACATCATCCCAGCTGTTCTACTGCATCAATGAGAGAATGGGAAGGGAGCGGTCGACGATTATTTCCACCAATCTTACCATTGCGGGGCTGCGGGATTCCTACACGGACCGGGTGGCCTCACGGATTATGAGCGGCTATACGATTATTCCCCTGTATGGCCGCGATCTGCGCCTCAGAGCAGT
The DNA here is from genome assembly GCA_019119575.1 of Candidatus Enterocloster excrementipullorum. Classification (GTDB taxonomy): domain Bacteria; phylum Bacillota; class Clostridia; order Lachnospirales; family Lachnospiraceae; genus Enterocloster; species Enterocloster excrementipullorum. Next base: position 8,213 of record DWWT01000024.1, read on the forward strand.
TTAAACCTTGACGAACAAACAATAGTAGGGTATACTTTTCGCACAAAGTGCGCCAACCCCCGAAGGGGCATGCGTTAAGGGGCGATTTCACATAGGAGGATGGGAAGTCATGTTATACGAGGAGAAAATTATTGAAACTATACCGGTAGGGCCGCTGGGGCTGATCCCGCTGAAGAGCTGTACCGGCCTGGGCGCAAAGGTCGATGCCTATCTGGTTGACTGGCGGCGGGAGAGGGAGAGCGAGCATAAGTCCACCATTGCTTTTGCGGGCTATCAGCGGGATTCCTACATTGTCCCGGTGTCTACTCCGCGTTTTGGCTCCGGCGAGGCGAAGGGGCTGATTCAGGAATCCGTCAGGGGAGATGATCTCTATATTATGGTGGATGTCTGCAATTACAGTCTGACGTATTCCCTGTTCGGCATGACGAACCATATGTCTCCGGATGATCATTTCCAGGATCTTAAGCGGGTAATCGCGGCAGCTGCGGGAAAAGCCCGCAGGATCAATGTGATTATGCCATTCCTCTACGAGAGCCGTCAGCACAAGCGTTCCGGGAGGGAGTCCCTGGACTGCGCCCTGGCCCTCAAGGAGCTGGTGAACATGGGCGTGGAGAATATTATCACCTTTGATGCCCATGACCCGAGGGTTCAAAACGCAATTCCTCTAAAAGGGTTTGAAACCGTACAGCCTATTTATCAGTTTTTAAAGCATCTGCTGAAAAATGAGCCCGATCTCAAGATTGACAGCGATCACATGATGGTGATCAGCCCGGATGAGGGCGGTACAGGGCGGGCCGTGTATTTTGCCAATATGCTGGGACTTGATATGGGTATGTTTTATAAACGCCGGGATTACACAAAGATTGTCAATGGGCGCAATCCCATTGTGGCTCACGAGTTTTTGGGTTCCAGCGTAGAGGGCAAGGATGTACTCATTATTGACGATATGATCTCCTCCGGCGAGAGTATGCAGGATGTGGCTAAGGAGCTGAAAAGGAGAAAGGCAAGGAAGGTATTTATCTGCTCCACATTCGGCCTCTTTACCAATGGTCTGGCCAAATTTGACGAGTATTACGAAAAGGGATTGATCGACAGGATCCTTACCACCAACCTGGTGTATCAGACGCCGGATCTGCTGTCTCGTCCATACTACATCAGTGTGGACATGAGCAAATACATTGCCCTTATCATTGATAACCTGAATCATGATGCGTCTTTGAGCGAGCTCCTGACGCCGACTAAGAGGATCAACCGTCTGCTGGCCCAGTACAGGAGCTGAAACAGCCGGTATGTCTGAGAATACCCGCGCTCTGCCTGCATCCGGCCTGGGATGCGGGCGGATGCATGAAAAGCCGGAACGGGGAAGGAATGATCAATGGAGGAGAGGGAGTTTCACAGTAAGGTATACTGGCTCACGTTTATTTTCAGTATCCTGGTGATCTGGGTGCATTCAGGAAATGCAGAATTATTTCTCGGGCCCGGGGCCGGGGACGGATGGGTTGGGCGCGCGGAGCGTTTATTGGGCAGCGGCCTGGGCCAGTTTGCCGTCCCCGGCTTTTTTGCTGTGTCCGCGTATCTGTTTTACCGCGGGTTTTCCATGAAGGATTTGGAAAGAAAATGGAAATCGCGGATCCGCTCGGTTCTTTTGCCATATGCGCTTTGGAATGGATTGTATTATGCGGGATATGTGGCCGCCACCCGCCTGCCTGCGGCAGCGGCGGTAGTGGGCAAGCCGCCGGTTCCGCTGAATTGGGAAGAATGTTTCAGGGCTGTATTTTTTTATGCATATAATCCTGTATTCTGGTATCTGTTTCAGTTGATTCTCCTGACAGCTCTGGCGCCTGTTTTGTATTTCACATTGAAAAATGTATGGACGGGGGCAGCAGCGGCTGGGCTTCTCGCTGTTTTTCTGGGATTTAATAAGAATTTTCCCGTACTCAACGGGGATGCTCTGTTTTATTATGGATTTGGCGCTTTTGCGGCTCTCCATGGAAGAAAATGGGTGGAGGGAAGGCTCTCTCCCGCCCGGGGAGCGGTCTGGGCCGTGGTCTTAGCCGCGGCATTCGGAGGCATATACCTTATGGGAAGGATCGGCGGTCTCCTGTACGGAAGCGCTCTGGCGCTGATTTTTTTCCGCCTGACAGGTGTGTGCGCGTTTGTCCTGGCCGTGCGGCTGCTGCATCTGCCTGCGGCTGCGGAATTTATGAAAAATAACTTTTTCCTTTATGCCATGCACTTTGCCTGGGTCCGCCTGATCAACAAATCGGCAGCTCTTTTACTGCCGCCTGTTCCGTGGAGCGCTTTGGGCGCGTTTGTGCTTATGCCGTTTGTTCTCGTTGTTCTCTGTACTATTTTTGCGAGATTGGGACGGCGCTTTTGTCCGGGGATTTACGGTTTCCTTTCGGGGGGAAGGTGAACCGCCGCGTGATAAAATTATGTAGCAATTCAGACGGGGAAATGGCGGGCAGGTGTTGCAAATGTGCATATTTTATGGTATCCTAAAATCACTTCGGCAGAAGTCTATCTGCCAGGGCTTTGGCTTTAGGCCGCGCAGGCGGCTGTTTTCTGGGAGGGGACCGTCACCCCCGGTTTCACACAGAAGTAAACGGGCATACTGACACAATCCTTTTTGAATAAAGGCCGCAGATGGAAATTTAGGCAAGCCATCCGTCTTGACATTTCAGAGGAAGTATAGTATGATTGAAAAAGGGATAGAACATTTGTTCGAATGGAGGTTCGTATGGCTAAGGATGATAAGCTTAACAGCAGAAAAGATTTGAATAGAGAAGAAAAGATGAAGGCTTTGGACGCGGCCCTCACGCAGATTGAAAAGGCCTATGGCAAGGGATCCGTGATGAAGCTGGGAGATTCAGGGGCGAACATGAACATTGAGACGGTCCCTACGGGATCTATTAGTCTGGACATTGCGCTGGGCTTAGGGGGCGTGCCGAAGGGAAGGATTGTGGAGATTTATGGTCCCGAGTCCTCCGGTAAGACTACAGTCGCTCTCCATATGGTAGCGGAGGTACAGAAGCGAGGAGGTATTGCGGGATTTATTGATGCAGAACATGCTTTGGATCCTGTGTATGCGAGAAATATCGGCGTTGATATTGATAATCTTTATATTTCCCAGCCGGACAATGGAGAGCAGGCGCTGGAGATCACAGAGACTATGGTGCGGTCCGGTGCCGTGGATATTGTGATTGTGGACTCCGTGGCTGCGCTTGTTCCCAAGGCGGAGATTGACGGGGAGATGGGAGATTCCCATGTGGGACTTCAGGCCAGGCTTATGTCTCAGGCATTGCGCAAGCTCACCGCGGTGATCAGTAAGTCTAACTGTATTGTTATTTTTATCAACCAGCTTCGCGAGAAGGTGGGGGTTATGTTTGGCAATCCGGAGACCACCACGGGAGGGCGCGCGCTGAAGTTTTATTCTTCTGTCCGTTTGGATGTGCGCCGGATTGAGACGCTCAAGCAGGGGGGAGAAGTGGTCGGCAACCGAGTCCGCGTCAAGGTTGTGAAGAATAAGATCGCGCCGCCTTTTAAGGAAGCGGAGTTCGATATTATGTTCGGCAGAGGCATATCCAAGGAGGGAGATATCCTCGATCTGGCAGTGAAGGAAAACATTGTGGAGAAGAGCGGTGCCTGGTTTGCCTATGGCGGCGCCAAGATCGGCCAGGGACGGGAGAATGCCAAGCAGTATTTGGCGGAGCATCCTGAAATTTGCAGCCAGGTGGAGGCAAAGGTTCGGGCCAAGTACCAGCTCCCCGGCAGTGAGGAGACACAGACTCCGGAAGAAGCCGGAGAGATGCAGGGGGCGGGGATGAACACAGAAGCGGATGGTTTCTTTGAAAGTGAGGGGTTAGTATGAGGGTCACGAAAGTGACCCCCTTTGGAAAACGAAAGAGCAAAGTCTTCCTTGCGGAGGGCTTTGCCTTTGTCTTATATAAGGAAGAGCTCTGCCAGTGGGGGATAGCAGAGGAAGAAGAGCTGGGAGATGAAGTGTTCAAACGAATATGCCGGGAGGTACTGTTTCCGCGGGCAAAGGAAAAGGCATTGTCTTTATTGGAAGTACAGGCTAGAACTTGCTGTCAGATAAAAGAGAGGCTGCTGCGGGAAGGGTATCCTCCGGCAGTGACGGAGCAGGTTGCCGCGTTCCTGACAGAGTACAGGCTTACGGATGATCTGGCTTTTGCCAGGAATTTTATTGCCGCAAACAGCCGGTCGAAGAGCCGGAGACAGATTGCCTGGGAACTGATTCAAAAAGGGGTGGGGAAGGAGACGATAAGCCAGCTGTTTGAGGAGGAGGAACCGCAGGAAGAGATGGCTGCACGCCGGTATCTTGAAAAAAAGCTGGGAGGACGAAAGACCATGTCGGATAAAGAAAATGGAAAACTTTGGGCTGGCCTGGCGCGCAGAGGTTTTTCTGCGGATGTGATTGCAGGCGCTCTGCGGGGGATGGAAGAGGAGTAATGAGGACAGCCGAAATGTGTGCCTGGGAAGATGGGGGTTCTGTACCCCAAAATATTCGGCAAAACAAGAGGACAGAAGGATATATTTCCTCCTGCCCTCTTGTTTTATGTGTCGCCGCACATATTTTTGGTGATAGTCTTTAAAATCATAAGAAAATGCTCTTTTTCTTCTTCGCTGATCCCCTCAAATGCGATATCTTCCAGTTTATCATAAACAGGTTCCAGATTGTGCTGTACCTGTTTTCCTTTTTCTGTAATATAAACATTTACTATACGGGAGGTAGAAGGATTGCGCTCTCTGCGAAGAAGCCCATCTTTTTCCATTGCCACGAGAAGATTGCTGACAGTGGATGCCTCCAAAGAGTATTCTCTGCAAAAATCTTTCTGCATGCATCCATCATGATGGAACAGGTAGTCTAAAATACGGGGCTGCCCGCGGGTCAGTCCGCAGGCCTCTTTTTTATCTCCCAGCAGTTTTCGCATGGCATCATATAATCGTGGTAAGTTCTGGTAAAGTCGGTTTGCATTCATAAATTAGTAATTCCTATCTGAAATTTGTCCTATCATTATATCGCATTCTGGATTTATTTACAAGAAGTGTTAGATTAACAAAAAGATTAACAAAAAATAGTTTTGAAAGCTAATAGTTATTGACAAAAAAAGTATATGTGGTGATAGTATTGAAGTACAATGGTTATTAAACAAAACTATTAGCTTACAAAATATGGAGGTGGTAGTATGTCCAGTCAGTACGAAGATTGGAACAGCAAAAGGTTTGGGCGTGTGATTACGGAAGATGAGCTCTCAAAGCGAAGCGACCCCATGTGGCCGTACAAGTATTTTAATCCGGGCACGCCTGTATCCAAGGAAAAAGTGAATGAGCTGGTCAAGGGGGGGATTGATGTACACCTGCATGGAGCGCCATCCAGCGGCTGGCTTCCTGGGCGGCCTACGCTTGTTGAGACAGCTATCCGCGCAAGTGAGATGGAGATGCAGGCACTTGTATTTAAGGATCTGAACGGGAAGGTAAATAACTGTGCGATTATTATCCAGGATATGCTGGATCGAATGGCGCAGGAGCGCGCGAAGCAGGGAATTGCGTTCCATCCGGTTACTCTGTTTGGAGGAATTGTTTTGAATTATCCGGTAGGCGGAATCAATCCTGCCGCAGTAAAGAGCGCACTGGAATACGGAAGATGCAAAATGGTATGGCTTCCTTCTTCTGACGCAGCCCATCAGTACCGGCTTGGCGGAAGAAGCGGCGGAATCTCGGTGAGTGATGGGAAGGGGAACCTCACAAAGGAGATGAGGGAGGTCATTGATCTGCTTGCGGCGTATAACGACAATACGGAAGGAGAGCGCGTATGTCTGTCCTGTTCGCATGTATCCAATGCGGAAAAATTTGATATTCTGCATTATGTCAGAAAGCATGACTTGGATGTTGATGTATGTATTGATCACTGCACACAAGAGCTTACTCTGGTAACACCGGAGGAGGCAAAAGAGATGATTGATCTGGGCGCATATCTGGAGTTCGCTTCTGCCTCCTGCGTTCCGTGGCCCGGCATGCAGGATTGGGTAATTGCCTTCCAGTATTCGTTTGATTTGATTAAAGAATTAATTCGTGAGAAGGGTCCGGATCACCTCCTGATTATCAGCGATGCGGGACAGCCGGGCAATGAGCATGAGGGGAGTATTAAGAATTTTGTAAAGACGCTCTTGTCACAGGGAATCAGCGAAGAGAATATCAACAAGATGTTTAAGGAGAACCCCCGTCGAATTTTAGGAAAAATTTAACAAAAGGAGGGCACTATGTCGAATAAGCAGGAATTAAATAAATCCTTAACGGCAGTGAATGGCTGGGCAATCAGTACCGGCGGCATGATTGGTATTTCTATTTTTATGATCAGCGGCCAGATTTCCGGAATTGCGGGACCGGCTGCCTGTCTTGGTTTTGCCCTGGCGGCATTGGTGGTTATCATTATTGCTCTGTGTATTAGTGAAATTTCATCTGCATGTACCAAAGCAGGAGGGGCGAATGTGCATCCTCAGTTTGCTCTGGGAGGGAAAGCAGGAGATTTTCTCTCATTTTTCAGCGGATGGGCAATGTGGGGCTCTCAGGGTTTGGGGCCGGCGATCATTGCTATTATCTGCGCCTCCTATCTGGCGAAGATCCTGTCCCTGTTTGGCATTATTGTCCCGATTCCGGACAATATTATGGCCGTTATTATCATTTTGATCCTGACGGTTTTAAACTCTCGGGGAGGCGAGGGGAGCAAGGCATTCCAGCTGATTACTACCATCGGTATTATCGGTGCTATGCTGATCTTTGTGTTTGGCTCTCTGACGCATGCAAAACCGGAGCTCCTGGTAGATTTTATGCCGAATGGTCCTAAGTCTGTGCTTCAGGCTGCGTCCATCTGTATTTTGTCTTATGGCGGCTGGTCCACGATTCCGGCTATGGCTGAGGAATTTAAAAATCCAGGAAAAGATATCCCGAAGGCGATCATTTCCAGTATTATTACCTGCGGGCTTCTGTATACGATATTCTGCTATGCAATGAACGCACAGCTGCCGGGTTCTATCTTGGCACAGTCCACATCCCCGCCAGTTGACGCGGCTCTTCAGTTTACGAGCTGGGGCGCGCTCCTGATCAGTGTGGCTGGACTTCTTGCCTGCCTCAGTACGGTAAATGGATGGATTGTTACGGGTCCGCGCGTATTTTTCTCTATGGGACGTGACGGCGTCATTCCCAAGGTGTTTGGAAAAGTAAGCGATAATGGTGTTCCCGGAGTGGCCCTTTGGGTAACTTCCATCGGTCAGTGCCTGCTCGCCCTTACGGGTATGGTACAGCTGCTTATTCCTATGGTAACATTCGTACTTATGATTTCCTGGGGAATCTCTCTGATCAGCATGTTCTTCCTGCGGTATAAGCATCCGGAAACCAAGGCGCCGTTCCGCGCTCCGGGATTCCCGCTTGTTTTGATTGTTGCTCTTGCCGCTCTGGTGTACATGATGTCACTGCTGGATTCCACGGCGGTTATGGCCGGATGTGTTTGGCAGGTTGTAGGAGTTGTGCTGTATTATCTGTTTAAATACAGCTCTTTACATAAGCTTTGTGAATAAGTAAATGCTGTTTGGCATTCATGCCAATGAAAGCTCCCCCTGTTCTCTGCGGATTAATGGGATCCTGCAGGGAAGGGGGAGCTTTTTGGGTTCTGAATGTTTTACGTACTGCCTGGCAATATATTTACGCGCACATCCGGACAAGGGAGGGATTCGCGAGGTTCGGACGGCGGTCTTCTTGCCCGCGCATTTGCGCGGGCAAGAAGCATCGGAGATTCCTCCGATGGAAAGAAATGGATGGCCATATGCATACAAACGAGCTTGATGCATATGGCCATCCATTTTTTTCCGCCGTCCGAACAGTTACGTTTGAATTGTACGTATTTACCAGAAAATGATGAATATACTTGACATAATTCTGGAAAACATATAAAATTAATATGTTGTAGTTCGTACAATGAAAATTAAATAAAGGAGGTGCTCCTGTGTCAGAGATAATGTTCCCTATAGCGGTTATCGTTATTATGATAATTGAGGCTATTATCATCTGGAATCAAGCCCGTTCCTATGAGCGCAAGCAGTATGACAGCAAAGTGGGAAGCGCGGAAGAGAAGTCCAGGGAAATAATAGATGAAGCATTAAAAACTGCAGAGACAAAGAAGCGAGAAGCTCTCCTGGAAGCCAAGGAAGAATCTTTAAAGACGAAAAATGAGTTGGAAAAGGAAACCAAGGAACGGAGAGCAGAGCTTCAGCGTTATGAGAAGCGTGTTCTGAGCAAGGAAGAAAACGTTGAGAAAAAGGCAGACGCCCTTGAAAAGAAGGAGGCGGATCTGGTCAGAAGGGAGAATATCCTCAGCAAGCGGACGGCTGAGGTGGAAGCCCAATATGAGCAGGGGATACAGGAACTGGAACGAATATCCGGTCTGACCTCCGAACAGGCAAAAGAATATCTTTTAAAATCTGTTGAAGAAGATGTAAAACATGACACAGCTAAGTTGATTAAGGAACTGGAAAACAAAGCAAAAGAGGAAGCGGAGAAGAAGGCCAGGGATCTGGTAGTTACAGCGATTCAGCGCTGCGCGGCAGATCATGTGGCGGAAACCACAGTTTCTGTTGTTCAGCTTCCCAATGATGAGATGAAAGGCCGCATCATCGGGCGGGAGGGCCGCAATATACGGACCTTGGAGACGCTTACCGGTGTGGAGCTGATCATCGACGACACCCCAGAGGCCGTGGTGCTCTCCGGATTTGATCCGATCCGCAGAGAGGTCGCGCGGATTGCTCTGGAACGCTTGATTGTGGACGGGCGTATTCACCCGGCCAGGATCGAGGAGATGGTAGAAAAAGCGCAGAAGGAAGTGGAGACCAACATGCGGGAAGAAGGGGAAGCCGCATGTCTTGAGGTGGGAATCCATGGAATTCATCCTGAACTTATTAAGCTGCTTGGCAAGATGAAGTTCCGAACCAGCTACGGGCAGAATGCGTTAAAGCACTCCATCGAGGTGGCCCAGCTGTCGGGACTTTTGGCATCGGAACTTGGAGTGGATGTGCGTTTGGCAAAGCGCGCAGGATTGTTACATGACATTGGGAAATCCGTTGACCATGATATGGAGGGAACCCATGTACAGCTGGGAGCAGAGCTCTGCAAGAAATACAGAGAATCTGCTACGGTTGTAAATGCGGTGGAATCCCATCATGGCGATGTTGAGCCTACGAATCTCATTTCCTGCATCGTGCAGGCGGCAGATACCATATCCGCCGCAAGGCCCGGAGCGAGACGTGAGACGTTGGAGACATATACAAACAGATTGAAGCAATTGGAAGATATTACCAATTCCTTTAAGGGAGTGGAGAAATCTTATGCCATTCAGGCAGGCCGGGAAGTTCGCATTATGGTGGTACCGGAGCAGATCAGCGATGATGATATGGTGCTTTTGGCCCGAGAGGTTTCAAAGCGCATAGAGAATGAGCTGGAGTATCCGGGCCAGATCAAGGTTAATGTGATCAGGGAATCCAGGGTCACGGATTATGCAAAGTAGGAAAAATGGAAGAGGGACGCTGCAGAAATGCGGCGTTCTTTTTTTGTCATAGCGGTGAATAATCTTCATAAGAGAGCCCTGTTCCGCTATGAGGATTTTGGGGAGGCTGATAATCTCAACCTGGAACGCAGATGCCGGGAAAAGAGCGGGAAATCGTAAGGAAATGTTCCTTGACATTCTTTGTGAATCTTACTACGCTTAACGTAGGAAGAACAGGAAACAGGGAGGAGGCGCGCGTATGGAAAGACGGAAGCTGTGGACAGGGCTGGCGGTGGGAGCGATCGCTTTTCTTACCGCCGTCCCCGCTTTTGGCGCCAAGCGCAAGTATGTCACAACGGTTTCCCTGGAGATACAGGCGGAGATTGAACCGGATACCGCGTTCGGCGAGGAGGATATCCGCATCGAGGAGGACAGCAACCGTTTTTATGTAGACGGCTATGAGGTGCGAAACAGCGGGTTTGCCTGGCAGCGCGACACGGTGCCGGAGATACGGATTACCCTGCGGGGAGAGGAGGACTATTATTTTCAGTCCCTCTCCACGGATGATGTGCGGCTAAAAGGCGGAGCGGAATTTATAAAGGCCAGCCGGCAGGACGGGGGCGCCACACTTCTCATGGACGTGCGCCTTCCGGCGCTTTGGACCACATTGGGAGATATGGCAGGAGTGGAACTTTCGCAGGAGGGGTTTGCCTCCTGGCCCTCTGATCCAAGAGCCAGTGAGTATCAGGTGCGGATTTACCGGGACGGAGAGCTTTTGGGAACGCCCCTTATCACCCGGACGAACCGGGTAAACTGCAGGGGGCGGATGACAAAAGGAGAAACGAGTTACCGGGTTATGGTGCGGCCGGTAAATAAATATGAGGCTGCCTATCGAGGAGAGTGGGTTCCGTCCAATACAATTTATATCACCGGGGATCAGGCGGTTCGTTTTCGGGAGGATCCCCAGGGAGGGGGAGGCCGCTGGATGCAGGAGGCAGACGGCCGCTGGTGGTACAGGCGGGAGGACGGCTCGTATCCCGCGAATGAGTGGATGGAGCTTGACGGGGAGTGGTACTTTTTCGGGCCGGACGGCTACATGCAGACGGGATGGATTGCCTGGGAAGGGAAGGAGTATTATTGTTCGGAAAATGGAAATATGCTGACAAACTGTTTTACGCCGGACGCATATCTGGTGGGAGAGGATGGGGCAAAGATGCCCCTGGAAGAGACATACCCGGCCGGTTAGTGTGCTGTCACAATATTCCTGCGTCCATCTGTTCTCTGATAAACTGGCAGATACCTCGGATATCGTCCGGAAAGAAGTGGCGGGTGTGCAGGGACGGATCCGGAGGAACGTCAGAGACGACAGCGACAAGGTGCTCCTGGTTGGAAGCAGGGCTGCGGGATACGGCACTGCGCATGACCTCTATCTTGGGATAATGAGAATA
>DWWT01000025.1 GCA_019119575.1 Candidatus Enterocloster excrementipullorum
TCCCGCACCGGAACCACCGCCTGCGGCTGCGGAAGAATCATCTTTTCCCAGAGCCACTTTCAATTTTGCCACCAGATTCTGCAGCTCCTCCTGAGACATGGTATCCTCCGTGCGGAAGGTCAGGCTGCCGCGGGAGCTGCAGAAAGAGCAGCCGCTTCCATGGCTTCCGATGGTGATATCCGTACTGCAGCCCGTCTTAAAGCCCGCGCTTATGTTAAAATTCTCCGGTTTAAAGCCGGAAACCGTGCGGACAATGGTGTAGCTCCACTTCTCTCCGGGCGCCAGCTTTACCTCGCCCAGGGAGGAAGAATTTAACGTTGTCTCCGTTATCATTTTGTCGCTGGCGTCAAATACGGAAAACGTAGCGCTGTTAACCGCGGTGATGTCCTTGTCCGCGCTCATGTTGACAAAGGAGCCTGTCACCGTGATCTCCTCCCCATTCCAGCTCAAATTTTCCGGCTGGTACACCAGCACACCGGAATCCCCTTCCCCTGCTTTTGCCTCTGCCGCTGCCGGAAAGCTCATCGCTCCCAAAAGGGATACGGCGCACAAAAATGCTGCAACGCTCTTCACAAATTTTCTCATAAAATTTCCCTCCTTCATCCGTTCGTGCTTTTATTTTAGCACGGACGTTTTTTAAAACTTGCAATCATTTTCCAGATACCATACCGGGGCAAATGCGGCATCCTGTCCGATAAAGAGAAGGGTGGTTCCCTCCTCCCCGGCCTCCAGCTTCACCTGGTATTCCGGCATGACAATATACCAGATTTCGCCGTCCTCCGCCTTCCAGGCCATATCCGCGTATTCCTCCGCCTGATGTACATAAGCCTCTATCTCCCCGGCTCCCGCATCGGGAACCTGGATATACGTTCCGTAAATCCCGTCGGGCAGCGGGCTCCCGGATTCCGGATACTGGAGATTCCCCGTCTCATCCTGCGCAAAGCTGATATACCCGGCAGTTTGCGGATTATACCATTCCGGCTGGGGAAGCATGGGCGGCGCCTCTGTTATGGAAAATACCGCTTGCTCCAGTCCGCCCGTTCCTTCCATCTCCAGAATATTTTCCAGGCTGTACAGCTGTGCCCTTCGATCTGCTATTAAATCCATGAGCGTTTCAAGGGCCGCATCCATCGAATCCAGACAGGACTCCACACGCTCCACTGCCAGCTTCTCATCTTCCGCCCAGTCCGGACGCCCCAAGGCAAGAATTGGATAGCTATCCTCCATAGCCGCCCAGAAGGCAGGACCGTCTGCCCATTCTCCCAGCGTGAGCAGAAGATAATTCGTTGCCCCCTGGTAGTAGCCCAGCAGGCTGGAGATGTATTCCCTTCGGGCTGCCGTCTCCTCTTTCAAAATACGGATTGTATCCCTGTCAAACACACTCTGCTCCAATGTCACCAGAAAGTTGTCCCGGACACTCCTGTGGGCATCCCCCATCCGGTCAGGCACTGCTTTAAATTCCGCAGACTGGTACGAGGTGTCAATCCCCGCCTCCGCCAGGGCCAGGTACTCCTCCTCCTGCGGCTCTTTTTCTTTCATGGACAGCTCCGTCAAATACCGCGCGGATGCTATGCAGGCCGCCCGTGCCCTGACCAGATCGTTCCAGCTGCCGCTCTCCAGGAACGCGTCCGTATAATCCAGCGCCCACAGCTCGCTGGCGTATGCCGCATCGATTACTCGCAGAAGATCGGACCAGGCCAAAAGCAGGTGATCCGCTGCCGCCTTTTCGTCGGCGGCGGGACGGGCCTCTTCTGTCTCCGTATCCGCCCCCGCGCTTTCCTCCGTCTCCTCTGACAGCCGGAAATATCCTCGGAGCGTATTCTGCCGGAATGTGTCGCCCGCCTCTGCCTGTGCCGCCTGGTATTCTTCTGCCGTCCCCAGCGCCTCCCTGGATATCTGGTACTGGCTGTCCAGTTCTGCGATTGCGACCCGATACCTGCTTCCCATTTCACGAGTCTCTTCGGAGCCGCTGTTTTCCATTCCCTCCAGCTCCGGTGCCAGCACATCCTGATAATAGCTCCCCAGCACCCAAGCATCCGCCGTGATCACCGCATCCAGCTCCTCCAGATAAGAGGCGCCCAGATCCTCCCAAAGCCCGGGCTCTTCCAATGCCCTCTCCAGAATATCCGTGTACTCCAGATATTCCTGCGCCCTGTCCGCCGGAAGGCGCACAAGCGCTTCATACGCCTCTGCATCCAGTGGCTTGAACGACCAGGGCATCACCTCCCCGCTTACAAGCAGCGTATCCCTGTATGCCAGCGCCGGAGCCGGTTCCTGTGACAGGCCGTTTGACAAACCCGCGCGGCATTCTTCCACGAGCGCTTTCCTGTCTGTCTCTTCTATTCCTTCTCCCGACAGATCCCCCTGCAGTCCGGCGATCAGCCCGGACATATTTTCATATTGGGCCGCTCCGTATGTATACGCCTGAAAAGCCGCATCCATAACCCGCTCTGCCGCGGCCTCATCATATGTCTGCCGGGACGCCTCCCTGCCGGCTGCCGCCCGCCATCCCGCGGCTCCGAGTCCTGCTGCCGCTCCCGCCAGACACAGGATGCAGGCGGCTGTGGCTCCTTTTCGGAGGGCTCTCTGCTTCTGCAGAATCCCCCCGTAGCTTTTCTGCCGCTCCACCAGATATTCCTCAAACACCTGATGAAAAATCCGGTATTTTCCCGATTCATCCCGGACAAGCATTCCCAGTCTCCGCCACAGAAGCCCGTGAACCATCTGCCCGTACCAGCTCTCCGCGTCCGCCGCGCTTCCCCGGATATCGGAGATATGGCCAATCCATTGGGGGAAGGCCTTAAAAATCATCCGCGAGCCCAGCGTCCGCCAGCAGCGGTCCGCCGCCGGAAGCATATCCCGGTCATCGAGAGCCGCCCGCCTGCTGTGGGAGAGCGCGGCGAGCTCCGGGAGAAGATACTCCAGAGCGGCCGATATCTGCCACATCCGGGGCGAATTCTCCGGCAGGCCGCGCATCTCCTTTTCCCGTATGGATGTAAAATAATCGTCCAGCAATTGTTTTTGATTTCCCGGAGCGTTTCCCGCCATCTGTCTGCCCCGGTCGAGAACGGTCCGGATGTAAATCGACAGCATCATCGGAGACTGCAGAAGCTTCCCCAGACTTTGGTCCTCCGGAAAAAGGACGCCGTGGCGGGCGAGCACGGAGCGTATTTCCCCCTCCTCCAGAGGGCACAGAGAAATCCGTGAAAAGGAAAGCGACGGTTCATCGCTGCGGCCTGCCGCCAGAATCCGCACGCCGGAAAGCCGGCTTAGCTCCTCCATCTCTTTCATGAGAAGCCGCGTGTCCCCCGCCGCCTCATTCAGCCCGTCCAGCAGAAGCAAAAGCTTCGGGCGTTCTCCCAGGCGCGTGTGCATGGCGGAGGACAAAAGCCGCACCAGCTCGTGCCGGGCTGTCTCCATGCGATCCGTCTCGGGCTTAAACCGGAGATTCTCCAAAATCCGATCCTTTATGTAGGAGGCATCCTGTTCCTCCCAGCCATAGAGGGACAGATAGACCATGGCCGGCTCCGTGCCGGAATACTCCGCCTTCTGCATATAGGCTGCCCGCAGAAGAGCCGTGGTTTTTCCGGCCCCTCCGCTTCCCAGCAGCAGGGCGGAGCTCCCTTCCGGCCCAAGAGTCCGCTCCAAAACCTCCTCCAGCGTCCTTCTCTCCCCGTCCGCCGTCTCTGCCGCCACCGGATAGAGCTTCTCCTCATCCCGTATATAGGCCAGCGCCGGATTTTTCTTCACCGCGCTCTGCACCGCCCCGCGCCCCATCTCCCACAGCGCCCAGTGGGTGATGCCTTTTCCGTCGATTCGGTCCTGCAGCTCCTCCAAATCCATCCGCATCTGTCCCGCATTTTGATACCGCCGCCCTGCAAGGGAGGACAGGCCCTTTTTCAAGATACTTCGGACCATGCTGCGAACCGTCTCGGGCACATCCGCCAGGCATTCCGCCTGGGAGATATCCGGGACCGTATTCCGTATAACCTGCATGGGCGTCAGCGCCTTCCCGGAAATGCACCGGTAAAATACAGCGGTCAGGGCATAGAGGTCGGATGAAAATCCGATTTTTTCCGCCCTTCCGCTCCGAATCTCCGGCGCGGTATACCCCTCTTTTGCGCTGTAGTACACAGACCGGCCCGCGCGTATCTCGTCCAGCGTGTGAACGCTGTTGTAGTCAATCAGCGTGATGCGCTCCTTCCGGCCCTCCCCGATGAGCAGGATATTGTCCGGGCTGATATCCAGATGCAGAAAGCCAAGGGAGTGAAAGCCCTCCAGCACGTCCAGCACACCCAGGATTCTTCGGACATGAACCGACAATCCCAAGGTTTCCCCGCCGTTTTCAAGCAGCTCCTTGTCCAGGCTTCTTCCCCCGGAAAATCCCAGCACCGAATACAGCGTGCCATGCAGGGGAAACGTGTTGATATTGGCGTCAATGTCCCCGGGATTTTGCCCCAGAAGCCGGATATGTACCTCATTTCCCCTGTTAAAGCTCAAATAATGGAGTCGCCACACATCCTCCGCCTCGTCCGTACGGCAGATGCGCAGATTCGCATCCCGGTAAATCCCGCCGCGGGCATGATAGGGAAACAGCTCCTTAATCAAAACCCGGTGGCGCAGGTCGGCAAGCTGTGCGTCCGGATAGGAGCCGAGATATACCATGGCATTGGAACCCCTGCCGACAAATGTCTCAATTGTGCACTCCATCCCCGGAAACGGCAGCACCGTTCCCGGATTCAGCCTCACTCTGCCGTCCATAGCCTCTCCCCAAACATTTCCCGGAACATGGCGCGCATCCGGGCATCCACGTCAAACATATCCTGCACACAGATGCAGTACAAAATCATCCAGTCAAAGGGCACGCGCGGGTCCAGCGCCGCAAAGCCGCAGAGAGCCAGCATATCATTGAGCCTCTGGTACAGATCCTGGAACACCTCGTCTCTTGTGAGCTCCTCCTCCCCGTCCGGGTCCGGTCCCGGCTCCGTGGCCAAAAAGAGCAGAATCAGCACCTTGCGCGTCACATCCAGCTTTCGTGACTTCATCTTGGACAGCGCCGCCTCGTCCGGCCAGCTGTCGCTTATATTTTTCTCTATCGCCGTAAATATGCGCTTCTCGTTCTCCCCCAGCCTGCTGTTCTTCTTTTTGCTTTCCCTGACCATCTCCTTAGCGTAGAGCACATTGTTTTCATAAAAATATTCCCGGAGAATGTCGCGGATGGTCAGCCGCTCGGCCTCCATCACCTCCGCCCGCGCCGTCTCCTCGTCGAGCTGCGGATTCTTCAGCGTATCCATCATTTCCATAAACAGGCGGTAGGCCGTGTTATGGCACCGGCCGAGGCGCGGCGCTGCCTGGCGCAGATAATCCCGCAATTCTTCCTTGGAATTTAACGCATAAACCTCCTGCCGGATGATCGGCGTAAAGCTGTCCTCGGCAGGCTCCCTGGCGTCCTTCGCGCCGTCCAGCATGGCGCGCATCTCCCCGTCGAGCGCCCTGGCCGAGGGGTAATCCATGCCCTGTTTTAAGGCAAATATGTAGACAATCTCATCCGGACTTCTCCAGTGAAGCTTCTCCTCCGCAATCGAGGCGACCAGATCATCCGCTTCTTTTAAGGACAGCTTCAGGATAAAGCAGACCTCGATGGCGTCCGGCTTTTCCAGGGAACGGGAATCGGATGTGAGCCAGCCCTTCACCCGTTTTCTCACGGAATCCCTGGAAAGTTCCGGGTGATTGACCATCAGCCCCTCCGTCAAAACCGACTGCAGATCCCTGCCGTAAGAATATTTCTCCAGCTTTTCCCGGAGCGTGCGCATTTTTCCCTCTTTCTCCAGGTATTCCACCGCATCCTGAACCGTCAGCAGCTCCGAGGTGGCCTCATCATACATCGCCTGTGAAATCTCGGTCATCTTGTTGTCCACTGTACTTCCCTCCCTTTTGCCGGCTCTGCGCCCTTATCCAATCAACACCGTTTTCCCCTCAAAGGCAAACCCATAGCTGCGGATGCGGGCCTTCTCAATCCCCTTTGCCATAAGCCCGGCCGCATACTGCTTCTCCTCAATCTGGCGGTGGGCTGCCGCGACCGTATCCTTCAGCGTCGCCTCATCCTCCGGATCATGCACCTTAAATTCTAAGATAATAGCGTCATCTTTTTTCGGATCCCTCGGTTCCAGCATCACATCATACCGTCCGAAACCGCTCTCCCGATTGGAAGTGATCACATATCTGTCCAGCAGGTCCACCATAAGCCCCAGCACAAAGCCATGGTAAAAACGTTCCGGTTCCGCCCCCGATGGATTCTTTCCGGTATCGAAATAACTGAAGGTATCCCGCGCCACACGGTTCATATATGCATTCATGGCCTTAATATCACCCTGCAGCATAGCCTTGATAAAGTCATTATAGTCTGCCTTTGCCTCGGCAAACCATCTCCGCACCATGCTGCGGAACATGAGTTCCACCTCATAATTTGCCAGCGTCAGGTCATACAGCGGTTCCCGCTCGAATTCCAAAAACTCTATCTGCTCATAGGAAAGCACTTTCAGATATCCGCTGGCCAGAAGCAGGCTCCAGATTGCCTCCTCATTTCCATCCAGCTGCTTATACACAATCTGCTCGTCTATGTGGGTGCGCAGCACCTCCCCGCGCAGCAGCCTTTCAAAGTCTTCTTTTACTCTGCGGCTTCCCTCCCGGATCAGCTTTCCCACCAGGCTGTTGGAGCTGGTATTGGCCCAGTAGGCTGCCAGGACTCCTGTGTCTAAAAAATTCAGGATAGACCACGGATTGTACATGTCCCCGTGGCTTCCAAAGATAAAACCGTCGTACCAGTATCGGACCTGCTTCATCTTGTCCGCCAGTCCGCACTCCTCCAGGGCGGCAAACACCTCCTGCTCCGTAAAGCCAAAGGAGACTGCGTATTCGTTCGATGTAGTAGTCACCACTTTTAAATTGTTCAGATCCGAAAATATGGCCTCCTTGCTCACCCGCGTAATGCCGATCATGATGGCCCGCTCCAGCCATGGATTGGTCTTAAAAGCCGAATTGAAGAGATTCCTGGTAAAGCCGGCAAACTCCTCCCAGTATCCGCCCACGTACGCCTCCTGCATGGGCGTATCATATTCATCCAGGAGAATAATGACCTTTTTCCCATAATACCGGTACAGGTAATTGGAAAGCTGGTACAATGCCAGGCTTGCGTCGCTGTCGTCCATATCCACCGCGAGGACGCGGTCAAAAAATGCCCGGTCCGTCTCGGTCAGCACGTCGCTTTCCCTCAAAAATGAATATCGCACGTAGAGATTCGCCAAAAACTGGCAGATTTTTTTCCTGGCGGTCCGGTACTCCCCCTCCTTCACGCCTGCAAAGGACAGGCTGATCACCGGATAGGTTCCCCGAATCTGCCGGTAGGCCTCATGCGCCCAGATGGACAGCCCCTCAAACAGGTTCCCTTCCTTTGCCCAGTCCACAGAGAAAAAATGCTCCACCATGCTCATGTTCAGCGTTTTGCCGAATCGCCTCGGGCGGGCAATCAGCGTCACGCTGTCCCCGCTCTCCCACCACTCCCGGATAAAATCGGTCTTGTCAATATAAAAGTATCCTTTTCGTATTAAATCCCCAAAATCCTGTATACCAATCGCTACGGTTCTCCCTGCCTTCTGCCCCATGCACGGACACCTCCTCCGCAAAAGATTGGCTCGATACGCCGTCCAAACGATGATTTACTTTAAATATACTGGATTTTCAGGGAATTTTCAATCCCGCTCCCATTTTCCCGCGGGATTGTTTCATGAAGCAATCCGGCACTCTCCCGCAAGCAGGCGGCACTCCCCGCCAAAGACCGCAAGGATACCGCCCGCGCAGCTTCCCGACGCCTTTGTCCCGTCCGCAAACCGCACGCTGACGCGTCCCTCCCCCACTGCCGTACAGTAGTCGCAGTGGCGGGCCAGGATGCTCACATCGCCGCAGATAGTCCGGCAGGTGAGAGAAAGGGCCGGGCCGTCGTAAACCGTTCCTTCGGCGGTAAGAATCTGCAGATGAAAGGTCTCCATGGCTCTTATCCTCCCTTCGCGGCCGTTCCGAACGGCGCTTTCTCTAGCACCTCACTGATTTTTCCCGCAAATAAAAACCGGCTCTCCGGTATCTGGTCACAGTCCCCCGACAGAATGCGCTCAAAGCCCTCCAGCGTGTCCTCCAGAGGCACATACTGGCCCTTCATCCCCGTAAAGGGTTCCGCCACGGAAAAGCTCTGGGAGAGAAAGCGCTGGATTTTCCTGGCCCTGGATACGGTGCGCCGATCCTCCTCCGAGAGTTCGTCCATCCCCATGATGGCAATGATATCCTGAAGCTCCCGGTATCTCTGAAGATTCTTTTGGACGGCCCGCGCCGTCTCATAATGTCTTTTCCCCACAATCTCCGGCGTCAGGATGCGGCTGGTCGAATCCAGAGGGTCAACGGCCGGATAGATCCCCTGGCTGGCAATATCCCGTGACAGTACGGTGGTGGCATCCAGATGCGTAAAGGTGGTAGCCGGGGCAGGGTCCGTCAGGTCATCTGCCGGCACATACACGGCCTGGACAGAGGTGATGGATCCCTTCCTTGTGGAGGTAATCCGCTCTTCCAGGGCTCCCATCTCTTCTGCCAGCGTTGGCTGGTACCCCACAGCGGACGGCATACGCCCCAGAAGAGCCGACACCTCGGAACCCGCCTGGGTAAAACGGAAAATATTGTCAATAAAAAGAAGCACATCCTGATGTTTTACATCCCGAAAATATTCCGCCATGGTAAGCCCCGTGAGAGCGGCCCGCATGCGGGCTCCGGGCGGCTCATTCATCTGGCCGTAGACCAGAGCGGTCTTTTCAATCACGCCGCTCTCCTTCATCTCACCGTAGAGGTCATTTCCCTCACGCGTGCGCTCCCCCACTCCCGTAAACACAGAAAGTCCGCCGTGGGCCGTGGCGATATTGTGAATGAGCTCCATGATGAGAACGGTTTTTCCCACTCCCGCACCTCCGAAAAGGCCGATCTTTCCTCCCTTCACATAGGGACAGATCAGATCCACAACCTTGATTCCCGTCTCCAAAATCTGCGCCGACGGCGTCTGCTCCCTGTAGGGAGGCGCCTCCCGGTGGATCGGCCACCGCTCGGCTGCTTCAGGAGGCGGCAGAGTGTCTGCCGGCTCTCCCAGGACATTGAACACCCTGCCCAGGCAGGCATCCCCCACAGGAACCGCAATCGGTCCGCCGGTATCCACTGCCTGAACTCCCCGGACCAGGCCTTCCGTAGATCCCATGGCAATGCACCGGACCAGGTCATCCCCGATCTGCTGGGCCGCCTCCGCCACCAGCGTGCCGCCCTTTTTCCTTATCTCGATGGCATTTAACAGCGCGGGAAGCTCCCCTTCCCTAAACCGTACATCCAGCACGGGCCCCATCACCCGCACCACTCTTCCCACATGGCATTCAGTCATATCCTCTCTCCTCCTGCGATCTCCGCAATCTCCTGGGTAATCCCTGCCTGGCGGGCCCGGTTATAAGACAGATACAGCTTATCCAGCATTTCCCCCGCATTTTTGGAGGCCGCATCCATAGCTGTCCGGCGGGCTGCCGTCTCACTGGCTATGGATTGGCACAGGGCCCCGTAAATGCGCCCGGCCACATACTCCGGCACAATGGCATCAAGAACCGCTTCCCCCTCCGGCTCCCAGAGAATAGGACGGCAGAAACTCCCTTCGCTTTCCTCCCGTTCCGTTCCGGTCTCTGTTTTTTCTGTTGTGTCCTCCCGCATTCCCAGGGGCAGCAGGCTTTCTATTTTCGGACAGTGGGACAGCACCGAGTAAAACCGGGTGTAGCACAGAACCGCACGCGCAAATTCCCCCCGGACAAATCCCCGGCAGAGAAGGCCGGCCATCCGGGACCAGTCCCCCGCATCCAGCGCTCCGGCCAAGGAAAATTCTTCTGTCACCGCATGGATTCCCCGCCGCCTGCAGTATTCCGCGGCTTTCCTTCCCACAGGGAGAATGGCGCAGGCCTTCTCCCCTGCCTTCTGCAGTTCCTTCTCCACAGCTTTAAACAGATTGGCATTGTATGCGCCGGCCAGCCCCCGGTCCCCTCCGATTACCACCAGGCAGCAGCTTCCCGGATTTTCCGGGCCCGGGCCGAAATACAGATACGGAGAGACAATGTCCCGGCTGCCCCTGCACACGGCCTCCATGGTCTGCGCAAGGGCCTGAAAATAGGGCAGGACATTTTCCGCCCGTTCCCGGCTTCCCCTTAGTCTTGCCGCGGCCGCAAGCTCCATGGCCCGCGTCACCTGCCGGGTGCTCTCAATGCTCCGTATTCTCTGTCTTACCGCCTTCATCCCGGCTGCCATATGCCTTCCCCCTCTCCTGCATTTCTTCCAGAAAATGTGCCGTATACATTTCCAGAACGCGTTTAAGCGATTCCTCTATCTTTACATCAAGCGTCCCCTCTGTTCGTATGTGGTTCACAGCCCTGCGCGCCTCTTCTTCCTCATCCAGGAAGAAATACAGCCCCTGCTCAAACCGCCGTATTTCTTCCAGGGGCACTGCAGCTAAAAGCCCATTGACCACCGCGTAGAGGATGGCCGTCTGCTTTTCCACCGGCACCGGACGTCCTCTGCCCTGCTTTAAAACTTCCACAATCCGTTCTCCCTGTGCCAGCCTTTCCCTGGTATCCGCATCCAGATCAGAGCCGAACTGGGCAAAGCCTGCCAGCTCCCGGTACTGGGAATAGAGAAGCTTCAATGTGCCCGCAACCTTCTTCATCGCCGGGATCTGCGCATTTCCCCCGACCCGGGAGACAGAAATTCCCGGATTCACCGCGGGCATAATCCCCGCATGGAACAGTTCCTCTTCCAGGAATATCTGACCATCGGTGATGGAAATCACGTTGGTGGGAATATAGGCCGATACATCCCCGGCCTGGGTCTCCACAATGGGAAGGGCCGTCATGGATCCGCCCCCCTTCTCTTTTGACAATTTTGCCGCCCGCTCCAAAAGCCTGGAATGGAGGTAAAACACATCGCCCGGATATGCTTCCCGGCCGGGCGGCCTCCTGAGCAGAAGGGAAATCGAGCGGTACGCCACCGCGTGCTTGCTCAGATCATCATAGACAATCAGCACCTGCCTTCCCCTGTACATAAAATATTCCCCCATGGCACAGCCCGCATACGGGGCAATGTACTGGAGGGAGCTGGGATCCGATGCGGTGGCCGCAACCAAAATTGTATAGGCCATGGCCCCCTTTGCGGTCAGCTCCGCCGCAAGGGAGGCCACTGTGGAACGCTTCTGTCCGATTGCCACGTAGATGCAGATTACATCCCGGCCCTTCTGGTTCATAATGGCGTCTATGGCCAGGGAAGTCTTTCCCGTCTGCCTGTCGCCGATAATCAGTTCCCTCTGTCCTTTTCCAATGGGAATCATGGAGTCAATCGCCTTGATCCCCGTCTCCAGCGGTTCCCGCACCGGCTCCCGGTCACAGATCCCCGGCGCCGGGGATTCCACCGGCCGGTACTCTTCTGTCTCTATTGTCCCTTCCCCGTCTATAGGCCTTCCGACCGCGTCCACCACCCGGCCGATCAATGCCTCTCCCACCGGGACAGAAACCACCCTGCCGGTACGCGTTACTGTCTGCCCCTCGCAGATTCCCAGCCCTGCACCAAAGAGGACGGCGGACACGGAGGACTCTTCCAGATTCAGCGCCATTCCCAGCGTGCCGTCTTCAAACTCCAGGAGCTCCCCGTACATGCAGTCCGCAAGACCCGAGGCCCGGACAATTCCATCTCCGGCCATCAGAACCGTTCCCGTCTCGCTCCGGTGAATCACATGTTCATAATACTTGATCTGGCTGCCTATAACCTTGGAAATCGCTTCCGGGTTCAGTTCCACTTCGTCCACATCCTTTCCACATCCGTCAGGCGTCCCCGCAGGGTATCTTCCATCCGGTGTCCCTCAATCTCCACCCACATCCCGCCGAGAAGCCCCGCCTCTGTTCTTCGGCGCAGAATCACCGGCCGGCCGGTAACGCGCTCCAAACGGGCGGTCAGCGCCAGCGTCTCTTCCTCCGTGAGAGGCCGGGCGCTGACTGCCTCCGCATGCAGGATCCCCTTATCCTTATAAAACCGTTTTTTAAATTCCGCAAAGCAGCCGGAAAACTCTCCCAGAAGGCCATTTTCACATAGGAGTTTGAGAAAATTCAAAAGATACGTCCGAATCCTCCCTCCGAAGGCCTCGTCCAGCATACGAATTCTCTCTTCCCTTGGGATTGACGGCTCCTGTAAAATCTGCACATAGGCCCGGTTTTGGTCAAAAAGCTCCTTCACCATCCCCATCTCTTCCAATAGATCCCGGGAAAGATTCTCTTCTCTGGCCAATGTATAAAGGCTCCCTCCATAGAGCCTGCCTGTCTGCGTCATGATGCCTCACCCACATTCTCAATAAATTCCCGGATCAGCCTGCGGTGATCCTCTTCCCGCAGCTCCTTCTCCACAACCCGGGAGGCAATGTTTATGGCAAGGCTGCCGATCTCCTGCCTAAGCTGCGCCGCCGCCTCATGCCGCTCCCCGGCAATCTCCTTTTGGGCCTGCTCCCGGATCCGCCCCGCTTCTTCTCTGGCCTCCTGCAGGGTTTCCCTGCTCTTTGCCTCTGCCTCCCGCCGGGCATTTTCCAGCATGGAAGAAATGCGGTTCTGCGCTCCTGCCAGACGCGCTTCATACTCCGCTTTCATTTCTTCCGCCCGCTCCTTCTCCCTGCGCGCCTCTCCCAGCTCTCTCTCCGCCAGATTCTTCCGCTTTTCTATAACCGCCGCTACCGGCTTAAAAAGAAAGCGCCGGATTAAATAGGCCTGAATAAATAAATTGCCGATCTGCGCGATAAACGTCCATGGCATGATCGATACCAGAGCCTGGGGTTCCCCCATGTCGTTTCCCCCTTCCAAAGCAAACCTGCATGCCGCCTGTCGGCGGCGGGATTTTCAGAGTAATTACAGGAAATTCATAAACAGGCCGGGCGCCACAAAAATCAAAAGCAGACCTGTCACAAATCCATAAATACCGGTTGTCTCCGCAATGGCACATCCCAGCAGCATGGTGCTCGTCACATCCCCCTTGCTCTCCGGCTGGCGTCCGATGGCCTCCAGGGCTTTCGCCACTGCATTTCCCTCACCGATACCCGGGCCAATGCCCGCAATCAGAGCGCATCCCGCTCCCACAGCGCATCCCGCCAGGGCAATTCCTCTCGCAAGCAACTGAAACTCTGTCATTTTTCTATCCCTCCTGTGATTGGGTACAAATATACATGACGGTGAGCAGGCTGAATATAAACGCCTGCATAACGCCTGAAAACCAGTCAAAATACAGAGACAGCACAGCCGGTATGCCCACCGAGAAAAACGGAATTTCCCCCAGTATATCTCCCAGCACGCCGGGCAGACGCCCAAATACTGCCGAAGACGCCAGTGCCAGCGCCCAGTAAATAAGCCCGCTTATGACCATCCCGGAAAGAATATTTCCAAAATGCCGGCAGGCCATGCTCACCGGTGTGGCCAGCTCCGAAAGGATGTTAAAGGGTGTCATCACCGCGAGCGGAATCGTGAACCCCTTGAGATATCCAAGGAATCCGCTCCCCTTTATTTTGCTCGCTGTGATCATGACAAAAACCACCAGCGCCCAGGCTGCCTCTGTGGACAGATCGGCGGTCGGACTGCGCAGCCCTGTGAGACTGATCAGATTTGACACAAGGCTTGTCGCAAAAAGTGCCGCCACAAAGGGAATCAGCCGTTCATACCGGCTTCCCCCGTGATCCGCAACCAGTCTGCGGGCCTGCTCCACCAAAAACTCAGCCAGCACCTGTTTTTTGGAAATATTTTCAACCTGCAGGCCTCTGGTCATCCAGATGCATGCCCCGGTGACAAGAAGCATCACAAGCCAGCTTACCGCCAGCGTCTCTGTGATAAGAATATCTCCCAAAAACGGTATGCCTGTTGGAATCCGCAAAAGGATCCCCGGACCTGAAATCGAAAATTCCATGGCGCTTCCTCCTTATCCTTCTGTCCCGGAATGTATTTTCTGCTCTCTGCCCTTTTCGGGCTTCATTCCCTGGATTCCTCGCATCCGTATGCATAAACCGGGAATAAAAAGAGGAATCACTCCCGCCGCCATGTTGAGAAACGGAAGAGCCGCCGCCAGTATCACCCACAAGACCTGCGCCAGTGTCCGCGCACGGTAGCTGGCTCTCATGCGGCGTTTCGCCTCATCCTTTTCTTCTATGGAGAGGATTTTCTGCACGGTAAGTCCCATAGCCCAAAAATTCGCGATCGCAGCCGCTGCTCCCAGGATGCCCGATAACAGTACGCCCAGATCAAAGGGGATCTTCTCCGGCATCATCCGATGAAGGAGGGCAAAGGCCGCGAGCATCACCGCGGTTCCCGCCGCTGTACAAAAAGCTATGCGCCCTGTTTCTTCCCGCACCGCAGGCTGCATGGATCATCCTCCTTTCCAGCCCCATATAATCATACGTCCGTATGCTACGTTTAGGCTGTGCAGAATCAGGACTATGCAAACTGGAAATTTGAGGAAAAATATTTCTGTGCCTGCGCATCCGCGCGGCTCGCTGCCCGCAAAAAAAGCCCTGCAGAAACCAAGGTACAAACTTATAACACCTTGATTTTTGCAGGGCTTTCCCCTGTTATCCAATCGAAATCCAAACGGCAGCTCTTATTCCGCTGCCTTCTCTTCCCCGAACACCGCTGCCGGATCCAGAGCATCCCGCAGGGCATCCCCCACAAAGTTGATGGACACCACCAGGATCACAATCAGCAGCCCCGGCGGAATCCACAGCCATGGCTGCCGGGTGAGAACAGTCAGAGATTGGGCGCTGTTTAGCATGTTGCCCAGGCTGGCCGCCGGAGGCTGAACACCCATCCCCAAAAAGCTTAAAGCGGCCTCATCCAGCATGGAAATCGCCATGACGGAGGTGGCATACACCAGAATCGGCGCCATGGTGTTGGGCAGTATCTCAGAAAACAGGATGTGGCGGGCAGGCATCCCGGCCACAATACTGCTCTTAACAAAATTGCTCTCCCTGAGGCTCAGCACATTTCCCCGAACCAGACGGGCCGCACCGGGCCAGTCCACAAAGCCAAGAATCAAAATAATGCTCCAGAGGCCCGGCCGGAAAATCGCTGCTGCCACCAGAACCAGCAGAATATACGGAAAGGACATAACCATGTCCGTAAACCGCATGATAACAATGTCAACCCAGCCCCCAAAATACCCGGCGGCCAGCCCCAGGGCTGTTCCGATCGCAGTAGAAATCACCGTGGCAAGAATCCCCACCAGAAGCGAAATCCTGGCAGCATAGAGAAGGCGGCTGAGCATGTCCCTTCCGATCTGATCCGTCCCCAGAAGAAATTCCGCACTGGGCGGCGCTGCAAACGGCCCGGCGATGGCTTCCGGATCATAGGGCGCCAGAACCGGAGCAAACAGAGCTGCTCCCCCGATGAGAATCAGGAGCACCAAGCTCACATTTGCCAGACGGTGGCGCCTGAAACGCCGCCAGACCATTTTTCCGTAGCTTTCATAATCATTTTTCATATTGTAACGCAGCCTCCTCTCAGCCCTTTCCGTCATACCGGATGGCGGGATTTACCAGGGCATAGAGAATATCCGTCAGCAGGTTGGCTCCCAAAACCACCACCGCTGACAGAAGGCACACGCCCATAATTACGGGATAGTCCCTGGACAGAATGGCGCTCATGGTCATCAGCCCCAGCCCCGGCCAGGAAAACAGCTGCTCCACGATCACCGCGCCCCCGAAAAGCAGGGGAATCTGCATTCCGATCACTGTCACAATCGGCACCAGGGCATTTGCCAGGGCGTGGCGCCAGATTACCCGGTGCCGGCCGATTCCCTTGGCCCTGGCCGTGCGCAGATAGTCCTGTTCCAGAATCTCCAGGACAGAGCTGCGGATATAGCGTATATTTGATCCCGCCATGGATACGGATAATACCAGCACCGGCATTACCATATGGGCCGCCACATCCGGAACGCCGCCGGAACCTCCCAGCGTCTCCATGCCGCTGGACGGAAGAATGCCCAGACGGATCGTAAATATATATACCAGCACCAGCGCCAGGAAAAATCCCGGAATGCTGCTGCCGAAGAAAGAGGCGGTCACCACCGCATAATCCCTCTTGCTGTACTGGTGCACCGCACTGTAGATGCCCGCAGGGATGGACAGAAGAAGGCTCACAATCAGGCTCACTCCCATCAGAAGGAGCGTGGGCCCCAAGTGACTTCCGATCATCTGCGCCACCGGCTGGTACGTTTTTATGGATATCCCCATATTTCCCCTGAGAAGCTGGCCCATCCATATAAAATACTGGATATAAAAAGGCTTATCCAGTCCCAGGGCCGCCTCCCTGGCCGCAATGGCTTCCTGGGAAATCCGGGCTCCCTGAAGCATTTCCAGGGGGCTTCCCGCAAAGCACATAATCGCATAATCAATAATCGTAATTCCAATCAGGGTGGGGACGGCGATCAGCAGCCGTTTGATGATATACCGCGTCATACGGGCCTCCCTCCTTCCGTCTCCGGTGCGCAGGCTGCCAGATGCCGCCCGCTCCCGTCCACCGGTATAAGCTCCTGTTTTTTGCTGCGGCATGCATCTTCCCTGCGGGGACACCGCGGATAGAACGGACATCCCCCCGCTTTTTCTGCGGGGCCGGCCTCTCCTTCCAGAAGCGGCTCTCTGCGCGCTCCCCTTCTTCTGGGATCCGGCAGGGGAACCGCCGCAAGAAGCGCCTTGGTATAAGGATGAACCGGATGTTCAAAAATCTGCCGGCTGTCTCCGATTTCCACGATTTTTCCCAGGTACATCACCGCAATGCGGTGGCTCACATAATCCACCGCGCCCAGGCCATGGCCGATAAAAATGCAGGTCAGTCCCAGCTCTTCCTGGAGCCCGCGCAGGAGGTTTAAAATCTGTGCCTGAATCGACACATCCAGCGCGCTTACCGGCTCATCGCAGATAAGAAGCTCCGGCCGCAGGGAGAGGGCTCTGGCAATCCCGATCCTCTGGCGCTGTCCGCCGGAAAACTGGCGCGGATACCGCTCCAGCGCTTCCCTGGGCAGCCCCACCATATCCATGAGCTTTCCCGTTTCCTCCCGGATGCTTCTTCTGTCCGCCAGACCATGATAGAGCATGGGCTCGGACAAAATATCAAAAATCCTCTTTCTCGGGTTCAGAGAGGAATAGGAATCCTGAAAGACCATCTGGATCTTTGTCCGGATCCCTCTTTTTTCCTGGCGGCTCATAGCCGTGAGATTGTTTCCGTCATACCATACCGTCCCTGCGTCCGGCTTCTCCAGGCCGGTAAGCAGGCGGCCCAGGGTGGACTTGCCGCAGCCCGACTCTCCCACCAGCCCCAGCGTCTCCCCTTTATAAAGGGAAAATGAGACGCCGTCCACAGCTTTTATCATCCCGTTTTTCCCGGAAAACGGTCCGCCGCCCGCTTTGTACCATCGCTCCAATCCCTCTGCCCGCAGCAGAGATCCTTCCTTCTTATCCTGCATCTGCTATAATCTCCTCAGCCCGGCAGCAGCGCACCAGATGGCGGCTTTTTTCTGCCGCCTGGCCGCCGGATGTATAAAATTCCCGTATTGCCTGCTCCGCCCCGCACGCTTCTGTCCGATAGGGACATCGGGGGGCAAACCGGCATCCCTCCATCTTGTCATAGCGCTCCGGCACCGTTCCCTTAATAGACGCCAGTACGCTCTCCCTTCCTCTCCCGACGGCCGGCATCGCGGCCATCAGGGCGCGGGTATAGGGATGGGCCGGCCTGTCAAAAAGCTCCAGAACCGGTGCCTGCTCGATGATCTGTCCCGCGTACATGACCAGCACCCGGTCCGCCATCTGGGCCACCACTCCCATATCATGCGTAATCAGGAGGACAGCCATCCCCGTTTCCTCCCTGAGACCGAGGATGAGCTCCATGATCTGGGCCTGAATCGTCACGTCTAAAGCCGTAGTTGGTTCATCCGCAATAAGAAGCTTTGGCTCACAGGCCAGCGCCATGGCAATCATAACCCGCTGGCGCTGCCCTCCGGAAAGCTGGTGGGGATATTTTTCCATGATAGAAGGGATTCCGCCCAGCCCCACTTTTTCCAGAAGTGCCTTGGCCCGCGCCTCCCTCTCCTTTGGTTCCAGGCTCATGTGGGCCTCCATGCTTTCCATGAGCTGCTTTCCTATGGGGAAAACCGGATTTAAGGCGCTTAAAGGATCCTGAAAAATCATGGTCAGGTGATTGCCCCGTACCTTGTCAAGTTCCTTTTCCGATAGTCCCAAAAGCTCCTGCCCCAAAAAACGCACAGTCCCCGAGGCCTGTCCGCCCCTGCCCAAAAGTCCCATAACAGCCAGGGAAGTCACGCTTTTTCCGCAGCCCGATTCCCCCACCAGGCAGACCACCTCCCCGGGATCTACCTGAAAGGAGACGCCGTCCACGCTGACGCTCCTTCCCTTATCCCCGGAAAAGGCAACCTTCAAATCTTCCACCGCAAGCACATGTTCCACGGCTATTCTCCTTTCGTCAATCAGGACACGTCCCACTTCTCCACATGGTTGAAGAAGCCGTACACACTGGGCGCGGCATTCACCAGACGCTTGTTGGCTGCCGCCATGGTTTTAATAATATAGGCGGAAAACATGGGCACATCCTCCTGCACCTGCCGGTCCACTGCGCCGTAAAGATTTTTAAGTTCCTGGACATCGCTGGTGAGCGGAATCTGCGCAAATGCCTCCTCAAGCGTCTGGCTGGTGTAGCCGGTCCAGCTTCCCTCGCCTCCCAGCAGCCATGCAATGTCCACATACGGGTCAACCGGCGGATACGTATACCGCACCGCCAGCACATCAAAGTCTCCGCTGCCCGCCGTGCTCATCAGGGTATTGATATCCATGGTCTGAATCTGGGCCTGGATGCCCACCGCAGCCCACTGGGCCACAATGATGGAGGCCGCATTCACAAAGGTGCTGTCCCCGGAATCCACACAGAAGCGGAGCACCTGGCTGCTGTCCCAGCCGCTCTCTTCCAAGAGGGCCTTGGCCTTCTCCGGATCATAGGGCAGCGGTTCAATGGTCTCATCATAGTACGGGCTGGCGGAGGATAAAAATCCCTCGGACACCTCGCCGTTCCCTTTCAGCAGCTGGTCTAAGATCTGCTGTCTGTCAATGGCGTAAACCATGGCCTGACGCACCCGGGCGTCCGGAATATTTTCCGTGCGGATAAAGACAGACTGATTGGTAATGGGATCGCCGAATGACACTTCCACATTCTCCAGCGTCTGGACGCTCTCGTAGTCCTCCAGCGGGATCGCGCTCATCGTATTCTGGGTTATGTCAATCTCTCCGGACTGGAGTCCCGCAAGAAGCTGGCTGCCCTCCACGATGCGGATGTTCAGCCGGTCAATGGCCGGAGCCCCTTTCCAGTAGGAATCGTTGGCCTCATAGGAAATATAGTGGTCTTTGTCGAACTCTGTCACCCGGAAGGGCCCGCTTACCACATCGGGTTGATTGAACCAGTCATAAGAGGCCAGTTCCGTCTCTCCCACGCCCTCCAGCACATGCTTGGGAAGCGGCATGAGATAGCGCCCGTAGGAGCTGTTGAACGTGATCAGGGACATGGGATCCTTGGTGGTAAAGCGCACGGTCTTATCATCCACTTTGGTGATGCCGTCAATATGATCTGCCCCTTCCTCTACAAATCCGTCCTCTCCCACGCCCTCAAAGACGTAATACATCATAGCGGTGTTTCCAATCACCGGGCTGCACAGGCGCAGCGCTGTGTAGACCACGTCATCCGCAGTCACCGGCTGCCCGTCGGACCACACCGCCGCCTCGTCAATGTGTACGAGAAAGTTTCTCTCATCCTCCGCCGTTATGCTGTCCGCCAGCATTCCCTCAAACTCCATATTGGCATCCAGCTCCACCAGCGGGAGGAACATCAGGCCTGTGGCATATTTATTGATCTCCACCCCGTCCATGAGAAGGGGGTTTAACGTGTTCAGACTGCTGGTAACGCCTATATTCACTACTTTCTCCCCGGGAGCCGCCTCAGGGACTGCGCTTCCCGCAGCCTGTCCGGCTGTCTGCCCGCTCTCCTGCGAAGCCCCGGATCCGCTCTGGCTGCAGCCGGCCAAAGATAAGGCCACCGCTGCGGACAAGGCTGCAGCTGCGGCCCGCTTTATCAATTCCTTACAAGATCGTTTCATTCTTCGATTCTCCTCTATTCATAGTAGTTTACTATGTTTATATCATTTCACCTGCCACTTGTCAATACGGCAGGGCACGCTACGAAAGATCCGGCCCGCCGGACCGCAGAAAGAGCACGGTGTAATATCCGGCCTGCTCTTCCAAATCCTCCAGGCTTTCATACACCTTCTCCCCGTCCATGCCGCAGCGCTCCACTCCCTGCACCTCATATGCCCCCGCGGCCAGAAGCGCCTTGACCCGTCCCATGGCGCTTCCCGCTTTCATGAGCACCTTTACGCCGGGATACGAAAGAGCCCGTTCAATCCCGTAGGAGGAAGGGATTATATGGAGTTCTTCCCCTCCCTCCGCCAAAGAACAGCCGAGCCTGGCTGCCGCCGCGCAGAAGGACGTGACGCCGCTCACCATCTCCACGTCAAAGCCAGCGCCCTGCACCTCTTTGGCCCCATAGAGGGAGGTGGAATAAATGGACACATCCCCCAGGTTCAGCCAGGCCACATCCTTTCCCTCCCGCAAAGCTTCCATAAGGGCCCGAGCGACCTCCCGGCGGCTCGGTTCCAAAACTTCCCTGTCCTTTGTCATAGGCATGCAGAGCGGGAGAAGTTCTTTTTCTTTGATTTCCGGCACTGCCCCGGCGGCTATCCGATAAGCCACGCTTTCCTCCCCGGCTGCCCGCCCCGCGCGCTCCGAGACCGGGGCCTCTTTGACAGACACTGCAACCACCGGGCACTGCCGAATCACCCGGACGGCTTTTAGTGTCAGAAGCTCCGGGTCACCCGGCCCTACGCTGACGCAGTAAAGTGTTCCATTCATCGTCCATCTTCCTCCTGTCTCTGGCGCTGTACAAGAAGCATATCGTACAGCTTCTCATCTATGGGAAACTGGATTCTCCGGTCAAGCCAGGATGAGAGATAGGCAGCATTCGTAAGGGTGACCGCTCCCAATCCCTCCCGGCCTTCCGCCATCAGCGGTGTTCCCAGGCGCAGATGGTCGGAAAAATTCTGAAAAACCTGGCGGTATGGGGATGCGGGCTGCGCTTCACAGGGGATCTCCCTCCTATGATGCCCCAAAATCCCGTAAATCTCTTCATTGACCTGTCCAAATTCCTGCACGTCCATGTCATTTTCATCCAGATATACCCGCGCCGCATCTTCCACGCAGAGGCAGCCTTTGGTTCCCCAGACCTCCAGCCGGTTCACCCCCGGATTCTCCCCGCTGGCGCTTATAAACGTGCCGTGAAGTCCTCCCGCATACTCCAGCTGGATGTCCGCCCCGTCCTCCACCTGGAAATCATTGTATTTTCCATAGTCCAAAGAGGCAAATATCCGGTCCGGCATGCCGAACAGCCACTGCCAGATGTCAAGATAATGCTGGCACTGGTTGATCAGGAGACCGCCGCACTCGCCCTTCCAGGTGCTCCGCCAGGGAGCGGACCGATGGTATGCCGGAGTCCTGAACCATGTATTGCAGATCCAGACCGCCCGCTGAAGCTTTCCCAGACAGCCGGATGCGACAATCTCCCGGGCCTTCTGATACGCCGGGTTGGTGCGCACGTTAAAAATCATTCCATAGCTCACCCCGGCTTCCTCTGTCCGGCGCAGGAGACGCCTCACTTCACCGGCGCGTCAAAATCGCCGCTGTGGGCCATCGCATCGTCCACATCCTTATAAACAGCCGTACCCGGAAATTCCCGGCGCAGCCGCTCCTGTCCCGGAAGGTTTCGGCAGCACACCCCGGCCAGGGTCATGCCCTCCACTTCCCCTTTATACAGCATCTCCACATATTGGCTTCCCATGCCTCCAAACCCGATAACGGCTGTTCTGACCTGATCCATCGTTTCCTCCTCTTCCCGCGCTGCCTCCTGCATTCGGCCCCAAGCTGCCGCAAAGTGAGGCGTGCAGATGGCAGGAGTGAATTTTCAAACGCACGCTGACTTTTACAGCAAAGTCACAGCTACATTATATATGGGCTGCCCATGAATGGCAACCCAATTATCCTCTTGAACCTCCCCGCATCCCATGGTATGCTTATAGGGCGGCTTCTTTGCCGGCCGCAGGAGGAGACTTACCATGCACACACAGCTTTCTACCCTTAAGCGGGCGCTTTTCTGCGCCTTCCCCTACACTATTCCCATCTTTGCTGGCTTCTGGTTTCTGGGCATGACATACGGGATTTATATGAATGTTTCCGGCTTCAGCTTCTGGTATCCCATGCTTATGAGCCTCACCATCTTT
Source organism: Candidatus Enterocloster excrementipullorum (assembly GCA_019119575.1). GTDB lineage: Bacteria > Bacillota > Clostridia > Lachnospirales > Lachnospiraceae > Enterocloster > Enterocloster excrementipullorum. The sequence continues at coordinate 22,510 of DWWT01000025.1, forward strand.
GCGGGTTCCGTTGAATTTGTAGCCGTCAATCTGCTCCTGGGCGCCTTCAATCCTCTCCAGGCCTTGGCTATGACTCTGATGATCAATGCCCGCCACCTGTTCTACGGCATATCCATGCTGGATAAATTCCGGGGTGTGGGCCTCAAAAAAATTTATCTCATCTTCGGCATGTGTGATGAGAGCTTTTCCATCAACTACACCGCTGACATTCCCCAAGATGTGGACAAGGGCTGGTTCATGTTTTTTGTGACCCTGTTAAATCACATCTACTGGTTTTCCGGAGCCACGTTGGGCGGAATCTTCGGTTCCTTCATTCATTTCAACACCGAGGGGCTTGACTTTGTCATGACCGCTATGTTCGTGGTGATTTTCATGGAACAATGGCTGAAAGAGAAGCGCCACACCAGCGCTCTGGTGGGAATCGGCATTTCCCTGCTATGTCTCTTGACTTTTGGAGCGGACCATTTTATCATCCCGTCCATGCTGGCCATCCTTGGTGTTTTAACCCTGATCAGAAATCCCTTAGAGAGAGGAGAATCCGCATCATGACATTATCCGAACAGCTTATAACCATCGCTATGGTCATTCTGGGGACAGCCCTGACCCGCTTCCTCCCCTTCCTCATCTTTCCCGCGGGAAAGCCCACTCCGAAATACATACAGTATCTGGGAAAAGTCCTGCCAGCGGCAGTCTTTGGCCTGCTGGTGGTCTACTGTCTGCGGAATGTAAACCTGTTTTCCGGCAGCCGCGGCATGCCGGAATTTCTCTCCATTCTCTTTGTCATTCTCCTTCATATCTGGAAGCGCCAGATGCTTCTTTCCATTGCGGGGGGAACCATCCTTTATATGGTACTGGTGCAGTACGTTATGATCCCATAACAAAAGAACGCCGCCGGAAACAGAACCGCTCGGTTCTGCTTCCTGCACAGCGTTCTCCACTGGATCTTCTGATTAATCGCAGGTATAAGGCATAAGAGCGATGTGACGGGCTCTCTTGATTGCCACGGTCAGAGCTCTCTGGTGCTTTGCACAGTTGCCTGTAATACGGCGGGGAAGAATCTTTCCGCGCTCGGATACATATCTCTTTAACTTATTAACATCTTTGTAATCGATCACGCCGTTCTTGTCGCCGCAGAACACGCAAACTTTCTTTCTTCTGCGCACTCCGCCCGGTCTTCTCATCTTGGCGCCCTCAGGTCTATCTGTTTTATTAAATGCCATTGGTGTTGTCCTCCTTATATTCTACAGTGGAACATCCTAATTAAAGGGGAGGCCCTCGTCCTCAACCCCATCCGGAATGTTCATAAACCCATCACCAATCGCGCTGGCAGGAGCCGGTCTCTGAGCCGGAGCAGACTGTCCATAGCCGCTCATATCAGATGCCTGACCCTTGCTGTCTGCGAACTCCTGGTCATCCAAAATGACCTCGGTGGTGTAAACCTTCTGACCGTCTCTGTTCACATAGCTTCCTGTCTGGATCCGTCCGGATACAAGAACACGCATGCCCTGGCGGAAATACTTCTCCGCAAACTCAGCTGCCCGGTCAAAGGCCACGCAGGGAATAAAATCCGCTGACTGCTGGTCTCCGTCCTGGTTCCTGCGCCCCCGCCTGTCCACCGCAAGGGTGTATCTGGCAATTGCCATGGAGCGCTCGCCCTGTGAATATCTCACTTCCGGATCTCTTGTCAATCTTCCCATAAGGATTACTCTGTTCATACGGTCACACTTCCTTTTCAATCCCGCCTTCCGGCGGTCTGGGTGTACTCTTCTACGCAAATCCGGTCTGCCCCAAAGGGCATGCGGGAAATCCCCGACGAGGAAAATTATTCCTCAACCTTTACGCATAAGTATCTGATCACTGGTTCCATAATGCGAACGTGAGCTTCAACTTCGTTGGGGCACACAGCATCGGACTCAAACTGGATGAAGTAGTAGTAAGCCTCATGCATCTTCTGGATCTCGTATGCAAGTCTCTTCTTACCCCACTCGTCCACGTTGGTCACAGTGCCGCCGAAACGGGTGATGTATCCTTTCACTCTCTCGATGGCTGCTGCGCGCTCGTCGTCTTCCAGCTTCACATTCAGAACAACGGTCAATTCATACTTGTTCATCTTGCTTTACCTCCTTGTGGTCTCTGGCCCCCGCTTTCAGTAACAGGAGCAAGGAATCATATGTCACGGTGTTTTATTTTAGCAAATCCGGGAGATAAATGCAAGCATTTTTTCGGGAAAAATTCAGCAAAAATTCATTTCCAAACATTCATTTGTCGGAAAAATCCATTCGTCCGATTCGGCATCCGTAAAATCCGGAGATTTTTCAGTCATCTGAATTTTAACATATGCTACTTATCTTCCTGCTGCTCTTCCTTCTTCAAAAGCCCCCGCGTATTCTTCTCCACCAGCCGCCTCGGCACCATAATTTGGCGGCCGCAGCCCATGCATTTAAGGCGAAAATCCGCCCCTACCCGGAGAATTTCCCACTGGCTGCTCCCGCAGGGATGGGACTTCTTTAACTTCACCACGTCTCCCACTTCATAATTCACTTTTTCTGCCATCTTTCCGCACCTTCAGCAACTGCCCAGAATCTCATCAATGGTGTTCAGTTCCTCTTCTGTGAAGGCCACTGCCGTCAGCGCCTGGACACTGTTTTCAAGCTGCTCCGGTCTGCTGGCCCCCACAAGCACACTGGTGATCTCAGGCCTTCTCAAAACCCATGCCAGCGCCATCTGCGCCAAAGACTGCCCTCTCTCCTGGGCCAGGGCATTGAGCCTGCGGATCTTGTCTATATTTCCTTCATTCAGATAGCGTTCTCCTACCGAGGTTCCCTCTCTGGACGCCCGTGAGCCCTGCGGGATCCCCTTCAAATACTTATCTGTAAGCGCTCCTTGGGCCAGCGGGCTGTAGCAGATGCACCCAACGCCTTCTCTGTCAAGGAGACCCAAAAGCCCCTCCTCCACACCGCGTTCAAACATATTGTAGCGCGGCTGGTGAAGCAGACAGGGCGTCTTATTTTCCTTAAGCAGACGGATCATCTCCTCCGCCTCCTTTTCCGGATAATTGGATATTCCCACATAAAGCGCTTTTCCCTGGCGCACGATATCGGAGAGCGCCTGAGCGGTCTCTTCCGCAGGAGTCTCCGGATCCGGCCTGTGGTGATAGAAAATATCCACATATTCCAGACCCATGCGCTTTAAACTGGAATCCAGGCTGGCCATCAGATATTTGCGGGAGCCCCAGTTGCCGTAGGGGCCGGGCCAGAAATCAAAACCTGCCTTGGTGGAAATAAAAAGCTCATCCCGGTACTGCCCCAGATCCGATTTCAGGATTTTCCCAAAGTTCTCCTCTGCCAGCCCCTTTGCCGGAGCTCCATAGTTATTCGCCAGGTCAAAATGCGTAATTCCTATGTCAAATGCTTTAAAGAGGATGGCCTTCTGCTCCTCCAGCGTTTTCTCCAGACCAAAATTCTGCCACAGTCCCAGAGACATGCGCGGCAGAAGAATACCGCTTCTTCCGCTGCGCTTATACTCCATCTTTTCATATCTGTTTTCTGCTGCCTGATACATGTTTTTTCTTCCTTTCGTGTATTTTATTTTAACAATTCAGAGAGAGTATGGACAAGAAAATGCCATCCTGAACCGCTGCCAATATTTTTTTACGGGTTGGAAATGCATTTTCAAGCTCACGCTTCCCCGGTCACTGCTGCCAAAACCTGCCCAATGCTGTCATTGATGACCAGGTCTGCCTGGGAATCCCTCGACGTGGCGCTCCGGTTGATGAGCACCAGCTTATTTCCCCTGTAATAGTCAATCAGCCCCGCTGCAGGATAGACCACCAGGGATGTCCCTCCCACAATGAGCACATCCGCCCGGGCTATGTACGCCACCGCCTTCTGCAGCAGCCGCTGATCCAGTCCTTCCTCATAGAGCACCACATCCGGCTTGATTATGCCGCCGCAGGCACAGCGCGGGACGCCCTCGCTCTTTTTCACATAATCCAGATCATAAAATTCCCCGCACCGGGTGCAGTAATTTCTGTGAATGGAGCCATGCAGCTCCAGCACCTCCCTGCTTCCCGCGGCCTGGTGCAGGCCGTCTATGTTCTGGGTGATCACCGCCTTCAGCTTTCCCTCCTGTTCCAGCTTGGCCAGGGCCTTGTGAGCCCCGTTCGGCTCAGCCTCCGAAAATATCATCCGGTCTTTGTAAAACCGATAAAATTCTTCCGGATTTTTAACATAAAAGCTGTGGCTGATAATCATTTCCGGCGGATACGTATATTTTTGATTGTACAGACCGTCCACACTCCGAAAATCCGGAATGCCGCTCTCTGTCGATACCCCTGCCCCGCCAAAAAACACAATATTGCTGCCCTGGTCAATCCATTCTTTCAGCTTCTGCCATTTTTCATTCATGCTATACCACCTCGTCCAGAAATACGGGGCCCGGCCCCTTCACATAAGCGCACCAGTACGGCGGCTCCATTCCTCCCAAAAGCCCCTTCAAATCCCGGCCGCCCAGAATCCAGGCCGCGGCCTGGTCAATGGACAGGGAGAGCACCTCCGTGGAGCGCAGCGTCTGTTCGTCCGTCTGCTCTTCCTCCAGGCTTACTGCCGGAGCCTGTATCTTCTCCAGCACGCTGCCGGAGGACATAAGCCGCCATCTCCAAAGTCCCTGGTTTTCATCCAGCAGCTCATCCTTTATCTTAATCCGCACCTCCATAGCCGGACAGGGGCAGTCCTCCGACAGTGAAACAGCGGGCCCCAGGGACGCAAGACACGTAATCCGCGCCATAATAGCCGGGCGGACAGGGCTTTCCTGTGATGCAGGAAGAGCCGCATCGTCCTCTCTGCAGTAAAGGAAACGGCGCTCCCGCTTCTCCCTGCCCCAAAATGCTTCCAATGCCTGAAGGCCGCCGTCTCCGTCGAACCATCCCGCAGCCTCTCCTTCTTCGCTGTCCAGCTCGCCCTGAAGGCACTTCATGTATTCCGTGTCGCGCAGGGCATAGACGCCGAACCGCCCGGCCAGCCAGGTATTCATCCACTGCGCAAGGGCCGCCGCATCTGCGTCCAGCCGCAGCAGCCGTTTTTCAAATCCGGCCAAAGCTCTCTCATCCGGCTTCCACAGCGGCTGGTCAAAAATAAAGGAAAACCCAAAGGGCCTGTACAGCCCCTCGGACGCAGGCATGAGATAGCAGAACGGCTTTCCCTCCTTCTGCATGTCCCGCAGAAGGGCGGTCATAATCCTCCGCATATACCCCTGCCGGCGGCTGTCCTTCCTTGTCGCTACCCCCACAATATAATCCAGTTCGGCCTGCACCGGCCCCACCTGCAGCTGATAGGGGTTGCAGAATGCCATGGAACAGATGCGCCCCTGCTCATCCTCCTGTACCAACACACGGCTTTTATCTATTTTTTTATCAAAATACCACGAGACAAACTCCGGCGAATCCTCAGGAAACGCTTCCTCCCAAAGAGGACGGCAGGCGTCAAATTCCTCTCTCTTCAAATACCGCATATCCGTCACACCTCATTTCTGTTAGCCATTTCTATTTTACCAGGATCCCGGGCCGATGGCTAGAGTGTGTTTAAAAATTGCTCTCTGCCCTTTGCCTGATCTCCGCCGTATGTGCGTTTCCAGAGAAAAGCCGGGAACCTCTCGCCTGAAGTCCCCGGCTTTTGCTGCTTTTACCCCTGCACAATTTCCTTCACGAGCAGAAGCCTCTGCCCTTCTTTGACCTGGTCGTCCGCCAGTTCATTGGTCGTGATAATATTTCCCACCGTCGTATGGAATTTCTTGGCAATCGTCCACAAGCTGTCCTCCGGCTGGACAATATATCCCACAATCCCCGGCAGCTCCTGGAGCTTTTTCATGTCCATGGGCTTTACGGACGCCCCGGTGATTACCGGCTCCGTCACAGGCTGAAGTACCAGAAAATCCAGGGTGATCACCGCCTTGACCTCCACCATGTCCCCGCCCATCATCACAGCTCCCAGCTGTTCCAGGCCCGCATCCAGCTGATAGACGCTGTCGCAGCGGATCCCTCTGGCCTCCGCCGCGCAGTGGAAGGGGAGCTGCTCCACAAAGGACTGGACCGGCGATGCGTCATCGCTGGTGAGATACAGAATCGTCACTTCCAGAACCCCATCAATCTGGAGGCTGTCCTCCGCCACCTCCACCTCATCCAGCTTTACCGCTCCCTCGCTGTGGCAGATCTGCAGAATCCGCGCGTCCTGGGGCAGGGACACCTTCTCGGTCACCTTTGTCTTGCACACATTCCGGGTGAGAATCTGGTCAAATGCTGCTTCCCGCTGCTCCAGTTCGATTTCCGCTCCGTTGGAATACATATCGCTTAAAAGCTCTGCCTCCTGCTCTTCATAGAGCTTAATGTCCAGCTCCAGGACAGCCTCGGCGTCCATTTCGCGCATCTCCCCGTCATAGTCCGGCTTTGCTTCCAGATCCCTGTGCGCAAGGCGCACCGTAATCATAGGGATCATTTCCTCCTTTACATCGCTCATCTCCAGCTCTCCGGAAAACGGCAGCGTCTCTTCCATCCACTGGGCAGGCATATTTTCATCCTCCGGGCTGTAAATCACAAATACCGTAAGCTCACCGTCCAGATGAAGGCTGCCGTCCAGAGGCTTTACCGAGACATCCCGCAGCTTCATTTCCCGCCAGAGAAGCTGGCCAATATTGGGCTTCCCTCCATTTAAGCTCAGTTCCTCCTTAATACGGTATGTATCCTTTCTGCGCACAGCGATGGCGGCCGCATTGACCCTGCGCTTGAGCGTCTCAGCCTGCACCGGGCCTAAGGCCGTATCCGCACAGCCGTCTGTCCTGCCCGCCGCGCCCCCGGTTCCCAGACTGTCCGGCGCCACATCGACTGCTGCCTCCACCTCCCGCAGGGCCTCAATCCGCACCTGCAGCGTGATGATAGCCTGAACCCCAAGCTTCCTGGAGTGAATCATATCCGTATTCAGGTCTTCCAGCATCCAGGTGAGCCCTACATAATCCTTTTCCTCCAGATCCGGCACATTGACCGTCTCTTCAAAAGGAATATTTCCCCCAAGGGTCTGCAGACCGCCCCGCTCCTTCCGGTAAAGTACCTGAAATTCCAGGCGCCCCTTCACCGCCACCTTATCTCCCTGGTTCTTTACCGTTTCGATCTGTATCTCGCCGGTATCCAGCATCACCTGTTCCATGTCGTCCAGAGTATCCGGCACGATAAAATCATCATCCAGGGTAATCTGGGTCGTCACATTTCCCTTCCATTGGTTCATATGTATCTGCTTTTTTATCAAATCCATAAAAATACCTGCCATCCCTCATAGTCTTTTAGAAATACCTATGCGGCAGGCAGGTTGTTTATGCGTACTCATCCATAAAATGGTGGCGGACCCCTTTCTGCACATATCCCAGGCAGGCATCCAGATTGATGTTTTCCACGCTCTTCATAATATTCGCGTCAATAAACGGACTGATCTTCCGAAGGCTGCGGATCAGCTCCTTCATCTCCTGGCGCTTGGATGTGTGGACAATGTCCGCACCAAAGCCGTAGGCGCCGTCTTTGGCCTGTTCCTCTCTTTCTTTAGCAATCTGCTCCGTAAAGCGGCAGGCGCACTGGAGAAAATGCAGATCATTATACTCCTTCCACGCCAAAATATCCTCTTCCTTCACATAATACAGAGGCCGTATCAGCTCCATCCCCGCGAAATTCGTGCTGTGGAGCTTGGGCATCATGGTATTGATCTGGCCGCCGTAAAGAATCCCCATCAGGATCGTCTCAATCACATCGTCGAAATGATGTCCCAGGGCAATCTTATTGCAGCCAAGCTTCTTTGCATTGGCATAGAGATACCCCCGCCGCATCCGGGCGCAGAGATAGCAGGGGGACTGTCCCGCATCCACCACCGCGTCAAAGATATCCGACTCCAATATGCGGATGGGGATGCGCATCCGGCTGGCATTTTCCTCGATCAGGGCCCGGTTGGCCCGGTGATATCCCGGATCCATGACCATAAACTCCAGCGAAAAATCCGTCTCGCTCTGGCGTTTTAACTGCTGGAGGCATTTAGCCAGAAGCATGGAGTCTTTGCCCCCGGATATGCACACAGCGATCCGGTCTCCGTCCTCTACCATCCGGTACTCCTGAAGGCCTTTCACAAACGGCCTCCAGATTGTCTTGCGGAACGGTTTGATGATGCTCCTTTCAATGTTTACGTAAGGCGCTTCCTGCTTCATTCCAGGGTATTCTCCTTTCGTGAGAGCTTCTCCAGGGAAACCTTCAGCGCGGCGATCTCCGCTTCCATTTCTCCCATCCGGATCTTCATCTCCTCGTATTCTTCCAGTGTCATGGTCTCCTTTTGCTTGGGCAGAGAAATCCCATCCTTTTTCACCGGGCGGGCGGGAACTCCGGCCGCCGTCACATTGTCCTCCAGGGGCTTAAGCAGGACGGCATTTGCCGCTATGGAACAGTTATCTCCCACCTCAAAGGCCCCCAGGATCTTGGCCCCGGCTCCCACCATCACATTATTCCCCAGGGTAGGGTGACGTTTTCCCTTCTTGGTTCCCACGCCCCCCAGGGTGACCCCCTGATAAATCGTGCAGTTGTCCCCCACAACCGCGGTCTCTCCGATCACCACGCCGCTTCCGTGGTCGATGAGAATGCCGTGCCCCAGCTCAGCCCCCGGATGGATCTCAATCAATGTGAAAAACCGGGCAATCTGTGAGATGAGCCTGGCAATAAAAAACAGTTTATGCCTGTAAAACCAGTGAGCGAATCGGTGCCAGATCAGGGCGTGAACCCCCTGATACAGAAGAAGAACCTCCAGCCAGTTTCTCGCCGCAGGATCCCGCTCCTGCACCGCCTTTATGTCCATCCATATGTCTTTGAATATCATCGCTATTCCAGCCTTTCCATAAAAATTCCCGCCTGTTCAGCTTCCAGCGGGCACTGTGTGCAGAATCCCTTCGAGCGTGTTTGAAAATTGCTTTCTGTCAAACACACTCTAGGGTACAGTATAGCATATGATATTCTATTTAAAAAGGATTTTTTGCCCAACGCGTCACTGGAACACCACGGGGTTTTCCAGGTATTCCGTCTTTATTACTATGTAGGGAAAGGACTGGCCGCCTCCCGGATTCTCCCCCTTCTCTGGTCCTAAAAGCTCCGTGCGAATCACAATGGAATTGTCCGTCAGATACAGCTCATTGACCGCAATGCTGTATCCGCCTGTGGGCTGTACCCCGTAGCCCACTGCAATGTAAAGGTTCTGATTGTCCGTATAGGTCAGCTTAAAGGGCTCCGACTGCTTCTGGGCAATCAGATCCTTTAACTGCTGAGGCGTCTCCATTTCCCCCGCCACCGTGAACTCCAGATCCCGCACCTTTTCCCCGCTGTCCTTTGAAGCCCCGCAGCCCATAAGCAGCCCGGCGCACAGCGCCAGCACCGCCAACACCGCTGCGCACAGCCTGCAGGCTCCTGTTTTTCCCTGTCTCATAAAATAAAAAACCTCCCGGAATATTTGGATACAGTTACTACCAATATATTCCGGGAGGAACGATTTATGCGCTCCTTAGCAAATCTTGCGGATCCAGCCCTCGGGAGCCTCCACGGTTCCCATCTGGATTCCCGTAAGGGTCTCATACAGTTTCTTTGTCACAGGCCCCATCTCTTCCATGCCGCTGGAGAAGCAGATCTCCCTGCCGTGATCCACAACCTTGCCGACCGGTGAGATTACCGCCGCAGTTCCGCACAGACCGCACTCTGCGAAATCATCCAGCTCGGAAAGCTTTACGGGTCTCTGGGTCACCTTGAGACCGAGATAGTGCTCCGCCACATACACCAGGGAGCGGCGCGTGATGGACGGAAGAATGGAATCCGACTTAGGCGTCACAACCTCCCCATCCTTTGTGACAAAGAGGAAGTTGGCTCCGCCGGTCTCTTCCACATAGGTTCTGGTGGCCGGATCCAGGAACATGTTCTCGTCAAATCCGGCTGCGTGGGCCGTCACGGATGCGTGCAGGCTCATGGCGTAGTTCAGCCCTGCCTTTACATGACCGGTTCCATGGGGAGCTGCCCGGTCAAAATCGCTGACACAGATGGTGATGGGCTTTGCGCCCCCTTTAAAGTAGGGCCCCACCGGAGTTCCGAACAGGCGGAACTGATACTCGTTTGAGGGCTTTACGCCGATCACCGGGCCGGACGCGAACATATAGGGCCGCAGATACAGAGTGGCTCCGCTGCCGTATGGCGGCACCCAGGCTGCGTTGGCGCTCACCACCTGGTCAACCGCCTCCAGAAATCTCTCCTTGGGGAAGGGAGGCATCTCCAGACGGGCCGCAGAATCCATCATGCGCTCCGCATTCAGATCAGGACGGAAGGTGACAATGCTGCCGTCCTCCTGGGTGTATGCCTTGAGACCCTCAAAAATCTCCTGGCAGTACTGCAGAATGCCCGCGCACTCATTTATCACCACATTGGAATCGGCAGTCAGCCGTCCCTCGCCCCACGCGCCGTCCTTATAGTCCGCCACATAGCGCATATCCGTAGGCATATAGGAAAATCCTATGTTTCCCCAGTCCAGATTTTTCTTTTCCATAATGATTCCTCCATTCCCTTATGTATGTCTCGCAATTGTTCAGAACACGCCGAACAATTATGGTATTTTGAGAATCATTATAGTCTCATTGCCCCATAAAATCAATCAAAAACTTTCCTCCTGGATATACCGTTGGGGTATGGGAGGTATAACCGAGCCCTCTGTATCTGATGCAGTTTCACCAGCCTGACTCTTACCACGCTGCATATGCTATGAAGTGCCTGGAGATGATTTTTGACTTTTCTATCCCTGATCTGCTATCCCATGAGGGAGAGATTGAAATTGGAAAATAAGGGAACCGCCGCGCAGATAAGAATCCCGAGAAAGACTAAATTCCAGAAGGTGAACACCTTCATATACATCCCTTTTCTCTCCGGAAATTCCCCTGCATAAAATTTAAAAGAAATAAGACTCGCCAGAGAGGCGATCAGCGTTCCCAATCCCCCAAGGTTCACTCCCGTGAGAAGCGCCTGGGCATTGTCCGTAAAGCCGGACAGGAGAATGGCCGCAGGTACATTGCTGATAATCTGGCTGGCCAGGATGCCGGCCCACAGCTCCCGTCCTCCCACAAGAGCCACCAAGAGATCATTGACCTGGGGGACTCGCTTCATATTGCCGATGAAAACAAAAAAGCACAGAAAGGTCAGCAGCAGGAAATAATCCACATTTTTCAAAAGCCTGGGGTTGACCACTGCTGCGACTAAAACTGTGATAATCAGCACGGGACCGTACGGCAAGATACGGAACACCACCAAAAGGCATAGCAGAAGCAGCGTCATGTAAACGGAAAAGGTGGGGACCGGGGCGTTGGCGCGCCTTTTTACGGGGCGCATGTCCAGCACCTGCAGCGGCGCCTTTTTCTGTGTCATTGTCCCCGGGACAGGTGCTTTCGCCCCCACCTTTTCTTTCTTAGGCACGGGGTCATCCCCAGCCGCCGACTCCTCACCGACATTTTTTTGTATTGGCTTATCCGGCTCTTTCCAGAGAATAAAAAGAAGGAGCACAAGAGAAATTCCCGCGTAAGGGAGAACCGCCCATGCGAACTCTTCCATATCCATAGAAAACGCCGAATACAGATACAAATTCTGCGGGTTCCCGATCGGCGTCGCCATGCTTCCCAAATTGGCGGCTATGGTCTCCAGAACCACAATCTTCAAAATTCGCTCCTCCTCGCCGACCATGCGGAACACAAGGATCGTAAAAGGCACAAAAGTAATCAGCGTCACGTCATTGGTAATCACCATACTGCTCCAAAAGCACAGCAGAACCATGGTGACGGACAGCCTGCGAAGGCTCCCTGCCCGTTTTAAAAGGGAGCGGCCCATAAAATCAAACACTCCCAGGGATCGGAAGCCTGCCACAATAAGCATCAGACAGAACAAAAGAGCCAATGTCCGGTAATCCGGATATGCCAGGTAAAACGAATCCGGCCGCACAATCAGCGCTGATGCCAGCGCCAGAAAAAAGGACACACAGAAAACGGTCTCGCTCTTTAAAAAATTTATAAGGGCTTTCATTTGTAAACTCCATTCCGCCCTCCTTCAGAGGGCACCAAAAAATAAGCAGCCCCTATTATACCTCCTCTTTTTGGACAAAGCAATGCCGCCGTTAAAACACGGCGGCAGATTTGCTGCTGTTCAGCTGTGCATCTGACTTTTCACTCGTCCTCCTTGCTGCAGATCTGCAG
>DWWT01000026.1 GCA_019119575.1 Candidatus Enterocloster excrementipullorum
CACTCACCTCCCCGTGATTTGTAGTATACCGAGTTCCCTACAAGAAGAATTATAAAGAAAAATAAGCTCAGGAAAAATATTTTCATAACGTTTTGTGCCTGAGTGAAGCGAAAGGAATGGATATAACCATGGGATTTGGGGAGACCATCCCCGGTTTTGTCTCCCTTCTCGTCCGGTATGACGCGCTTCATATGGATTATGAGGAGGCGTACGGGGCGCTGGAGCGCCTGGCGGGGGAGAGCTTCGGCGGGGAGGTTTTCCGGGCCGATGCCGATGTCCCGCGCGGGGCAGCGGCTTCCTGCGCGGCAGGGGCCTTTGCCGTCGGGGCCGGCGATGAAAAGGGCGCGGCATCTTCCGGGACGGCTCCGGCCGCCGGCCGTCTGGTAGAGATTCCCGTGTGCTACGGCGGCGATTTCGGGGAGGACCTGGGATTTGTGGCGGCCCACGGAGGCCTCACCGAGGAGGAGGTAATCCGCATTCACAGCGGAAGGGACTACCGGATTTACATGCTGGGCTTTCTGCCCGGCTTTCCCTATCTGGGAGGCCTGGATTCCCGGCTGTTTACCCCGCGGCTTTCTGCTCCGCGGGTAAAAATACCTGCGGGTTCCGTGGGGATCGGGGGAGAGCAGACGGGGATTTATCCCCTGGAATCCCCCGGCGGCTGGCAGCTCATCGGAAGGACGCCCCTGACGCTGTTTTCGCCGGGAACCGGAGGAGCCCTGCCCTATGGGCCGGGGGACCGCATCCGGTTTGTCCCCATAAGCCCGCAGGAATACGCGCGCATACGGGATATGCAGGAGGGAGGCAAAAACCATGCGGTTTGAGATACTTTCCCCCGGTCCCCTGACGACGGTCCAGGACATGGGGCGGAGGGGCTATGGGGACAGGGGATGGCAGGAGAGCGGCTGCTGCGATAAATATTCCCTTCGCCAGGCCAACCGGCTGGCGGGAAACCGAGCGGACGAAGCGGGGCAGGAGAGAGCGGTGCTGGAGATGACCCTTCAGGGCCCTTCCATCCGCTTTTTGGGGGATGGAATCATGGCCCTTGCCGGAGCGGACATGTCCTGCTGCCTGAACGGGGAAGCGCTTCCCATGTACCGGCCAATTCCCGTAAAGGAGGGGGATGTGTTTACCTCCCAAATGGCGGTTTCCGGCCTGCGGGGCTATATGGCCTTCTCTGGAGGGATCGATGTCCCTGTGGTCATGGGGAGCCGCTCCACCAATATAAAATGCAGAACCGGGGGATTCCAGGGCCGCGCCCTGCAGGCCGGGGATTTGCTTTTTACCGGGGAAGGGAATTCGCAGACAGAGCTGTTCCTGCCGGGCAGAGAGCTTCCCATCCCGGATCCGGGCCTTTTCACGTCGGTTACTGCCTGGCGTTGGCTGGGCGATAAGAAAATCCCCCTTCTGCGGACCGTGCCCGGCCCCCAGGAGGATGCATTTACCGGGGAGGCCCTGGATGCGTTTTGGAGAAATGAATACCGTCTGACAGCGGACTGCGACCGGATGGCCTGCCGCCTGGAGGGGGAGGCCATTGCCGCGCGGGGGGCGTATGATATTTTATCGGACGGGATTTTGGAGGGCTCTGTCCAGGTTACGGCCGGCGGGAAGCCGGTGGTTATGCTGGCGGACCATCAGACCGTGGGCGGCTACGCGAAGATCGGGACGGTAATCCGGCCGGATATTGCGGTTTTAGCCCAGTTAAAGCCAGGGGAAGCGGTGGGATTTAAACCCGTGACGCCTCAGGAGGGGATCGAAATATTCCGCCGTGAGGAGGAACGCCTGGCCCGCCTGGAGGCATTCTGCTTGAGGAGGATAGAAAAATGAGCCAATATGAGACAATGGAGCCCCGTCAGGTGCGGGAGCTGATACGAAAGGGAGAGCTGCAGGGCCCCACGGCAGGCATGTGCCGGGGGTACGCCCAGGGAAATCTGGTTTCCCTTCCTAGGGAGCAGGCATGGGATTTTCTGCTGTTCTGCCAGAGAAATCCCCGTTCCTGCCCGCTTTTGGAAGTGGCGGAGGCGGGTGAGAGGAGCTTTCGCCTTTTCGGGGCGGGGAGCGATATCGCCAGGGATATCCCCAAATACCGGGTGTATGAAAATGGGATTCTTGCCGGAGAGTATACGGACGTGGCGAAGTTTTTTGATGAGCGGGAGCTGGTGAGCTTTCTCATCGGCTGCAGCTTTTCCTTTGAGTCAGAGCTTTTGGAGGCCGGTATCCCGGTGCGCCATATTGAGGAGGGGGTCAACGTCCCCATGTATAGGACGAATATTCCCTGTGAGCCGGCGGGCGCTTTCTCCGGAAACATGGTGGTGAGCATGCGTCCCATCCCCTGCGGGCAGGTTCCCGCGGCCGTGGCGGTGACCGCGCAGATGCCCCGGGTGCACGGGGCGCCGGTTCACATCGGATACCCGGAGATGATCGGCATAACCGACCTCTCCCACCCGGATTTCGGGGATCCGGTGACCATAAAAGAAGGGGAGATTCCCGTATTCTGGCCCTGCGGCGTCACGCCCCAGGCCGTGGTTATGGCCTCCCGGCCGCCCTTTGCCATCACCCACGCGCCGGGGCATATGTTTATCACGGACATAAAAAATACTGCGCTGAAACTGTGAGGAGGAGCTTATGGAACGGATTGATTTGAACTGTGACCTGGGCGAGAGCTTCGGGGCATATACCATCGGAATGGACAGTGAGGTTCTGCCCTATATTACCTCGGCCAATATTGCCTGCGGCTTTCACGGGGGAGATCCCCTGGTGATGGAGCGGACCGTGGCGGCCTGCGCCCGGGCCGGGGCAGGCGTGGGGGCGCATCCGGGTTTTCCCGATCTCATCGGCTTTGGACGCCGGAATATGGCGGCCACCCCGGATGAGGTCAGGACCTATATCGCCTACCAGATAGGGGCGCTTTTGGCCTTCTGCCATGAACAGGGCGTGCGCATGACCCATGTAAAGCCCCACGGAGCCCTCTACAATATGGCGGCCAAGGATTATGCGCTGGCAAAGGCGGTCTGCGAAGGAATCCGGGCGGTGGATGAAAGCCTGATTCTTTTGGCCTTAAGCGGCAGCCAGATGCTGAAAGCCGCCGGGGAGATGGGGCTTGCCTGTGCCAGCGAGGTCTTTGCGGACCGGGCCTATGAGCCCGACGGAAGCCTTGTTCCCAGAAGCCGTCCCGGCTCCATGATTAAAGACGCAGACGAGGCGGCCCGGCGGGTGGTCCGCATGGTGAAGGAGGGAAAAGTGCAGGCCATTGACGGCCAGGATATTTCCATCCGGGCGGATTCCGTCTGCGTTCACGGGGACAGCCGGTCGGCCCTGGATTTTGTGAAAAGAATTCGCGAGAACCTGGAGCGGGAGAACATCACCTGCCTGCCATTGGAGCGGGAATGAGAATTTGACAGATGTCGGACATTTCCTTGCCCGGCGTCTGAACAGCTGCGAATTTTTAAATATGTACTACACCATCAAAACGCCTTCGGACAGTACGAGCTGCCGGAGGCGTTTCATTTCCTCCTCGTCCGGCGTCAGGAAGCAGTCCGGGGGAGGCGTCAGGGAGAGGGCCTGATATTTGCTCTTTCCAAGGGTGTGGTAGGGCAGAAGCTCCATACGGGCCGCGGGCAGATGCCGGCGGACAAAGCGGGCGGTCTCACGGATGTTTTCCTCGTCCGCGTTTACGCCCTTGATGACCGGAACCCGGATGACAATGCGGGCGGAGAGCCCAGCATACGCCCGGATATTTTCCAGGATGGGGTGGTTGCTCACTCCGGTATAGCGGATATGGCGCTCCTCATCCATACACTTGATGTCCGTAAAAATGGTGTCCATGCGGGAGAGACCTTCCATCACCCGCGGCATATCAAACGCGCCGGAACTCTCCATAGCCAGGCGGATGCCGGTATCGTAGAGCAGGCGGCACACCTGGTTGAAAAAATCCGGCTGGGCGGTGGGTTCCCCTCCGGAAAGGGTGACGCCCCCTCCGGAGAAGCGGAACACGGACAGATTTTCCTCCAGCTCATCTAAGAGCTCCTGGGGAGTAATTCTGCGCCCATAGAGCGTCCTGGCCCCGGTGGGGCAGACAGAGGCGCAGGCCCCGCAGGATCGGCAGTTTTTCCGGATATCCGGATTTTCCCAATCAATCCCCAGATGATCCGGGCAGACAGCCGTGCAGCGGCCGCAGCCCGCGCACAGGTTTTTGTAAAAAGCGAGGGAAGGCTCGCGGGTCATACCCTCCGGATTTGCGCACCAGCGGCAGCGCAGGGGACAGCCGGAAAAGAAAATCACTGTGCGGATTCCGTGGCCGTCGTGGAGAGAAAAGTTTTGAATCTGAAAAATTTGTCCGCTGACATTCATGAGGGGCATCTCCTTTCTGCCTGCATATGGGGCCTGCGCCGGCTGTCCGGCAAAGTTTTATTGCGGTCAATAGGAGGCATGGGCATTTCTGGCAATAATCGCTTCCTGCATTTCCAGGGACAGATTCACCCACTGGGTGCTGTAGCCGGCCACCCGGACCAGGAGGTCTTTGTAGTTTTCCGGGTGTTTCTGGGCGTCCCGCAGAACCTCGTTGCTCACCACATTGAACTGTACATGGAAGGCGCCCAAGGAGAAATAGCTCTGCAGCAGGGCTCCCAGGTTGGCCTGCCCCCGCGGGTCCGCGATCAGGTCATGGCCCAGGCGCAGGTTTAAGAGAGTTCCGCCGCTGTGGATGTCATGGGTTATTTTTGCGGCGGAGCGCATGGCAGCGATAGGGGTTTTCTTATCCCGCCCCGCATAGGGGGAAACGCCCTCGGTCAGGGGCTCCCCCGCCCGGCGGCCGTCCGGGGTGGCGCCCACAATCCGCCCGGTGGGAATGTAATTGGATATGCCCATAAATGCGCTGTTGAATGGCTTGCCGTTGCAGTCCGTATAGCTGTGGACCTGGTCATAATAGAAATTGGCCATCCGCACGGCGATGGAATCCACATAGTCGTCATTGTTGCCGAACTTGGGGCAGTCCAGGGCCAGGGCCCGCAGATCCTCATATCCCGCCCAGTTGGCGTCCAGGGCTTTGCAGAGTGTCTCCATGGAGACGGACTTTTGCTCAAAGACCAGGCGTTTGATGACCGCCAGGGCATCAGAGACGCAGCCCAGTCCGATTCCCGTCATCACCGGCCCCACATTGTAGAGGCCGCCGCCCTGGGCCAGATCCTTCCCGGAAATGAGGCAGTGCTCATGCAGGGCGGAGAGGAAGGGGCGGGGAACCATCTCCTCGTGAAGGCGCTGGGCCTCTACAGTGGCGATGGCGGTGTGGCGGATGATATTGGCCAGCTGCCGGAAGTACGCCTCCTCCACCTCCTCATAAGAGGAGAATTCCACAGCAGGCTTTTCGGGAAGCCCTACAAGCTCCCCGGTCATCCGCTGCCGGCCCTCGTTCAAAGCGCATTCCAGGGCGGTGCCGAAATTTAAATTGGCCGCGGCAGTCCACTCGCTGGCCTTCCGGCTGTGGGGAACCACGCAGCCGCAGTTGTTCCAATCCATGGCCACGCGGGGCGGCATGCCGTTATTTAAAAGCATGCGGTAACCGCATTCATCGCTGTGTATGGCGGGAAATCCCGTACCCTCGGCCACGAGGCTGGTTACAGCCTGGAGAAATTTTAAAGGGCAGCTCTGGCTGATGCGCACAGAAAGCCCCGGCTGGTGCGTCTTGACCGCCCTAGTGGCCTCCAGGGCCATATAGCTGATGGCGTTGGTTCCATCGGTCCCGTCCGCCTTTAGCCCGCCCACGGTGAGATTCTGGAACTGATTGTAGCCGGCAAAGTACCCGGCAGTGTTGGAGGAGATGGTCCAGACCCAGGTGGAATATTTAATCCACAGAGCCTCAATGAGCTCCTGGGCCTCATCGGGGGTGATGCGCCCGGCCTCCAAATCTGCCGCGTAGTAGGGATACATGTACTGGTCAAACCGCCCCGGATTGAGGGACAGAGGGTTTTCGGAGATTATGCCGCCCCACTGTACAAACCAGACGAACTGGATGGCCTCGTAGAAGGTGCGCGGAGGATTTTCAGGAACCCGCATGCAGATATCGCTGATTTTTAAAAGCTCCTCTCTGCGCCGGGGTTTTTCTTCCCCCTCCGCGGCGGTGCGGGCGGCCTGCGCATACCGCCGGGCCAGGGTGATAATGCCGTCGCAGGCGATGATGACGGAGCGATAGAAATCCCGCTTCTCCTGTCCTTCCTTCGTGGAAATGTCCAGAGCCGCCAGACGTTCTTCCGCCTCCTTTTTTATGCCGCCAAACCCCTTGGGAAAGAGCTCATCCTGGTAGTCGGGCGTGGTCTCCCCCACTGCCTGTCTCCACTTGGAATCGCTGTCCGCGATGCCGGTATCCACGCAGATTTTCGCGGTCTCTGCCGGAATCCGGGCCAGAAATGCCTCCTCAAGGGATTTGCCCTTCCAGTAGGGGAAAATATGTTCCCGCATGTAGGCGCACTGCTTTGGCGTCATAATATATGGATCCTGGGGTCTGTCAGAAAAGGTATCCATCTCCCGGTCCACCCAGAGCCAGGAGAGCTCAGGGGTGAGAATTCCGCACTTAAAATGTTCCCCCACAGCACCTACGATGAGCTCATCTTCAAAAATATAGCAGCCGATCTGCCGGCAGGTATCCCGAAATGCCTTGGCAGCCCGGATGGCCGCGGGCTGCCCTTCGGTCTTTTTATAGGATTCGGTCCAGATACGGGCTCGCTCCGTGGAAATGCGGGGCTTTTCGGAGACGTAGCGCCAGCGGGCCTTCTCGTTGCGTTCAAACTTGCTCATGGGTATATCCTCCTGCTGATTTTTGGCAGCCGCCGGGATGTGCGTTTGGCAGCCGCGCTTTTTGACGGCGGCGCTGTCCGCGAAATATCTGCGGAAAAAAGAAAAGCATGCAGGAAGACAAAATGCTTCTTTGCATGCTTTTATGCGCTTCGGGACGCGCCGCCCTTATTGAATAGCTACATTTTAATATGGGAAGGGGGAAATGTCAAGGGCGGCGGGAGGAATTTCGCTGCGCTCAGCCTTGCCGCGTCTCTTTCTCCACCGCAACCCTGCACTGCTTCCGAAAACAGGCAATCCCATAGTGATAAATGGTATGGCAGCCCTCCTCCCGCAGCTCGGCAGCGTATTTCTTTTCCGCAATCTGCTGCAGGGCTTTCTGACAGGCGGATTCCAGCTCTCCCCTCTGGGCGTACTTCACTTCAATCAGAAGGCCGATCTCTTCATCCTCGATTTTTACCAGAATATCACTGTAGCCCTCCTCGGATTCCCGGTTGGACTTTACGAACCAGCCGTCCTTAAAGCCCAGGATCCCCAGCAGGATTCCATGGAAGAAATTCTCCTTGGTGGGCCTGCGCACAAAGGTATCGCGGATGCTGATGGTCTGCTTCAGATAATCCGTAAACAGCCGTTCCACCTCGGGTGCGTCTCCTGTTTTAAGGGCTTCGCAGAAGGCTGCAAGCCGTTTGCCGTCTTTTTGGACATTCTCCTTAAACAGTGATAAAATCTGGTCTTTGAACAGGCTGCGGATTTCCATATTGGGGATGGCAAGATAGTAGCTGCGGCCATCCAATGTCCCCCGCTGGGTCAGATAGCCTGTGGCAAGCAAAAGGCTCCAGAGGTGGTCGATGGAGTCGTACAGGCTGTTATAGGTCAGATCCTCGCGGATTTCCTTCACCAACGTTTCCCCCGCAACCAGGGCCTCCACTTCGCTCTTTGTCAGCCCGTTTCCCGTCATCCGGATAAAACGACGGATTATTTCGTTGCTGCTGGTATTGGACCAGTAGTTCTGGGGGAAAAGGTTGGGGTTATCGACCCGCTTGCTGCAGTAGCAGATTACATCCCAGGGGCAGTAGACCTCCGCATTGCCAAACCGGTATCCGTCATACCAGGCCTTCACGGCGCCATAGGCATCGGAAATATGGTAATATCCCAGCATTTCCTGCACCTCCCGGTCGGTAAATCCGAAATATTCCTCATATTGGACATCGGTCACAGACAAGACATTTAAATTGTTCAGGCCGGTAAAGATACTTTCTTTGGAGATCCGCAGACAGCCGGTCAGGACGGCAAACTGCAGGCTTTCGTTGGTTTTTAAGACATTGTTGAACAGGCCGCGGATCAGGGAAACCATCTCATTGTAATAGCCGGATTGGAAGGCTTTGTCCAGGGGCACATCGTATTCATCAATCAAAAGGATCACCTTGCGGCCGTGGTGTTTGGCGAGAAACCGGGACAGTGTATACAGGCTGTCAACCAGCAAATCGTCGGCCATAGTAAAGCTTCCGTCCCGGGTGTCAATCAGGGCCTGATAGATTTTCCTCTCATCCGGCAGCAGGCGGCTGCTTTCTGATAAGTATGGAAAGCGGAAGGCCTCATTTCCGATGACCCGCCGCAGGGCAGCGGATGCCTCGCCGAAGCTGCGTCCGTCCACGCCTTTGAGGGAAATGGAGATGACCGGGAATTTTCCCATATATTTCTGGCAGATTTCGGTCTCACCTGCTATTTCCAGCCCCTCAAACAGAGCCGGATTGCAGCCGAGTTCAAAAAAAGCCTTCAGCATGCTCATATTCAGGGATTTTCCAAAACGCCTGGGGCGGGTGAAGAGATTCACTTTGCTCCATTTTTGCAGAAGCTCTCGGATCATTCCTGTCTTATCAATATAATAGAAATTCTCTCTGCGGATCTCCTCAAAGCTTTCAATCCCTACGGGCAGTTTCTTTTGTCCGATATTCATGGTTTGCGGCCTCCTTTCTATGTAAATTTTGCAGGATGCGCGGTTTCTGTTATCTGTCTTTATCTTATCATTCTGTCCGTCAAACTGCAAGACTTGCCTGCGGACTCAATATTTCCCTCGCTTTTTTCAAGGCATAATCAAATTCCGGTTCCTCCTCGTGATACCGGGGAATTGCAAAGTAGAATCCGAAGGAGGCGTCATCCGGGGCGGGATAGACGGTGCAGCCCCTGGCCTCGCGTGCCATGCGTCCGGGGCAGAATAAAGGGGATTTTTGGGGATTCGGACTTTTCCGGCAGTCCCTCATACGCTTTGAGAAGATTCTCCGGGACACAGAGCATCAGGCATTCATCGTAAAGTGGTGACAGGTCAGACAACTGTTACATAAATTGCACAGCGGGCTTGTAATCCGCAGGGGGAATCGGTATAATTTGGTGTAGTGAACGGGACATATCCGAAGGGCAAAACCAGCACGCGGATTTAAAAAGGATTTTTAAAAGACAAACATAGTATTCCTATTGAATTCCTAGGAATAATATGGTATTATAAGTGCGAGAAACCAATCCTGCCGGTTCCGGCACGGATTTCAGACATAGATTCATAACTTAGGAAAGGCGGACATTAAAATATGAAGCGTATGATTTATCTTGATAATGCGGCCACAACAAAGACAAATCCGGCGGTGGTGGAGGCTATGCTGCCCTATTTTTCGGAGTATTATGGCAATCCCTCCTCCATCTACGAATTTTCTACGGAGAGCCGCAGGGCTGTGGACCATGCCAGGGAGACCATAGCCCGCTCCCTGGGAGCCAAGACCCAGGAGATTTATTTCACCGCAGGCGGAAGCGAGGCGGATAACTGGGCCCTGGTGGCCTCGGCGGAGGCCTTCGGCGCCAAGGGAAAGCACATCATCACCACCAAGATTGAACACCACGCCGTGCTCCACACCTGCCAGTACCTGGAGAAGCGGGGATACGAGGTGACTTATCTGGATGTGGATGAAAATGGGGTGGTAAAGCTGGATGAGCTGAAGAAAGCCATCCGCCCGGACACCATTCTCATCTCCATCATGTTTGCGAACAATGAAATCGGCACGGTGGAGCCTATCAAGGAGATTGGCCGGATTGCCAGAGAGCACGGCATCCCCTTCCACACCGACGCGGTGCAGGCCTACGCCCATCTGCCCATTAATGTGGATGAGTGCAACATTGACATGTTAAGCGCCAGCGGCCACAAGTTAAATGGCCCTAAGGGCATTGGCTTCCTCTACATCCGCACCGGCGTGAAAATCCGCTCCTTTATCCACGGGGGCGCCCAGGAGAGAAAGCGCCGGGCGGGAACCGAGAATGTTCCCGGCATCGTGGGTCTGGGAAAGGCTGTGGAGATTGCCATGGCGAACATGGAGGAGCGGACGGCAAAGGAACGGGAGCTTCGGGACTACCTCATTGACCGGGTGACAAAGGAAGTGCCCTTTACCCGGGTCAATGGCTCCCGTAAGGACCGGCTTCCCAACAACGCCAACTTTGCTTTCCAGTTCATTGAGGGGGAGTCCCTTCTCATCAAGCTGGACATGGCGGGCATCTGCGGTTCCAGCGGCTCGGCCTGCACCTCGGGTTCCTTAGACCCGTCCCACGTGCTTCTGGCCATCGGCCTGCCCCATGAGATTGCACACGGCTCCCTGCGGCTGACCTTGAGCGAGGAGAACACAAAAGAGGAGATGGACTACACCGTAGAGCAGATTAAGGAGATTGTGGAGTACCTTAGGGGTCTGTCTCCGCTTTACGAGGATTATATGAAGAAGCATGGCAAATAACAGAATCTTGCACAAAGGGCGCAAAAGCCCCTGCAGATTTTCCTGGTCTATGACCGGGCACAGAACATCAGGAGGAATATTATTATGTATACAGCAAAAGTAATGGATCATTTTGAGCACCCAAGAAATGTGGGGGAGATGGAAAATCCCAGCGGCATGGGCACGGTGGGAAACCCCAAGTGCGGCGATATCATGCGCATTTACCTGGATATTGACGACAATCAGGTCATCCGGGACGTAAAATTTAAGACATTCGGCTGCGGGGCTGCGGTGGCCACCAGCAGTATGGCTACGGAACTGGTTAAGGGAAAGACTATCTACGAGGCCATGCAGGTGACCAACAAGGCCGTGATGGAGGCACTTGACGGATTGCCCCCTGTTAAGGTACACTGTTCTTTGTTGGCAGAGGAGGCCATCCACGCCGCTCTCTGGGATTACGCCCAGAAAAAGGGCATCACCATCGAGGGCCTGGAGAAGCCGAAGGACAATATTGAGGAAGAGGAAGAAGAGGAAGACTATTGAGCAAAACCGTAGTGGTGGGCATGTCCGGGGGAGTAGACTCCTCCGTGGCTGCCTGGCTGTTAAAGAAAGAAGGGTACCGCGTCATCGGCGTGACCATGCAGATCTGGCAGGATGAGGAGCCGGAAGCCATGGAGGCGGAGGGCGGCTGCTGCGGTCTTAGCGCCGTGGAGGACGCCCGGCGGGTGGCGGCGGCCCTTGAAATACCCTACTATGTGATGAACTTCAAAAAAGAGTTCAGGGAACACGTGATGGATTATTTTGCCAGGGAATACCGGGAGGGCAGGACGCCCAACCCCTGTATTGCCTGCAACCGGTATGTAAAATGGGAGGCCCTTCTGGCCCGGAGCATCGCCATCGGCGCGGATTACATCGCCACCGGCCACTATGCCCGGGTGGAGCGCCTGCCATCCGGCCGGTTTGCCCTGCGCCAGTCCGTGACCGCGGCAAAGGACCAGACCTATGCGCTCTACAACCTGACCCAGGAGCAGCTTGCCCGGACCCTGATGCCCGTGGGCGCTTATCATAAGGAAGCAATCCGAAAGATGGCCGAGGACCTAGGCCTTCCTGTGGCAAATAAGCCGGACAGCCAGGAGATCTGCTTTATCCCGGACCACGACTACGCCGCATTCCTGGACCGGTATACGGGGAGCCCCATGCCGGAAGGAAATTTTGTGGACCTGGAGGGAAATGTGCTGGGCCGCCACAAGGGCATTTCCCACTATACGGTGGGGCAGCGAAAAGGGTTAAATCTGGCCATGGGCCATCCTGTCTTTGTGGTGAAAATCCGCCCGGAGACCAACGAGGTGGTCATTGGAAATGGGCAGGACGTGTACACCAGCCGGGTCTACTGCAATAAAATAAACTGGATGTCTGTGGACGGACTCCACGGCCGGGACATGGAGGTCACGGCCAAAATCCGCTACAACCACAAGGGCCAGACATGCGTCATCCGGGAGGCCGGGGACGACCTGGTGGAGTGCGTGTTTGCGGAACCTGTGCGGGCGGCGGCGCCGGGGCAGGCAGCGGTATTTTACAGGGATGATTATGTAGTTGGCGGAGGTACGATTATATGAGAAGGAATGAGAAAAGACGGGGCGCCGGAAATCGCCGGGCGGCCTTTATCTGCGCGCTTGGCGTCTGTCTGGGGACGGCATCTGTCCTCGGGGGCTGCGGCTATGCCTCCAGCGCGGAGATAAAGAGCCAGGCCGAGGCCCAGGAGCTGGGAGAGCAGGAGGACGAAGGGCAGACCGCATCCCGGGAGGAGGTTCTCTCCATCGGGGCCTCCGGCGAGACGCCCCAGGCTCAGACAGAGGCTGTGGATGTACAGCGGACTCAGGCGGCGCCCCTGCCTCCCTTTGAGGAGGTCTCCGATACGGTGTATGTGAAGACGTCGGACGGGGGCAGCGTCCGGGTGCGCTCCTCCTGCGACACCTCCTCGGCGGAGAATATCCTGGGAAACATATCTTACGGCACGGAGCTCCCCCGAACGGGAAAAAACAGTGAGTGGACAAGGATTGCCTATGAGGGCGGAGTGGGATACATTTCTTCCGATTATATCGCGGAGGAAAAGCCCGAGGCCCTGGTGACTTCCGTGAGCCTCAATCCCTCCTGGACGTATGCGGAATTTTCAAAGATTAATTCCGGCGCAGCCATCTTCCGCCAGTCCACGGCCCAAAACCGGAAAAATATCACCATCTGTGTCAACGCGGGTCACGGCACCAGCGGCGGCGCCTCGGTGAAAACCCTGTGCCACCCGGACGGCACTCCCAAGGTGACAAGCGGCACCACAGCCGCCGGGGCAACCACGGCTGCGGCGGTGTCCGGGGGAATGACCTTCGCGGACGGCACCCCGGAGAGCCAGGTCACCCTCTCCATGGCTTTGATTTTCCGGGACAAGCTTTTGGCCGCAGGCTATGACGTGCTCATGATCCGGGAGAGCGAGGATGTGCAGCTCGACAATATCGCCCGCACGGTCATCGCCAACAATGCCAGCGACTGCCATATCGCCCTGCACTGGGATTCCACCGCCAGCGATAAGGGGGCATTTTATATGAGCGTTCCCGACGTGGCCTCCTACCGGAACATGGAGCCGG
Organism: Candidatus Enterocloster excrementipullorum; assembly: GCA_019119575.1. Classification (GTDB taxonomy): domain Bacteria; phylum Bacillota; class Clostridia; order Lachnospirales; family Lachnospiraceae; genus Enterocloster; species Enterocloster excrementipullorum. The sequence goes on from DWWT01000026.1 coordinate 13,169, forward strand.
TGAAATCCCACTGGCAGCAGCACAATGCCCTTGGGGAGAGCCTGATCGCGGGATTGAAAGGCGCCGGCGTCAAAATCTTTTCAAGCGGCGCCATGGCCATGGACTTGACCCAGACCTCCTTCTCCACCGTGCCCTCCATTGACATTGAGCTGGGGGACAAGGCTTCGGACCACTCCCAGGCCACCCTGGAAAATCTGGCGGACGGGCTGGTGGCGGGGGTGAATGCGTATTTTGGGTAAATTATAGTAAACGCATCTATACCATTTAAATATGGCAAAGCAGCCGTACCCTCAGTGTGCAAGGACGTGTCTCCCTTTATACACGGAGGGTACGTTTTTTATGAATCAGACAGGTATAATTTGCAGATCTTTGCTTAAAGTGTTTAGGCTTCTTGCTCCATTCTCTTCTAATACCAGAAGATCCTCAATTCGTACCCCAAATCGACCGGGCAGATAAATACCTGGCTCACAGGAAAATACATTGCCTATTTCTAATGGTGCACGGTTGCTGCTTGTGATAAAGGGAGGTTCGTGGACATCCAAACCAATGCCGTGTCCGAGACGATGCGTAAAATAGCTGCCATATCCGGCCCTTTCAATGATTTGTCTGGCAGCGTGGTCTACTTCCGCGGCAGAAACGCCCGACTGAGCAGCGGCTTTTCCGGCCATGTGTGCGCTGAGAACGATATGATAAATATCTGAAAAACCTTCGGGAGGAGTTCCCAAGACAAATGTTCTTGTGAAATCCGCTCGGTAACCGCGATACGTACCTCCTATATCCACCATTAAAATATCGCCTTTAGACAGCGGACGATCACTGTTAATATGGTGCGGCAGCGCGGTGTTGGGGCCGGAAGCTACAATGCCGTTTCCGACAGAATCAAACCCCTCCTGCAGCCTCAGTTCAGCCAAGCGCGAGGCAATTTCCCGTTCAGTGTGCCCGATAAGCGGTTCGCTCAGCAAGCGGCATAAAGCGCGTTCGGCCATATGCTGGGCAGTTTCAATCAGCTGTATTTCCCAACTGTCTTTCCGGCGCCGGATCGGTTCTAAAATAGTATCGGCACAGCACCAGGTGAGATAAGAAGCGCGATGCTGAAGAGAAAGCAGAATATCGGCATGCATTTCATGTCCAACAGCAACGCATCCCTTTGAAGGAAGAAGGCTGGAAAGTATGTCAATTGCATTGTCCGAATCCGAATAAGGAATTACTTCGATTTCATCATCAAGGTTGCTGTCATTTCCCTTTTCAAAATCAGGAATCAGAAGAGCTGCCCGTTCAGAGGATAGGATTAGGGCAGCAATGCGCTGCGATGATGGACGGCTGCTGCCGGTCAGATAGAGAAAATCCGAAGACGGAGAAAAAATAGCCGAGCTGACGCCCTTATCCGCCATGGCAGCCGAAAACTGTTCTCGACGCTTTTTATAAAAATTCATTTAACAACCTCCTTTTGAATGGTAAAATATTTTGATTTGCTTTAATTTTAATCTAAATAAGAGGTGAAATGCACAAGTAAATCGCAAAAAAATGTTTTATATTGACAAAATCATCCTACTGATGATATTATAAATCATATCAGACGAGAAAGCAATATAAAATCTTCTGACAGAATAAAAATGATGGATTATCGTTATTGAAAAGAGAAGGGGGAATGCGATCTATGAATGAGAGAGAGCGGATTTATAATATGTTGGATGGGAAATCAGTAGACAGGGCACCTACTGGTTTCTGGCTTCATTTCCCTGATAAAATGCATCATGGGGATGCTGCTGTTGAGGCTCATCTGGAATTTATGCGGCAAACAGGAACGGATATCTTAAAAGTTATGAATGAAAATTTGCTCTATGATGGAGAGAGTAAGATATGCAACAGTGCGGATATTGGAAAATTTCGTGGTTATTCCAGGAAGGATAAAATTTTTACGGATCAAATGGATATAATCAAGCGCATTAGTGAACAGGCGCGGGATCGTTATCCTATTCTGGCCACAATTCATGGCTTAATTGCCTCGGTATTTCACGGTACGGGATTTGCGGGAAATTACAGCAGTATGGGATACAGGCTTTCTATGTTCTGTCGTGAAAAGCCCAAAGAAATGCAGAAGGTATTTGAAATATATACGGATACACTTATGGAATTAGTAGATTGTTCCCTGGAAGCAGGCGCAGACGGTATTTTTTATGCGGCGCTGGGAGGAGAACGCAGCTGGTTTTCTCATGATGAATATATGGAGCAGGTTTCTGTTCATGAACAGAGACTATATAATCATATTAAAGATAAAACAAAGTTTAATGTACTGCATATTTGTAAATCCGATATTGATTTTACGCGCTTTACAATACTAGATCCCGCGGTAGTTAATTGGAGCATTTACCATAACAATCTAAGCCTTACGGAAGGCGGGAAATTGTTCCCTGACAGTATTGTTTTAGGCGGTTTTCAGGATCGAAGCGGTGTCCTGGTAGACGGAACGGAGGAAGAAATCAAGGCACACACGAAAAAAATCTTAAAAGAAATGGAAGGGAAGCCATTTATCGTGGGCTCAGACTGTACACTGCCTACGGAGATATCGCCTGAACGGATTCGCTGCGCAGTAGATGCAGTGAAATGCTCTGTTTAGAATAAAAGCTGCATTATCAGTCAATCGGCATTGCCGGAGCTGACTGATAAATGCAGCTATAAAGAAATAAAATCAAAGCAGATTCATTGATAAAAGCTGTGATTCCATTCGAAGAATATCATTGTGGAGCAGCGATTGCGCTGTTGCCAAATCATGATTTTCGATAGCTTCTGTAATCAGAGGGTGGGCATGAGTTTTATCGTTCGGAAGAACAACGGTTTCTTTTTGCAGCGCATATAGCTGGGCATAAGCGCGGGTGCAGGAAGAAAGTACGCGGCTTAGCGTGTCCAGTATGTATTCATTGTGGGTTCCTTCGATTAAACATAAATGGAATTCAACATTTCGGTTCCAGCTGCTCCAGACATCGCTCTCTTTTGTCGGGTTTTCACGCTGTCTGTTCAGTTCATGCAGCCGTTTAAGATGTTCGGGAGTTGTTTTTTCGATAAGCTTTGGCAGGCTGCCTACTTCTATAAGGAGACGTAATTCTGTCAAATCGTGTACATCCTTGCCGTTGATCTGGATCACCTGATATCCGCAGCGGGGGATACTGGTTAATACATGATCGTGACAAAGCTGAATGAGCGCTTCACGTACCGGTGATTTGCTGATGCCAAAATGGGCTGTGAGCTGTTTCTCTGTTATAATTGCGCTGCTCTGCAGCTGGCCGTTGCAAATCATCTCGATAACCTGGCGATATACCCGGTCTTTCAATGTGGGTTTATTCGTGTTAATAATCACTGGATACTTCTCCTTTACGATTGTACAGCGAGAAAAGAGCTGTTACGAAACTGTATTGTGTGTTTTGATAGTAGCAATGTTTTTTATTTCTGTCAAGAGATTGATAAGAAATAAAATGCAAACAAAATGCAACAGTTCGGACGATCTGAACCGTTATGTCATTTTGCGCAAATATGTCCAATAAATTTCTGGAAACAAAAAATGTGGTGGTGTAATTTTACAAAAAAACTTGCTTTTCATATGGAAATATGATATTATCACTAATAATATTAAAGGAACACTTAAAAACCAATAAATACTGCATAAGGTAAGTGAGGGTGAACTATGAATCGATTTCGTTATATAATCAAGCGATTGCTGATTGCCATTCCAACATTTTTAGGTATTACAATATTGGTTTATTTTCTGTCTTCGCTGACGCCGAGTTCTCCGCTGGAAATCCTTTTTAATGATCCCATGGCTACAAAAGAGCAGATGCTGGCTATGGAAAAATCTTTGGGGCTGGATCAGCCGGTTTACATTCAGTATTTACGGTGGCTGAAGGGACTTTTAAGTGGCAATTTAGGGATTTCTTACCGTACCGGGCTTCCGGTAGCCAGTATGATCAGCGAACGGATAGGACCAACGCTGATTCTTACGGGGACAGCGATGCTGATTACAATTGTTATTTCACTGCCTTTGGGAATTATGGCAGCATATAAACCTTATTCCGGCTGGGATTATATTTCATCAGGAATCTCTTTTCTAGGTGCGGCGATGCCAAACTTTTTTGCGGCATTGGTGTTTATTTATTTGTTCAATGTGAAATTAGGATTATTCCCATCGGCCGGTATGTATGATTCTTCCGGCGTAAGAACCTGGGGGATGTTTTTCCACCATTTGGTTCTTCCGTCCAGCGTACTTGCTATCCAGCTTATAGGAAGCTTGATTCGTCAGTGCCGAGGTTCGATGATGGAGGTTTTGCAGAGCGATTATGTTCGTACGGCCCGGGCAAAAGGGCTGTTGGAGCCCCCGGTTTTGGTACGTCATGCACTTAGGAACGCATGGATTCCTCTGATTTCCTGGTTTGGTATGCAAATTCCTTTTTTGATAGGTGGTGCAGTGGTTACAGAACAAATCTTTGGGTGGCCGGGACTTGGGAGCCTGATGGTGCAGTCGATTAACGCGCGCGACTATCCCGCTATTATGGGGATTACGGTTGTCATTGCTATTGTCGTACTGATTGGAAATTTACTGGTGGATCTTATGTACAATCTGCTGGATCCCAGAATTCGTTATTAGAGGACTTTTGTTGAAGAACACGAAGAAGAAATAGAGAGGTGGGAAATTGTGACAAAAGTAGCTGTTTCCAGAAATGGAATAGATATTGCTGAAAATTCATATTTGAAAGACGTGTTCCGACGGTTTTCGAAGCACAAACTGGCGATGGTAAGTCTTGTTCTGCTGATAATGGAGATACTGCTGGTAATTGCGCTTCCCAAATTCCTGCATCTGGATCCCTATACATCGGATTATAATACTCTTTTTGGGGCGGGCCCTTCCGGGGCGCATTGGCTTGGCACGGACGATATTGGGCGGGATAATTTTGCCAGATTTCTTTATGGCGGTCAGGTTTCGCTTCTGGTTGGAATTGTCTCGGCAATTATCAGTCTTTTGGTGGGAGTACCGCTGGGGTTGATTGCGGGCTACTACAGAGGGGCGATCGAGACGGTCATTATGAGATTGGCGGATATTTTCATGTCGTTCCCCTCCATGGTATTGATTCTGGTACTGGTATCCGTGCTGGGGCCATCCGTTGCTACGGTTACAATTGTTATCGGTGTTTTGGGCTGGCCGCGTTTCGCAAGGACGATTTACGGAAACGTTCTTTCAGCAAGGGAAAGCGAATATGTGGAGGCAGCCCGGGCCATAGGAACACGCGACGGTGCGATCATGATGAAATATATCCTGCCAAATACCTTTGCTCCGGTGCTTATCGCATTTACTTTCCGGGCGGCACAGGCAATTATTACGGAATCCTCCCTCAGTTTTTTGGGTATGGGGGTTCAGGCACCGATGGCTTCATGGGGAAATATTTTATACCAGGCGCAGTCCATCAGTGTATTGGCTGCAAAACCATGGCTGTGGATGCCGCCGGGGATTGCATTGCTGGTTACAATTCTCTGCATTAATTTTTTAGGGGATGGCATTCGCGATGCCTTGGATACTAAAATAGTAATCTGAACTTGGACAAACTGTCCGGGTCGAATAAAAAGGAGGAGAATTTATGAAACACTTACTTTCCAAATTGATCATTGCTGCATGTGCTTCAATGGTAACACTGTCAGCCTGCGCACCGCCGAATTCCGGGGGAGATACGGCTGCGGAGACTTCTGCAGCAGAAAGTGAAAGCAGCGGCGAAACTTCTGCTTCTGCGGCTGGGACCGACACAACGGATGGAGCTGTTACCATTACGATGGCGATGACAGCGCCTTGGGACACCTTTATCCCATTTAATACCACAAACGCAAATACAGATGCGGTTCTGGAGCTGATGTATGATAAGCTGATTGTTGTAAAGGCAAATGGGGAGCACGAGCCCCGTCTGGCAACAAAATGGGAACAAGACAGTGAAACGGGAAAAATTCTTACATTCGAATTGAATGAGAATGCAAAATGGCATGATGGTGAACCAGTGACAGCGGACGATGTAGTATTTACCTGCGAATTGATGGCGAATGAAGCGATTACCCATCCCCGCCGCAGCAAGGTCGCATTCTTTACCGGTACGGATGACAGCGGTGTGCGGGTTCAGGATGAGGATTTTGGAGTTGTAGCTTTGGATGACCATACGGTTCAATTTACAATGAAGGATCCTGCCCCCATCAGCTATATGCTGAGCCAGACATTCCGGGATTTCTATGTGCTGCCGGAACATTTGCTGGCGGATATCCCGGCGGATCAGATTATGACCGACGAATTTTGGCAGCATCCGATTGGCTCTGGTCCCTGTATTTATGAAAGCAGCATTTCCGGAGAGAGAGTTGAATTTGCAGCCAACAAAGATTATTATCTGGGGGCTCCTCAGTTTGACCGTTTTGTAGTTCGGGTAGTTCCGGCCAGCAACCTATTGAGCGGCCTTATGAGCGGTGAAATTGACATTACAGCCGGTGCCGGTCTTGGAAACATTCCGATGAATGACTGGGATTTGGCCCAACAGCAGGAGAACCTGACAACGGAGTCTGTTAAGTCTCTGGGATATCAGTATCTCTCGATGAACGTGAATAATGTTCCCAAAGAAGTGCGCCAGGCGGTTAATATGGCAATTAACAGGGATGCGCTGGTCAATAATTTGATGCGCGGTGAGGGAGAACCTGCCGCAGGACCGCTCCGTCAGAATCATCCTTATTTTAATCCGGATCTGCTGCCGATTCCTTATGATGTTGAGACGGCCGCCCAGATGGTGAAAGATTCCGGATTTGATACAAGCAAAACATATGTTCTTCGTGTGTCTCAGGGAAATGAAGTACGTGAAAAGAGCGCTCCGCTTATTCAGCAGGATTTGAAAAATATCGGAATTTCCGTGGAGATACTGACCACAGATCATCCGACGCTTCTGGCCGAATGCCGCAACGGAAATTACGATTTTGCGCTGATAGGCTCCGGAGGAAGTCCTGATCCGGCTGAGAGTGTTATCAACGTTCGCCCGGGTCACGTGAATAACTTCTCTCAGAACACGGATGAGTCTTTATATCAGAAAGGAATGGTAGAAGGATTCCAGGTATATACCTACGAAGAGCGTCTTCCGATTTACCAGGAGTATCAGATGATGCTTAGAGACCAGGTGCCGTTCAGCTTCTTATATTTCCAGAATGATCTGGTGGCATACAATAAGCGTATCTCAAATGTCCATTTTGAAGATTTCAGTCTGCTCAACCGTATGGTTTGGCAGTGGAATATTGAAAAATAAGATTTATACAACTGCTGAATATGCTGCCCGCGAGTGCTGCGGGCAGCATATTCAAAAGAGTGAGAGTAGATATACTGAAATTAGTTACAGACTAAATTAAATGGGGTAAACATTATGACACAGCAAACAGAGCCAATTTTACAGGTAAAGCAACTGGTAACTCAGTTTCGGACGAAAAACGGATATATTACTGCGGTGGACGGCGTGAGCTTTACAGTTCGGAAAGGTGAAACCTTGGGCATTGTAGGCGAATCTGGCTGTGGGAAAAGCGTGACTTCACTCTCTATACTGCGTTTGCTTCCTAGTGGAATTGGCCGGATTGCACAGGGAGAAGTGATTTTTAAAGGGGAAGATCTTGTAAAAAAATCCAACAGAGAGCTGAGCCATATTCGTGGCAAAGATATCGCTATGATTTTTCAGGATTCTATGACATCTCTTAATCCGGTTCTCACGGTAGGATATCAAATAGAGGAAACAATTGCGGTGCACAGTCATTTACCGCGCAGTGAAAACAGAAAATTAGCGTTGGATATTTTGACGAAGGTAGGGGTTTCCGCACCTGAACAGAGAATGAAAGAGTTCCCCCATCAGCTGAGCGGAGGTATGCGTCAAAGGGTAATGATTGCTATGGCCTTATCCTGCAACCCCTCTTTATTGATTGCGGATGAACCGACCACTGCTTTGGACGTTACAATACAGGCGCAGATCATTGACCTAATGATTGAATTAAAAAATAAAATCGACGCGTCTATCATGCTGATTACGCATGATATGGGGGTTGTTGCCGAAATGGCAGATTCCATCATGGTAATGTACGCAGGTCAAATTGTGGAATATAGTACGGCTCGCCAGATTTTTAAAGAACCACTGCATCCTTATACCCGAGGACTGTTAGCCTCTATTCCGCGCCTGGACAGGGATTCGGACCGGCTTCACGCCATTGACGGTACGGTTCCCAGCTTAAATGCGCTGCCTAAGGGCTGCCGCTTCTGCGTAAGATGCGACTGCGCGATGGACATATGTAAAGAAAATTGCCCGCCCGTGTTCGAATCTCCGGATGGACACCAGGTTCGGTGCTGGAAGTACAGGGATAAATTTAGGGAGGTGGCATATGAAAACAGCTGAACCTCTGCTTAAAGTTGAGCAGTTAAAAAAATACTTTGTCTCCCGCAAACAGTTTCTGGGCAGTTCTGCAAAAGTTGTCAAAGCGGTGGACGGTATTAGTTTCGAAATTTCCAAGGGGGGTACCCTGGGAGTTGTGGGTGAATCGGGCTGTGGAAAATCCACCCTTGGCCGTGCAATCCTTCGCCTGCATGAGCCGGACAGCGGATCCGTTATTTATGACGGCGAAGATTTGCTTTCACTGGATAAAAAAACGATGCGGGACTACCGCCAAAAACTGCAGATTATTTTTCAAGACCCTTATGCGTCGCTTAACCCGCGTATGACAGTCAAAGAGCTGATCTGCGCATCCTTGGATGTATTTGAGATAGGGACAAAGCAGGAGAGAGTAGACAGAGTGCTGGATATCATGGAAAAGGTAGGGCTGCCGCTTGAATATCTGAACCGGTATCCGCATGAATTTTCGGGTGGGCAGAGACAAAGAATTATGATTGCCCGAGCTTTGGTACTGAATCCTGATTTTGTAGTCTGTGACGAGCCGGTTTCTGCGTTGGATGTGTCTGTGCGTGCGCAGGTACTTAATTTAATGCGGGATCTGCAGCAGGAGTTTTCTCTCACATATATGTTTATCTCGCATGATTTAAGTGTAGTTCGGTATCTGTGCGATCGTGTTATGGTAATGTACCTGGGAAAAGTAATGGAAATTGCCACGAAGGATGAGCTTTATTCCAATGCAAAACATCCTTATACGCAGGCTCTGCTTTCTTCTATCCCCATTCCGGATGTGGACGCGTCAAAGGAGCGGATTCATCTTTCCGGGGATGTTCCCAGTCCCTTTAATCCGCCAAGCGGCTGTCGTTTCCATACCCGGTGCGTGTATGCAAAACCGGAGTGTGCGGAATATGTTCCAGAATTGCGGGATACAGGAGGGGGACACATGGTAGCATGCCATTTTTGTAAGGATTGAGGTGTATAGATATGGATAAGCAGATGATTGACCGGTTTCTCGATGTATACCGGACGGAATATCTGGATGATATTATGAAATTAATCCGAATCAGAAGCGTCAGCGTTCCGTCCTCAGGCGGTAAATATCCTTTTGGAGACGGATGTGCCCAGGTTCTGGATACGGCACTTTCTCTTGGAAAAGAGATGGGTTTTGCAACAGAAAACCATGACTATTATTGTGGAAGCATTCTTATGCCGGGTACGGCCGTCGGTGAAATCGGAATGTTTGCCCATCTTGACATTGTACCGGAAGGGGAGGGGTGGATTCAGCCGCCTTATATCCCATATATAAAGGACGGCTGGCTTTATGGGCGGGGAAGTAGCGACAATAAAGGCCCGGCGGTGACAGCTCTGTACGCTATGCGCTGCCTGCAGAAAAGCGGGATAAGACTTCGCCATACAGTACGGCTGTTTCTGGGTTGCAGTGAAGAAAATGGAATGTCGGATATCGATTATTATTTAAAGCGCGTTCCGGCACCGGAATATTCGTTTGTTCCGGATGCTTCTTTTTCCGTATGTTATTCGGAAAAAGGAATTCTGGAATTGGAGTTTACTTCACCTTTGCCAGCCGGAGTGGCGGACTTTACAGCGGGAGAGGCATCGAATATGGTAGCCGGCAATGCGTATGCATTGGTGGATACCATACAGGGCGAGTTGCCTGAAGTGAATAAGGAGCGCTGTCCCGGCGTTGTGGTACGGGAACAGGATGGCATGCTGCGTGTGGAAGCGGCGGGAAAATCTGCGCATGCCGCTTTTCCGGAAGGTTCAATTAACGCGTCAGTCATGTTGGCAGACTATCTTTGCGGGCATCCATTTTTAACGGATAAAGCAAAGCGTACGCTGGCATTTTTATCAGAATGTTTTGAAAATTATTATGGCGAAGCGCTTGGAATCGCGTATGATGGCGGCCCGCTTGGAAAGCTTACTATTGTTGCGGGAATGACGCGGACAGAAGACGGGAAGATCCGGCAGAATGTTAATATCCGCTATCCGGCGGGAGTTAATGCAGAAAAGATGATGGAAAGGCTGAACACGGCGGCGGCTTCTTATGGGTGGTCTATGCGTACAGTGAGGCATGAAGAGCCCGCCTATGTTTCCCCGGACAGCCCCTTTGTGAAAACACTTGACCATATTTGCAAACAGCGCCTTGGAGAAGCGTTTGGCCCATATACGATGGGCGGCGGAACATATGCGAGAAAACTTCCAAATGCGGTTGCGTTTGGCCCAAGTATAAAAGGACAGAAAAAACCGGGGCCCGACGGCCATGGTGGAGGACATCAGCCGGATGAGTGTGTGAGAATTCAAGGGCTGGAAGATGCTTTGCATATTTATGTACAAAGCCTTTTGGCACTTGACGAAATATTTTGACATATGAGTTTCGGCGTTGTCCGGGAGCAAGCTTGAAAACGGAGTTCTTTTAGCTGTGTATTCCATTTAGTGATGACTTGGGGCCGGATGAAGAGGAGGTAGTTTACTGTTTCTTCTTTATCCGGCCCTGCGGCGTTCGCCGATATGGAGGAAACGCGTTTTTCTATCCCTGCATCCCCTCCTTCATCGCTCGCACATACTCCCCCACATACCGAGGCGCCTCTTTCCCATATTTTTCAAGAAGCTTGACGATGGCGGAGCCCACGATGACCCCGTCGGCAATCCGGGCCATCTTCCCGGCCTGCTCCGGCGTGGAGATGCCGAAACCGATGGCGCAGGGGATATCCGTATTCTGGCGCACCACCCGGACAATGGAATCTAAGTCCGTGGTGATTTCGCTCCGGGTTCCTGTGACGCCCAGGCTGGACACAATGTAGAGAAAGCCTTCCGCCTCCTTGGCGATCATGGCGATGCGGTTTTCGGAGGTAGGGGCGATGAGGGAAATTAAGTCCACGCCGTACTGGCGGCAGAGGGGGAGAAATTCCTCCTTCTCCTCAAAGGGAAGATCGGGGAGAATCAGCCCGTCGATTCCCATATCCCTGCAGGCGGAGATGAATTTTTCCGCCCCGTAGGAGAAGACCACATTGGCGTAGGTCATAAATACCATCGGTACGTCCACATCCCGGCGGAGTTCCCGGACAAAGGCAAAAATTTTGTCCGTGGTGACTCCGCCTTTTAATGCGCGGATATTTGCGCCCTGGATTACCGGTCCCTCCGCCGTGGGGTCGGAAAAGGGAATACCCAACTCGATGAGATCCGCCCCGTTGGCCGCCGCGGCCCGGACCGCCTCCTCGGTAGTTGCAAGGTCCGGATCCCCGCAGGTGATGAATGCGATGAATGCCTTCCCGTGTTCAAATGCCTTTCTAATCTTACTCATGGATATCCTCCCCTCTGTAGCGGGCAATGGCGGCGCAGTCCTTGTCGCCCCTGCCGGAAATGGTAATCACAAGAATCTTGTCCTTCTCCATGGCGGGCGCCAGCTTTCGGGCGCAGGCCACGGCATGGGCGGATTCAATGGCCGGGATAATTCCCTCCGTCCTTGCCAGGTACTCAAAGGCGTCCACCGCCTCTTCGTCCGTGACAGGGACATATTCTGCCCGCCCGATATCGTGGAGATAGGCGTGCTCCGGCCCGATGCCCGGATAATCAAGGCCCGCGGAGATGGAGTAGACCGGGGCAATCTGGCCGTACTCGTCCTGGCAGAAATAGGATTTCATGCCGTGGAAAATGCCCAGCCTTCCGGTGTTTACCGTGGCTGCGGTCTCGAAGGTGTCGACGCCCCGGCCCGCGGCCTCGCAGCCGATGAGGCGCACTTCCGCGTCCTCAATAAAGTGGTAGAAGCTTCCGATGGCATTGGAGCCGCCGCCCACGCAGGCGATGACCGCGTCGGGAAGCCTGCCCTCTTTCTCAAAAAGCTGCTCCTTGATTTCCCTGGAAATGACCGCCTGGAAATCCCGGACAATGGTGGGAAACGGGTGAGGGCCCATCACGGAGCCCAGGCAGTAGTGGGTGTCGCTTATCCGGGAAGTCCATTCCCGCATGGCCTCGGAGACCGCGTCCTTTAAGGTGCCTGTGCCGGTTTTCACGGGAATAACCTGGGCGCCCAACAGGCGCATCCGGTACACATTGAGGGCCTGGCGGATGGTGTCCTCCTCGCCCATAAAGACCACGCACTCCATGCCCATGAGGGCGGCTGCGGTGGCGGAGGCCACGCCGTGCTGCCCGGCCCCGGTCTCCGCGATGAGCCGGGTTTTGCCCATTTTTTTCGCCAGGAGGGCCTGGCCCAGCACATTGTTGATTTTGTGGGCCCCGGTGTGGTTTAAATCCTCCCGCTTCAGATAGATTTTCGCTCCGCCCAGATCCTCGGTCATTTTTTTCGCGAAATAGAGCCGGGAGGGCCTTCCCGCGTATTCGTTGAAGAGTTCCGTCAGCTCCCGGTTAAATTCCGGGTCATTTTTATAATAGTTGTAGGCTTCTTCCAGCTCAATCACCGCGTTCATCAGGGTTTCGGGAATATACTGCCCGCCGTGAATGCCGAAGCGCCCCTTTGGATTTGTCATAATCGTTCTTCCTTTCTCACCGCGGCCGCGAAAGCCGCCATTTTTTCTGCATCCTTATATCCGTCCGTCTCAATGCCGGAGCTCACGTCCACCCCGTAGGGGGAAAGCCGCTTAAGGGCCGCCCCCATATTCTCCGGGGCGAGCCCCCCTGCCAGAAAATAGGGCCGCCTCACCTTCCTGGCCAGGCTCCAGTCAAAGGCGCTGCCCGTGCCCCCATTTCCCGCGTCCAAAAGCACAAAATCCGCGGCGGATGCCTCCGCGGCCCGGACATCCCCTTCGCCATCCATCCGGAACGCCTGGATGAGCGGGGCTTTTGTCAGAGCCCGCAGCCGCCGGATATAGGCGCCGTCCTCATGGCCGTGGAGCTGGGCCGCGTCAATGAGCCCTGCGTTTAAGAGGGCGGCCACATCCTCCGGGGCCGCGTCCACAAACACGCCCACAGCCAGAATGCCGGGAGCCAGAAGGGCCCGCAGCCCGGCGGCCTGCTCCTGGGTGACGTATCGGCGGCTCTTTTTGGCAAATACAAAGCCGATATAGTCGGGCATCAGGGCATTTGCCGCCAGGATGTCCTGGGGCCGGGAGAGGCCGCAGAGCTTGATTTTTGGCGCGTGGCCAGGGCACTTTGCCTGCTGGCCGGCGCCGTCCTGTCGCTCGGTGCCGCCCTGCCGTCCGGTGCCATTTTGCCCCGCGCCGTCCCGCCCGGCGCCGCCCGCCGCCCGCCTCATCCTTCCCCCCGCAGGCGGGCCAGGGTCTGCCGCTTATCTGCTGCCCGCATCAGGGCTTCCCCTACCAGGACCGCGTCCGCCCCGATTTCCCGCAGCCGCCCCGTATCCTCCGGCCCTTTGACGCCGCTCTCCGACACAAAGAGCACATCCTGGGGAATCATCCGGCGCAGCCGCAGGCTGTTGTCCGTATCAACGGAAAAATCCTTGAGATTGCGGTTGTTCACCCCGATGATCCGGGCTCCTGCCGCCAGGGCCATCTCTGCCTCCCTCGCGTCGTGGGCCTCCACCAGGGCGGAGAGCCCCAGCTCCCCGCAGATGCCCAGGTACTCGGCGAGCTGGCCCGGCGAGAGAAGGGAGCAGATGAGGAGAACGGCGGAGGCTCCCAAAACCTTGGCTTCATATATCATATAGGCGTCTATGGTAAAATCCTTTCGCAGGCAGGGAATGGACACGGCCTCCGCGATTTCCTCCAGATACCGGCCGCTGCCCAAAAACCATTTGGGCTCTGTGAGCACTGAGATGGCGTCTGCGCCCGCCTCCTCATATTCCCTGGCGATCTGCAGGTACGGGAAGTCCGGGGCAATGAGCCCCTTGGAGGGGGAAGCCTTTTTGCATTCACAGATAAAGGAGAGGCCGGGCTTTTTTAATGCCTTCTCAAAGGCAAAATCCCCTTTGGGGAGAGAATGGACCCTGCGCCGCATTTCCTCCGCGGAAATTTCTCTCTTGGCCTGTGCCGTCCGTTCCCTGGCGTGGTCTGCAAGCTGCGTCAGAATGTTTGCGCTCCCGGTATCCCTACTCCTGATGTCTCCGCCTCCGATATCCTCGCTTCTGACGTCCCCGCCTTTGGAAACCCTGCGTTTGTCCGCCATATTTTCCATTTGTTTGTCTGTCATATTTCCCATTCTCATCCCTCCGCCTCCGGCCGGTTGCTGACCGCGATGAGGGTATCCAGAACCTTCATAGCCTTCCCGGAGTCGATGAGCTCGGCGGCCAGGGCCACGCCCTCCTTCATAGTATCCGCCTTTCCTCCGATGTAGAGGGAAGCCCCCGCATTCATCAGCACGGCGTCTCTCTTGCAGCCCTTTTCGCCTCCCAGAATAGCCCGGGTGATGGCCGCATTCTCCTGGGGGGTTCCCCCCGCCAGGTCCTCCCTGGTACACCGGGAAAAGCCGAATTCCTCCGGGGTGATGACATAAGATTTGAACCATCCGTCCTTGATTTCGCACACTGAGGTGGGAGCGCTCATGGAGATCTCATCCAGCTTATCCTGACCGTACACCACCATGCCCCGTCGCACGCCCAGATTGATGAGCACCTGGGCCAGGGGCTCCACCAGGTAGTCGTCATAGACGCCCAGAAGCTGAAGGGAGGGGGAGCCGGGATTGGTGAGGGGGCCCAGGATATTGAACACGGTGCGGAAGCCCAGCTCCTTGCGGATGGCTCCCACATACTTCATGGAGGTGTGGTATTTCTGGGCGAAGAAAAAGCACATGCCCGCCTCCCCCAGAAGCTCCACGCACCGGGCCGGGCTCTGGTTGATGTTCATGCCCAGGGCCTCCAGGCAGTCCGCCGTGCCGCACTGGGAGGAGGCGGCCCGGTTCCCGTGCTTTGCCACCTTCATGCCACCGGCGGCAGCCACCAGGGCGGAGGTGGTGGAAATATTGAAGCTGTGGGCATTGTCCCCGCCGGTTCCCACAATCTCAAACACCTCCATGCCCGTGTCCACCTGGGTTGCATGGGCCCGCATGGCCGCGGCGCAGCCTGCGATCTCATCCGTGGTCTCGGCCCGGGCGCTCTTTGTGGACAGGGCCGCCAGAAATGCTGCGTTCTGGGTGGGCGTGGTCTGGCCGCTCATGATCTCATTCATCACGGCATAGGCCTCCTCGTAGGTCAAATCCTCTTTGCTTACAATCTTTACAATGGCTTCCTTAATCATTGGTTTTTACCTCCTGGATGAAATTTATCAGCATCTGCCTGCCGTCCGGCGTCATGATGGATTCCGGATGAAACTGCACCCCGTAGATGGGATAGTCCCTGTGGCATACGGCCATCACCTCCCCGTCCCGGGTGGAGGCAACAGCCTTTAAGCAAGGGGGAAGGGTCTCTGGCTCCACGGCCAGAGAGTGGTAGCGGGCCACCGGGGCCTCCCCCGGGCAGCCGTGAAACAGGGGGCAGTCCGTATCAAACAGGACGATGGACTGTTTCCCGTGCATCAGCTCTTTGGCGTAGGTGACGGTGCCGCCGAAGGCCGCGCAGATGGCCTGGTGTCCCAGGCATACGCCCAGGATGGGGATTTCATTTCCCAGCTCCCGGACCGCCTGGATGATGATTCCCGCGTCCTCGGGCCTTCCGGGTCCGGGGGAGAGAACGATGCGGTCCGGGGCCAGGCGGCGTATCTCCTCCACCGTCATCTCGTCATTTCGTATCACGCGGATATCCGGCTCGATTTCCCCGATGAGCTGGTAAAGGTTGTAGGAAAAGCTGTCGTAATTGTCGATGAGCAAAATCATAGGTCCTCCTCCTGGGCCATTTTTAAGGCGTTCATAACGGCCCGCGCCTTGTTCGCGCACTCCTCATATTCCTTCTCTGGCACCGAATCCGCCACAATCCCGGCTCCGCTGCGCACAAAGACATGCCCGTTTTTCTTGTAGGCAATGCGGATGGCGATGCAGGTGTCCATATTTCCCGTAAAATCAATATAGCCGATGGCCCCGCCGTAGATGCCCCGCTTATTATTTTCCAGCTCTCCAATGAGCTGGCATGCCCGGATTTTCGGGGCTCCAGAGAGCGTCCCCGCCGGGAGGACCGCCTCGACGGCATCCAGGGCGTCGCAGCCCTCCCGGATTTCTCCCCGCACCGTGGAGCCGATGTGCATGACATGGGAGAAGCGCTCAATGGAGTGCAGGGACTCCACCTGCACCGTGCCGAAGCGGCTGATTTTTCCAAGGTCATTGCGTCCCAAGTCCACCAGCATGTTGTGCTCCGCCAGCTCCTTGGAGTCGGAGAGAAGCTCGGTCTCCAGCGCCTTATCCTCCTCGTCCGTCCGCCCTCTGGGCCGGGTGCCTGCCAGGGGAAACGTGTGGAGCACGCCGTTTTCCAGCTTCACCAGGGTCTCCGGGGAGGCCCCGGCCACCTCCACATCCGTCCCGGAAAAATAGAACATGTAGGGCGATGGATTTAAGGTGCGCAGAATCCGGTAGGTGTTTAAGAGGCTCCCTTCAAAGGGGGCGGACAGGCGGTTGGAGAGGACAATCTGAAAAATGTCTCCCTCCCGGATGTGTTCCTTGGCCGTCTCCACCATGGCGCAGAACCGTTCCCTATCAAACAGCGGCGCTGCCTCCCCCAACAGACGCCCGCCGGGCTCCGCCTTTCGCTGGCCTGTCTTCAGAAGATTTTCAAGCTGCCCCAGTTCCAGCACCGCTTTGTTGTATCCGACCTCCACGTCCTCCAGGGACATGTTGACAATCAGGATGATTTTCTGACGGAAATTGTCAAAGGCAATGACTTTGTCAAAGAGCATTAGATCCGCGTCCTTGAAGCCTTCCGTGCCCTCGGCGCAGGTGCGCACTGCGGGCTCGCTGTATCCAAGGTAATCGTAGGAAAAATACCCCACCAGCCCGCCAGTGAAGGAGGGGAGATAGTCAAAGCGGGGGCTTTTGTAATCCGCCAGGATCTGCCGCAGGCTGGCGGAGGGATTCTCTGTCTCAAAGGTGAGATTTCCCACCCGCATCTTACCGTTTTCACAAGTGATGGCCAGTTTGGGGTCAAAGCCGAGAAAGGTATAGCGCCCCCATTTCTCATCCTGATGGGCGGATTCCAGCAGATAGCAGTGGGTAGATACATTTTTTAAAATCCGCACCGCCTCGATGGGGGTGCAGATGTCCGACAGAATCTCGCAGCTCACCGGCAGAACCTTGTACTGGCCGGCGGCGGCAATCTTTTTGGCGTCCGTGAGACTGGGCAGAATGTTCATGGCGTTACCTCCTTGTGCTCCCGCACGGTGCGCCTGGGCCTTTGCCCGCAGCATCCGGGGATAAAATGCAAAATAAAAAACGTCCCTGACAGAAGAAAAATATCTGTCAAGGACGAATAGAATACGAAAAAAGACACTATCCGCGGTGCCACCTTGCATTCACAGGGGTGAACCTGTGCACTTAGCGGGATACCAACATATCCCCGGCAACTGACGTATGCCCCCACGTCGCAGAATACTCTGCGCGGCCGCGCTCCGAAGAGCTGTCCGGCACTGCATTTGACTGCGCCCTCAGCGGTCCATTTGACAACTTGTTTCTTATCCGGCTCTCAGCTATCCGGACTCTCTGTGAAGGCATCATTGCCGTTATCTCCGCTTCATCGGTTTGATATATTTGATTTTTCTGGATTATGGCATGCACAATTAGGGAACGTCAAGAGAAAAAATGTGATAAATGTGTGAAATATGTGGAGAAAAAGAAAAATAGGCAGCAGTTCAAATGGCGGGAAAACAGGAGAGGATCATGTTCATATATCTTTGCGAAAAGAGCCGAATCTGCATATTTTGGCAGAAACGGCTCTTTTTGCAAGCGGAGGAAAAGGGATTTGAACCCTTGCGCCGGTGCTACCGACCTACTGGTGTTCGAAGCCAGACCCTTCAGCCACTTGGGTATTCCTCCAAAAAATATCAACTACTGCATTATACACTAAAAAAAGCGTTTTGTGTAGTGGTTGGAGGAAATTTTTTATTCCTTTTTTGCAGCCCCTCTAGCAAGCCGCCAGGCAATTTCCTGTCAGCATAAGATCCGCAGCAAATCAATGATATCCCGCATCTGTCCGTTGATCCCGCCCCGGACATTCCTCCGGAATATCCGGCGTGGCGTTGTCCGGGGCGGGGAGTATTATTTCCGCACTATTTGCTGCGTGCTCTTCCTGAACGTGTGCGGGTGCCTCGCGGTTTTGGTTCGCATTTATGGTCTGCTCCATATCCATTTCTCCTCTCGTATAATCGTCCGGAGCGTGTTGGAAAATGCATTCCCCAAACACGCTCTAAGGTTAGTATGGATACGGGACAAGAAAAATATACTTTAAAGCTTTCTACAGCTTTCCCGTCACATCCAGGGGAATGGTAAATTCCACGGCGCCCATATATCCCGGGGCGACGGTGTACTCGTCAAAAGTGATTACCAGCTGCCCTTGACTGTCAAAGTAGAAACTCTCTTCCCCGGTCAGTCCCTTGAAATCCGTCTCCGGGTAGTCTGTCTGGTAGAAATAGGAGATTGAGTCATCCGCGGCCATCTGCGCAATCATCTGGGATTTGATGTTGTCGCTGACAGCTTCCAGACGGGCCGGGTCATTTCCTAAAAGCTGGGCAAGGCTCACCACCTCTCCCGTGGACTTGTCAACCGTAAATATTTTTACAAACTCTGTCCCGCTGGCCATGACAAGAGTGGTGTTGATGCGCAGAGAGAGGTATTTGTCATTGTCCGTGACAACTTCGTAGGAGGAACTTAGGGAATAGTTCCATTCGCCTTGGGATTCGGACAGCTCCTGCTCATACATGCGGATCAGAGATTGGGCGTACTCCTCGATGGAAAGATTCACCGCCGGGCTTTCGCTTCCCTCCTCACCCTCTACCTTGGGAATCTGAATGTCCGCCTCAAAATGATTGGTCTGATCCTTGTACGTATCAAGAGTAACGACCCGGGCAATCGAGCCGATCACAGGTATTTTTTCCATTGCGCTTGCAACGGTAGGGCTGACATTAACAAGGATAATCATACAGGCCGCTGCGGCGGCGCAGGAGGCAGCGCCGCGCCGGAGGACGCGCAGGCCGCTCTGTCTGCGCCGTTCCCGTTTTCCTTGGGCAATTCCCTCCAGCACCCGATTCTTTGCCTGGGGAGGGACGGGGATATGTTCGTATTCTTCTTTTAAGTCTCTGATGGTATCAAGTATTTTTTTATCCATAATCCGGCTCCTTTCTGTTAATGGATGGGAGTGAGAGGGGACTCTTCCGTCAGATAGCTCCGAAGTTTTTTCAATGCCCGGTAGAGCCTGGCCTTCACCGTATTTGTGTTTTCACCAAGAATTTCAGCAATCTCATCCAGCTTCATATCTTCAAAATAACGCAGGACAATGACTGTTCGGCTCTTTTCATCAAGCTGTCCCAGTACATGTTTCAGCTCGGTTTCTCCATAATTTTCTTCCGCAGGGATATCCGGCATTTCAAAGGCCGGCATCTCCTTCTTGCGTCTGCGGAGCACATCCAGAGAAGTATTGATTACTACCCGGCAGATCCAGGTGGAAAGATGCTCTGCCTGCCGCACGTTCCCGCAGTCTCTGATAACCTTGCAGGCGCTTTCCTGAACCACGTCCAGGGCATCCTCCTGGTTCTGTACATAGGTGTAGGCCAGGCGGTACAGCTTTTCATACTGCGTTGTAAGTATTTCTTCGGCCGCAGCCATTCTGTCTTTGACCTCCATTGCGCTGCCTCCTTTCGTTTTCCCAGCTGCGGAAATGACCGCTTTAGGTTCTTTTGCTTATTAGACGCAGGTAGAGGGGAAAAAGTTGCATACACACTCCAGCATTATAGCCATTTGGAAAAAAGAAGGCAAGTCCGCGTTGAGTTTTCCGGCAAATAATGATATAGTGATACCAGACTATTTGGGGGAATATGGGAAAGGAACTGCGCAGATGGATAAAGACAGAAGGAATATGCCGGAGATAGAGGAAGAAGAGTACGAGCAGATCCGGAAGGTGCCTCTTGGGGAGGATGCGGAAGGAGGCGAGGCAGCCTCTTCCCGGCCTGCCCGGTCACGAAAACCAGGATCTAATCGGAAAGAGGAAGGCACTCACAGAAGCAGGAGAAGAGGAAGCAGCCGGGGCAAAGGGCGCGGCAGAGGCGGCGTCCCTCTGGCCCCCCTGTTTCTCGCATGTATGCTGGGAATCGGCGCAGGCCTTTCCGGAGGATATTACATGTGGGGGTATGAGAAGCCCTACATGGTAGATCTGAAGGCGGTGGAGGTTCCCTCCTGGGTGGAGCAGGATTTCATACGGAAAAATATATTTTCACGACCGGATGTGACCATTACCCGGGTGAACAATATTGTAATTCACTATGTGGCAAACCCCGGCAGCACCGCCCGCAGCAACCGGGATTACTTTGACAGTCTCGCGGATCAGGATCCGGAAGCCGGAGGAACATCCTCCAGCAGCCATTTTGTGGTGGGGCTGGACGGAGAGGTGATCCAGTGTATTCCGGTGGACGAGATGGCCTATGCCAACAGCCCCAGAAATTCGGATACGATTTCCATTGAGAACTGCCATACGGATGAGACAGGAGAATTTACCCAGGCAACGTATGATTCCTTGGTGAAGCTGACTGCTTGTCTCTGCGACCAGATGGATCTCACCTCCGCGGATGTGATTCGCCATTATGATGTGAATGAAAAAGAATGTCCAAAGTATTTTGTGGATCATGAGGACGCATGGCAGCAGTTCCGGGAGGATGTGGATCAGGCAATAGCGGATAAGTCGTGGGAAGATGTCCTGTAAAACGCATTCGATATGCAGACAAACGCAAAAATATGCGTACAAGCGGTCTTGACGCCTATTTTTGCGCCTGTCTGTCAGATTTTTGATCTTTTATGAACAAAATATGAATATTTTTTGAATAATTAGTATTTCTTCTTGTTTTGAGTGCTAAATTGTGTTATCATACAAAAAGTGTTAGTCTCTTTTAAGCCTGTCGGGATTGTCTAATGTATTAGGATTCAGACTGATTTAGATCCCATTTTTACAATTTAAGTAACGGTTCAAGGTGAACAAGACGGCCAGGTGCCCTTGCGGCATGCCGTGCCCTGAAGTGTTGCCGATTTATTATTTTTATCAGAAATATCCGGTTTGCAGCGGCTCCCGGACAGGGGAGAGTGTACATTTTACAGCACTTTTAATGATCCGAACGGTCAAATCAAAATGAAAGAAAGGTGGTTGATGCTATGGCAGAGCGCAGCAGTTATTCGGAGGTTACCCCTGAAATTGTGCGTCTGGCAGAGATGAGCCGGGAAGCCGGCGTGATTGATACGGAGCTGTTTACGAAATACGATGTAAAGAGAGGGCTCCGCGATTTAAACGGCAAGGGCGTTCTGGCAGGACTTACAAACATTTCCGATGTCCGCGCGACCAAGATCGTGGACGGCAAGTCCGTACCGGCCGAAGGGCGCCTGTTTTACAGGGGTTACGAAGTGAAGGATCTGATCGATGGGTTCAGCCGGGATAACCGGTTTGGATTTGAGGAGGTTACATACCTGCTCCTGTTCGATAAGCTTCCCAATACCCAGGAATTGGAGGACTTTGAAAAGCTTCTCATTTTCTACCGCAGCCTTCCCACCAGCTTCGTGCGGGATATCATTATGAAGGCGCCCAGCAAGGACATGATGAATACCCTGGCCCGCAGCATATTGACGCTCTATTCCTATGACGATGCGGCGGATGATGTGAGCCTTCCCAATGTCCTCAGACAGTGCCTGCAGCTTATCAGTCTGTGCCCGCTGCTGTCGATTTATGGTTATCAGGCATACAGCCATTATCATGACGGCCAGAGCTTTTTTATCCACCAGCCCCTGTCCGAGGGCTCTATGGCAGAAAATATCCTTCATATTCTCAGGCCTGACAGCCGCTATACGCCCCTGGAGGCAAAACTTCTCGATATCTGTATGATTCTCCATATGGAGCACGGCGGCGGAAACAACTCTACCTTTACTACCCACGTGGTCTCCTCCTCCCTGACGGATACGTATTCGGTTATGGCTGCGGCAATCGGCTCTTTAAAAGGACCGCGGCACGGCGGTGCAAATATCAAGGTGATCCAGATGTTTGAGGATATGAAAAAAGAGGTAAAGGACTGGGCAGATGAGGAAGAAGTCAGCCGCTATCTGGACCGCCTGCTTAACAAGGATGCTTTTGATAAGGCGGGCCTGATTTACGGCGTGGGCCATGCGGTGTACTCCATTTCCGATCCAAGAGCCGTGGTATTAAAGAAGTTTGTGGAGAAGCTTTCTGAAGAAAAGGGGCTTCACAAGGAATTTGAGCTTTATAACCTGGTTGAGCGCCTGGCTCCCAAAATTATTGCGGGAGAGCGGAAGATGTACAAGGGCGTCAGCGTCAATGTGGATTTTTATTCCGGTTTTGTGTATAAGATGCTGGGGCTTCCCATGGAGCTTTATACCCCCATCTTTGCCATTGCCAGGATGAGCGGCTGGGCCGCCCACCGTCTGGAAGAGCTGGCAAATAACGGCAAGATTATCCGTCCGGCTTACAAGTCGATCTGTGAGGAGCGGGCGTATGTAGATTTAAAGGACAGGACAGAATAAGCTACAGGGTCACCATTTCCGGCCGTCTGTTGTGAAATACCGCATACCAGCGGAAGCCGCATTCCTTGAGCAGCCTGCGGCAGGCGTCAAAGCCATATCCCAGGTGCTCGGGCGCATGGGCGTCGGAGCCGATGGTGATGAGTTCTCCGCCCATCTGCCGGTAGCGCCGCAGGATGGCGCTGCTGGGGTTTGGCTGGCTCAGCCCATATTTTAAACCTCCGGTGTTGCACTCCAGGGCCTTGCCGTGGTCGATGAGCACCTGGAGGATGGGATCAATCCATTCTTTAAATGCCTCATAAGAATAGGCAAAATCCTTATGGGGAGCGTACCGCACCACGTAATCCAGATGTCCGTAGGAATCAAAGTAAGGATAGAAGGCCTTGGCTCTGGCGAGGCTTACCTTTAAAAAGGAGCTGATTCCCTCTTTTTCCCCGTGGTGCTCCCAGTAGGAGGGATAATAGGGATCCATGCAGTTCACAAAATGGCTGGATCCTATAACAAAATCAAAGGACTGACCGAAAACCTCGTCAAACCGGCCAAAATAGTCTGTCAGATGATCCTGCAGTCCAAGTTCAATGCCGATGTTGATTCGTATGCGGTCTTTATATTTTTTCTGGTAGGTCTTTAGGGTCTTTAAATAAGCGGGAATATCCAGTTCGAAATTGTCTTCACAGAACCAGGAATCATGATCGTGGTGATCTGTAAAGCAGATTTCCTTCATGCCAAGGCTTATAGCCCTCTCTACCTGTGACCGGACGGACGCTTTGGAATCGCCGGAAAAGCGGGTGTGGAGATGACAGTCGTATATCATGGAGCATGCCTCCTCTTAAAGTCTTGAAACGGTTCCAAACGACATTATAATAGTAAAAAACGAGAAAGACAAGATGGGAACTTTGATGGAGGACAAAAAGATTGGAGGGCGGCTGCCGAGGAATTGCCGGGTGCTCTGCCGGGCGGCCGTTAAAAAAGTGAAAAAGGGGCTTGCCATTTCCAGGGAAATTGATTACAATGTAATAAGGTTTATTATATTTTTAACAAACTAGGAGGAATAAATCATGGCAGTAAAAGTTGCAATTAATGGTTTTGGACGTATTGGCCGTCTGGCGTTCCGTCAGATGTTCGGAGCAGAGGGCTATGAGGTTGTAGCCATCAACGACTTGACCGATCCCAAGATGTTAGCACACCTTTTAAAGTATGATACCGCTCAGGGCGGATACGCCGGCCACATCGGCGAGGGCAAGCACACCGTAGAGGCAGGAGAAAACTCCATCATCGTAGACGGCAAGGAGATTACCATCTACAAGGAGCCCAAGGCTGCTGACCTTCCCTGGGGAGAGATCGGCGTAGACGTAGTGCTTGAGTGCACCGGTTTCTACTGCTCCAAGGAGAAATCTCAGGCTCACATCGACGCAGGCGCAAAGAAGGTTGTTATCTCTGCTCCCGCGGGCAACGATCTGAAGACCATCGTTTACAGCGTAAATGAGAAGACCCTGACCGCTGAGGACAAGATCATCTCCGCAGCTTCCTGCACCACCAACTGTCTGGCACCCATGGCTAAGGCTCTGAACGACTACGCTCCCATCCAGAGCGGTATCATGAGCACCATCCATGCGTACACCGGCGATCAGATGATCCTGGACGGCCCCCACAGAAAGGGCGACTTAAGAAGAGCACGTGCCGGCGCTGCCAACATCGTTCCCAACTCCACCGGCGCTGCAAAGGCTATCGGCCTGGTTATCCCCGAGCTGAACGGCAAGCTGATCGGCTCCGCACAGCGTGTTCCGGTTCCCACCGGCTCCACCACCATCCTGACTGCAGTTGTTAAGAAGGCTGGCGTTACCAAGGAAGATATCAATGCCGCTATGAAGGCAGCTGCTTCCGAGTCCTTCGGCTACAACGAGGATCCGATCGTTTCCTCCGATGTAATCGGCATGCGTTACGGCTCCCTGTTCGATGCAACCCAGACCATGGTGGCTCAGATTGCCGATGATCTGTACGAGGTACAGGTTGTTTCATGGTATGACAACGAGAACTCCTATACCAGCCAGATGGTAAGAACCATCAAGTACTTCGCTGAGCTGGCATAATCCGGCCTGTATAAAAGGGCCGCGCTGACTGATCCGATCAGTCACTATTCAGGCAGACTCATGGGGGTCCGGTCGTTAGGACCGGGCCCCTTTATTGTGAGCATTGTTATGAGCATGCAGACGCCTGCCGTGCAGACGCTTGCGTGCGATCAGGAAAGGAGAACACACATCATGTTAAAAAAGAAAACCGTAGATGATCTGAAAGATTTACAGGGCAAGAAGGTTCTGGTGCGCTGCGATTTCAACGTGCCGTTAAAGGAGGGCGTGATCCAGAATTACAACCGTATTGACGGTGCAATCCCCACCATTAAGAAACTCTTGGACCAGGGCGCGCGCGTGATTCTGTGCTCCCACCTGGGCAAGCCCAAGGGCCAGCCGCTTCCCGAGATGAGCCTGGCTCCCGTGGCTCCGGCTCTTTCCGAGAGACTGGGTGTGGAAGTTAAATTCGCAGACGATCCCCAGGTGACAGGTCCGGAAACCCAGAAGATGGCTGCTGAGTTAAAGGACGGCGAGGTGCTGCTTCTGCAGAACACCCGTTACCGCGTGGAAGAGACCAAGTTTAAAGACGGAGATGCTGCTTCTGAGGGATATTCCAAGGAGCTGGCCGGTCTGTGCGACGGTATTTTTGTAAATGACGCATTCGGAACAGCACACAGAGCACACTGCTCCAATGTGGGCGTGACCCGCTTCACCAAGGAGAATGTGGTTGGCTATCTGATGGAGAAGGAGATCAAGTTCCTGGGCCAGGCTGTGGAGAACCCGGTTCGTCCCTTCGCTGCAATCCTGGGCGGAGCCAAGGTTTCCGACAAGATCAATGTAATCAACAACCTGCTTGACAAGGTTGACACGCTTATCATCGGCGGCGGTATGGCCTACACCTTCTTGAAGGCTCAGGGCCAGGAGATCGGCAACTCCCTCTGCGAGGAAGACAAGCTTGACTACGCGCTGGAGATGGTAAAGAAGGCCCAGGACAAGGGCGTGAAGCTGCTGCTTCCCGTAGACCATGTGGAGGGCAAAGAGTTCTCCAATGACACAGAGCGCAAAGTGGTTGACGTTATCGAGGCTGGCTGGTCCGGCTTTGACATCGGCCCCAAGACCATTGAACTTTACAAGAATGCCCTGGAGGGTGCAAAGACCGTTGTATGGAACGGCCCCATGGGTGTGTTTGAGTTTTCCAACTTCGCAGAGGGCACACTGGAGATCTGCCGTGCAGTTGCGGCCCTGGAGGATGCAACCACAGTAATCGGCGGCGGCGACTCCGTAAATGCAGTGAAGAGACTGGGCTTTGCCGATAAGATGACCCATATCTCCACCGGCGGCGGCGCTTCCCTGGAGTTCTTGGAGGGCAAGGAGCTTCCCGGTGTGGCAGCGGCTGACAATAAGGACTGATTTCAAAGGAGATAAATAGAGATGGCGAGAAGAAAAATTATCGCGGGCAACTGGAAGATGAATATGACACCTTCCCAGGCAGTTGCCCTGGTGGAAGAGTTAAAGCCCCTGGTGGGAAATGACGAGGTGGATGTGGTATTCTGCGTGCCGGCCATTGACATTGTTCCGGTAGTGGAGGCCGTGAAGGGCACCAACATCCAGGTGGGCGCGGAGAATATGTACTTTGAGGAAAAGGGCGCCTACACCGGCGAGATCGCTCCGGCCATGCTGACGGACGCGGGCGTAAAGTACGTGATTTTAGGCCATTCCGAGAGAAGAGAGTATTTCAAGGAGACGGACGCGGATATCAATAAGAAGGTGTTAAAGGCATTTGAGCACGGCATCACCCCCATTATCTGCTGCGGCGAGTCTCTGACCCAGAGAGAACAGGGCATCACCATCGACTGGGTGCGCCAGCAGATCAAGATCGCCTTCCAGCAGGTGAGCGCAGATCAGGCAAAGACGGCGGTTATCGCCTACGAGCCCATCTGGGCCATCGGCACCGGCAAGGTGGCAACTGCGGATCAGGCGCAGGAGGTGTGCGGGGCTATCCGCGCGTGCATCGGCGAGATCTACGATGAGGCTACGGCACAGGCCATCCGTATTCAGTACGGCGGCTCTGTTTCGGGCGCGTCCGCGCCGGAGCTGTTTGCCCAGCCTGATATTGACGGCGGCCTGGTGGGCGGCGCTTCCCTGAAAGCAGATTTTGGGAAGATTGTGAATTACAACCGCGCATAAGGCAGAACGGGCATTTTAAAGGAGACAAGGAAAATATGAGCAAGAAACCTACAGTATTGATGATTCTTGACGGCTACGGCCTGAACGACAACTGCGAGCACAATGCGGTGTGCGAGGCCAGGACGCCTATTATGGATCAGCTCATGAGCCAGTGCCCCTTCGTGAAGGGCAATGCCAGCGGTATGGCCGTGGGACTTCCCGAGGGACAGATGGGCAACTCCGAGGTGGGCCATCTGAATATGGGTGCCGGCCGTGTGGTTTACCAGGAGCTGACCCGTATTACCAAATCCATCCAGGACGGGGATTTTTTTGAGATTCCGGAATTTTTGCAGGCGGTGGAGAACTGCCGGAAGAATGATTCCGCCCTGCACCTGTTCGGTCTGGTGTCCGACGGCGGCGTTCACAGCCACAACACGCACATCTACGGCCTTCTGGAGCTGGCCAAGAGAAACGGCTTAAAGAAGGTGTACGTGCACTGCTTCCTGGACGGCCGCGATACGCCGCCCGAATCAGGAAAGGGCTTTGTGGCCCAGCTTGAGGCAAAGATGGCGGAGATCGGCGTGGGCGAGGTGGCCTCTGTTATGGGACGCTACTACGCTATGGACCGCGACAAGAGATGGGATCGTGTGGAGCTGGCCTACAGGGCTCTGACAAAGGGCGAGGGAAAGACCGCGGACAGCGCTGTCGCCGGAATTCAGGCATCCTACGATGAGGAAAAGGCGGATGAGTTTGTGGTTCCCTTCGTAGTCACAAAGGGCGGAAAGCCCACAGCTGTGATTCAGGATGGGGATTCCGTGATCTTCTACAATTTCCGTCCGGACCGGGCGCGCGAGATCACCCATGCCTTCTGCGATGACGAATTTGACGGCTTTGCCAGAGAGAAGAAGCTGGATCTGGTATATGTATGCTTTACGGATTACGATGAGACCATCACGAACAAGCTGGTGGCATTTAAGAAGGAGAGCATTACCAATACATTCGGCGAGTACCTGGCGGCCCACGGCAAGACGCAGGTTCGTATTGCCGAGACAGAGAAATATGCCCACGTGACCTTCTTCTTTAATGGAGGCGTGGAGGAACCCAATCCCGGCGAGGATCGGATCCTGGTTCCCTCCCCCAAGGAAGTGGCTACTTACGATCTGAAACCGGAGATGAGCGCTTACGGCGTGTGCGATAAGCTGGTAGAGGCGATAGGCTCCGGGAAATACGATGTGATTATCATAAACTTCGCCAATCCCGACATGGTGGGACACACCGGCGTGGAGCCCGCGGCCATCAAGGCCATTGAGACCGTGGATGCGTGCGTGGGCCGGGCGGTGGACGCTATAAAGGAAGCGGACGGCGTGATGTTTATCTGCGCGGATCATGGAAACGCGGAGCAGCTGGTTGACTATGAGACGGGCGAGCCCTTTACGGCCCACACCACCAATCCGGTTCCCTTTATCCTGGTGAATGCGGATCCCTCCTACAAGCTGCGCGAGGGCGGCGCCCTCTGCGACATTGTCCCCACGCTGATTGAGCTTATGGGTATGGAGCAGCCGAAGGAGATGACAGGAAAATCTCTGCTGATCAAAGGCTGATCGGCAGTGAAGCGGCTTGTGCGGAGCGGCTTATGAGAGTCTCTCTTTTGCCTGCCGGGAAAAGGCTCAGATGACAATTTGTCATTTGAGTCTTTTCTTTTTGTCTGAAATAAGCTAAAATGAAAGTCAGCCGACAATTTATGAGGGGAATTTTGGGTATGAAGACAAGAAAGCTGCTGAAAAGCTTTCTCCCTTATTACGGGAGATACAAAAAGATATTGCTGTTTGATTTGTTCTGCGCATCGCTCACCACACTGGGAGAGCTGGTGCTCCCGCTGATGCTTCGCTATCTCACCAATCAGGGGATGGAAGATTTGTCCGTACTCACAGTGGGGGTGGTGCTGCGCATCGGCGGTCTGTATCTTGTGCTGCGCGTGATCGATTCTCTGGCCGCCTACTATATGGCCTACACAGGACATGTGATGGGCGTTTATATCGAGACGGACATGCGCCAGGACGCATTTGAGCACTTGCAGATGCTGTCGGACAGCTATTACAGCAATACTAAGGTGGGGCAGATTATGTCCCGGATTACCAGTGACCTTTTCGATGTGACGGAGTTTGCCCATCACTGTCCGGAGGAGTTTTTTATCGCCGCGCTGAAAGGGGCGGTCTCTTTCGTGATCCTGTCGGGAATCAATCTGGAGCTTACCCTGCTCATTTTTCTGATGATTCCCATCATGATTGTCTCCTGCACCTGGTTCAATATGAAGGTGAAAGAGGCATTCCGGAAGCAGAGAAACCAGATCGGAGAATTGAACGCCCAGATTGAGGACACGCTTTTGGGCAACCGCGTGGTGCGCGCCTTTGCAAATGAGCCGGTGGAGATCGAGAAGTTCGGAAAGGGCAACCGCACCTTTATGGAGATCAAGAAGCATACCTACCGGTATATGGCGGCTTTCCAGATCACCACCCGGTCCTTTGACGGGCTGATGTATGTCATAGTGATTGTGGCCGGCGGCCTGTTTATGATCCGGGGGCGGATTGCGCCGGGAGACCTGGTGGCCTACACCCTGTATGTGACCACGCTGCTCACCACCATCCGTCGGATTATTGAGTTCGCGGAGCAGTTCCAGCGGGGGATGACGGGAATCGAGCGCTTCCAGGAGATTATGGATGTGGCCCCGGACATCCGGGACAAGAAGGGGGCTAAGCCTCTTTCGGATGTGAAAGGCTCCGTTGAATTTGACCATGTGAGCTTTGCGTATCCGGATGACCACAATCCGGTGCTTAAAAATATCAGCCTTCAGGTGAAACCCGGCGAGAAGATTGCCCTGGTTGGGCCTTCGGGCGGGGGGAAGACCACGCTCTGCAACTTGATTCCGCGGTTTTATGATGCCACAGAGGGCCATGTGCGGGTGGACGGCCGGGATGTGCGGGATCTGACGCTTAAAAGTCTGCGCTCCCACATCGGAGTGGTTCAGCAGGACGTCTATCTGTTTTCCGGAACTGTGTTTGACAATATCGCCTACGGCAGGCCGGGGGCTTCCCGTGAGGAGGTCATGGAGGCGGCCCGCCTGGCGGGAGCCCATGAATTTATCATGGAACTTGCGGAGGGATATGATACCTACGTAGGCGAGCGGGGAGTAAAGCTTTCCGGCGGACAGAAGCAGAGAATCAGCATCGCCCGCGTATTTTTGAAGAATCCGGCGATCCTTATACTGGATGAGGCGACCTCCGCTCTGGACAATGAGAGCGAGTATCTGGTGTCCAAGTCCTTGGACCGCTTGGCGGCGGGGAGAACCACTATCACCATTGCGCACCGTCTGACCACCATACAGGGGGCGGACCGGATTCTGGTGCTGGCGGGAAATGAGATCGTAGAGCAGGGAAATCACAGGGAGCTTCTGGAGAAGAAGGGGATGTATTATCAGCTGTATGCCACGGCAAACCGGCTGAATGAGGGAGCAGATAAAGGAGAACAGGAAGAATGAAGATAGCGGTAGTGACGGACAGCAACAGCGGAATCAGCCGGGAAGAGGGAGAACAGCTGGGTCTCTTTGTGCTTCCTATGCCGTTTTTGATTGACGGGCAGATGTATCTGGAGGGGATCGACTTAAGCCACGAGGAATTTTACCGGCGGATGGCAGCCGGGGCGGACATCACCACATCCCAGCCTTCTCCGGACAGTGTGCTGACGCTCTGGGATAATTTGCTCAGAGAATATGATCAGATTGTCCATATTCCCATGTCCAGCGGTCTCAGCGGCTCCTGCCAGACAGCCCAGGTTTTGGCTCAGGATTACGAGGGAAAGGTGTGGGTGGCGGACAATCACAGGATTTCCGTCACACAGCGCCAGTCTGCTCTGGAAGCCGTGGCCTTGGCGGATAAAGGGTATTCCGGCGGGGAGATCAGGGAGATCCTGGAGAGAACCGGGGGGGACAGCATCATTTATATCACGGTAGACACTCTGAAATATCTGAAAAAAGGCGGGAGAATCACCCCTGCGGCCGCGGCCCTGGGGACGCTTCTGCGGATTAAGCCGGTTCTTCAGATCGCCGGGGAGAGGCTGGACGCATTTTCAAAGGTTCGGACCATGAAGCAGGCAAAAACCGCGATGATGGCGGCGATTGCCAAGGATTTGGAGGGATTTTTGGGAGATCCCAAGGGCCAGGATACGTATTTTCAGGTGGCCCACAGCTGCAACGAAGAGGAGGCCCAAGAGCTTACGGCCGCGCTGGAGGAGCTGTATCCCAATTGGCCGGTGGAGTCCGCGCCTCTCTCCTTAAGCATTGCCTGCCATATTGGTCCGGGATCCCTGGCTGTGGCATGCACCAGAAGGCTTAAGGAGCTCTCCTGAATGCCCGTGTTTAAGGAGGATAGAAGGAGGTGCCGCATATGATAGGAAATTTGCTACAGAGGATCAGGGCCCGGGGAGCGAGCATGGCCGCGGCTGCGGCTCTTATCATTATTTCTGCCGCCGTGGTGCCTCTGTTTCTCCAGACAGCGATTATGCTCCAGTCTTTTAACCAATCCCAGCTGGACGCCAGGAGCATTGAGATCCAGAACCAGTGTATGATTCTGAGCAGCCAGATGACCCGTACCGGGTATCTCACAGCGGAGCAGAAGAATAATGCGCTGACCAGTCAGATGCAGGCGATTGCCGACGCGTACAACGGCAGAATTGTAATTGTGGGAAATAATTTTAAAATTATCACGG
The DNA here is from genome assembly GCA_019119575.1 of Candidatus Enterocloster excrementipullorum. Taxonomy (GTDB): domain Bacteria; phylum Bacillota; class Clostridia; order Lachnospirales; family Lachnospiraceae; genus Enterocloster; species Enterocloster excrementipullorum. The sequence continues at coordinate 45,153 of DWWT01000026.1, forward strand.
ACACATTCAATCTGGCGGTGGGCAGATATTATATTTCCGAGGAGGTGATCCGCTGTTTTAACGGGGAGAGCAGCAGCACTTATAACCGGGAGATGCAGTATTTTGCCAACGCAACCCCGGTGTACGACACAGTGGACGGAAAAACCGTCCAGGGGGTAATTGTAGCCACAGCTTCCACGGAAAATCTGATTTCCCTGACAGACCGGATTGAGGGGAGCGCGAGTCTTTTTTTGGCCTGTATGATTGCTGTCATCGTAATATATGCGTTCCTGGCTTCCCACCTGATGATGCGGCCTATAAAAAAGCTGCAGATGGCCTTTGACCGGGTGGCCAGGGGGGATCTGGATGCGGATATTATGGTGGATACATACGGGGAGACGAGGCAGCTTGCTCAGGCAGTCCAAAAGTCTCTGAATAAGCTGCGGGCCGCAGATCAGTCCCGCCAGGAGTTTGTCTCCAATGTGTCCCACGAGCTGAAAACGCCGATCACCTCGATACGGGTGCTGGCGGATTCCCTGATGAGTATGGATGAGGCTCCCGTGGAGCTTTACCGGGAGTTTATGCGGGATATATCGGATGAAATTGACCGGGAGAATCAGATAATTGAGGATCTGCTGCTTCTTGTGAAGATGGATAAATCTGCGGAAAGCCAGATGACGGTGGCACAGACGAACATCAATGAGGAGCTGGAGCTTGTGCTGAAACGGCTGCGGCCCATCGCAAAGAAGGGAAATGTGGAGCTGATTTTTGAGAGCATCCGTGAAGTGACGGCGGATGTTGACCGGATGAAGCTGTCCCTGGCTGTCACGAACCTGGTGGAAAACGCCATCAAATACAATGTGGACTCCGGCTGGGTGCGGGTAATCCTGGATGCGGATCACAAGTATTTTTATATAAAGGTAGCGGATTCCGGGATTGGAATTCCGGAGGACAGTCTGGACCATATTTTTGAGCGGTTTTTCCGGGTGGATAAGGCACGGTCCCGGGAAGTGGGAGGAACAGGCCTGGGCCTGGCTATTACCCAAAATGTCATCCAGATGCACCATGGTGTGATTGATGTGGAGAGCACAGTGGGGGAGGGGACTACGTTCAGCGTGCGGATTCCCCTGAATTATGTGCCGAGACAGGAGGCGAAGTCATGATGGGAAGGCAGAATTCCCGACGGATGAGGGCCCTGCGGCTTTTTGGCGCCGCTCTGCTGGGGATGATTTTTCTGGCCGCTTTCCTGGCGGGCTGTTCCCGCCGGGAGGAGGAGAGAGAACCCCTTGCAAGAGGGCAGTATTATATTTATTACCTGAATTCTTCTATGACTCGCCTGGTCTCCCGGGTCTACGAGGCCCAGGAGACAGAGGGAGGAGCCCTGGTGGAGGAGCTCATGGGACAGTTTCTCACAGTGCCCGAAGATCTGGACTGTCAGCCGGCCTTGAGTGAGCGGGTGACGTATCAGGGAAGCCGGCAGGAGGATCAGGTGCTGTATCTGTACTTTGATCTTAATTATTCCAGTATGTCGGCAGCCCAGGAGGTGCTGTGCCGGGCGGCCCTTACGTGCATGATGACGCAGATTGAAGGGGTTGATTATGTATCCATCTACTGCGGCGACCAGCCTCTGATGGACCGGCAGGGAAATCCGGTGGGAGCCATGGCGGCCAGTGATTTTATTATGAATACAAGCAATGTGAACGCGTATGAGAAGGCGGAGCTGACCCTGTATTTTGCAGACGAAACAGGAAGCTTCCTGGTGCCGGAGCGGCGGGAAGTGGTGCACAGCATCAATACATCCACGGCCCAGCTCATTGTGGAACAGCTGATCGCCGGGCCTTCCCAGGAGGGAAACTTCGCCACGCTTCCGCCGGACTGCAAGATTTTAAGCCTGTCGGTGACGGACAATGTATGCTATATCAATTTTGACGGGGCGTTTTTGAACACGACCCTGCCGGTGAGCGAGTACATTCCCATTTATTCGATTGTAAATTCCCTGTGTGAGACGGGAAGCGTCACGCGGGTGCAGATCATGGTGAATGGTTCCCAGGATGTGATGTTCCGGAATGTGGTGTCTTTAAATACAACCTTTGAGAGAAACCAGGAGTATATTAAACAGTAGCAGGAAGCAGCAGAGGAAACGCTTCGGAAAGGACAACTGCATATGAAACGGCCCTTTGTGGTATTGGCAGCGGGATTCGTACTTGGAGAGGTGTTTGCCCTGCAGTATCAGAAGTATTGGCCGGTACTCTTGTTTCTGCTTACAGCAGCGGGAGCAGGAGGTTTTGGCGTGCCGCAGGCGGAAGGATATGCCGGTTTGAGGAATATCCGGCTGCGCGGCGCGGTTCGCCAAGGCCTTCTGCTCCTCTTGCTTTTGGCGATCTTTGGAGGGCTTGGATTCGCCCGCGGATCCGCAGTTAAGGGACGCCTGGACCGGGAAGAGGCGCAGGCGGGAATTTTTGCCGAGGCGAGGCCGGTGGTCAGCGGGAAGGTGGCGAGACTGGAAGAAAAGGAGGATTCCTGGAGCTTTTATCTGGAGGACGTGCGGGCCGAAGCCGGGAACCAATCGGCCGCGTTTGAGAAGGTATGGGGCTATCTGAAGAAGGAGGCTGCGGGAGAAAGGGAAGCCGCGGGAGACAAGGAGGCTGCGGGAAGCGATGCCGGACATGCGGGCCGGGAAGGCGAGGGACTGGCCGTGGGAAAGCAGGTGCGCATCCGGGGGAGCCTGGAAGCCATCGAGGGGCCGAGAAATCCCGGAGAATTCTCATTCGCGGAATATTACCGTTCCCGCGGCGTTTCCTGCCGTATCTTTGGAGATGACATTTTGGAGATTTCCGGGGAAGCGTATCCCTATGATTTATTTCTGGCCAGGCTTCGGTCGCACTGCGCTACGGTGCTGGATCGGGTCTGCAAGGAAGAGGACGCCATGATCTTTAAGGCGATTCTTTTGGGGGATATGCGTGCTATGGAGCCGGATATAAAAGAAATGTATCAGAAGAACGGCATCTCCCATCTTCTGGCCATAAGCGGCCAGCACCTGACCATCATAGGAGGCGGCCTGTACCTGATGCTCCGGAGGCTGGGGCTGGGATTTGGAGGCAGTGCGCTCCTGGGGGGAATGCTGGTGGTCAGCTACGGCATTCTCACAGGGAGCTCCGGTTCCGCCATGCGGGCTGTAATAATGATTCTCTGCCTGTGGGCAGGGGCCTGGGCGGGGCGAACCTATGATTCCATGTCGGCTCTGGCGCTGTCGGCCATTCTTCTGCTGTGGGAAAATCCCTATCTGCTGACCCAGAGCGGCTTTCAGCTGTCCTTCGGGGCGGTAGCGGCCATCGGCGGGCTCTCGGCCTGGCTGGGGCCGGCTCTGAAACTGGAAAAAATGTGGCAGGTCAGCCTTCTGGTCAGTCTGTGCGTGCAGATTGCAATCACCCCTCTGGTGGTGTGGCAGTATTACGCACTGCCCATATATGGCATTTTTCTCAATCTCCTGGTGGCCCCGGCGGTTCCCGTACTCATGTATTCCGGGCTTCTGGCTGTGGGGGTTGGAAGCTTTTCTGTCGCGGCAGGGGAGATTGCGGCGGGAAGCGGACATTATATTTTGGCCTACTACAGCCGGCTCTGTGAATGGATTGAGCAGCTGCCCGGATATAGTTTGGTGTTGGGAAGGCCGTCCATGGGGCAGATTGCCGGGTACGCGGGGACGGCAGGCGTGTGGATCGGAGGAATGGTCTGGGGAATGCGGGCGGCACAGCAGCGAGAGGAGCAGGCCGCCGCCGGAGCAGGGCGGCGGGGAATCCTGCGGCTGGCGCTCCTGTTTCTGGGATATGGGCTTGCGTTCGTGGTGCTTCTTCCCAGGCCTGTGAAAGGGCTGGAGATTTATTGTCTGGATGTGGGCCAGGGGGATGGATTTGTCCTGCGGACCGGAAACCATACGGTGCTGGTGGACGGCGGGAGCTCCAGTGATAAGAAGCTGGGGGAAAATATTCTGGAGCCCTGCCTGGAGAGCCTGGGAGTGACGCGGATTGATTATGCTATTGTGAGCCATGGGGATGCGGATCACATCAGCGGCCTTCAATTTCTCCTGGAGAATGCGGAAGAGATGCATATCCGAAACCTGGTTCTCCCCTCTGCGGGAAAGGGGCAGGAGGTGTATGAGATGCTGGAAGCCCTTGGGAAAAAGAGAGGGGCCGAGGTTTCGTATATGGGGGCCGGGGAACGCATTTTTTCCGGGGAACTGGAGTTGGTGTGCCTGTATGGGGGAGAGAAGGCTGAGCAGGGGACAGCAGCCGGTACAGGGGCCCGGGATGAGGAGGAAAGAAATGCCCATTCCCTGGTGCTCTGCGCAGATTACGGGGGATTTCACATGCTGTTTACCGGCGATATGGGAAAGGAGCAGGAGAGAGCGCTGCAGGGCTTGGCGGAGGAACAGGGAGAGCTTGGCAGATTGGCCGCAGAACATCTGGGCCATGTGCAGGTGCTGAAAACAGCCCATCACGGGTCTGACGGATCCTCGGATCCGGGATTTTTGGCGTGTATGCCGCTGCAGGCAGCGGTGATATCCTACGGCCGGGGAAATTCCTACGGCCATCCGGCGGAGCGGGTGGTTTCGGATTTGAAGGAGTTGGGGGCGTATGTGCTTGAGACTGGGGAGCTGGGAGCGATACGGATATGGACGGATGGGGAACAGGTGGAAATGGACGGTTTTTTGGGAAGAAAGGAAGCGGAAGAGAAACGGTTTGGGGATTTTTAAGGGGAGATGCGCATTCCGGACGATTACAGGAGGGATACAGCGGGCAAAAGCCGCTGCCCGCGGTTTCATTCCTGCAGACAGCGGCTTAAGAGACCGGCACAGCCTCGGCTCACATCCTGGAATGTGGCGTCAAAATCCCCGGTGTACCAGGGATCGGCAACATCCCGGCTTTTTTCCGTAAAATCTAAGAGTTTAAAGATTTTGTGATCCGGATCTCCGCCGCAGATGGAGCGCATATTCCGTATATTCCAGGAATCCATGCCGATGAGATAGTCGAAATCTCTGTAATCTTTCCTGGTCATCTGACGGGCGCGGTGACTGCCGCAGGGAATCCCCGCTGCGGCCAGCCTGCGGCGGGTGCCGGGATGCACGGGATTTCCGATCTCTTCCGTGGAGGTGGCCGCCGAATCCACATAGAAGAGGTGGGAGAGATGTTTTTCATCAATCAGGTTTTGGAAGTAGTATTGGGCCATGGGGCTGCGGCAGATGTTTCCATGGCAGACAAATAGTATTTTAATCATATCTTTTCTATCCTTTCCTCTGTATATAGACTCACGAATCATTTTCCCCCCTTTATTTGTATCTACATATCCTTTTTCAATTCGTCTACATACAGATCCGGATGCTGCATAGAAAATATTTCTTTCTGCCTCTCAATCTCTGCTTTCAACTGTTCTTTCGTAGGCAAATAAGTCAAATATTTTGACATGAATAATCGATCATTATCATGAAGTACCGAATATCTGGCAATATCCTCATCTGTTTCTGAACACAGCAGAATCCCAATGGTAGGGTTATCTCCCTGCCCTCGTTTTAAATCATCATACATACGCACATACATATCAATCTGTCCCACGTCTTGATGAGTAATTCTGCCCATCTTCAAATCGATTAGGACATAGCACTTAAGTTCGATATTGTAAAAGACGAGATCTAAATAATAGTCTGAAGTTTCCGTTACAATATGCTGTTGACGAGCCACAAATGCAAATCCTCTGCCTAATTCCATCAAAAAATCTCTAATATGTGAAAGTATTGCAGATTCCAAATCTCCTTCTAAGTAAGTATCCTCATTTTTGAAGCCAAGAAATTCAGCTATCACCGGACTTTTAATCAATTCAAATTGGTTTTTTTGATATTCTGCAGTTTTCTGTTTCATTTCTTCAATTACAGCCTCTTTTTCCGGTGCCTGAAGAAGTCTGTAATAATATTGTGTACTAATATTACGGTCTAACGTTCTTGAACTCCAGTTCTCGTCAACCGCCTCTTTCATATACCAATAGCGTGCATTTTCATCTGCAACACGAAGAAGACTCCTGATATGCGTCCAATTAAGATTGTGAACGCATGCGTTCACAATCTGCTCATCGGGAAAGCACTGATAAAATTTGATGTAATAATGCAAGTTTCTTTTGGAATAATTTTTACCAAACTCCTTTGTCAAATCCTCTGCCAAGGCAGAAATCAAACCTCTACCGTACTCTGCACGTTCACTGCCGCCCAGTTCCTGCTCTACAATGCGTTTGCCTATATTCCAATAGGTAAGCAGCATTGCCTTACTGGAAGCACTATAAGCAGCCTCTTGTCCAGAGGAAATAATACTTTTAATTTCTGTAATAACTGATTGGTATGGAGTCAAATGATTTTCCATCATGTCACCTCGATTTCCCATAATAATTATATATTAGCTTGCTTTTCCTGTCATATCAAGGCGCTTTCCAAAATGGTGTAGTAGTGGTGCAGTAAGCGCCGTTCTACTTCATGAAACCATTGATTTTACTGGCTTTTTCAGGACTTTTAGGGATACTGCCGTGGCAAATAAATAGTATTCTTATCATATCTTTTCTATCCTTTCTTCTTTTATGGCTGCCCATCATAACCGATCTTAAAAGTTCTGGCCGACGAGTCAAAACTTCTCTCCCTGCAATAACTTCATCTACAATACCGCTGTTCCTGTCTCAATTTCAAACATGCTGGTTCATGCGGGCCGTTTTACCGGATCGCTTCAACAAAGCGCACCTTCGCCGTATCCCAATACCCTTTATACACCCGATCCTGATTTCCGTCAAAATTAAGCTGGTACATACGAAAAATAACTTGCAGATTCTTGGGCTGCCAAAGCTCTTCATAGGAGTATTGATAGCGCATTCCCAAGCGGTTCATAACCTGGCCGCTGCGGGGATTGTCCCGGTCATGGGTAGCGGTGACGTAGGGGATACCGTCCTGCCTGGCCTGGCGGATGAGCGCGGCCGCAGCCTCAGAGGCAATTCCCTGGTGCCAGAATTCGGTGCGAAGCCCGTAGCCAAGGTCAAAGGCATCTCCCAGATCCAGATGCACATATCCCACCGGTGCGCTGTTTCGGGGAGAGGCGCTATTTTTCAAGCAAACCGCGTATTTGTAGGCAGAACGCCGCTGGTAAACATCTGCATACTGTGTGCGCCAAAGGGCATCTGCCTCGTCGTATGTTCGGATTGGGAACCAGGGGAGAAACCGGTTGGCCTCATTGTCGCTGTAGATGGAAAACAGAGCCTCCCGGTCATCCTCTGTAAACGTTCGCAGAAGCAACCGTTCGGTTTCCAGCGTGGGCGTATCCGCGAGGTATCGCTCCATGACAAAATTTGTGAGAAGCACCCCGCGGCGTTCTACCTGCTGCTCCCGGACGATTCGCCAGCCGCGCCGCTCAAAGAATGGCCGGGCAGTGATGGAGGCATGGGTGGTGAGATGGAGAGACGGGGAGGCCTGTTCCAGAACATCGCAGATTCCGGAGGCGATCCCCCGCCCTTGGCAGTCTTTGTGGACATACAGGCGGTCCAGATAGCCGGTGTCGTCCATGTCCCCGAAGCCGATGATTCTGCCGTCCTCCACAGCAACGATTGTGCGGTGGGCAAGAAAAGAGGCATCCCAGACGGACAGGTCAACTTGCCCGGTTGCCCAAGCATCCAGCTGCTCGGAAGAGTAATCCTTTGCATTGACTGTGTGTATTGTGTTATAAAAAAGCTCTGCTATGGATGGACAGTCAGAGCTCTCATAGGCTCGTAAAATCATCTTTTCCTCCCGGTTCAAATGATGCGGATTTTTAATAAGTATAGCAGAAGGCCGCATGGAAGAAAATGGATTTACATAAAAAATTTTACATAAAATTTAAAAAAATCACATAGATTCATCACAGTATTTATGTTATCCTAGATTCGGAACAGGAGGATGATGAAGATAAAACGCAGCCATGAAACACTTTTTGATTTGTCTGTTTTGAAAATGAAAGGAAGTGCAGAATGAGACGTGTGAGTATAAAATTCAGCCAGCCTGACCAGGTGGCAAAGTTTGTGAGAATTTTGAATCGGTACGATGTAGAGGCATCAATTAAATGCGGAAGCCGCACGGTGAACGCCAAGTCCATCATGGGTGTGCTGGCATTGGCAAGATCCAAGACAGCTCCTCTGATTCTTCAGACCGATGCGGAATGTCCGGGACTTATGGAAGAGATAGCACCCTTTGCGGCATAAAGACGTACGGCCGGCAGGGAAAATGTATACGGGATGTTGTGAGAGAATTCACAGCATCCCGTATTTTTCTGCGGAGCACAGGATTCCGGAGAATGTCCGGAATCCCCGTGCCGCCTTAGTGTGTGCTTGAACATTCATTCCCGCCATCCGCACGCTCTCTTCGCGGTATCTTGGAGCTGAATTCAGTCAGCGCAGCCCGCTGCACCTCCTTCATTCGGCCCCAAGCTCCACAAAGTGGACCGCACATCTGGCAGAAAGCATACGTTACCGCTTAATATCGTAATTCATATTCATCAGATTGCGGATGCTCTGGGCATCGTCCGTGATGTTGGCGTCGCCGTGGATGGTGTGCTTGATGGCGCTGCTGGCCACGGCAAAATTGATCATGTCCATGGGCTTGTAGTCGTGCATCATGGCGTAGATTAGGCCGCTGGCAAACGCGTCGCCGCCGCCCACACGGTCCAAAATGTTGAAAGTGAACAGCCGGCTCTCAAACGTATGTCCCTCAAACCACATAAAGGCTTTTAAGCTGTTCTCGCTGCCGCTGTGGGCATAGCGTACGTGGCGGGCAATGCATTTGATGTTGGGATAGCGCTCCACAAATGCCTGGAAAATCATATCCTGCTGCTCGTAGGAGGGCTGCAGGGGCACGCCGTCCTTGTAGTCGCCCTGGCTGTGATCCTCCTCATTTTTCCAGAGGTGGTAGGGCTCAATGCCCAGGAGCACATCCACATAGGGCAGGCACTCCGTACAGAAATCACGGGCTTCCTCCCAGGTCCACAGAGCGCTGCGGAAGTTTCCGTCAAAGCTGACGGTCAGGCCCAGTTCCTTTGCGGTTTTTAAACTGTCCATAATCAGCCTGCGGCAGTTGTAGCCCAGAGCGGGGGTGATGCCGCTCAAATGAAGCCAGTCAAACTCTTTTAAAAGAGCATGAAGGTCTACCTTGCTGTAATCATATTCCGTAAAAGCGCTGTGCTTTCTGTCGTAGATCACCTTGCTGGCGCGGATTCCGTAGCCAGTTTCCAGATAATAGGTGCCCAGACGGTGGGTGGGGGTTTCCTCCGGCGTGCTGAGGATCATGGGCGTACAGTGCACATCATTGCTGCGCAGCATACGGATCGCGCTCTTTCCCAGGCTGTTGTTCGGGACAACGCTGAAAAATGTACTGTCTACGCCAAGGTTTGCCAGAGCCAGAGCGATATTTGCCTCGCTGCCGCCGTAGCTTGCCTCAAAGCTGCTGGTCATGCGGATTTTCTCATAGTTGGGCGGGGTCAGACGAAGCATAATCTCCCCGATTGTGAAAAAACGCTTAGAATCTGAACCTTCCTGCAGCAATGGATTAAAATGTTCCATACTCATACCTCACCTTTCGCTTGTTAGTGGCATGGTTCCGGGGGACATCTGAATGCACAGACGCATTCTGGGAAGCGCATGCCTGTTTCCTGTCTTTGTTATTATACCAAATCCCGTAAGAAATGGAAAGTAAAGTTTCTGCTGCCAGGGAATGGACAATTTACGTAAATCGACGTATAATTACTGCAGATGTTATAACTGGAAGGAGAATGTACTATGAGTGAGTGCAATCACGACTGCGGCTCATGCAGTGCGGACTGCGGGAGCCGTAAAGCGGATAAAAATGATTTTAGGGAGGCTCTGGCTCCGGAGAGCTCGGTGAAGAAGGTAATCGGCATTGTCAGCGGAAAGGGAGGCGTGGGCAAATCCCTGGTTACTTCCATGCTGGCGGTGAGCATGAACCGGAAGGGGAAACGGACGGCCATCCTGGATGCGGATATCACCGGCCCATCGATTCCCATGGCATTCGGAGCTGCCCATGAGAGCATCGGCACCACGCCGGACGGGAAGCTGATGATCCCGGTAAAGTCCCTGGAGGGGGTGGAGATCATGTCCGCCAACCTTCTTTTGGAAAATGAGACGGATCCCATTATCTGGCGCGGGCCGGTGATTGCCGGAGCTGTGAAGCAGTTTTGGTCTGAGACGCTCTGGCAGGACATTGACTACATGTTCGTGGATATGCCTCCGGGAACCGGGGATGTGCCTCTGACCGTATTTCAGTCCCTGCCTGTGGACGGCATTATTATTGTAACTTCTCCTCAGGAGCTGGTCGGGATGATCGTCACCAAAGCGGTGAATATGGCCAGAAAGATGGACATCCCGATTCTGGGGGTAGTGGAGAATATGAGCTATCTGGAATGTCCGGACTGCGGAAAACAGATCCATGTTTTCGGGGAGAGCCATCTGGACGAAGAGGCAGCCGCTCAGAACATCCCGGTTCTGGCGAAGATCCCGATTCAGCCCTCCATCGCCCAGGCCGTGGACGGAGGACGCGTGGAGTATTTGGATATGCCCTGGTTTGAGGGAGCGGCGAAAGCAGTGGAGAGCCTTTGAAGCGGCGTTTCCGGACAGATGTCATAAAGTAAAAAGGAGAAGCAGAGGTGAGAACAATCGATGGATATCAACATGGGCCCTAACAGTGAACTTCAGCAGTCCATTGTCAATGTGCCGGATATTGTCCCGGTGCCGGATATTTGGATCCATCAGGCGAAAGAATTTCAGCGGGTGATGATGATGTACACCTGCGCTATACGGGAAGTCAGGACTAAGCTGGAGGTTCTGAACGACGAGCTGTCAGTGAAAAACCAGCGCAATCCCATTGAGATGATCAAATCCCGGGTAAAAAAGCCGCTCAGCATAGTGGAAAAGCTCCGGAGAAGAGGGCTGGAGGTATCCCTGGAGTCTATGATCAAAAATCTGGACGATGTGGCGGGAGTACGGATTATCTGTTCTTTTTTGGATGATATCTACGAGGTGGCGGAGATGCTGGTCCGGCAGGATGATGTGAACGTGATTGCGGTGAAGGACTACATAAAGAAGCCTAAGGCCAACGGCTACCGCAGCTACCACATGATTATTGAAGTGCCGGTATTCTTTTCAGACAGCAAGAAGGCCATGCGGGTGGAGGTGCAGATCCGCACCATTGCCATGGACTTTTGGGCCAGCCTGGATCACCAGCTCAAATATAAAAAGGCCGTGATCGATGATGACGGAGTGATCAGTCAGGAATTAAAGGAATGCGCGGACGTGATCGCCAGCACGGACGAAAAAATGCTGCGGATCCGCAAGCGGATTGAGGCTCAGGGCGTGAAAGTGAGCAGGGATTAGACGCGCATCAATCATTACATTATTACATTAATAGAGGTAATACGACAGGGTTTCCGCGACGCGGAACCCTGTTTTTCTGTACAGCGCAAGGGCGGGGGCGTTGGAGGCGGAGACCTGCAGGGTGATCCGGGAAAAACCCGCTTTCGCCAGGGCAGGGAACAGAAACCCCAGGAAACGGGTTCCCAGCCCCTTCCCTCGAAGATCCTCACGGATGAGAAGAGAGGACAGGCAGACAGCAAATCCGGATGGGGAGAGAAGGCAGGAGCCGAGGGCCTGGCCGTCCGCATCCAGAAGCAATGCGGAAAATGCGTCTGTGCGCAGCCCTTCTCCCTCTGTCTGCAGCGGATCAAGAAGCAGCTTCAGGCCGCGGCCGGAAAACGGATCCGGGACAGAATAGGAAAGCTTCGCGTGAGCCGGCTCATCCGTTGGGACTGCGTCACGCGAAAAGGGCAGGAGCGCGCATTCCATCAGATATTCCTCCCCGGCGGCCTGAGCGCCCAGGCGTTCCAGGCATTTGGCTGCGTCCGGACTGTGCCCGTCGGCGGCAAAAAGGATATCTGCTTCCTCCAGAGGAGCGCCCTCCTTGCAGGCCTCCTCCAGAAGGGCGGAAAAATACCCGTTTCTGCGGTAGGCAGGCCGCGTGAAGCCGCAGCACTCCCAGAGGTCTTCTCCTGTCTTCCAGGCGGCTAAGAGAGAGAGCACCGCTCCGGATCCATCGGTCAGCAGCCAGTATATGTCCGCATCCTGCGGACAGGAGAGCGTCAAAGGTTCCGCCTGGCAGCAGAGCTGGTAGGTAATTCGGATTTCCTCCCGCTGGGGGACGGAGAGAGCGCGGGTACAAAGAATGGGCATAAGCCTGCCTCCTTATGAGAGCGTGATAAAAAACGGCAGAGGATGGAAACGCCGGGGCCGGACGGCTACAGCCGCTCCTTAAAATACCCTTCCGCGCAGTAGATTGCGCCGCAGGGATTGTGGGCCAGCACCCGGTCCTTGGCCACAAGGGTAGTGACCAGCGCGTCCGAATGCTTGTAAAACAGGGAATCGTGGCCCACGCACAGCCCCAGGGCGATATTGAAATCCGTATGCCGGGAATTTAAGAGCCGGGCCTGGGCGATGGGATTGCACATGGGCTCAAACTGATCCGGATGGATTTTCTTATCTTTGGGAATGCCCGCGTCCTCCTTAGGGATGCCGCCGGTCTTGCAGATCACGGAGACCACCACAAAGCCGTGGCTTCGCAGCAGCTCGGCCACGACTTTGGCCTCTTTTTTGAGGCCCTTGCAGAAGGCCAGGCCGATGGTATGGTATTCCATCTTTTTGCAGAACTCAATGGTCTCCTTCAGCCGGGGCCATTTGCAGTACCCTTCCGCCTCGATGGCGGAGGAAGTGATATAAAATTTCCGGGTTTCCGGTTCCTCGTAGGCGGACAGTATATCCGCGAACAGCTCTTCATCCCGCATGGGACAGTTGACCGGAAGCCAGCCGCGCTCCTCCTTCGCGCATGCCAGTATGCCGCAGTCTGCACAAGTGTACATAATGTATGCTCCTTTTCACAAAATCAAACGTATTTACCTACATTTTAGCAGAAAAAACAGGAAAGTAAACGGCCGGATGTCAAAACACGCGTTGGCCGCTTTGAAACAATCCGGGACGGAACAGCCGTCTGAAAAAGCTGCTCCGTCCCGAGCCATCGGATATTATTTTATAAAGCTTACGTGTTTGCAGATTTCCTCGTAGACCTTTTCCTTCCGCTCATTAAAGACAACCTTGTTCTCCTCAAAGAGGTTGCGTCCCTCGGTGTCGATGGAGACGATTAAGGGGCCGAATTCCTTGACGCGGCAGTGCCACAGGGTTTCCGGCATTCCCAGGTCCCGCCACTGGGCATCCACGATTTCCTCCACCTCCGTGGCGGCGACCACGGCGTTCCCCGCCGGGAATACGCAGTGGATGGCCTTGAAATTCTTGCAGGCGTACTCCGTGTTCGGGCCCATTCCGCCCTTGCCGATGATCACCTTGACGCCGGTGAGCTCCACAAATTCCTTTTCAAATTTCTCCATCCGCATGCTGGTGGTGGGCCCTACGGAGACCATCTCAAACTTGTCGTTCTCCAGCGGACGGATGATGGGGCCTGCATGGAAAATGGCCGCGTCCCGCACGTTGACGGGCAGCTCCCGATGTCCCTCCACAAGCCGCCGGTGCGCCACATCCCGGCAGGTGGTCATGCTTCCGTTCAAGTACACGATATCCCCGATATGGATATCCGCCAAATCCTCCGCGCTGATCGGAGTTGTCAAAATCTTCTTTCCATCTCTTATCTCCAACATTATAACGTCACCCCCGAATGTGTTGTGATTTCATAGTTCAGATCCTTATCAAAAATAATATGCCCTCTGCGGTGGGACCAGCAGCCCGTATTTACCGCCACGCCGATGGTGGAAGGATGGCGCGCGGTGTTCTCGATATGTACGCCCATGACGGAATACTTACCGCCCATGCCCTGGGGCCCAAGGCCGATTTTGTTGATGCCGTCCTCCAGAAGCTTTTCCATGGAGGCAGCCCGCTCATTTTCATTGTGGCTGCCCAGGGGGCGCATCAGCGCTTTCTTGGAGAGAAGGGCCGCAGTCTCCACGGAGGTGGCCACGCCCACGCCTACCAGAAGGGGCGGGCAGGCATTCAGGCCATAGGAGGTCATCACATCCAGCACAAACCGGGTGACACCCTCATAGCCCGCGCCGGGCATCAGCACCATGGCCTTTCCCGGAAGGGTACATCCGCCTCCGGCCATGTAGGTGTAGATTTCACATTTGTCGCTGTCCGGCACAATGTCCCAGAACACCGTGGGCGTTCCCTTGCCCACATTCTTGCCGGTGTTGTACTCGTCAAATGTCTCCACACTGTTGTGGCGCAGGGGGGCCTCCTTGGTGGAAAGCATGACGGCCTCCTTTAAGAGCCCCTCCAGTTCCCCGATGAGCGGGAAGCCGGTGCCGCATTTTACCCAGAACTGCAGGACGCCCGTGTCCTGGCAGCAGGGCCGGTTCAGCTTCATGGCCAGGTCCTGGTTTTTCTTCATGGTGTCATAAATCACCCGGGACAGCGGGCTGTCCTCCTTTTCGGCAAGCTCGGCGAGCTTGGCCTCCACATCGTCCGGCAGCTTCTTCCCGACATAGGAAACAAAGTTTGCCATATACCGGGTGAGCTGTTCCACTTGTTCTTTCTTGTTCATTTCACAACCTCCTTAAATTTATTTGAAAATGCATTTTATCGCAGCAATTCAGGTCGGCGGACAAGAGGATGCCGCCGTCCATTTCATAGTTCCATAGGCTAGTAGGGAAGCATCCCCGTGAGCCCAAATACAACCAGATAAACAATGAGTACCACCCAGCCGAAGTTGATCGCATACTCTTTTTGGAAGTCCACGAAGTTCATCTTGGTCTCCCCGCAGAGCATATACAGGGCGGGGATCACGGGGCTTACCAGCCGGAAGGACTGGCCTACCATGGACGCCACCGCGGACTGAAGCGGGGTGATGCCAAACTGGCCCATCACATCCTTTAACACCGAGGCGATTCCAAAGTAGAAAGCGTCCTGGGGCAGAAAGCAGATGGCCGGCGCCGCGATAACGGCGTACACAGGCGCCATGTGGGTACTCAGAGAGGTGGGAATCAGGGACGCGATGGTATTTGCCAGGGCATTTGCCATCCCGCTTCCCGAGAGCACGCCGGAAAATACACCGGCTCCCATCGTAATGATGGCGGTGGGCAGCACATCCGGCGCGAGATCCTCCAGGCGGTCAGAACAGAGCTTTACATCCCTGTAGTTGACTACCAGGGCGATGGCGGAGCCCAGCATGAAGATAATGGAGCCGTGGATTTCCCCCTGAATTAGGAGCACCAGGGCAGCCAGAGTCAGAAGAAGATTGAATACAAACAGCTTGGGCCGCTTCAGCTCCGGATCCTTGTCGCGGACTGCCTTTAACATTTCCTGGATACTTTCGTCAGAAATTCCCTTTCCCTGGGCTGTGGTGTAGTTTAAGCGCTTCCTCTCCTTAAAGCCAAGGCGGGCGGCCAGCAGAATCACAACCACCTGGGCGGCCAGAAGGCCGGGAAGAATGGCGGCAAACAGCTCATTGATCTCCACGCCCTGGGCTGTGGCGGAGGCGATGGTGGGGCCTCCCCAGGGAAGCATGTTCCAGATGCCGATGGGAGCCACAATCACGATTGCCAGGTAGCTGAGCTTCAGATTCATCTGCCGGTACAGGCTGATGAAAGCGGAAATACAGATAATAATGGTTGTTGTGGTATCGCCGTTGAAGGCCACCACGCTGGCCACCATGACGGTGGAGAGAATGACCTTTAAGGGATCTCCCTTGGCCTTCTTGATGAAGAACTCCGCTACCGGGTCGAAAAGCCCGACTCCCAGCATGATGTCAAAGTAGAGGATGGAGAACAGGATGGTCATGGCCGGGGAGATGACACCCCAGGATACCTTTCCCGTATCCGGATCTGCGGAGAAATAGATTCCCTTCTCAATCCAGGCAAACAGATCCATGATCCCGTGATTTGTCACTGCGATGGCGATTAGCCCGAACACCAGGGGCACCAGAGTGAGCGACGCGAAGACGGACAGCTTTTTGGCTGACAGCAGGACAATGAACAGGACGATCATTGCCAAGGCAAGTACAGTTAACATTTTTTGGCCTCCTATATCTTTTTTGCTGAAATAGATTTTGAAGAGGAATCGGAAGTTGTGTGTTATTTATGTAACTCTCCCCTTTCTGTGGCTTGATAATAGCATAATTAGCCAAACGCAAACTATCCGTTTCTTTACGATTTGTGAACTGCGTGCAGGGGGAATGAGAGAGAGGAAGGGACGGGGAGAAGGAATATCTTTCTAAAAAATTTCCCCGGCAATTTCGCGAAAAATGTTGAAAATACAAGGATGTGCCGTCCGCAGCCGCCGCGGTCTGCCTGAAAAAATAAGACCGGCAGCCTGCAAAATCACCCGGGGGAAATTTTGCAGATTGCCGGTTTTTTCCGTAGGACGGATGTGTTACAATTTTTCTTTGGTATCGGCTGCCGCTTTCGTCAATTCTGCGGCAAGCCGCTCCATGAGCCGGGCCTGGCTGTCGAGAACGGTTTTCATTTCGTGGATCTGCTCTTGAAGCGCCTGGCGCCCATCCGCGCTGTAATACACGTATTTCAGGTATTCATGCAGTTTTTTCGAGACAAGGGGATCGCCTGCCTCCAGAAATTTTTGTTTAAAAAATAGGTCGTTCCCGCGGTTTTCCGTGTTTAAGAGCTTTCGGTATTCCGTGGGGGATTTCTTGAAATTTTCCTTAAAATTGCTGTTGAAGGATTTCAGGTCGGAAAACCCGTGATCCAGAGCAATTTCCAGGATTGTTTTATCCGATTGGCTTAAAGCCCGGGTAGCCTCCCGAAGACGTATCCGTGTGAGATAGTCATAAAAATTAATTCCCACATAATTTTTAAAAAGCTGGGAAACATAGCCCGCATTGTATCCGCTTTCCCGGGCCAGAGTGTCCAGGGAGAGCTTTTTATAATAGTTTTTGTTGATATATTTGATCATCTTGTTCACGGAATCCATCTGCTTTTGGTTTGCCTTAAAGGCTGCGGACTGCATGCGCTCCGGCGGAAATTCCGAAACCATTGTATAGAGAAGATCAAAAAAGGCCAGCTCGAACAGGAGGCGGCTTTGCGGCGCTTCCCGTTCCGCCTCCAGCATCATCCACGCCAGATCCCGGCGGATCCGCCCAAATATATCCTGCTTTTGGGGGGCGCCTGCGGAGCAGATGCGGAAGGATAAATACTCCACATCTTCATAATAGTCTTTCAGAAAGTCAGGGTCCAGATGCAGGATCATGGCTACGGTGTCGGCGCCCTCCGCAAGGGTGGTATGGCCCTGGTTGGAGTTGATCAGGATGATGTCGTCCTCCTTTAAAAGCCAGCGGCTTCCCCCAGCACAGACCTCCGCCCTGCCGTTTAGCACTGTCAAAAGCTCCAAATCCCGGTGCCAGTTGTAGTGATAGGTTCCGATTCGGTAAACGTACTGTTCAAGCGCAATATTCATGCTGCTTTTTTTATAGGAATAATGGTATTCTTTCATGGCTTCCCCTCCTTCCCCGGTCACTGTATACTATTTTACTATACCCGCGCAGAAATAAACAGCCTTGCAACCTCCCTTCCCGGGTGGTAGAATGGAGACTGTATGCGGCAAAATATGCCATAGGAGGAAATTGATCTATGAAATACGTCAAACAGACATGTATAATTACGGGAATGACCCTGGCCGGGGAAATCCTGGGCAGCGTCCTGCCTCTGCCGGTACCGGCGGGAGTGTACGGGCTGTTTCTGATGCTGGCGGCCCTGATAAGCGGAGCGGTAAAGCTGGAGAGCGTGGAGGGGACAGGAAATTTCCTGCTGGATAGCATGTCCCTTATGTTCATCCCATCCATGGTGGGCGTGGTGGAGTGCCTGGAGGAGCTGCGGGCCGTGCTTGTGCCATTTCTCCTGATTATCCTGGCGTCCACCGTGGTGGTCATGTGCGTGACGGGCTGGACGGCCCAGCTAGTCATGGGATCCGAGGAAAATAAGGCCGGAAAATCAAAAGATGCGGGGAGGACGAGCAAATGAGAGAGTGTGTAAAGTGGCTGTCCGAGCAGTCCCAGTACTTTGGTTTTTTTATCAGTGTGGCGGCCTATCTGTTCGGGAGCTGGCTGCGGGATAAGACCAAGCTTGCTATTTTAAATCCCCTGCTGGTCAGTTCTGCTCTGGTAATCGCCTATCTTTTGGGAGTAGGATTGGATTATGACACATATAATAAGAGTGCGTCCTATCTGAGTTGGCTTTTGACCCCGGCTACCGTGTGCCTGGCAATCCCCCTGTACAAACAGCTCCGCCTGTTAAAAGAGCACGGTGCGGCGGTGGCCGCGGGAATCGCCGCGGGGGTTGCGGCCAGCACGGTGAGTATTTTCCTGCTGTGCCGGGTGATGGGGCTGACCCATCTTCATTACGTGACGCTTCTGCCAAAGTCGATCACCACAGCCATCGGAATGGGCGTCAGCGAGGAGGCCGGCGGCCTCGTCACGCTGACGGTTATCAGCATTGCGGTCACGGGCCTTACGGGAAATATTATCGGGGAGACCGTTCTGCGTTTGGCCGGAATCCGCCACCCGGTGGCCAAGGGGCTGGCGCTGGGCACCAGCGCCCACGCGGTGGGAACGGCCAAGGCTTTGGAGATGGGAGAGGTAGAAGGCGCGATGAGCAGCCTGTCCATCGCGGTCGCGGGACTTTTGACCGTGATTGTGGTGCCGTTGGTTTCGGGAATGATTTAAGGAAGGGAAAGGAGAGGAAATACATTGAAGAAACGCTGGGAAATAGAAGAGAAGGACACCTGGAGGCTGGAGGACATGGTGGAGAGCGATGCCCGATGGGAGGAGCTTTACGCCCAGGCCCAGGAAGAAATCAAGGGATACGGGGAATTTCAGGGAAAGCTCGAGGAGTCCGCGGACATGCTTTACGGCTGTCTGGCCTTCGACGATGCTCTGTCCGAGAAGCTGGAGCGTCTCTATGTATATGCGCGGATGCGGTCAGATGAAGACACGGCAAAGGAGACATACCAGGATATGTTTTCACGGGCCCAGACACTCTCCTTTAAGGCAGGGGAGGCATCGGCTTTCGTGGTGCCGGAAATCCTGTCCATTCCCCAAAAGATTCTGGAAGAGTACCGGCGGTCGGACAATGGTATCCGCCATTTTGACCGGGTTTTGGATCAGATTTTAGAGAAAAAGGCGCATACCCTGCCAAAGGAGCAGGAGCTCCTTCTGGCCCAGTCCCAGGACGCAACCCAGGGCTACAGCCAGATCTTTACTATGTTCAACAATGCGGATGTAAAATTTCCGCCAATTACCGGGGAGAACGGGCAGGCGCTTCCCGTAACCCACGGCAATTACATTTCTTTGATGGAGAATCAGGACAGGAGAATCCGCCGGGACGCGTTTTTGAGCCTTTACAGCATGTATGCCCAGTTTTCCAACACGCTGGCCGCCAATTTTGCCTCCAATGCCAAGCAGGCGGTGTTTTACGCCAGAGCCAGGGGCTATGCCTCCAGCCGTCAGTATTATCTGGGGGAAAATGAGGTGCCCGAGGCGGTCTATGACAATCTGCTTCAGGCGGTTCACAGCCATATGGAAGGCCTCCACCGCTATGCGGGACTGCGAAAAAAAGCGCTGGGCCTTGAGGAGCTGCACATGTACGACCTCTATGTGCCTTTGGTGAAGGAGGCGGACCGGCATTTTTCCTTTGAAGAGGCCAAGTCCATTGTCCGGGAGGGATTAAAACCGCTGGGGGAGGAGTATGGGGCTATTTTGGAGGAAGGGTTCTCTAACCGCTGGATTGATGTGTATGAAAATGAGGGCAAGCGCAGCGGGGCCTATTCCTGGGGAACCTACGGGAGCCATCCCTACGTGCTGTTAAACTTCCACGGCACGCTCAATGATGTGTTCACTTTGGCTCACGAGATGGGCCACTCCATCCACACCTGGTACTCGGATCACAATCAGCCCTATACCTACGCGGGATACAAGATTTTTGTGGCGGAGGTGGCCTCCACCTGCAATGAGGCGCTGTTAATACGCCATCTTCTGGAAAAAGCGGAAGATAAAACGGAGCGGGCCTACCTGCTGAATCATTTCCTGGAGAGTTTCCGGGGAACCTTATTCCGCCAGACCATGTTTGCGGAGTTTGAGAAAATCGTGCATGAGCGGGCTGCTGCCGGGGAAAGCCTGACGGCCGGCGCCCTGTGCCAGATTTATCACAAGCTGAATGCGGATTACTTCGGCCCGGAGATTGCGGTGGATTCCCAGATTGACTATGAGTGGGAGCGGATTCCCCATTTCTATACGCCTTTTTATGTGTACCAGTACGCCACGGGCTTTTCCGCGGCTGTGGCTATCAGCAGCCGGATTCTCAAAGGGGAGCCGGGGGCACTGGAGGGTTATAAGAATTTCCTTAAGGGAGGCTGCTCGGCAAAACCGGTGGATCTTTTAAAGCGGGCTGGTGTCGATATGGAGCGGCCGGAGCCGGTGGAGGAAGCGCTGCGGCTGTTTGAGGAACTTTTGGAGGAGTTTGCCTCCTGCCTGTAGAGATTGGCAGGGGGAATGCCGGCTGCGGGACGGCCCGCGCCGGGAGAGGAGAAGAAACGATGGGGCAGATTCTCTATTATAATGGAACAATCATTACCATGGAGGAGCGGAACGCGCCTTATGCGGAGGCCGTTCTGACGGAGGGGGAAAGAATTAAGGCGAGAGGTTCCTTCGATGCGGTCAAGGCGCAGGCATCAAAGGAGGCGCATCTGGCAGATCTGCAGGGGCGTACGATGATTCCGGGCTTTATTGATCCCCACAGCCATTTTACGGCCTGCGCGGGAAAAAATTTGGAAGCGGATTTGTCCGAGGCAGAAACATTTTCGGATATTATCCGTATTGTGAAGCGGTTTATCCGGGGAAATCAGGTAGCCCCGGGACAGTGGGTAACCGCCTCGGACTATGACCACAACCGCCTTCAGGAAAGAACGCATCCCCGGCGGCAGGTTCTGGATGAGGCCGCTCCGGAAAATCCTCTGGTGTTGAAGCACCAGTCCGGCCATATGGGATGCTTTAATACCCGGGCCCTAGAGTGCTTAGGGATACGGGCGGACACGCCCGCCCCGGCTGGAGGGATGATTGAAAAGGACGCGGAGGGCCCCACGGGGTATATGGAGGAGAATGCCTTTGTGGGCTTTCTTCGCAGGGTTCCCATGCCTTCCATCCAGGCATACCTGGAGGCGTACGGGCGGGCGCAGGCGCTTTACGCTTCCTGCGGCATTACCACGGCCCAGGAGGGGATGATGCCGCTCGATTTGGCGCCCCTGTATAAGGCGCTTCTGGCCTCGGGGATTCTCAAGCTGGATATTGTGGGCTATGCGGATATGGGGCAGGCGGACCAGGTGATGGATGCTTTCCGGGAGAATATCCGGCAGTACAGGAATCATTTTAAGCTGGGCGGCTGCAAAATTTTCCTGGACGGCTCTCCCCAGGGGCGGACGGCCTGGATGCGGGCACCCTACGAGCCACAGGAGGGACAGCCTGCGGACTACCGGGGGTACGGTACCATGACGGACGAGGCGGTTCGGGATGCCATCCGAAAAGCCAGGGAAAGCAAGATGCAGCTTTTGGCCCACTGCAACGGGGATGGAGCCTGCGGCCAGTATCTGGACTGCTGGGAGCAGGCAGCGGAAGAAGAGCGGACAGAACGGGAAAAGCGTGCCGGGGGCCGTACGCCGGGAAATGACCGTCCGGTGATGATTCACGCCCAGCTTTTGGGCCTGGATCAGCTCGCGCGGTTAAAGGCCCTGGGCATGATCCCCTCCTTCTTTCTGGCCCATGTGTACCACTGGGGCGAGGATCATGTGCGCAATTTTGGCTGGGAGCGGGCCAGCCGCATCAGCCCGGCGGGCTCGGCCCTGGCTCTGGGGATTCCTTTTACCCTGCACCAGGACAGCCCGGTAATCCGGCCGGATATGCTGGAAACTTTGTGGTGTGCCGTAAACCGCCTGACACGGGACGGGCGGATTCTGGGAAAAGAGGAGCGGATTCCTGTGTGGGACGCCCTTCGTGCCGTCACGGCCAATGGGGCATGGCAGTATTTTGAGGAGGAAGAGAAGGGTACCATTTCTCCCGGAAAAAGGGCGGATTTTGCCCTCCTTTCTGCAGACCCGTTAAAGACCCCGCCGGAAAACCTGCGGGATATCCGGGTATTGGCCACGGTCAAGGACGGGGAGCGGATATGGGGGGATGGAATTTGAGACAGGATTTAGCCAAATCCCTGCGGAAATAAAGAGAGCGGCGAGTTGTGCAGAAAATGCAGCAGCTCACCGCTTCCTTTTATGTGCGCCTGGCGGCGCACGTTTCTAATGGCTTACAGAATATTGATGTACTTGGGCGTCTCTTCTACCTTGGGCGCTTCCTTGGGAATACGAAGCCGCAGAAGGCCGTTTTCAAAGGAAGCGTGGATGTCCTCCTGGCGAAGGGCATCGCCTACATAGAAGGTCCGCTTGCAGGAGCCGGAATAGCGCTCCTGGTGCACCAGTGTCCCTTCGGAAGCGGACTTTTCAGCGGCGGCCGTCACAGTCAGATAGCCGTCCTTTAATTCCGCCTGGATATTCTCTTTTTTAAATCCCGGCAGCTCAATCTCCAGAATATAATTAGCCTCGGTCTCCCGAATGTCCGTGCGCATCACCGGAAGCCTCTTTGCATCATCCGCCTTGTCTGAGGAGCCGGAGAAAAAGGGGTCATTGAAAAAGTCATCCAACAGGTTCAGTCCATAGTTTCTTCTGGGTATTAACATCATATCGATATCCTCCTTAAAGCCCGGCGGGATGGATGCCGCGGCCAGCGGCTGTATCCGGCAGGCATGTTTTTTTGAACATGCCTTTATTATAGCACGTTTGTTAGCGCTGTCAATAGGTGAGTGCTAATTTGACTGTGAATTTTTTTGTGCCTGAATTTTTTGCGAAGCGTGAAAATGCCTTGATGTTACACCGTTGGCACGTTACCCATTGTTCTGGGAAAACATATGGGGGATACGAAAAAAGGAGACGATCCCGCAGGAATTCCGGCTTAATTCTGAATTCTTACCAGCACTTGGAGCACGCATCCCGTCCTTGGGCAATGGCCTGGTCAAGTGTGGATTCTATTGGATTTTTCATATTGCTGCAGGATGGATTGGAGTGGTATTTGCTGCCGGTGCGGGAAAGCCATACGGTGGCTGCAATAGGCTCGGCGTCGGCTGCGGTCTGAGGAATCGCCTCGGGAATCTGTGCGGCCTCTGGGGAAACGGGAAGTGTTTCGGAAACCGCAGGAGGGAGAAGGGCCTGAGAGGACAAAACCTGGGTCTGCACCACACCGTCTACGGTCCAGGCACCGTCCGCGTTTACCGTGCTGCCGTCAGGAGCAGTTCCGTTCATCAGGCAGTAGCCATTGGCATCAAAATAGTAATCCTCCGCAATGCCGTCCCCATTTCCATCGATCCACTGCCAGGAAGAAGAGGAATAGGTTCCGTTGTCATTGAGATACCGCCAGCCGTACGTATCCTGCTGCCAGGATCCGGCCAGGGAGACGAGGGACATGGACGCAGCCATAAGCGTGCTGGCCAGGAACAACAAAAGCTTTTTCATATGCAGATCCTTCTTTCTTAAAAATTAACATCTGTTTTTATCATAACACGGCAGGAGGGGGGAGCGCAATGTGTTTCTGCTCTTACGGCCGCAGAATCACAGCGCTCCCGTGAAGATCGCACAGCGGAACCAGGGGCAGCGGGCCGTGAGTTTTTTCGTATTCTGCCACAGCTCTGGCAGCGCCCGGAAAGCGCTGGCTTCCGAAGTCGTGGAGCAGGATGGCTCCGCCGGGATTGAGGCGCGGGTAGAAAAAGGCAAGTCCGGTCAGGATTGGAGCGAAAAGATCCGCATCCAGGCTTACCAGGGCGAAGCGTTCATCCTCCAGTCCGATGGATGTGTCAGGAAAATATCCCTGCCGGATCACGGCCTGTTCGCGGAAGGGAAGACGGGCTAAAACCGCCTCGGGGCTGGTATCTGAGAAATCCCCCTCCTCCGCTCGGGAGAGTCCGCGTTTTTTTTCTTTTTCTACATCCCTTGCGTCAAAGCCGCGGAATGTGTCGAAAAGGTAAAGCTTCCGGTCGGGAAACAGAGTGTTGAGCTTCCAGGCGGTATCTCCCTTGTATACGCCAAGCTCCGCCAGAGCTCCGGGCACGCCCCGGCTTTTTAAGGATTCCCCCAGGCGCCACAGCACGGCGCTGCGGACGTCGAAATACTGATGAAGACGGCTCATATAAAGAATCGGGCCGGAAAAACCGAGAGACCGGGCCTGGGAAGCAAGACTTTCGCTGCGAACCGCATCTGCGACGCTGATGAGAAGCAGATCCGGGGAGAGAGTCAGGGACTCTTTCACGGACATGACGGCAAATCTGTGTATATGGGTTCCCCAGAGACTTTCTTTATTGTCCCCAAAGGCCAGAATATGGAGATTTTCCTGATTTAACAGGGCCAGGGCCGCCTGGCCGAACTGTCCGGCGCCCAGTATAACAACCCGCTCACGGCCCGTAGGATGAAAAGAAGGCGTATGTAAAATATCTGTGTTCATAAAGATTCCTTTCTGCCGGGACGTCCGCGGCAATACTGCAACAAGAAAAACCTTGTAAATACGCGGCTTTCCCGTAAATACAAGGTTTTTAAAAAGTGGAGCTGAGGGGAATCGAACCCCTGTCCGAAAATCAATTCCCTGTTCTTCTACTATCATAGTCCTTTATTTTTCATTCCCTCTGCCACCAGAGAAAGGACACCCGGATGGTTTCGGTAGCTTCATAATACGCCCGCATGCGCAAAGCTTTGCATGCGTCGTTTCCCACATCGTCGATGCCGGGATCTTAAAGTGTGGGTGCTCTAAGGCCGACAGCTGCAATTAAGCAGCGTATGCTAATTCGTCGTTAGCGTTTATATTTAGGTTTGCCATTTGACCCATTGCATGGGGATAGCTTCACCAGCTGCATGACCCCCGTCGAAACCAGTACAACCCCGAAAAATACTGCTCCCTGCAGAACAAACTTCCGTGCCGCCTCTGGCGTCATGACGAATTAGGATGCATTTGATGCTCTTGTATCGTAGCAGATTTATGGGAGGATGTCAAGAGGCGCAACGTTTTTCGGACTGCTGCGTCATATGAAAAAGAACTGCAAGAATTTAGCAAGAAAACCTTCCCCATATATTAAGAGAAAAGAAATACCTGTTTTTCCTGAAGTTGGTATACTGTCTGTATCAGATGAATGTCCCGGCGGCGGATGCTTCCCGCTGCGGATATTATCAGAAAAAGAAGATGATTGCAGGGAGGAACAGCAGTATGAAACAGAGCAAAAAGAGAATGATGACAGCGGCGGCAGTCACGGCGGCAGTGGCCGCCTCCATACTCGGCGCGGCGGGATGCGGCGCAGCAGGGGCCAGCACCACAGGGGCGGTTTCCGTGCCGGACACCATCCGGGTGGAGAATGTGGAGGGCGCAGGCAACACCATTGCTGTGACCGGCCAGGAGGAGGTCAAGGTGGTGCCGGATATGGCCCAGATTGAATACGCGGTGTATACCCAGGCGGATGCGGCGGATGCGTGCCAGTCGGAAAACGCGGAGAATCTGAACAGAACCATTGAGACGCTAAAGGGCCTGGGAGTGGAGGAAACTTCGATTCAGACATCGGCTTACGGGCTGAATCCGATTTATGATTGGAATTCGGGAACCCAGAACATTACGGGGTATGAGATGACAACTCGGATTACGGTCTCCGATATTCCCATTGACCAGGCGGGATCCATCCTGTCGGAGTCTGTGATTGCGGGGGTGAACCAGATTGATACGGTGAGCTACTTCTCCAGCAATTACGATGCCAGCTACCAGGAGGCGCTAAAAGGGGCTATTGCCGTTGCCCAGGCAAAGGCCCAGGCGATTGCGGAGGCCAGCGGCAAGTCCGTGGTGGGAATTGTCAATGTGGAGGAGTACGGCTATAATCCGGAAGTCCGGTATTCCAACTACAGCGGATCAGGGGCTCGGGCTGTGGAGGAGACGGCTGCAGCTGCCATGGATATGGGAGTCATGCCCGGCCAGGTGAGCGTGGAAGCGCAGGTGAATGTGGAGTTTGCGATTGAGTAGTGATTGGCGAGAACTTCGACAAAAATGATCTTAAACAGGGGCAGCGGCTTATACAAAGTCCTGCCCCTGATCGTTTACAGATTTCATCTGCATGATCGTCACATAGCTAAAACTCAATATCAGAGTGCTTAGACAGTCCGTGTATTTCTTCAAATTTTAATTCATTTTTGTAATACTCCACCAGTTTATAGGTAAGTATTTTCTGATTCGGCTCATCGTCGGCATCAAGATAGATAAAATCATTTAACGACGGCAGATCCACTTCGAATTCTGTATGATCGGCAGCAAATAGATAGAGATATTGGCAGCCTAACATGGAAGCAATTGTCAAAACTGTTTTGATGATGATTTCCCAAAAAACGTAAAATCCCAATGGAAATGACAGATTTTGCTGAAGACAGTCGTGATTACCTTTACAAAAATGGGTCAGAACAATTCCTGGAAAGGTTTTCGAGACCCGAACAATATTAGAACCCTCTTCCGTTTTGTCCTGATCACTTTTTGCAGTTAATTTTATATCCAGCCTTTCCTGGATAATCCTTCTCAATTTGTCTTTGTCCAGTGCTTCATCCTCATACCAACGAAAGACATCATCCTCTGTCAAATCACTGCTGTTGTCCAAGTGATATTCAATACAAAGATTGATAATTTCTCTCTCTTTTTCGCTGAGTTCATGTTCATCATCGGCGATATCTTTGTATAAAAGGCCGGCTTTTAATGCAAAGAAGAAGACAATCTCCCCGGAATACCTATCTTTTACTAGATAAACTTTGGTACCGCCGTTCATGTCTTCTTCCCATGCTGTTTCTTTTAAATATTGTTCCAGAGTTTTTCCATGCCTATCTGCCAGAAACTTTTTAATCTGCTCCCGATTGGATTCCGATGAAGTTAAGCGTTCAATACGGAGACGGGATTTTAGCCATTCTTTTTGCTCTTGTATATTGATGGCAGCTCACCTTCTTTTTAATGGGTCGTTCCTTCTTTTTTTCTTCTCAAAAGTTCGCGGGCAGCATCAACCCGCATATCCGCTAATTTTAATGCAACCGTTCCGTTTTCTTCCGGATCCAATCCATCCCGTGAGCATTTCCAGGAGAGTTCTCCATGGGAAAGGCTGCTGAGCTTCCAGGAAGAGAACTTTTTATATCGCTGATAAACAGATTTCACCAGTTCTTCTGCTGCGGATGAAAGGGGTTCTGATACGGAGCGGAACATATTTCCTGTCATATATTCATTTCGCACTTCAACTAAAACAGGTCCATATTTCCAGCCCTGAAACTCTGAGGCAAAGAGCGGCTTTTTGTTGTACATAAGAGATTCACGCTGTGCGAGGTACATCATCTTATGCATCCTCATCTGATCCATATCGGTACCATTTTCTGCCCTGAATAAATCATTAAATGCTTTGGCTACGCATAATACTTTTTCCATAGGAATGCCTCCTTCCCTGCGAGTCTGTTTATTATAGACCAGTCCATCCATAAAATCAATACATATGTTGGGATAAGTTTTATTTTCTTATTCATAGTATATCATATGTGAATACCAAATACATGCCTTTTTCATGGAGATACTTAAAAAAGAAGACAGCCCCGCGAAAAACCGAGACCTTGAAATGTCCGGAATTTCATGGGACTGTCTTTTTTAGCCGCCGATGTCTGCCTATGTATCCCGCGCAACCTTTTCCTTCTCCTTCGGCAGAGTCACATTCAGGAAAATAGCCACCAGGGTAGCGATGACCACCGGGGACTTGCCGAATATGGTTGTGACCCATTCCGGGAAGGCGGACAGGGAGGCTGAGGCCTGGGATACGCCCATGCCCAGTGCCGCCGCCAATCCCACGATGGAGGTGTTGCGGTAATTCATGTCCTCTGTCATCACCAGCTTCATGCCGGTCATGGCAATAGAAGCAAAGACAGAGACTGTGGCTCCGCCCAGCACCGCATAGGGAATCGTGGTGAGCAAGGCGGAAAATTTGGGGAACAGGCCGGCCACCAGGATAATGAGAGCGGCCAGCCCGAGGGTTACACGGTTCACCACTTTGGTGGTGGCCACGATGCCTACGTTTTGGCTGTAGGTCGCTGTGGGAAGGCATCCAAGGCATGCGCCGATGATGTTGGATACGCCGTATCCCAGGATGGCACCCTGAAGTTCCTGGGTGGTGGGTTCCCGGTTTAAGCCGCCTGCCGTGGTAGCGGAGAAGTCGCCGATGGCCTGGACCGAGTTGATTACAAAGAGGAGTCCCAGCGCCACACAGGCCGAAGCCTCAAAGGTGATGCCGAAATGAAGCAGCTCCGGAACCTGAAAAATGCCGGCTTCGCCTACGCTGTTTAGACTCACCATCCCGAAGGGGATGGAAAAGAGGTAGCCCGCGATCATGCCGATAAGGATGGAGGCCAGTTTTAAAAAGCCTTTGGCAAAATGGTTCAGTACCGTCACTACGGTAAGGGTGAAGATGGACACGAGCCAGTTCTGCCAGGAGCCATAGCCGGGCTGTCCCGAACCTCCCGCCATGTAATTGATGGCGGTGGGATACAGAGACAGGCCGATGGTAAATACGACGGTTCCGGCGATAAGGGGCGGGAAAAACTTCCGTATCTTTTTGATGGTCAGACCCACCAGAATGGCACAAAAGCCGCCCACAATCTGGGCTCCCAGGATGGCGGATACGCCGGAGACCTCTGCGATGGCCTGCATGCTGGGTACATAGGCAAAGCTCACGCCGAGGATTACGGGAAGCCCGGCACCCAGGTGAAGGCCTTCCCGGTTTCCGATGGGAAAGAGCTGCAAGAGGGTACACAGGGCAGAGACTACCAGGGAAGCCTGGATCAGGATTACCCGGTCAGCTGTCTCAAGGCCTGCTACGCCGGAGATAATGATAGCGGGAGTGACGCATCCCACAATCATGGCTACCACATGCTGGAGAGCCATGGGAAGGGCTTGGGTCATTTTCGGGATCCCGTCCATCTGAAAAAGGGATGCCTGGCGGGTGTTTGAGTTCATATATAACGCCTCCTTTGCGCTGAATGATTCTGCGGTATCCGGCAGTACGCCGGAATGTTCAGGAAAATGGCGGCCGTCCAAGCGTACGGGAACGGCTATGCCAGGTGTATGTGGGTGCCGGTTTTTCCCTGGATCCCGTCTTTTGCCTTTTCAAGCAGCGTAATCAGCGAAGTGCGTCCTGGTTTTGATTCAGCAAATTTAACAGCGGCCTGAACCTTGGGAAGCATGGAGCCCGGGGCGAAATGTCCCTCCTTCATGTATCTCCTGGCCTCGTCCGTGTCCAGGTCGTCCAGCCATTTTTCTTCCGGCTTTCCGAAGTTGATTGCGGCCTTTTCCACCGCGGTGAGAATAATAAGAAAATCCGCGTCCAGCTCTTCGGCCAGCAGCTCGCTGGCAAAATCCTTGTCAATGACAGCGCTGGCCCCCTTTAGGTGATTTCCCTTTCGGACAACGGGGATTCCCCCGCCGCCGCAGGCGATTACCAGCTGACCGGATTCCACCAGGGAGCGGATCGCGCCGATCTCCACGATCTCAGCGGGTTTGGGGGAGGCTACCACGCGGCGCCAGCCCCTCCCGGCATCCTCGCGCATGATATAGCCGTATTTTTCCTCCGCCAGTTTGGCCTGCTCTTCGGTCATAAAGTGGCCGATGGGCTTTGAGGGGGAGTCAAAGGCCGGGTCATCCGCGTCCACGCGTACCTGCGTGATCATGGTAGCTACGGGAATATCGTAAATTTCCCGGTTGTAGAGTTCCTCCCGGAGGGCGTTCTGCAGGTCATAGCCGATGTAAGCCTGGCTCATGGCCACGCAGACAGAAAGGGGCGTGTTGGGCTGATTCGCATCCTCCCGGCTTAAAGCGGCCATGGCGTTGTTGATCATGCCTACCTGGGGACCGTTTCCGTGGGCCACGATCACCTCACAGCCCTCTTCGATGAGATCCACAATGGCCCGGGCGGTGATCTTAACTGCCTTCATCTGCTCGGGAAGGGTGTTGCCCAGGGCGTTTCCGCCCAGGGCAATGACAATCCGTTTTTTTGTTTTATCTCTCATGGCAATCATCCTTTGAAGATTCTGGGAACGCCTCTCTCTTCCAGCTTCTTTAAAATGTCAGCCGGATCCGCAAACTTGGCCAGCATGATCATGGCAGCGATCACGTAGGGCTTATAGCTGGCTTCCTTGTAGAGGGCATCCCGGTAGCGGTCAAATACGGAGGCTTCCACTTCGCCTTCGGTGCAGCTCACGCCGTTGATGTCCGCGGGCAGGCAGTGGAGATAGAGGGCCTTTCCGTCCTTTGTGGTCTTCATCAGTTCCTCTGTGCAGCACCAGTCCTTGTGCTCCGCGTTCTGGGCCAGAAGTTCCTTCTCCAAAGCCTTGATGCCCTCGGTATCGCCTTCTCCGTAAAGGTTTGTGCGCTTTTCCATAGCGGCAAAGGGCGCCCAGCTCTTGGGATACACAATGTCTGCATCCTTGAAGGCATCGGCCATGTCGTGGGATACGCGGAAGGAGCCGCCGGATTTCTCCGCGTTCTTCTTCGCCACTTCCTCCACCTCAGGCATAATCTCATAGCCTTCGGGGTGGGCCAGCACAACGTCCATGCCCATCCGGGTCATGAGGCCAACCACGCCCTGGGGAACGGACAGCGGCTTCCCGTAGGAGGGAGAGTAGGCCCAGGTCATGGCCAGCTTCTTGCCCTTCAGATTCTCAAGGCCGCCGAACTCATGGATGATGTGGAGCATGTCGGCCATGCACTGCGTGGGATGGTCGATATCGCACTGGAGATTGACCAGAGTGGGCTTCTGCTCCAGGATTCCATCCTTGTAGCCCTGGGTCACGGAGTCCACCACCTCATGCATATAAGCGTTTCCTTTGCCGATATACATGTCGTCGCGGATGCCGATGACGTCCGCCATGAAGGAAATCATGTTTGCGGTCTCCCGGACCGTCTCGCCGTGAGCTACCTGCGATTTGCCCTCGTCCAGATCCTGGACTTCCAGGCCGAGAAGGTTGCAGGCGGAGGCAAAGGAGAAACGGGTGCGGGTGGAGTTGTCGCGGAACAGGGAGATTCCCAGGCCGCTCTCAAATACCTTGGTGGAAATGTTGTTTTCCCGCATATAGCGAAGGGCGTCCGCAAGGGTCCACACGGCCTCCAGCTCGTCATCGGTCTTTTCCCAGGTCAGGAAAAAGTCTCCCTCGTACATTTCTTTAAAGTTTAACGCATTCAGCTTATCAATATAATCCTGTAATGTTTTCATAAATATATGCTCTCCTTTTTATTTTTGCCGGATAGTTGGCTGTTATTTGCAGTACACGGTGGGCAGGGCGGCGTACACGGCGGCACAGGTTACCAGATCCTGCTTCCAGGTCTTCTCGTTGGGGGCGTGGGCCTGCGCTTCCGCGCCGGGGCCGAAGCCGATGCAGGGGATGCCGTTGCGGCCCATGATCGATACTCCGTTGGTGGAGAATGTCCACTTGTCGGTCAGGGGACGGGCCTTGCGCATGGGCAGGGTTTCCGGCGCGCCGATGCGCTCGCTGCCGTAGAGATTCTCATACGCTTCTTCCAGAGCCTTCGTCACCGGATGGTCCTTGGGAATCACCCAGGTGGGGAAATAGCACTCGATGGGGTAGGTCAGCCCTGTGTAAGAGGGACGTGAATATTCATACATGGAGACGGTCACATCATCGCCGTACTTTTTCACAGCGGGAAGGGCGCGGATCTCATCCAGGCAGC
Source organism: Candidatus Enterocloster excrementipullorum (assembly GCA_019119575.1). GTDB lineage: Bacteria > Bacillota > Clostridia > Lachnospirales > Lachnospiraceae > Enterocloster > Enterocloster excrementipullorum. The sequence continues at coordinate 77,056 of DWWT01000026.1, forward strand.
TCTCCCAGGTCTCCCCGGCGGTCATGCGGCGGTCTAAGGAAACAGCGCAGGAGTCCGCAACAGCGCAGCGGCTGGGGGATGTGAAGAAAATCTCGGAAACCGTCACTGTGCCCCGGCCGAGGAAGTTGGCCTCCTGCCACTGGGAGTTGTATTTCTCGTCCAGCATCTTCACGAGCCCTTTGATCTCGGTGGAATCATCGGCGTTATTTTCATTGAGGGCGCGCACATCCTGAAGGATATCGGCCATCTTATAGATCGCGTTGTCCCCGCGCTCAGGCGCGGAGCCGTGGCAGGATACGCCCTTTACATCCACGCGGATTTCCATGCGTCCTCTCTGGCCGCGGTAGATTCCTCCGTCCGTGGGCTCTGTGGATACCACAAATGCGGGCCGTACCTTGTCCTCGTTGATGATATACTGCCAGCAGAGGCCGTCGCAGTCCTCTTCCTGGACGGTTCCCGTCACCAGGACGGTGTATTTGTCATTTAAAAGTCCCAGATCTTTCATGATGCGGGCGCCGTAGACTGCGGACACGATGCCGCCGCACTGGTCGGACACGCCCCGGCCGCCGATCTCTTCCTCATTTTCATAGCCCTCATAGGGATCAAACGTCCAGTTATCCCGGTTGCCGATTCCTACCGTGTCAATGTGCGCGTCAAAACCGATGAGCGTTTCTCCGGAGCCCATGTAGCCCAGGACATTGCCCATGGGATCGATCTCTACGCGGTCAAATTCCAGTCTGCGCATCTCTTCGGCAATCCGCTCGATATGGGCCTTCTCATCGCAGCTCTCCCCGGGGTTCTTTACAATTTCCCGGAGAAATTTTGTCATATCTTTCTCGTAACCCTTTGCAGCTTCCTTGATTTTTTCGTAATTCAGACTCATTTCTCCAATCCTTTCCATACTATGTTTTTATACCGCTCCGGATCCGTGTCTCCCTCTGTGGAGAAGACCAGAACCCGTGAATCCTCATTCAGACCAATATCTGCGCGCAGATCTTTGTATTCCTCCCTCGTCATGAGGGCTGCCAGTGCGCCGAAGGGGGCGGCGCCGGACTCGCCGGAGGTGATGGGGGCGTCTCCCTTGATGGGGGCTGCCAGCATGCGCATGCCCTCCGCCGCGGCCCAGTCGGGAAGGGAGATGAATACTTTGACATGATTTTTCAAAATATCCCAGGAAATGGTGTTGGGCTCTCCGCAGGCCAGGCCGGCCATGATGGTCTCCATATCACCGCCTACGGTGCGGATTTTGCCGTCCCCGGCGGCAGCTCCCTGATACAGGCAGTCAGCAGCCTGGGCTTCCACCACCACAAATACCGGGGGATTATCCGCATACAGATTTGAAAAATATCCTACGACAGCCCCGGCTAAGGAACCTACGCCAGCCTGGACGAATACGTGGGTGGGACGCTCGCTGCCCCCCTCGGCCAGCTGCTCCCCGGCTTCCATGGCCATGGTGCCGTAGCCCTCCATAATCCAGGAGGGGATTTCTTCATAGCCGTCCCAGGCCGTATCCTGGACAATGACGCCCCGGGGCGTCTCTGCGGCTTCCTTGGCAGCCAGGCGGACGCAGTCGTCATAATTCAGCTCCTGAATATCCACCTGCGCGCCCTCTTTGGCAATATTTTCCAGGCGCGTCTGCGTAGTGCCCTTGGGCATGTGGACAACGGCTTTCTGTCCTAAGCGGTTGGCGGCCCAGGCGACGCCGCGTCCGTGGTTGCCGTCTGTGGCGGTGAAGAATGTGGCCTGGCCGAATTCTTCGCGAAGCGCCTGGGAAGTCAGAACGGAGTAGGGGAGCTCGGATACATCTTTTCCCGTCTCCTTTGCAATGTAGCGCGCCATGGCGTAGGAACCGCCCAGAACCTTGAATGCGTTCAGGCCGAACCGGTAGGATTCATCTTTTACATAGAGCTCTTTAAGTCCGAGATACGCTGCCATTTTCTCCAGGCGCGTCAGAGGCGTCCTGGCATACTGGGGAAAGCTTTCGTGGAAGGCCCGGGCCTTCTTGGCCTCCGCAAGACTCATGAGGGACAGGTTTTTGTCCTCTGTTTTGGGCATGTGATTGACGGCCCATTTGATTGTTGGAACCATTGTTCTTATCCTCCTTGTGATGATGATTTGCGGCTGTTGACATCAATGTAGCTGTACAGGGTGAACTTTGAAATACCGAAGTATTTGGATACTTTATCACCGGACTTCGTGATGAGAAAGGCGCCGGCATCGTTTAAAAACTGGATGGCGGTCACTTTTTCTTCCTTATTCATCAGAGCCACGGGTTTTCCGATCAGAGCCACGGACTGCTCAATCAGGCTGTCCAGAAGATCGTTTACATTGTGAACAATCTGTTCCGGCTGCTTTTTGACATCCTCCTGGGGCTCTGTGTCAATGAGCGCTTTGATGGAGCGGTCCACGGTCAGCAGGCCGGTGATGTCATAGTTGATGGAGAGCAGATAGTCGATGGCTGTGCCCTCCGCGTTCCGGATGTACATGGTACTGGACTTTAAAATCTTTCCCTCGGATGTACGGGTCAGGTATCCCAGATGGTCCGTGAGGGAAGCCGGATCCTTGTGCATGGTTTCCAGGACGACCTTGGAGGGGCCGTCCCCGGCCCGGCGGTTGGATATGTGGCCGTTTTTTATGTAGGCCACGGAGTGCTCCAGATCCTGATGGGTCAGGTCGTGGATGACAATTTCGCAGTCAGGCCCAAACTGCCTTGCAAGGCCGTCGGCAAGCTGCTTGAGAAGTTCTAAGGTGTATGACATTGCAATGCCTCCTTTTTTGGATGCCTGTGGAAAATGTAAGTTTTTTACAAAAGACATTTTTTAAAAAGATGATTTGTTGTCTATGATTCCATAATAACATAAAAAAATTGGATTGCAAGAGGTTTTTACAAAAAAATTTTGCATAACTAAAAAAAGTTGTATTTGTGCTTGCAAATAGGGGTTCAAGATGGTAGTATAGGGGTAAGAGAGGAGGGTTTTGCATGCTGATTATTGGAAACGGACGCCTGGTGACCAGGGACGAAGCGCAGCCTTTTTTTGAGAACGGAGCGGTGGCTGTAGACGGAGAGCGGATCTGTAAGGTTGGAACTCTGGAGGAGGTTCGGAGGGAATTCCCGGAGGGGGAATTTGTGGACGCCAGAGGGGGACTGATCATGCCCGCCTTTATCAACGCCCATGAACACATTTACAGCGCCATGGCAAGAGGGCTGTCCATCAAGGGATATGACCCCAAGGGGTTTTTGGATATCCTGGACGGCATGTGGTGGACCATTGACCGGCATCTGACAAATGAGCAGACACGCCAGAGCGCCAGGGTGACATTCCTGGATTCCATTAAGAATGGGGTTACCACGGTATTTGACCATCACGCCAGTTTTGGGCAGATTCACGACAGCCTGTTTGCCATTGAGGACGCGGCGGAGGAATTCGGCGTCAGGGCCTGCCTGTGCTACGAGATTTCAGACAGGGACGGAAAGGACAAGGCGCGGGAGGCAGTGCTGGAGAATGCGGCCTGGATCCGCCATGCCATGAAGGATGAGAGCGGTATGATTGCGGGCATGATGGGCATGCATGCCCAGTTTACGATCTCGGATGCGACCATGGCTCTGGCAGCGGAGCACAAGCCGGAAGGCGCGGGGTATCACATTCACGTGGCAGAGGGGATTGAGGACCTGCATCACTGCCTGAAGCATTACGGGAAGCGCATTGTGGACCGGCTGATGGACTGGAATATTTTGGGGGAGAAGACGCTTTTGGCCCACTGTATCTACATTAATTCCCATGAGATGGATTTGATAAGGGATACGGGCACCATGGTGGTGCATAACCCGGAATCAAATATGGGCAATGCCTGCGGCTGTCCGCCGACTATGGAGCTGGTGCACCGGGGAATTCTCACCGGTCTGGGAACCGATGGCTATACCCAGGATATGCTGGAGTCTTATAAGGTGGCGAATGTGCTCCACAAGCACCATCTCTGCGATGCGAATGCGGCCTGGAGCGAGGTTCCGAAGATGCTTTTTGAGGGGAACCGGGAGATTGCGGGCCGGTATTTTAAACAGCCTCTGGGTATTTTAAAGGAGGGGGCTGCCGGGGATGTGATTGTGGCGGACTACGTGCCCAGGACGCCGATGGATGCCTCCAATGTGAACAGCCACATTGTCTTTGGACTTACAGGGCGCAGCGTGGTGACGACTGTGTGCAATGGAAAGGTACTCATGAAGGACCGGGAGGTTATCGGAGTAGACGAAGAGAAGGTGCTGTATGAGGCGCGGGAAGAGGCGGCGAAGCTGGCCCGCTCCATCAACGGGTGCTGAAACAGGCGGCGCGCCGGCCGGTGCGCCGGAAGATGGGAACCGGCGGGCGTGCGGCAGCAGGGGGCGGCAGGCCTGCCCCGCAGACAGGAGGAGGAAGAAGATGAGTGATAAAATGACGCCCATGCCTTTTGGGAAGATGATGGAATGGATCCTGGAAGAGCATGAGAAGGGGAGTATTTTCGGAATCCGCAAATTTTTTAAGGCGGATCCGCAAAAACACTATGAAATCTTTGGGAGAAGGCTGGAAACGCCTTTGGGGCCTGCGGCAGGGCCCCATACCCAGCTTGCGCAGAACATTGTGGCGGCCTATCTGGCCGGCAGCCGCTTTTTTGAACTGAAAACAGTCCAGAAGATCGATGGGGAGGATCTTCCTGTGGCCAAGCCGTGCATCCGGGCGGAGGATGAGTGCTATAACTGCGAGTGGTCCACGGAGCTCTATGTGCCCCAGGCGTTTGACGAGTATGTGAAGGCCTGGTTTGCCTGCCGGGTTCTGGCAAAGGAGTACGGGCTGGGGGACATGGACGGCTTCCAGTTCAATATGTCTGTGGGTTACGACCTGGAGGGCATTCAGCTGGAGAAGATCGACCGGTTTATCGAAGGGATGAAGGACGCGTCGCAGACGCCGGTTTTTGAGGAATGCCGCCAGTGGCTCCTGGAGCATGCGGACCGCTTCCGGTACTTTACCAAAGAGGATGCGGCGGCGGTGCCGGCCAAGATCACGGACAGCGCCACGCTTTCCACTCTCCACGGATGTCCGCCTCAGGAGATTGAGCGGATTGCCAGATACCTGCTGGAAGAGAAGGGTGTGCACACGTTTATCAAGTGCAATCCCACCCTTCTGGGGTATGAATATGCCCGGGACATCATGGATCGTATGGGCTATGACTATGTAGCCTTTGGGGATTTTCATTTTAAGGATGATCTCCAGTATAGAGATGCGGTGCCCATGCTGGAGCGCCTGATGGCTCTGGCCCGGGAGAAGGGCCTGGAGTTCGGCGTGAAGATTACCAATACATTCCCCGTGGATGTAAAGAATGGGGAGCTTCCCAGCACGGAGATGTACATGTCCGGAAAATCCCTGTATCCCCTCTCTATGTCCGTGGCCATGAAGCTGGCAAAAGACTTTGACGGGAAGCTGCGCATCTCGTACTCCGGAGGCGCGGATGCACTGAATATAGAAAAAATTGTGGACGCGGGAATCTGGCCGGTGACAGTGGCTACCACCCTGTTAAAGCCGGGAGGCTATGAACGTCTGGGACAGATGGGTGAAATCTTCCGGAAAAAAGAGCCGGTCTCCTTTGCGGGCGTGGATGCGGCGAAGGTGGAAGCGCTCGTGGAGGCCGTGCAGACAGATCCCCACCATGTGAAGGCCGTGAAGCCCCTTCCTTCCAGAAAGATGAACCGCCCGGTTCCGCTGACAGACTGCTTTATCGCGCCCTGCAAGGAGGGCTGTCCCATTCACCAGGACATCACAGCGTATCTGCAGCTGGAACATGCAGGACGTCACAGGGAGGCGCTGGAGGTGGTTTTGGAGAAAAATCCCCTTCCCTTTATTACGGGAACGATCTGCGCCCACAACTGTATGAGCAAGTGTACCAGGAATTTTTATGAGAGTCCGGTGGATATCCGCAGGGCTAAACGGGAGGCCGCGGAGGGCGGATTTGCGGAAAATCTGGCGCGGCTGAAGGCGGCTGCGGCTGTGCGGGCCGCATCCGGAAAGACGGCCGCTGTGGTAGGCGGCGGGCCTGCAGGCCTGGCGGCAGCGTATTTCCTGGCCAGAGCCGGAATTGAGACAACGATTTTTGAGAAAGAACATGCCCTTGGCGGTGTGGTGCGGCGGGTGATCCCGGAATTCCGCATTTCATCCCAGGCGATCGACCGGGATGTGGAGATTGTGGCCGCTATGGGCGTAAAGATGGTGACAGGGCGGGAGATTACGGATGTTTCCGCGCTGAAGCAGGAATATGATTTTGTGGTTCTGGCCCTGGGAGCCTATGAGAAGGGAACTCTCCGGCTGGAGGAAGGGGAGACGGTGAATGCCCTGGATTTCCTGGCGGAGTTTAAGGAGACGCAGGGCCATGCGGATGCGGGCGAGAACGTAGTGGTCATCGGCGGAGGAAACACAGCCATGGATACGGCCCGGGCGGCAAAGCGCAACGCGGGCGTAAAGAAGGTCTCCCTGGTTTACCGGCGTACCAGGCGGTATATGCCTGCGGATGAGGAAGAGCTGGCGGAGGCCCTGGAGGACGGCGTGGAGTTTGCGGAGCTTTTGTCTCCGGTGAGGCTTGCCGGCGGCCGGCTGCTCTGCCGGCGGATGGTTCTGGGAGAGATGGATGCAGGCGGCAGAAGAAGCGTTATTGAGACGGAAGAGACAGCGGAGGTTCCTGCCGATACGGTGATCGCCGCGGTGGGCGAGAAAGTGCCCGGCGCATTTTACAGGGAGCAGGGCATTGCCGTGGACGGGAAGGGCCGGCCGGTGGTGAATGAAGAGACGCTGGAGTCCTCCCAGCAGGGGGTTTACGTGATCGGAGACGGACTTTACGGCCCCGCAACTGTGGTGGAAGGAATCCGGGACGGTATGAAGGCGGCCCAGGCGATTGCCGGAAGAGCCCTGGTACAGGATGCGCCGGTTTCCGGGGATGAAGCGGCAATCTATGGGCGGAAGGCCCGGCTGGAAGAGGAAGATTTTTCCAAATCCGACAGCGAGCGCTGCCTGTCCTGCGGCAGTATCTGCGAAAACTGCGCGGAGGTCTGCCCCAACCGGGCCAATGTGAGCATCCGTGTCCCGGGAATGAAGATGCACCAGATCCTGCACGTGGATTCCATGTGCAATGAGTGCGGCAACTGCAGGAGCTTCTGTCCGTGGGACAGCGCGCCGTATCTTCACAAATTCACCCTCTTTGCGGGGGAGAAGGAGATGGCGGAGAGCGAAAACCAGGGATTTGCGGTTCTTGATAAGGAGAAAGGCGTCTGCCGGGTAAGGCTGGGAGGGCGTATGCTCGCCTATCAAAAGGGAGAGAGACCCCAAGAGATTCCCCAGGCTGTGGCAGCGCTTATGGACGCAGTGATGGAAGACTATTCATATATGCTGTAGAAGAGGTGAGGCAGAGTGAAATATTGGATTACAGGGGGAACCATCGTAAATGGAAGCGGGAGATTCCCGGGAGACGTGCTGGTCGAAGAGGGGAAGATACGGGCTCTTGGAACACCGGATGAGATTGCGGGCCTGTGCGGCGGGGATGCGTGCACCAGGGTGGACGCGTCCGGCTGCCTGGTTTTTCCCGGATTTATTGACGCCCATACCCATTTTGACCTGCACGTGGCGGGCACCGTGACAGCGGACGACTTTGCCACAGGCACACGGGCAGCGATCAAAGGGGGGACTACCACGATTGTGGATTTTGCCACCCAGTATCCGGGGGAGAGCATGGCCCAGGGGCTTGCGAACTGGAATCAGAAGGCAGAGGGAAAATGCTCCTGTGATTATGGATTTCACATGTCGATTACGGAGTGGACTCCGGAGATTTCCAGGGAAGTGGCGGACATGATGGAGGCCGGGGTCACCTCCTTTAAGCTCTATATGACCTATGACACCCAGGTGGACGATAAGACGATTTTTCAGATCCTGCGCCGCCTGCGGGAAGCAGGGGGAATCGCGGGGGTACACTGCGAGAACAGCGGCATGATCGCCGCTCTCCAGGATGAGGCAAAGGCGGCCGGCCGCATGGGTGTGGCCAGCCATCCGGCCACACGTCCCGCGGCCGCGGAGGCGGAGGCCATCGACAGGCTTCTGCGTCTGGCTGAGACAGCGGACACGCCGGTGATTGTGGTTCATCTCACCTGCGGGGAGGGACTTTCGGTGATCCGCAGAGCCAGGGAGAGGGGACAGAAGGTCTATGCGGAGACATGTCCGCAGTATCTGCTTATGGATGACAGCCTCTACGGGCTTGGCGGCATGGAGGGGGCCAAGTACGTGTGCGCCCCGCCCCTGCGCACAAAGCAGGATCAGGCCTGCCTGTGGCAGGCTTTGGCATCCGGGGAAATCCAGACGATCTCCACGGATCACTGCAGTTTTACCACAGCTCAGAAGGAGCTTGGGCGTGAGGATTTCACAAAGATACCCGGGGGTATGCCGGGAGTGGAGACAAGAGCCGTACTCCTGTACACCTACGGCGTGGAGACGGGGCGCATTCGTCCGGAGGATATGTGCCGCCTGCTCGCTGAGAATCCGGCAAAGCTGTACGGCATGTTTCCCCAAAAAGGGATCCTGGCACCGGGAAGCGATGCGGATATTGTGGTGATGCGCACCGGGGTGTCTGATACGATTACCGCTTCCGGACAATTGCAGAATGTGGATTATGCACCGTTTGAGGGCTGGGAGACATCGGCCAGAGTGGAGCAGGTGTTTCTGCGGGGCCGGCATGTGGTGCAGGACGGCCGGATCGCCATGGAAAAACAGGGAAGATATGTGGCGAGAGGAAGATACAGCCTTTAAGAGAAGGGCATGTTTTGGAGGGGATGCAATGGGAGAGAATTTCCGTTTTACAGTGAACGGGGAAGAACGGTGTACGCAGGAGGATAAACCTCTGCTCCGCTATCTCCGGGACGATCTGCACCTGCATTCCGTAAAGGATGGATGCAGTGAGGGTGCATGCGGCACCTGTACCATTGTGGTGGACGGCAAGGCGGTAAAGTCCTGTGTTCTGACCACCCGGAGGGCCGCAGGAAAGAATATTTTGACGCTTGAGGGGCTGAGCAGCCGGGAACAGGAGGCCTTTGTGTACGCGTTCGGGGCCAAGGGGGCTGTGCAGTGCGGATTCTGTACGCCGGGAATGGTGATGGCCGGGAAGGCATTGATCGATAAGAACCCCAATCCCACGGAGGATGAGATTAAGAACGCAATCCGGGGCAATATCTGCCGGTGTACGGGATATAAAAAGATCATTGAGGGAATTGAGCTGGCCGCGGCAATCCTCCGGGGAGAGGCGCAGATCGAGGATGATCTGGAAAAGGGGGAAGAGTACGGCGTGGGGAGCCGGGCCTTCCGCCTGGACGTGCGGGAGAAGGTTTTGGGATACGGGGAATATCCGGATGATGTGGAGATGGAGAACATGGTCTATGCCTCCGCTGTCCGCTCCCGGTATCCCAGAGCAAGAGTGCTGGAGATTGACTGCAGTCAGGCCAGGGCTCTTCCCGGTGTTCTGGCCGTTCTCACTGCGGATGATGTGCCTAACAATAAGGTGGGGCATCTTCAGCAGGACTGGGATGTGATGATTGCGAAAGGGGATATCACCCGCTGCGTGGGCGATGCGATCTGCCTGGTGGTGGCGGAAAACAGGAATATCCTGAAGGAAGCGAAAGAGCTGGTTCGGGTGGAGTATGAGGTCCTTGAGCCGGTGCGGTCCGTCTGGGAAGCTATGGCGGAGAATGCGCCCAGGCTGCACGAGAATGGAAATTTGTGCCAGAGCCGCCATGTGACCCGGGGAGATGCAAAAAAGGCCCTTGCAGAATCGAAATATGTGGTAACCCAGCATTACAAGACGCCGTTTACCGAGCATGCGTTCCTGGAACCGGAGTGCGCGGTGGCCTTTCCCTACAAGAACGGGGTGAAGGTGTATTCCTCGGATCAGGGGGTTTATGACACGCGGAAGGAAATTTCCATCATGCTCGGCTGGGAAGCGGAGCGGGTTGTGGTGGAAAATAAGCTTGTGGGCGGCGGATTCGGCGGAAAAGAGGACGTGTCCGCCCAGCACATTGCCGCGCTGGCCGCTCTCAAGGTGAACCGGCCGGTGAAGGTGGTGTTCTCCCGGCAGGAGTCGATCAATTTCCATCCCAAGCGCCATGCAATGGAGGGGACATTCACCCTGGGCTGCGATGAGAATGGAATGTTCACCGGGCTGGACTGTGACATCTATTTTGACACCGGCGCGTACGCCTCTCTGTGCGGCCCGGTTCTGGAGAGGGCCTGTACCCATTCCGTGGGACCGTATTGTTATCAGAACACGGATATCCGCGGATTTGGATATTATACCAACAATCCGCCGGCCGGAGCGTTCCGCGGCTTTGGGGTCTGCCAGAGCGAGTTCGCCCTGGAGTGCACCATTAACCTTTTGGCGGAGAAGGCCGGCCTTTCCCCCTGGGAAATCCGTTACCGGAATGCCATTGAGCCGGGGAAGGTGCTGCCGAACGGGCAGATTGCCGACTGCTCCACAGCCTTAAAGGAGACGCTTCTGGCAGTGAAGGAGGCCTATGAGGCCAATCCCGGCCGGGCAGGCATTGCCTGCGCCATGAAGAATGCGGGCGTGGGCGTGGGACTTCCGGATAAGGGCCGGGCAAAGCTCATTGTAAATCACGGCGTGGTGGAGCTCTACAGCGCGGCCTCGGACATTGGACAGGGCTGTGCTACGGTGTTCGTGCAGATTGCGGCCCAGACTCTGGGCATGAAGCGGGAGCAGATTCGCAATATGGGCTCAAATTCGGAGCTGGCTCCTGATTCCGGAACTACCTCGGGCTCCCGGCAGACGCTGATCTCGGGCGAGGCCGTGCGGATGGCGGCTGTGGAGCTTAAAAAAGCCCTGGACGAAGCGGGGGGATCTCTCGAGGCCTTGGAAGGGCGGGAGTTCTACGCGGAATTTTTTGAACCGACTGACAAGCTGGGTGCAGATGTTCCGTTCCCCAAGAGCCATGTGGCCTATGGATTTGCCACCCATGTGGTGATCCTTGACGACGACGGACGGGTGAAGGAGGTCTACGCGGCTCATGATTCGGGGAAGGTGGTAAATCCCATCTCTATCCAGGGGCAGATTGAGGGCGGTGTCCTTATGGGCCTTGGATATGCCCTGACGGAAAAATTCCCCTTAAAGGACTGTGTTCCCCAGGTGAAATACGGGACATTGGGTCTGCTGCGCGCCAATCAGATCCCGGATATCCACGCCATCTATGTGGAGAAGGAGGAAGAACTGCCCTTTGCTTATGGGGCGAAAGGAATCGGGGAGATCGCGGCAATCCCCACGGCTCCTGCGGCCCAGGGAGCCTACTATGCCATGGATCATGTATTTCGGGAAAGCCTGCCCATGAAGGGGACGTTTTATAATAAAGCGTAGCGCTTCAGGACGGCAGGCAGACAGCAAAAATGCCCCGGCGGGTGATATTCTGCCGGGGCATACATTTACTTTTTTTCTTTCCGCCGGGTGCCCGGGTCATCTGCCCGGAGCTCGTCGGTGAGCATTTCAATCATCTGTTTTTTCAAATATACATCAAAGGACAGCTCGCAGATAAAGGAAAAGAGCTGCAGATATTCCCGTTCCTGCTCGGTAATCGGAGCATCCTGGAAGGTCTCCATGGCCCGGCCGAACTTGGCCTCCACATCTGCCTTCAGATTTTTCATCTCTCCGTCCTCTAATGTGAATACTTCCCGGTAAATGTCTTCCAGAGACAACTTAGAAGAGCATCCGGAAAAATGCTTGGAGGTAATGGGGGCGAAGAGTGTCTCGATATCATTAAAGGCCAGCAGGCTCTTGAAATAGTAGATAAAAATGAGCATGAGCATGTGGTCCTTGGAGTATTTTTTCTTTACCGGAGGCGGCAGCAGATTGTTTTTTGCATAGTTATTGATCATGGTTTTGGTCAGAACCTTATCATCCGGATAGCGCCGGGTATCTTTTAAATGTTCCTCCATAAAGGTAGTGACCTGATCCATGTACAGGTCGATGTCGGGAATCTGCTCAGGCTTTACGTGTGTCTGCCTGTCTAAGCAGTCCATCAGGTGTTTCAGCCTCTCTTCATTTGTCTTCATTTCTTCAGCCGTCCTTTCCAGAGGCGCAGCCCGCTTTGCAAGGTGCGGGCGGTGTCATGTTGTGCCGCTATGTATATTATATAGTATTGAAAACGAGATGGCAAGGAGAAAATGCGGAGGGCGGATTTTTGCCGCTTGTCACTTTGCCGCTTGTCAGCCCCAACCGCGGATGCTATAATTTTTAGAGCGCGTCTGAGAGCTGCGTTCTGCCAGATGTGCGTTCCGTTTCGCAAAAGCTCGGGAGATGCAGATGGCGGGAGCGGCGGTTCAGACACATTTTAGATAGGCAATACGAAAAAAGGCGGTTAAGGATATGAGCAATTACGATACATTGAATCCCATGCAGAAGGAGGCGGTTCTGTGCACCGAGGGGCCGCTCCTTATTCTGGCGGGAGCCGGTTCCGGAAAGACCCGGGTGCTGACCCACCGGGTGGCGTATCTGATCGAGGAAAAGGGCGTGAACCCGTGGAATATTCTGGCGATCACATTTACCAACAAGGCGGCCGGAGAGATGCGGGAGCGGGTGGACAACCTGGTTGGATTTGGGGCGGAGAGCATATGGGTTTCCACGTTTCATTCATCCTGCGTGCGCATCCTGCGGCGGCATATTGAGTACCTGGGCTACAGCACAAATTTTTCCATTTATGATACGGACGACCAGAGAACGCTGATGAAGCAGGTTTTCAAGACACTGGATGTGGATACGAAGCAGTTTAAGGAGAGGGGAGTCCTGGGCGTGATTTCATCGGCCAAGGATAAGCTGATTTCCCCGGAAGCGTTTCTTCTCAATGCTGGGGATGATTTCAGGGAGAAGAAAATCGGAGAGATTTATAAGGAGTATCAGAAGCAGCTTAAAAAGAACAATGCGTTGGATTTCGACGACCTGATTGTGAAGACAGTGGAGCTTTTCCAAAATAATCCCCAGGTGCTGGATTATTACCAGGAGCGGTTCCGCTATATCATGGTGGACGAGTATCAGGATACGAATTATGCCCAGTTTAAGCTGGTAAGCCTGCTGGCGTCTAAATATAAAAATCTCTGTGTGGTGGGCGATGACGACCAGTCCATCTACCGGTTCCGGGGGGCGGATATCGGAAATATTTTGAGTTTCGAAGAGACATTTCCCGGGACAAAGGTGATCAAGCTGGAGCAGAATTACCGGTCCACCCAGAATATCCTGGACGCTGCCAACGGAGTGATTCGGAATAATAAGGGGCGCAAGGACAAGACCCTCTGGACAGCCAATGGGGAGGGAAGCCTGGTGCGCTTCTGCCAGTTTGATACGGCCAAGGATGAAGCAGATTTTGTGGCCCGCCAGATCCGGGACTGCGGACGCAGCTATAAGGAGCAGGCGGTTCTCTACCGGACCAATGCTCAGTCCCGGCTTTTGGAAGAGCGGTGTATTTTTTATAATGTTCCCTACCGGCTGGTAGGAGGGGTGAATTTTTACCAGAGAAAAGAGATTAAGGACATTCTGGCATATCTGCGGACCATTGCAAACGGGGTGGACGATCTCTCCATCCTGCGCATTATCAATGTGCCCAAGCGGGGAATCGGGGCTGTCACTATGGGAAAAGTTACGGCATTTGCCTCAGAACACGGGCTGAGCCTGTATGAGGGCCTGAAAAATGTGCGGCAGGTTCCCGGAATTGGAAAAGCGGCGGGAAAAATCGGAGATTTCGTAGAGCAGATGGAGGAATTCAGGCAGGAAAGCCAGACAGAGGGATTTTCTCTGCGGAATTTGATAGAGGGAATTGTGGAAAAGACGGGTTACCGCCAGGAGCTGGAAGCGGAAGGGGAGATTGAGGCCGAGACCCGCATGGAAAATATTGAAGAGCTGATAAATAAGGCAGTGAGCTATGAGGAAGACAGCGAGCATCCCACGCTGGCTGAGTTTTTGGAGCAGGTGGCGCTGGTTGCGGATATAGACAGCATGGATGATTCAGAAGAGCGGGTTACGCTGATGACTCTTCACAGCGCAAAGGGACTGGAATTTTCCAAAGTGTACCTGACGGGGATGGAGGACGGGCTGTTTCCCGGATATATGTCCATCACATCCGACGATCCCTCGGATATGGAGGAAGAGCGGCGGCTCTGCTATGTGGGAATCACCCGGGCTAAGGAGGAACTGGTGCTGACAGCGGCCCGCCAGCGGATGGTGAACGGGGAGACGCGGTACGCAAAGCCCAGCCGTTTTCTGGACGAGATTCCGGAAGAGCTTTTGGACGAAGAGAGACTGGAACCGGTTCTCTCAGGCTGGGAGCGGGAGAAGAAATCGTTCCATTTCGGCAATGACGATTCGGAGGCGGATCTTCCATGGAACCAGGCGTCAGGGGCAGGCGAAGGCGGCCTGCGAGGCCAGCATACGGCCCGGACGCCAGGTTCCGGTGCACCCGGAAGCCTGGGATACGGAGGTTCCTGGGGCTACAGCGGAAGAACTTCAGGCGGAAAATCCACGGCCTCCGGCCTGGGCTCGTCAGGAACGTCCCAAGGCGGAGCATTCGGGGGAAAGGCCTCCTTTGGAAAATCCTTCACTGTCACAAAGGCAGCCTCTCTTTCCTACGGTCCGGGCGACCGTGTGCAGCACGCAAAATTCGGCCCGGGAACCGTCAAAGAAATCAAAGACGGCCCCAAAGACTACGAAGTCACCGTAGACTTCGACAAAGGCGGAGTAAAACGCATGTTCGCCTCCTTCGCCAAGCTGGAAAAAATTGAATAAAATTCTATAGTAAATTTCAAGGGGACATGATATAATATCCCTATACAATGAGCAGTGCGCGGAAACCTCCGGCCGCAGCCGCGTTATGCTCGCATAAAAGCGGCCGTGGCCGGAGGTTTCCGCATAGTGCGAAGCACGGGAGCGAGATGAAGCGAAGCGGAATCGAGCGCGCACTGCGGCTGCGTGGGCCGGGAAGCTGCGGCTTACAGCCGCGTTATGCTCGCATAAAAGCGGCCGCGGCCGGAGGTTTCCGCATAGTGCGAAGCACGGGAGCGAGATGAAGCGAAGCGGAATCGAGCGCGCACTGCGGCTGCGTGGGAAGGCAAGGCGCGGCTTGCAGCCGCGTTATGCAGAAAGGACGAGATACCATGAACAGATTTGACAGAGAGAGATTTGACGCTATGGGGAAGGAGGCCCTGGCACGGGTGGAAGAGATTATGAACACCACAAAACTGAATGAACTGATCCACAAGAGAGAGGAAGATGAGAAGAAGAAAAACTGCATTCTCTGGATACTGGCCATTATCGGCGCAGTAGCGGCAGTGGCTGCGATTGCCTATGCGGTGTACCGTTTCTTCACCCCGGACTATCTGGAGGACTTCGAGGACGACTTTGACGATGACTTTGACGACGACTTCTTTGATGATGAGGAGCCGGAAAAGAAGGAAGAGCCAAAGGACGAGAAGAAAGAGGAGAAGGCAGAAGAAAAAGCAGAATAACGTATAAAAATTCCGTCCGGAGGAGCCTATGATTCATAAGAATCGCAGGCTCCTCCGGACTGTATTGGTTTGGAGGACGGCGGGATAAGACGCGGCAAATAGAATGTCCCATTGTAAATCTTCAACGCCTATGTTAAAATCAGTGCAGTAAACGCGAAAAAATCCGGCCGAGGGGGAGATGTTTCATGAGAAATATTTATCTTGTACGCCATGGGGAAACAGAACCTGGGATGCGTAAGGGGCGATGTATCTGCAGGACAGATATCCCGCTGAGCGCAGAGGGAGTCCGCCAGGCAGAGGCGCTGGGAGTATGGCTTGCGTCCCGTTCGGTGTCCCGGATTTTTGCAAGCCCTCTCTCACGCTGCCGGGAGACGGCCTGGATTATGGCCAGGGAGGCCGAATTCGCTTGCGGCGGGAAGCAGGCACCGAAGCCGGAGGCCGCGTGCGCTTCTCTTGTCATAGAGGCTGTGGAGGAGCTTTCGGAGATTGCGGGCGGTTTGTGGGAGGGGATGCTCTTTTCTGAGATCCGGGAGCGTTTTCCGGAAACATATGAGGCCAGGGGAAAAGCTTTGGGAACGGTAGCGCCGCCCGGAGGGGAGTCCTTCCTGGAGGGCGGCATCCGGCTGTACAGAGCGATCAGGCGTCTGCTTGGGGGGACAGGGCGATCCGAAGGAGATCTGGTGCTTGTCACGCACAGCGGGGTGATCCGGGGCCTCCTCTGCCTGATGTTTGGCTGGGATCCGGCCCGTATTATGGATATCCCGGTTCCCTGCGGGTCAGTTACGCGGCTGTGGACGGAGGGAGAAGGAGAACTTTTGGGCAGAATTGAGGAGGCGGGCGTGCGTCCGGGCCGCTATCCCGGGCGCGAGGCATGCCTGCGGCTGTGGGACCGCTATGACCTGCCGGATCATATTCGGGCCCATGAAGAGGCCGTCGCAGAGCTGGCCTGCGGCTGGGCCGGAAAGCTTTGTGAAAAAGGACAGCCCTTGGACGCGGAGCTGACATACGAGGCGGCGCTGCTCCACGATATTGCACGGCTCGGGCCGGATCATGCCAGGGCCGGAGCCAAGCTTCTGCGGGAGGAAGGATATCCGGAGCTCTCTCATATTGTCCGGGTTCATCACGGCATGGCCGGAGGGGAGGAGTACCGTCTTACCGAGGCATCTCTGGTATTTCTGGCAGACAAGTATATGCAGGGAGATAAAAGGGTGAGCCTGGAAGAACGGTTTGAAAAGAGCCGGGCAAAATGCAGGACGCCTGAGGGGATGGAGAATCATCAGAAACAATACCGCCAGGCGGCTGCCATCAAACGAAATTTAGAGTATATTTTGGGGGGAAACACGTGAATGAACAGATAAATACAAAGGATCGGCTGATCCGGGCAGGCGTAAAGCTCTTTGCGAAATATGGCTATGCCGCTACTTCGACCCGAATGATTGCATCGGAGGCAGGGGTCAATCTGTCCGCGATTGCCTTCCACTATACCAACAAAGAGAAGCTGTACCAGGCATGCCTGGAGTATATGCAGGAAAAAATCAAGGCATACTACAGTCCTTCCTGCCGGGAGATCGAGGAGGCGCTCGCTGAGGGAGAGATGAGCGAGGAAAAAGCATGGCACTACCTGGAGCGCCTGATTGATCTGCAGATCGAGGTGGCCTTCGGAAAAAAATATCAGAGCACCCTGGCGCTGGTCTACCGGGAGGAGAGCGGACCGGAGGGACTGCGGCCTCTGACGCGGGAGGTTTTTGACCAGCAGGAAAGGGTTATGGCGCAGCTCCTCCAGGCGATCGTGCCGCTGACGGACAATCAGGCCAGGGTTATAAGCCGGTTTATCAACGGAAGCATTATCGCTTTTGGAGAACACAAAAGCCTGATAGCGCCCTATATCGGGGATGCTCCGGAGGAGAAGCCCGGCTGGCTGCGCAGCCAGATCCGTTCCAGCTGTTTGGCTATGGTGAGGGGAATTAAAGAAGAACGGGAAACTATATAATTGTGAAAAATAACAAGGTTATTCAAAAATATGAATATCCCTTTGGAGAAAAAAATTGACAACTCCAGAGGGATATTTTTATATACAATACATGAAAATGACAAAACGCACGGATTAATCTTTGGGCAGTATTGACATAGAAAATAGACTGTGTTAAATTTAAATCAATCGACCGACCTATATGCGGAAGATCTATATTAACCGATTTCGGGATATATAAGTGCGACCGTCCTGAATGGTTACACAGAAAATCGATAAGGAGGTAATCAAAGCTATGAAGAAACAGTACGTTACCCTGACGGTGAACGGACGGGAATATCGTTTCTCGATTGGAGACGGCTTCGGCCAGGTTCCCCCTTCGGAAACCCTGTCCCAGACCCTGCGCAAACGCCTGGAGCTTACGGGTTCCAAGGAGTCCTGCAGTGAGGGCGCATGCGGGTGCTGCACCGTTCTCATGGACGGCAAGGGAGTGACTTCCTGTATGGTGCTGACCGTGGAGTGCGATGGGAAGAACATTGTGACCATCGAGGGTCTGGAGGATCCGGAGAAGGGGCTGGATCCCCTGCAGCAGGCGTTTGTTGATGAGTATGCCTTCCAGTGCGGCTACTGCACCCCCGGCATCATCATGGCTGCCAAATCCCTGCTTCTTGAGAATCCCCATCCCACACCCGAGGAGATCAAAGAGGGAATGTCCGGCAACTACTGCCGATGCATCAGCCATTACACCGTACTGCGGGCCATCAACAAGGTGGCGGGCAACGGAGAGGATCACACGGCGGTTATGCACAGGGCGAACGATGACGTGGAGAACCCCATTCCCGTACGTCCGGAAAGGTTCCCAAGTCCCTTTGCTGTTGGAACCCACAGTGCACATTCACTGGATGATTGATAAGGAGGGCAAAGAAGAATGAGCAAGCTTGAATATCGTGATATTAAACAGCCCAATTACCGTCATATCGGCAACTATACCCCCAGAAAGGATGCCAGAGACATTGTGACGGGCAAGGCCATTTTCCTGGACGATTTTTCCGTTCCGCACATGCTCTACGGAAAGACCAAGAGAAGTCCCTATCCCCACGCGAAGATCCTTTCCATCGATACCTCCAAGGCAGAGGCACTTCCCGGCGTGCGTGCGGTTATCACCCACAAGAATATGCCGGAGCGCTGGGGCTTAGGCCTTCCGGTACATAGACTTTTGATGGAAGACAAGGTGTTTTACGTGGGCGATCTGGTAGCCCTGATTGCAGCGGATACCGAGGAGATTGCAACCGAGGCCATCGACCTCATTGATGTTGAGTATGAGCAGCTGGAACCTGTGTACTCGGCAGAAGAGGCCTTAAAGGAGGGAGCTGTGGAGCTCTATCCCCGGTTTAAGGGCAATCATGTTGACAACGGAATCAAATACTTCCAGCCCGACGGACCCTGGTGGCAGATCATCCGCGGTGATGTGGAGAAAGGTTTTGCGGAGTGCGAATACGTAGCCGAGGACAAGGTGGCCTTCGACAAGATGCCCGCTCCTCTGGCACCGGAGACTCCCTGCTGCATCGCCAAGTATGAGGGCGGAAATGAATATACCATCTGGGCATCCTCCCAGAGTGCACACATCCTTAAGCTGATGGGTGAGGGCAGAATTCCCGGATCCAATTTGAGCGTAAAGACCTTTAACGTAGGCGGAAGCTACGGAAACAAGCAGTCCCTTATGACCACGGTTCTGTCCGCATCCATGCTGTCCTTGGTTACCAAGCGCCCGGTGAAGATCGTGCTGACCAAGGAAGAGCAGCTGATGAGCTATGAGGTTCGTCTGGGAAGCACCATCACCGCAAAGATCGGTATGGATAAAGAAGGCTATGTGAGAGCTGTACAGGGCGACTGGCTGGTAGATACCGGCGCTATCGCGGACTCCGTACAGGGCCAGGTAGGCGTAGGCCTGGGCGAGGCCCAGCTTGTGCTGGCAAAATGTCCCAACTGGTTCATGGACAGCCACATTGCCGTTACCAATAAGCAGGCGGCCGGCATCGTAAGAGGCTACGGCGGCCAGGAGCTTAACAGCTGCCTGGAGCGCCTGATGTGCACCGCCATGAAGGAGGGCAACTTCGATCCTCTGGATGTATTTAAGAAGAACTATATTGCTCCCGGCGACCGCTTCATCTGGCGTGACGGCCGGTGGTGGCAGAGCCGTTCCTCCCTGTTCTTCCCCGAGGCGATGCAGAACGCGGCGGACCGCTTCGGCTGGGCGGAGAAGTGGAAAGGCTGGAATGTACCGACTTCCGTACATGGAAACAAGGCACGGGGCATCGGCATGGGCGTAATCGGAAATGCGGATATCAATGAGGACAACACCGAGGCGATTGTCCGCATCGTTCCCGACCTGGTAGGAAGCCACCGCGCATCGACTGCCGTGATCGAGTGCGACATTACCGAGTCCGGAATGGGTACCAGAAGCAACGCCTGCAAGGTTGTGGCCGAGGTTCTCAATGTTCCTGTTGAGAAGGTGTCCATCACGGAGCCCGGAACCAAGTTTAACCCCTCCAACTACGGCCTGTGCGGTTCCCGCGGAACCATTACCACAGGAAAAGCCGTCTCACTGGCAGCCCTGGAATGCCGCAAGAAGGCCCTGGAGCTGGGCGCTCTGCACTTTAAGCGCTCCGTAGACCAGATGGAGACCAAAGACTTTATGGTATATGTAAGAGATACGCCGGAGCTTTCCATCCCCATGTTCAAGCTGGCTCCCAAGGAGCTGTCCATTGTGGGCTACGGAAAACATATGGAAATGTTTAATATCCCCAGCTGCATGGCAATCTTTGTTGAGGTTGAGGTGGATCTGGAGACCGGACGAATCGACATCGTGAAGGTAGCGGGCGGCACGGACATCGGCCAGATTATTGACTCCAAGGCGGTGGAAATGCAGCTGCACGGCGGCTTCGGCTCTGCCTGCATTGATACGGCTATTTTTGAGGAGTGCATCCTGGATCCCGCAACCGGAAGGCTCTTAAGCTCCAGCCTCATCGATTACAAGTGGAGACCCTTTAACGAGTTCCCGCCCTATGACGCCTACATCATGGAGTCCCAGATTGATTCCTTTATGTTCAAGGCTCTGGGCATCGGAGAAATTTCCGGAGCAGCAGGCGCCAGCGCCGTCCTCATGGCTGTTTCCAACGCCATCGGCGTGGACATCAAGGACTATCCGGCAACTCCGTCAGTGATTTTGAAGGCATTAGGCAAAGCATAAGAGGGGAGGATTCATTGTGAGAAATTTTGAACATGAAAGCGCCGCTTCCTTTGAGGAGGCCGCTTCCCTGCTGAAAGACAGCAGAAAAGGAAGAAAGGTTGCCATTGCCGGCGGCTCCGATCTGATCGGCGTTTTAAAACAGCAGATATTAGAGGAATATCCCGAGACCGTTGTGGACTTAAAGACCATTCCGGGCGGGGAGTACATAAAGGAAGAGGGAGACACCATTGAGATCGGCGCGCTGACCAAGCTGCACGACATTGAAAAGTCTCCTCTGTTGAATGAGAAGGCTCCGGCCCTGGCGCAGTCCGCCCGCTCCGTGGCCACTCCGTTAATCCGCAACATGGCTACCATCGGCGGCAACATCTGCCAGGATGTGCGGTGCTGGTTCTACCGCTATCCCCATGGCGTGGGCGACCGCTTAGACTGTATGAGAAAAGGCGGCAAGGAGTGCTACGCCGTACAGGGCGACAACCGCTATCATTCTATCTTCGGCGGAATGAAGACACACTTCACCCCCTGTACCATCCAATGTCCGGCAAATACGGATATTCCCGGCTATATGGAGCAGCTGCGGAAGGGAAATCCGGAGGGCGCGGCGAAGATCCTCATGGAGGCAAATCCTATTCCGATGATTACCTCCCGCGTCTGCGCTCATACCTGCCAGGAGCAGTGCAACCGCTGCGGTTCCGATGAGGGCGTGAATATCCACAGCGTAGAGCGCTATGTGGGCGACTACATTTTGGAGCATGCGGATGTATTCTATAAAGCTCCTGAAAAGGAAACGGGCCGCAAGGTGGCTTTGGTAGGCGCAGGCCCTGCAGGCCTTTCCGCTGCCTATTATCTGAGAAAAGCCGGCCACGACGTGACCGTGATCGACAAGATGGAAAAGGCCGGCGGTATGCTGACCTACGCCATCCCCAACTACCGTCTTCCCAAGACCTATGTGGAGCAGGTAGTGGCTGCCTATGAGAAGATGGGTATTAAGTTCCGCTTAAGCTGCAATGTGGGTGAGGATGTGACCACCGAGCAGCTGGAGAAGGACTACGACGACGTGTTCTACGCAACCGGCGCATGGAAGCGCCCGGTTCTGGGATTCGACGGCGAGGAGTTCACTGAGTTCGGCCTTCAGTTCCTGATTGAGGTAAATCAGTGGATGAACAAGAAGGAGAGAAAGCACGTTCTGGTTGTAGGCGGCGGAAACGTGGCTATGGACGTAGCCATCACCGCAAAGAGACTGGGCGCCGGAAGCGTCACCATGGCCTGTCTGGAGTCCGAGCCTGAGATGCCTGCCAGCAAGGAGGAGATCGCCAGAGCCCGCGAGGAGGGAATCGTGATTATGCCCTCCTACGGCGTGTCAAAGGCGCTCTACGAAGGAGACAAGGTAACGGGCATGGAGCTTATGCGCTGTACATCCGTGCGGGACGCGGAAGGACGCTTTAACCCCATCTATGATCCAAACGAGAAGACCGTGGTATCTGCGGACGCCATCCTGATGGCCGCAGGCCAGAGGGTAGATTTGAGCTTCCTGGGCGAGAAGACGGATCTGGCTCTGAACAGGGGACTCATCCAGGTTGACAAAGAGACCCAGGCAACAAGCAAAGAAGGCATCTACGCAGGCGGCGATGCCACCACAGGACCCGCTACGGTTATCCAGGCCATTCGTTCCGGACGGAACGCGGCCGAGGCCATCAATAAGAAATATGGTACGGTTCTTCCGAAGCATGAGGAAGAGAAGTTTATCCACTTTGACACCGAGGGCGTGAAGGAGCAGAAAGCAGTTCACGACAAGGAACTTTCTCCGGAGCAGAGAGCCCTTGACAAAGAGGACAGCGCTACTCTGGATACCGCGGAGGCGTTAAAGGAGGCAGGACGCTGCATGAACTGCGGCTGCTATTCCGTGAATGCGTCCGATATCTCGCCGGTGCTGATTCTTCTGGATGCTGACATTGTGACTACCAAGAAGGTTGTAAAGGCAAAAGATTTCTTTACCACGCATCTGAAGGCAGTTGATATGCTTGATCAGGATGAGCTGGTGACCGCCATCCGGTTTAAGCCCCAGGCGGGGATGGTTTCCGTGTACGACAAGTTCCGCGTACGTGACGCGGTGGACTTTGCTATCGTAAGCCTTGCATATGCCGTACAGATGAAGGACGGCGTTATCGAGTCCGCCAAGACGGTTCTGGGCGGCGTGGCTCCGGTTCCCATGACGAGGGAGAAGGTGGACGCTTACCTGGCCGGAAAGAAGCCGAGCGAGGAAGTTGCCGAGGAGGCAGCCGCGCTGGCCGCTGAGGGCGCGCAGGCTATGTCGCACAACGCGTATAAGATTCAGGAAGTAAAAGCGTTGGTGAAGAAGATGGTTTTGGGTCTTTGCTAAATGAAATGCAGGTTTGGGGCGGTGCTTCTTGCCGCCCCCCGGCCTTGCGGAAGGAATTTTTTATCTGAACTATGTTAAAAAATTAACAATAATGCGGGGAGAAAGTTTTATGTGTGTTCCCGTACAGACACCAATTGCAGAGAGGCGGGTGTAACATGAATTGGATGAAAAAGCGGTGGGCCGTACTGGTCGCCAGCGTAGTGACAAATATTTGTATCGGCACAGGCTTTGCCTGGAGCGTATATCAGACCGGACTTTTTAATGAATCAGTTTCTGTTTTCGGGACAGAGGTAAGCCAGGCCCAGCTGGCGCTGGCCTTCACTATCTGCAGCGGCGTGGCCCCCATTCCCATGATCGCGGGCAGCGGACTGCAGAAAACCCTGCGCGGACCAAGAAATGTGGTGTGGCTGGGAGGCATTCTGTTTTCGGCGGGACTTATTGCCACCAGCTTTATTCACAGCTTGTCCATGCTGTATGTGACCTATGGCCTTCTGGCAGGCTTTGGCATTGCCTTTGCTTATGGAATCACCATTGGAAATACAGTGAAGTTTTTCCCGGATAAGAGCGGTCTGATCGCCGGTATTTCCACAGCGGCTTATGGAGCGGGCAGTATTATTTTTCCGCCCATTATGCAGGCCTTGATCAGCCGGTATGGGGTGATGCCTACTTTCCGGATTCTGGGAATTGCTTACGGCGTTGTCATCATTATTTCAGCCTGGTTTATCACGGCGCCGCCAGAAGGATGGCTGCCGGACGGATTCACTCCCAAGACGGGGGGGAAGGCCGCGGCGGGCCCGGGACAGGCAGATAAAAATTGGAAGCAGATGCTGGCGGACGTGCGGTTCTACCTGATGATTTTGGTGTTTATCATTTTTGCCACCGGCGGACTGATGGTGGTAAGCCAGGGATCTCCTATGTCCCAGGCTATCGGCGGAGCGGACGCGGCTACGGCGGCTGTCATAGTCAGTGTGATCGCGGTGGGAAACACCGGCGGGCGGATTATCTGGGGCTGGGTGTCCGATAAAATCGGGCGCTATCCCGCGCTGTTTATCATGGCGGCCATCGTGACGGCCAGCGGACTGATTTTGTCCGCACTGACAGAGAGCGGTTCCCTGGCGGCGTTTGTGATTTTCGCCACTCTGATTGCTATGTGTTACGGCGGTACGATGGGTGTTTATCCCGCGCTGACTGCGGATGCCTTCGGCATGAAGAACAATGGAGTTAATTACGGCATTATGTTTATCGGGTTCGCTCTGGGCGGCTATATAGGGCCCATCCTGGCAAATAATCTGTTTGACAGCACCGGATCTTACCGCATGCCTCTGATGGCTGTGGGAATCATGGGAGCAGCCGCCATTGTCCTCCTCTTTATCTTAAAGGCAGTCAACAAGCCGGAGAAGGCGTAAAGGGGGATCCATGAAACAAGAGATTGACGCCAGACGGCGGGTACGGATTTCTCTGTTTAGCGGACAGGGAAGCCCGGCAGGCACATACCTGTTTGACGCCCAGGGAAATTTTCTGGAAGTTAAGGCGGGCAGGCCCCTGGCGGAAAAGGAAATCATCCTTCTCGCCGGGGAGGTTCGGAAAATGCCCCGGATTTCCGGCAGGGAGAAGCGGGAACTTCTGTGGGAGGGGGAACGTATCTCCCTCTCCATCCTGCGTTATATTCACATGACGCTGGGAGAACTTCCGGATATCCAGGCGGCGTGCATCCCGGACCGGGAAGCCGTGGCGGACTGCGGGCAGAACCGGCGGCTCACATACCGGCAGCTGAAGGAGGAGAGTGATGCCCTGGCTGTTTCCCTGATCAGGCTGGGAATTGAAAAAGGTGACAAGGCAGCGGTGATTATGGACAACTGCTGGCAGAACATTGTGACAAAAGCGGCTATTGAAAAGATTGGGGCCGTGATTGTGAATCTGAATATCCATGAGAAAGGGGAGATGCTGACTGCCCTCCTGAGGGACGCCGATGTGAAAGCAGTGCTGATCCGCCAGGGAATTAAGGCGCGGGAGCATATGGAGATCCTGTATGCCATGTGTCCGGAGCTGAGGGACCAGGAACCGGGAAAGGTAAGGTGCGGAAAGCTCCCGGCACTGCGGACGATTGTGGTGACTGACCCGGAAAGGCCGGAGAAATGCGCATGGCAGTTCGGCCGTCTTTTGGAAGAGGGACGCAGAGGAGACAGGGATGCCCTGGAGAAGAGAAAACGGGCGGTGGATCCCCTTGATCCGGTGACTATTATTCACACGTCCGGTTCCAGCGGAAAGCCGAAGGGCGCGCTTCTCACAAACGCCCAGCTCGTTGAAAGCGCGCTGAGCCATGTGGCCTATATGCGCCTGACTCAAGCGGACCGATTTTATATGACATCTCCCATGTTTCATGCGCTGGGCTGCATCGGGTCGGCACTGGCCTCCATGACTGCGGGGAGCGCCCTGGTGTTCCACGGAACGGCCCGCTGCGACAGCCTCCTTCCCATTTTAAAGGCGGAGCAGTGTACCGTGCTCAGCAGCGTGCCCACGGTGTATCTGAGGATTTTGGAACTGGCCGGAGGAGACGGATCCTGGAAAGGACAGATCCCTCTGCGCCTGTGTATTACGGCAGGGGCACCCTGCCCGGTGAAGGTATTTGAGGGATTAAGGAAGGTTTTCGGAGTGGAGGAGGTCTTAACCATGTATGGGATGACCGAGGCCGGACCCGGAATCTCCAGCACATCCATCACCAGCCTGGATCAGGCAGAGCACCCGGGCGGAAGCGAACTATGGCCCGGGGTAAACGTGCAGATACGGGCGCTGGGAGGGCCGGAGAGAGCCGCAGATTCCTCCGAGTCCGGTCCGGAACGGGTCAAAGCCGAACGGCGCGTGCTGGAACCAGGGGAAATCGGGGAAATATGCGTAGAAAGTTTCGGCGTGATGCAGTGTTACTATAAAAATCCCCAGGAGACGGCAAAGGCCCTGGACCGGAACGGATGGCTCCGCACCGGGGATATGGGATATCTGTCGCCGGAAGGGAAACTGTTTCTCACGGGACGATGCAAGGATTTGATAATCCGGGGAGGGGAAAACATAAGCCCTGGGGAAGTGGAAGAGTTTCTAAGAAAAAATCCGCAGGTGGAGGACGCCGCTGTGGTGGGAGTGCCGGACGCCCAGTATGGGGAGCTGGTGTTTGCCTTTATTAAGCCGGCCGCGGGTGAGGCCATTGACAGTAAAGCCTTGGCGGCCTGGTGCAGGGGAAAGATTGCCACTATCAAGATTCCTCAGTTTATGGCCGAAACGGAGGCGTTTCCGGAAACAGGATCAGGAAAGGTTGATAAAAAGGAATTGAAAAAGCTGGCATCCGTGCTTTGCAAAAAGCCGGAGTGCAGGGTATAATGTAACTGTTCCGGACGGCAGGAAGGGGATAAGCCGTTTGGGACTGTTACGGTATAATTTTTAGAAAGGCGGGACAGTATGGCAAAGATTATATCCGTAAAAGAAGCAGCAGAACTGGTAAAGGATGGGGCGGTAATCGGCTCCGCAGTGCAGGGCATGGCGGGCTGGCCTGAGGAAATCGGCATTGCCATTGAGAAGCGTTTTCTCGAGACAGGCCATCCGGCCGGCATTACCCATATCCACGGGGCGGGACAGGGCGACTTTGGCCGCATGTCACCGGACGGGAAGACCTGCAGGGGAGAGTGCGTTCTGGCCCATGACGGCCTTATGGCGTGCAGCATTCACGGACACGTGGGCTGCTCCTTTAAGGTGACAAAACAGATTGTGGACAATAAGATTCTGGCTTACAACATTCCGCTGGGGGTTGTGGGACAGGTATGGCGGGAAGTGGGAAGAGGATTTCCGGGACTCCTCACCAAGGTTGGCTTAGGCACCTTTATGGATCCGCGCTATGATGGGGCCATGATCAACGAGAAGACCAAGAAGGAAGGAAAACAAATTGTAAAATATATCCCGGATTTTGAGGGGGAAGAGTATTTATTCTATACCCTCCCTAAGCTGGATGTGGCTCTGCTGCGGGCAACCACGGCAGATGAGGAGGGAAATCTGACATATGAGAAGGAGTGCATGCCGTGCGAGCCTCTTGATTTGGTGATGGCGGCAAAGGCTTCCGGCGCTGTGGTGGTTGCCCAGGTGGAACGTCTGGCTCAGGCAGGATCCCTGGATCCGAGAAATGTAAAGATTCCGGGTATGCTGGTGGACTACATCTGCGTGGCGGAGCATCCGGAAGACATTATGCAGACCCAGGTGACCCATTTTAATCCTGCGTTTACCGGGGAGATTCGTGTGCCCATGGAGAAGAGTGAGGACACGATGCCGCTGGACGACAAGAAGGTATTCACCCGCCGGGCGGCGATGGAGATCCATGCGGGCAATAAGTGCAATATGGGTATCGGCATGCCGGGCCTTATTCCCAAGGTTCTCATGGAGGAAGGCGTGGACAGCCAGGTAACCCTGATTTCCGAATCCGGTCTGATTGGCGGCATTCCTGCTCCGGGAGGGGATTTTGGCGCGCACTATAATCCGGAGGCCATGCTGAACCAGACGGATCACTTCAGCTTTTTTGACCAGGGCGGCCTGGATGCGGCGTTCTTTGGACTCAGCGAGGTGGACAAAGATGGAAATGTAAATACCACCAACCTGAACGGCAAAATCGCCGGCGTAGGCGGTTTCCCGAATATTTCCGCGAATGCGCAGCACTCCGTTTTTGTAGGTTCCTTTACTGCCGGCGGCTTAAAGTGCCATGTGGCGGATGGAAAGCTTTTTATCGACCAGGAGGGCAGGTTCGACAAGTTTGTGGAGAACTGCAGCCAGATCTCTTTTAACGCAGGTCAGTCGCTGGAGCGGGGACACAGGGTGACATTTATCACAGAGCGCTGCGTGCTTGTGCGCCGGCCGGAGGGCATGGTGCTGACAGAGATTGCGCCCGGCATTGATTTGAAGACCCAGGTACTGGATCATATCGGCTTTACCCCGATTATTCCGGAGGGAGGTCCGGCACTTATGGATCCGGCGCTGTTCGCACAGACATGGGGGCATCTGAAGGATACATTTTAAATTGGCTGGATAATAGCCTGCTGGGAAGAATGACAAGAAAAGAGGAAAATAATATGACGGAAAAAGTACAGTTTAAGCACTGCTTTGTGTGCGGCCCGGAAAATCCCATTGGTCTTCACGTCCCTATTGAGGAAGGGGATAAGAAAGCCTGGTGCAGATGGACAGCCGGGGAGGACTTTGCAGGCTATACCAACGTTCTTCACGGAGGAATTATGGCTTCCATCATGGATGATCTGATGGCCCATGCCACGTATTCCCTGGGAATCGAGGTGGTGACCGCACATCTGGAGATGGATTATAAATCACCGGCCTACATAGGGGATGAGCTGGACTGCGAGGCCCATGTCACCGATGTGGGAAAAGGCCGCTCCATGCGCTTGGAAGGAACGATTTACTGCGGGGACCGTCTGGTGGTGCAGGCGAGGAGCGTGATGGTGATAGTGGCCCACTTCGGGGAGGACAAGAAATGAAGCCTGCGGGCGCCCTCATTCTGGCTGCAGGTATGTCCACCCGGATGGGGCAGTTTAAGCCGTTGATGGAATTTAACGGAGAGAGCATGATCCGCCGGGTAGTGCGCAGCCTCAAGGAAGCGGGTGCTTCCCCCATTTTTATGGTAGTGGGATATCGGGCGCAGGAGATTCGGATGCACCTGGCGGGGGAGGGCGTGCGGTTTGTGGAAAATCCGGACTACGCGTCCAGCCAGATGTTTGATTCTGTAAAAATAGGGCTTGAGGAAGCGGTTCGCGTATGCAGCCGCATCCTCATTACGCCGGTGGATGCCCCGCTTTTGTCCGTGCCGGTGATCCAAAGAGTTATGAAGGAGGATGCGCCTCTGGTGCGGCCGTCCTATAAGGGAAGGCCGGGACATCCGGTGCTCCTCTCGGCAGCCCTGGCACAGGTACTCTGTCTGTATCAGGGCGAAGGGGGGCTTAGACAAGCCATGGAAAGTCTTCCGGTTGCCCTTGCGGATATCCCGGTGGAGGACGAGACGGTTTATATGGATGCGGACACACCTGAGGAGTTTGAAAACCTCTTGAAAATAGCCGCTGAGAGAGAAAAGAACAGGTAGGTCGATCGACCTACCTGCGCCCCTTTTTTGGGCACTTTTAGCCCTCAAAATGGTTTACAAATGAGGCAAAAAGTGATATCTTATTGAAAGAGCGTTATTTTTTTGACTTAATAACGGGAAGGATGACAGAATATGAAGCAGATTCGGACGGTGGACGCAGTGGGGACGGTGCTGTGCCACGATATTACGCAGATTATCAAAGGAGTGACCAAGGATGCGGTATTCCGCAAAGGCCATGTGGTCACGGAGGAAGATATACCGGTGCTTTTGAGCGTGGGAAAGGAATGGCTCTATGTATGGGAGAAGGAGGAGGGCATGCTCCACGAAAATGACGCGGCGGAGATTCTCTGCTCCATGTGCAGAGGAGACCATATGGAGCGCTCTGAGGCCAAAGAGGGGAAGATTGAGCTGACGGCAGCCTGCGACGGCCTCTTTAAGGCGGACAACGAGGCGTTAAAGGCGGTTAACGGATTTGGCCAGATGATGATTGCTACCCGCCACGGGAATTTTGCGGTGAAAGCCGGAGACAAGCTGGCGGGAACCCGGATTATCCCCCTGGTGATTGAGGAGGAGAAGATGGAGGCGGCCAGAAAGCAGGCCATGGAGATTACCGGGGGCAGGCCCATCCTTACGCTTCTGCCATTTGTACATAAAAAAGTGGGGATTGTGACCACGGGAAATGAGGTCTATTCAGGCCGTATCCAGGACACCTTCACGCCGGTGATTTTGGAAAAGTTTGCGGAGTTTGACACAGAAATAGTGGGGCATGTGACCTTAAACGATGATGATAAGCGGGTGACGGCGGCCATTCTGGATTTGATCGGCAAAGGGGCAGATGTGGTAGTCTGTACAGGCGGCATGAGCGTGGACCCGGACGACAAGACACCTCTTGCCATCCGAAACACAGGAAGCCGTATTGTGTCTTACGGTGCCCCGGTGCTCCCGGGAGCCATGTTTCTTTTGGCCTATTATGAGAAAGAGCGCAGGGGAGGCAGCCCGGCAGTGGTTATGGGTCTTCCGGGCTGCGTGATGTATGCGAAGCGCACCATTTTTGATCTGGTTCTGCCCCGGGTGATGGCGGATGATCCCGTGACGGCACAGGAGCTTGCGGCTCTTGGACAAGGCGGGCTCTGTCTGAACTGTCCGGTCTGTACATTCCCCAACTGCGGATTTGGAAAGGGCATATGACATGGAATTTACACATTTTGACGAGGCGGGAAATGCCCGCATGGTGGATGTAGGCGGCAAGGAGGAGACAAAGCGGGAGGCAGTTGCCAGAGGGAGTATTTTCATGAGCCCGGAGTGTCTTGCCATGGTGGAGGAAGGCACGATGAAGAAGGGAGATGTACTCGGGGTGGCCCGGGTGGCAGGCATTATGGGCGCCAAGCGCACGTCGGAACTTATTCCTCTCTGCCATCTGCTGAACCTTACAAAGCTTACGGTGGACTTTGAAATAAAGAAAGAAACTTGTGAGATCGAGGCTGTGTGCCGTGCAAAGACCACGGGACGGACCGGGGTGGAGATGGAGGCCCTTACCGGGATCAGTGTTGCTCTGCTTACAATCTATGACATGTGCAAGGCAGTGGACAAGACAATGGAGATGGGAGGTATCCATCTGGAGTACAAGACCGGGGGAAAGAGCGGGGAATTTTATAATCCCGGAAGATAGAGAGGGTGTGAGGACAGCATGAAGGACGGATGGGGAAGGACGATTGATTATATGCGGATTTCCATCACGGACCGGTGCAATCTGCGGTGCAGATACTGCATGCCCGACGGGGGGGAGTCCGTACCGCGCTGGGATATTCTGTCCCTGGAGGAAATCCAGGCAGCGGCTGTCTGCGCGGCCGGCTTGGGTATTCGTTATATAAAAATTACCGGAGGGGAGCCGCTGGTCCGCAGGGACTGCTGTCTTCTGGTGGAACGGATTAAAAAAATACCGGGAATCGAGAAGGTTACGCTGACTACCAATGGGGTTGCCCTGGGGGAATGTCTGGAGGAGCTGATTCGGGCCGGCATTGACGGAATTAATATAAGTCTGGACACTTTGGACGCGGAATGTTACCGGAAGATTACAGGAAGGGACTGTCTGGATAAGGTGCTGGAGTCTATCCGGCGCGCCGCATCCTTTGGGATTCCTGTGAAGGTAAACGCGGTGTCCTTGGATTTGGGAGATGAAAACTGGAAAGAGCTCATTAAGCTGGGGGAATCTCTCCCGGTAGACGTGCGCTTTATTGAGATGATGCCGATCGGACATGGGAAAGGCTTCCCCTCTATGGATCACAGAGAGCTCCTGGAGAAAATGCAGGCAGTCTATCCGCATATGGAGCCGGACCGCAGCAGGCATGGATATGGCCCTGCGGTATATTGGAGGATTCCGGGATTTCAGGGAAGCGTGGGATTTATCAGCGCGATTCATGGGAAGTTCTGCGCGGACTGCAACCGTGTACGGCTGACATCCCAGGGATATTTAAAGTCCTGTCTGTGCTATGAGGACGGGGTGGATCTCAGGCCTATTCTGCGGGGAGAAACAAAGCGGCCGGAGCAGGATCAGCATTACCGATGGCCCAAAGAATTGTCCCCGGATGACGAAGCCCTGCAGGGGCGTCTGCGGGAGGCAGTGGCCCGGGCTATCAGCCATAAGCCGAAAGCGCATTGTTTTGAGCGGCCTCAGGATATCACGGAAGAGGCAGACATGATTGCAATTGGCGGATAAAGAGACGGGAAGCGGAGGATAGGAAATTTAAAATGGAAGAGACGGGGAGAACGGCGGAGGAATGCCGGGAAAAAACGGGAACTGTACATGCGGTCTGTATCAGCAAGGCCAGGGGCACGGAGAAAGAAGCAGTGCCGGAAGGCCATTTTTTGGTAAATTTTGGAATTGAGGGCGACGCCCACGGCGGAAACTGGCACAGGCAGGTGAGCCTCCTCTCCTATGATAAGGTGGAGGAATTCAACAGCCGGGGAGCTGGGGTAAAGGACGGAGCATTCGGGGAAAACCTGGTTGTGGAAGGAATTGATTTTCGTTCCCTTCCTGTGGGAACCAGACTGTATGCGGGCGACGTGGTTTTGGAGATGACGCAGATTGGAAAGGAATGTCACAGCCACTGCGCTATTTATAAGCGGATGGGCGAGTGTATTATGCCCAGAGAAGGAGTTTTTGCCAAAGTGATACAGGAGGGAGTGATCCGCCCCGGCGATACGATGCGGGTGGAGGCGCCGGCGCCCGACCGGCCGTTTACCGCGGCAGTTATCACTTTAAGCGACAAGGGAGCAAAGGGCGAGAGAAAGGATGAGAGCGGCCCCGCGGCGGCAGAGATGCTTAAGGCTGCCGGATATGAGGTCGTGGAGACGCTTCTGCTGCCGGATGATGCGGAACGTTTGAAAACCCAGCTCATTCGTCTGGCAGACAGCCGCCAGGTGGATCTGATTCTTACCAGCGGGGGCACGGGTTTTTCCTTGAGGGATCAGACGCCGGAAGCCACTATGGCGGTGGCGGACCGAAATGCGCCTGGGATAGCCGAGGCTATCCGCAGCCAGTCCATGGCGGTGACAAACCGGGCCATGTTAAGCAGGGGCGTGTCTGTCATACGGAAGAAAACACTGATTGTTAACCTTCCCGGAAGCCCCAAGGCAGTGCGGGAAAGTCTGGGGTTCATTTTAGACAGCCTGGATCACGGCCTGGCGATTCTGCGGGGCAGCGCGTCGGAGTGCGCCAGACAGTAAGACACAGGAGCGAGCCGATGAGAAGATGATATGAAGATCCCGCGGCGCATCTGCGCCCGGCGCGGCAGCACGCGGATGGGCCCGGCCTGTCAAAATCCTAGGCATGGCAGGGATGGATACAGGGACTTTTATATAAAGATTTTTACAAGAAGGAGTATTGCCTAAGATGAAAAAAAGTATTCCTATCATGATGGCGGCTGTGCTGGCTGCCGGCGTGCTGGCTGGATGCTCCGGCCAGGCAGAGGAGACGGAGGCTTCCGGAGAGGGAGTGGAGATCCTGGTAGCAGCAGCAGCCAGCCTGAAGAATGCCTATGAGGAGGAGCTGATCCCCATGTTTGAGGAGCAGAATCCGGGTGTGACCGTGACAGGAACCTATGACAGCTCAGGCAAGCTTCAGACACAGATTGAGGAGGGGCTTGAGGCAGATGTATTCATGTCTGCGGCTACCACCCAGATGGACGCTCTGAATGAGGAGGAAATGATCGCCTCCGACACCATCACCAATCTTCTGGAGAACAAGATCGTGCTTATTGTGCCGTCCTCCAGTGAGCTGGGTCTCGCATCCTTTGAGGACATCGCCAAAGCGGAGTCCATCGCTCTGGGCGATCCGGCCAGCGTTCCGGCAGGTCAGTATGCGCAGGAGGCTCTTACCAATCTGGGAATCTGGGATTCCATCCAGGATAAGGTGAGCTTCGGAACAAACGTTACTGAGGTGCTTAACCAGGTGGCAGCGGCCAGCGCTGATGCGGGCATTGTGTATGCAACAGATGCGGCCAGCATGGCAGACCAGGTAACCGTGATTGCGGAGGCTCCCAAGGGAAGCCTGGCAGAGCCGGTGATCTATCCTGTGGCAGTGGTTGCAAATTCTGCTCATCCGGATGAGGCCAATGCATTTGTGGACTTCCTGAAGACAGATGAGGCTATGGCCGTGTTTGAATCCTACGGATTCTCCGCGGGCCAGTAAAATATACCCAGAGAGCGCGGCAGGCAGGCGCGCTGCAGACGGGCATCAAAAGAAAGCGGGCCTGAAAAGCAGGGCCGGACTCCGCAGGCGGAATCCGGCCCTTTGGGCCGGGAAGAGAGGTAAAACATGGATTGGTCTCCGGTATTTATTTCAATGAAGACAGCCAGTCTGTCCATTTTTATTACGTTTTTTTTAGGGATATTTGCTGCCTGGGGGGTGGTAAGCATCCGAAGCCAGGTCTGGAAAAATATCTGTGACGGCATTCTTACCCTCCCTCTGGTTCTGCCTCCTACGGTGGCCGGCTTTTTTCTTCTGTACCTATTCGGGGTGAAGCGGCCCATCGGCCAGTTTTTCATTGATTATTTCAGCATCAAAATCGCATTTTCCTGGGGCGCCACGGTTATTGCGGCAGTGACCATGTCATTTCCGCTTATGTACCGTTCCGCCAGAGGCGCGTTTGAACAGGTGGATCCGAATCTGACAGCGGCAGCCCGTACCCTGGGAATGGGGGAATGGGCCATTTTCTGGAAGGTTCTTTTTGCAAATGCTATCCCGGGTGTGGTCAGCGGAGGCGTGCTTGCCTTTGCAAGAGGGCTGGGAGAATTTGGCGCTACGGCCATGATCGCAGGAAATATTGCGGGGAAGACGCGCACCCTTCCCATGGCGGTATACTCCGAGGTGGCGGCAGGGAATATGGATACCGCATATTCGTATGTGCTGGTGATCGTAGTGATTGCGTTTATTTCCGTCGTCCTCATGAATGTGGCGGCGTACAGAGCAGGAGGGCACGGACATGGCTATTGATACGGAGAGAAATCTTCATCTGGGGGTGGAGATCAAAAAGAAGCTGCGGGAATTTTCCCTTCAGATGGACTTTCGGGCGGGAAGAGGATGCATGGGTATTCTGGGACCGTCGGGCTGCGGAAAGAGCATGACGTTAAAATCAATCGCGGGTATTGTCACTCCGGATACCGGACGCATCGCCCTTCAATACGCCCAGGGAGAGGCGGCAGGCGGAAGGGTACTGTTTGATTCCGCCCTGAAAATCAATGAGAGCCCCCAGGCCCGGCGCGTGGGCTATCTCTTTCAGAATTATGCCCTCTTCCCCAATATGACGGTGGAAGAAAATATCATGACAGGCCTTAAAGGAAAATGGGCCCGAAAGGCAGTGGGAGGCCGGAGGCCGGCCACGCTCTCTCCTCAGGCGATTCGCAGAAGGGCGGGGGAAATGATTGAGCGCTTCCGTCTCACGGGTCTGGAGAAGCGGTACCCGGCTCAGCTCTCTGGCGGCCAGCAGCAGCGGGTGGCCCTGGCCCGGATTATGGCCTATGAGCCGGAGGTGGTTCTTTTTGATGAGCCGTTTTCCGCCATGGATACCCATCTGCGGGAGAAGCTGCGCCTGGAGCTTTTGGAGATGTTAAAGGAGTACGACGGCATTTCCATCCTGGTAACCCATGACAGGGATGAGGCCTATCAGCTCTGCAGCACCATGCTCCTTATGGATCAGGGGCGCATTATGGCGGGGGGAAATACAAAGGAGCTGTTTCAGAATCCCGTTACATGCAAGGCGGCCCGCTTTACAGGCTGTAAAAATATTTCGAGGATTGAAAGGATTGGAAGGGAACGCGTCCGCGCTCTGGACTGGGGAGGGCTGGAGCTCTGCACGGATCAGCCGGTGGGGGATGACATTACCGCCGTGGGTATTCGTGCCCATGACTTTGAGCCGCTCTCCCAGGCGGAGGCCGAAACGTTTAAAGACCGGCCGGATGCAAATCTTATACCGGTGGGAAAACCCCGGATCTCGGAGATGCCGTTTGAGTGGTACATTACCCTGGAGAACGGCCTCTGGTGGAAACGGGAAAAAAGTATTCATGTGCACAACCCGGCGGACGCAGTGCCGGACTGGCTGCGGATTGCCCCCTCGGCGCTGATTCTCTTAAAAGGAGATCTGGAGTAGAGGAAAAACGGGGAGAAAGGAGCGGGGATGAAGACAGGGGCATTAATTGTGGCGGCGGGAAATGAAACGGATTCAGAGGCATTTCGGCCCATGCTGCCTGTGGGGGACAGTACGGCGATCCGCCGTATCATTATTACCATGAAGCAGGCGGGGATTGACCCGGTGGTGGTGGTCACAGGAAAGCGCGGCGATGAATTGGAAAAGCACATCGCCAAGCTTCGGGTGATCTGCCTGCGCAATGAAGAATATGGGCATACGCAGATGTTTGACAGCATCCGCATGGGGCTCCATTATATGGAGGATTTGTGCGACCGGGTGTTTATTCTTCCGGCTAAGTTTCCCATGTTTCTGCCTGTCACGGTGGAGAAGATGATGGAGGAAAATGCCCCGGTGGTCTGCCCGGTGCTTGCGGGCAGAAGGGGACATCCGATTCTCGTGGCAAGCGGTCTGATTCCAAAAATCGCGGCGTTTGAGGGAAAGTTTGGCCTCAGAGGAGCATTGGATCAGCCGGAGATCAGAGAGAAGATCTGTGAAATACCTGTGGAAGATGAGGGCATCATTCTGGCAGTGGACACGGAAGCGGACTGCGCAAATCCTGCGGTGGAGGCGGGGAGGATTGCGGTGCATCCCCGCGTGCATTTTGATTTGGGGAGAAATGAGGAATTTTTCGGCCCGTTTATGGCGCAGTTTCTTACGCTGATCGGGCATACCGGCTCCATGCAGACGGCCTGCCGCCAGATGCATATGTCATATACAAAGGGGTGGAGTATGCTGCGGGCAGCGGAGAAGCAGCTGGGTTTTCCCTTTCTGGTGACCCGCTCAGGCGGAGCCGAGGGAGGGTTCTCTCAGCTCACTGCCCAGTCGGAGGACTTCCTGCGCCGTTATCTGGCCATGGAACAAGCGCTGAGCCAGGCGGGAGAGCAGCTGTTTGTACGGTATTTTCCGGAATACGCGGGACATGTGCGGGACAGAGACGGAGAAGAGGATAAAGGTCATTTGTTTGAGAACCAGCAGAGGGAGGACGATACATTATGAAACAGTTATTTGCGAAGCTGAGAGAATATATGGAGCAGGGCAGGGAGTGTGTCCTGGTGACAATCATTGCCAGCTCCGGCTCCACGCCCAGAGGTGCGGGCTCCCGCATGCTGGTGACAAGGGAGGGGATTGCCTGCGGCACAATCGGCGGCGGAGCCGTGGAATACAGGGCCATGCAGACCGCCCAAGAGGCCATTGAGAAGAAGGCTTCGTACACAAAGGGATTTACGCTGACGCGGAATCAGGTGGCGGATATCGGTATGGTATGCGGCGGGGATGTGACCGTATATTTTCAGTATGTGAATCCGCAGGATAAAGGAGTTCGGGATATCTGCGGGGCGATAGAGGAGGCGCTTGGCCGCGACGAGGACAGCTGGCTTCTTCTGGACATCACGGATGAAACATGCTGGAAGATGGGGCTTTACCGGAGGGGGGAGGCCGCAGGGCTGGAGATCCCTGAGGACATGGATGTGAATTTTGGAGTGAAAGCTGTCCGGAGGGAGGCCGGAGGGAGGAACTATTATGTGGAGCCTCTGGTTCAGGCCGGGACTGTGTATGTGTTCGGCGGGGGCCATGTGGCCCAGGAGCTTGTTCCTCTTTTGGCTCATGTGGGATTTCGCTGCGTGGTCATGGATGACAGGGAGGAATTTGCCAACCAGGAGACATTTCCTCAGGCGGCGGAGACTGTTGTGGGCGATTTGGAGCGGATTTCCGATTACATTGCAATCACAGAGCGGGACTATGTGTGCGTCATGACCCGGGGGCATCAGTTTGACTATTATGTACAGAGGCAGGCTCTGGCCGCAAAGCCTCGGTATATCGGCGTCATGGGGAGCCGCAGCAAGATCAAAGTGACCACGGAGAAGCTTATGGCAGACGGATTTTCTGAAGAGGAGATAGGGTTCTGCCACATGCCCATCGGAACGCGCATTCTGGCCGAAACACCGGCGGAGATTGCGGTGAGTATTGCGGGGGAGCTGATTAAGGTGCGGGCGGAGAGCATGAGAGCCTGATTGGCTGAGCGCTGCTATGAGTAAAAAATTTAAAAGATATAACCAAAAAATTGCCGGATAATGAGGCGGCAGTACCTCTTGAATACTTTCTTCCATAGAGGTGCTGCCGCATACCTTACTTTATTCCGTAATCCAAGGTTTCTTTTTGCCTCCCTGATAGCAGGTGGGCATCTTGCAGTCAATACAGGCAGGAGATACGACAGAGGGGAGAGTTGCGTTCCCTTTGATGCGTTCAGCGACTTCTATCGCTCGGTTAATCTGTTCCTCTGTGCCTTCAAGGGCAATGCTTACGGCACCTTCTGCACCGTGAAGCCCGCCGCAGCTGAAAACACAGGCCTTCCCTCCGCCGGAAATAATTTCCATTGCTTCAATTTCTGTAATTGTGATATCAGCCTTTAGAGGGAACATACGACATTTTACACCCATGGAGTCGTCTTTTGGTTTGCTGATAAACTGCGCAGCCTCCTCAATAGTACCAGGAATAAGTTTCTCCAGCCCGACTGGGACCAATATGGAGAACTTTTTCTCTTTACGGGCGAGAACCATTTTTCCGATTGTCCCATCAACCATGCTGCCCAATAGAACGCCTGTGGTATGATTCTGGTCAACGGCGTTTACTCCTTTGATATAAACATCTCCCGGCCCCATTTTTTCACATAAGTCATAAATGGTCCATCCATATTGCAGTTCCCCTTTATAGAACACTACAGTATGCGGATATTTCCCAGGATCTGCTAAAGATTTTGTAAGCTGTCCGGTGCCCGCCCCGGTCCGGGAATCCACACAAAATCCTTTGGGGACAACGGTACCGGTGACCCATACGGTGCCGGTGTGATCTTTGCCGCCGTTTAGGATGCGGGAAAGAAAATGGGTACTTGAGCTGGGATGCATTGCTATAATACCATTTTCCAGGGCATTTTTGATCAAATCCATTCCGGAGACGGCAGTTGCAATTAAAAGTTTTGATTCTGAAGGCGTAAATATAAATTCTGCAAACATAATCTCTCTCCTTTGAAAATATTGATTGTTATCAGTCTTCATTCATCGCTGCATTTATGACATCTGTTTTTACGTACACATAGCCATCTAAAATCCGTCTGGCGGTTCGGTTGATGACAGCTTTTGTTACTTCAAAAGAACCGTCTGTGTGCTTAACAACTTCTGTGGCTACACTGTTAATACCACGGCCATGTCCAAAGCGGACAATTCCAGTTTTTGCAGGTTCAGGGCCACATACCTGATTTACAAGTGTTCCTTCAATCTGCGCAGCTACGCAGGTACAGATGGTACCTGTACCGGTATAGGTGTCAACAGGCTCCTGATTCCACAGAACTCTCGCAAGAAAATCCAAGTCTTCGGCGTGAATGGGTTTTTGCGTGGCATAGTCCACGTAATCTTTGGCCGGCGAAACAATGGAGAGCATTGGACGGGTAGTAGATTTTTCCAAAGCGTTCTCCGCTTTATCAATATAGCCCATTTTTACTGCGGCTGCAGCGCGGATTTTTTCAAGAAGCTCCAGTTTATCTTTCATGGCGCTAAGTTCGGGCTTTGATTCATCACCGCGCAGTCCCACAGACCCTGCCAAGATAAAGCAGGTGGGATTGGCAATATCGACAAGGGATGCCTGGACAGGACCAAATCCCTCTACCATCAGTTCATCGACCACATTGCCAGTGGGAAGAAGCTTACCAGTGGTTGCGCCATAGGTCAGTTTATAATCCAGCTCGATTTTTGAGGCGGTTCCGGGAACACCGTCGAGATGAAAATCACCGCAATACTGCATGCGTCCGTCCTTTACATGAACCCGCGCCGTAAGAATTTTGTGTGTATTCGTATTGTGAATACGCACTTCTGTAATAGGTTCCGTAATATTCTTAATCATCCCTTCATCAATTGCATATGGTGCCACGGCGGAAGAAATGTTGCCGCAGTTGCTTGTCCAGACGATTTTGTGGCTTCCCATCTGTACTTGGCCAAAGTTGTAGTCCACATCAGAGTCGGGTCTTGTAGGGGGGCCAATAATGGCTACTTTGCTGGTTGTAATATCTGCGCCGCCCAGGCCGTCAATCTGCCGCACATCCGTACCAAATACGGCCATGATAATTTCATCACGTAGCTTTTCGTCAAGTGGAAGATCGCTTTTTTTGAAAAATACGGCCTTACTTGTCCCGCCGCGCATGTATGTACAGCGGAAACTCATCTGTTCACGCATATCTTGAATTCTCATAAAATCCTCCTCACATAGTAGTATCTTTAAATTTAGCTTGAAAATGATTTTTCTAGTGCACGCAGTTCATCTAAGCCAATCATCCGATTAAATGTAGGAAAATCGCAGGTATATGGGGTGGTTGCAGATATTTTTAGTGATCAAAAATATAAAGATAGAGTGCAACTGCACTTTCGGATTTGGAGGGCCAGATTCCCTTGCCCGCCACAGAAATCAATGGTAAAATAAGGGCAGCGAAAGTGTGCTTAAAAGAGGAGGGCTTCGAACGGGATGGCAGTGGAGAAAAAACCTCCGGTGGGGATTGAAAATTTTGAACAGATCCGCAGGGACGGATTTTACTATGTTGACAAGACGGGACTGATTAAAGAATTGCTGCAGAACTGGGGACAGGTGAATCTTTTCACGCGCCCCAGACGGTTCGGAAAATCATTAAGCATGAGCATGCTCCAATGCTTTTTTGAGATCGGACGTGACAGGGAGCTGTTTGAGGGGCTTGCAATTGCAGAGGAGACCGGGCTTTGCGAAGAATTTATGGGGCAGTTTCCGGTTGTTTCGGTGAGCTTAAAGGATATTGAGGCAAGCAGTTATGAGAGTGCCCGGGATATGACGGTAAAGGTCATTAATCAGGAGGCACGCAGACTGCAGTTCCTTTTGGAAAGTGAAAAGCTTTCTGTATACGATAAAAAGCTGTTTGCCGCGCTTCTGGAACCGGACATGGAGGACAAGACGCTTTCTTACAGCCTTCGGGAAATTACGGAGCTGTTAAAAAAGCATTATGAAAAAAAGGTAATCCTGCTGATAGACGAGTACGATGTTCCGTTGGCTAAAGCAAACGAGCGGGGATATTACACGGAGATGATTGCGCTAATCCGCAATCTGTTCGGTACTGCTCTGAAAACGAATGAGAATCTGTATTTTGCCGTTTTGACCGGGTGCCTGCGGGTGGCCAAGGAAAGCATTTTTACTGGTTTGAACAACTTTAATGTATTTTCCATAACCGATGTGGAGTTTGATGAATATTTTGGCTTTACTGACACAGAGGTCAGGGATATGCTGCGGTACTATGGACTGGAAGACAGCTACGAGGTGGTAAAGGAGTGGTATGACGGATATCAGTTTGGCGGTGTGGAAGTTTACTGCCCCTGGGACGTGATTTGCTACTGCAGCAAGCATCGGAAAAATAAGAGCCTTCCTCCGCAGAATTATTGGCTGAATACCAGCGGAAATGAAGTGGTCAGGCACTTTATTGACGGCTTGGGCGGACAGCAGATGATTACCAAAGCAGAAATGGAACGTCTGATTTCCGGAGAAACGGTTCAGAAGGAAATACGGCAGGAGCTGACATATCCAGAGCTCTATGCTTCGCCGGATCATATTTGGAGCGCCCTCTTTATGACGGGCTATCTGACCCAGCGGGGCGAGCCCGATGGAAACCGTTTTCAGTTGGCAATTCCCAACCGTGAAGTGAGGAATATCTTTACTGAGCAGATTATAAGCTTATTTAAGGAGACGGCTGCCAGGGATGGAGAGGCTTTGAAAAGATTCTGCGATTCTCTGGAGCAGGGGAAAGCAGATGAAGTCGAGAGACAATTAATTTCTTATTTCGAAAAGACCATAAGCATTCGGGATACATTTGCCAGAAAGCCAACCAAAAAAAATTTTTATCATGGAATTTTGCTGGGAATTTTGGGCTTTAAAGCTGGGTGGACCGTTACGTCCAATCGAGAGGCCGGGGACGGGTTCAGCGATATTATGATCCGTACAGAGGATATGAAGAAAGGAATTATCATTGAAATCAAATACACGGAAGCAAATATGGAGGAAGTGTGCCAAAAGGCATTGAGGCAGATTGAGGAGAAGAATTACGCAGAAGAACTGCGCCGGGAGGGCGTCCATACGATTCTAAAATATGGAATTGCGTGCAATCGGAAGAACTGCCGGGTGCGTTTGCGCTCAGAGTGAGAAATGGTGCAAGATGACCAAAACGGGTGCAGCTTCAAAAAGAGACCGTTCTGTGGAATGCAAGACTCTGCGAGTCTGAATTCTCTGGGACGGTCTCTTTCTAAATTCAGAGTTCACAAACAGCAGGAATGCCGGTGCATCCCATTATCCCATCCAAAAAGTTATCTATCTGCAGAGAGAAAATCAATATAACAGTAGGAGTTTGGGCGGATTTTTGATATACTGTAAAAAGATAAGTAATGGAAGCTATTTATGGTGTATGGGAAAGAGCAGGAGGTTTTATGCTGAATATATTTTACGGAAACATGCCGGAGGCAGTGTATAATACGGCTGCCTATTTTAAGTATGACTATGAAGATACATGGATTGTGGATCCTTTCGTTAAGGAGATGATCCGGGATGTGGATCGGTCAACGGTACTGGACAGCGGGGTGATTGACAGTCCTGTCTTGGGAAAGATACCGCCGTTGGGATTATCCGGAGGTGTTAAGACCCTGATTCTTGTCAAATTCGAAGCAGATAAAATTTTTAATGCGTCCACCTGCGGGGACAACTGTGCAAAATGGCTGCTAAAAATCACGCAGGAGGAGGAACGGACGATTAACCTTCGCCATCTGATGGATTTCGGACCGGGGCCTTTTACAATTAGAATTCTGAATACAAATCAAGTTGTGCATTCCATGAAGGAGCTGGTGCCGATTGCCGGAGAGTTTGTCTAGGCAGCGCAGGAAGCCGGGAGGAGCGGGAATGAGAGGAAAACACAGGGTTATTATTTATACAAAGCGGCTGCGATTTGACTTTGAACTGAGACGGAATATTACGATCATTCGCGGGGACAGTGCTACGGGCAAAACAACGCTTGTGGATATGGTGCGGGAATATACGGATAACCCGTCCGGAAGTCCGGTAACCTTAGTATGCGACAAGCCCTGCTATGTACTGTCCGGAGCATTGTGGAAAGAACAACTGTTCGGCATGAAGGAAGGCATTGTTTTTATTGATGAAGGAAACGAGTTCGTCTGGTCGGATGATTTTGCCCGGTTAATCCGGCAGACAGATAATTACTATGTGATTGTTTCAAGAGAAGGACTTCCCTCTTTGCCGTATAGTGTAGAAGAAATATATGGGATCCGTCTTTCCGGCAGATATGGAACCTTAAAACAGAGCTATCATGAGTTCTACCGGATCTATGGGATGGATGAAAAAAAGATGGAGGTAAGGCCGGAGAAAATTGTCACAGAGGACAGCCATTCGGGTTATCAGTTTTTTAAGGCTGTGTGTGACGACTATCGTCTGCGGTGTGATTCGGTAAACGGAAAGTCTAATATCTTTCACTATCTGAACACCCATAAGGATTCCAAAATGCTGGTTATTGCGGACGGCGCTGCTTTTGGCTCGGAAATTGATCGGGTACTGCATTTAATTGAAGACAGAGAAAATGTGGCGTTGTATCTGCCGGAATCATTTGAGTGGCTGTTATTGAAATCGGGGATTTTGAAAAAGGGA
This sequence comes from Candidatus Enterocloster excrementipullorum, assembly GCA_019119575.1. Lineage (GTDB taxonomy): Bacteria > Bacillota > Clostridia > Lachnospirales > Lachnospiraceae > Enterocloster > Enterocloster excrementipullorum. The sequence goes on from DWWT01000026.1 coordinate 120,705, forward strand.
GAGATCGCACGCATTTTGGCGGAACCGTCCGATTATATTGAGAGCCGGGAGTATTTTAGTTGGGAACGCTTTTTTACCGCGCTTTTGGTTGAAAAATCGCAGGATACGTATTTAAAATATTCAAAAGGAGAACTAAATCCGGCATATTTAAGAGAAACGGTAAAATCACAAATCTTATCACAAATGGATAGAATTATATTCGAGGGCGCTGTCCCGAATGATGAAAAAAACAAGAAATGCTAAGGCGGACAGTATGTACTGCGCTGTTATTGCGTGCGCTGCGGGTAAATCCCTTCGCAGAATATGCCGAATATTTTGGGGAGAGCCCGGAAATGGTTTATCAAAACTGACCAACCCCCGTGCGCATAATTGCAAAAATTTAAAAAAATCCGTGAAAAAGACTATGGAAGTCTTCCATTTTATGGTACAATCGGGGGGAGGGAATGCGATTCCTCCGGGGGGCCTTTGGGCCGGGACGGAGAAACCGCTACCAAATTATATTTCATTCAGGGGGATATAAAAAATGGCAAAAGAAATGATTGCAATGCTTCTAGCCGGCGGCCAGGGCTCCCGTCTCTATGCTCTGACGCAGAAGCTGGCAAAACCTGCGGTTCCCTTTGGAGGAAAGTATCGAATCATCGATTTTCCTCTTTCGAACTGCGTGAATTCCGGAATTGATACCGTGGGCATCCTCACCCAGTATCAGCCGCTGGTTCTCAACGAGTACATAGGAAATGGACAGCCTTGGGATTTGGACCGTCTGCACGGAGGCGTCCATGTGCTTCCGCCTTACCAGCAGGCATCCGGGTCGGATTGGTATAAGGGCACTGCCAATGCGATTTATCAGAACATTTCGTTCATCGAGAGGTACAACCCGCAGTATGTGATCATCCTCTCCGGAGATCAGATCTGCAAGCAGGACTACAGCGATTTCCTGCGCTTTCACAAGGAGAAGGGAGCGGAATTCAGCGTAGCTGTTATGGAGGTGCCGTGGGAGGATGCATCCCGCTTCGGCCTGATGGTAGCGGATGAGAATGACCGGATTACGGAATTCCAGGAAAAACCCAAGAATCCCAAGTCCAACCTGGCTTCCATGGGTATCTATATTTTCAATTGGGACATTCTCAAGAAATATCTGATTGAGGATGAGGCGGATCCTAACTCGGAAAATGACTTTGGAAACAATATTATCCCCAATCTGCTCAAGGACGGACGCGCTATGTATGCGTACCATTTCAACGGATATTGGAAGGACGTGGGAACCATTCCCTCGCTCTGGGAGGCCAACATGGAGGTTCTGGATCCGGAGCACAGCGGCATCAACCTTTTTGACAACGACTGGAAGATTTACAGCCGCAACAGCGGCATGACCGGCCATCGGATCGTAGGGGACGCAGTGGTGGAGAATTCCATGATCACGGACGGCTGCCGCATCGCGGGGCATGTGAAGCACTCCATCCTCTTTGCAGGCGTGCAGGTAGAAGAGGGCGCTGAGGTTGAGGACGCGGTGGTAATGGGCGGCACGGTGATCAAGGCCGGCGCTGCGGTCAAGCACTGCATCGTAGCGGAGAATGTGGTAATCGGAGAGAACGCCGTTGTGGGAGCTATGCCCACAGAGGGAGAAAATGGGGTGGCAACCATTGGTTCCGGCGTCTATATCGGGGACAACGCGAAGATCGGCCCCAATGCCATGGTCAGCAATAATGTAAAAGGTGGTGAAGAGCAATGGTAAATTCCAATTCCAACGCATTGGGAGTTATTTTCCCAAACAGCTATGATACTCTGGTTCCTGAACTGGTGGGAGAGCGCCTGATGGCCTCCATTCCCTTTGCAAGCCGCTACCGTATGGTGGACTTCATCCTTTCCAGCATGGTAAACTGCGGCATCGACAATATTTCCTTGATCGTGCGGAAGAATTATCATTCTCTGATGGATCATCTGGGCTCCGGCCGCGAGTGGGACCTGACCCGCAAGAACGGCGGGCTGAACATCGTCCCGCCCTTTGCCGAGAAGACGGTAAAGGTGTACAATGGCCGCGTGGAGGCATTGGCAAGCATTCTGGATTTCCTGAGAAGCCAGAAGGAAAAATATGTGATTATGGCGGATGCCAATATCGCGGTGAATTTTGATTTCAAAGCGATGATAGAGGCCCACATGGAGAGCGGGGCGGATGTGACGGTTGCATACGCCGAGGAGGAGATCCCGGCGGCAGACATGGAGGCCCCTGTTTTAAATAAGGCCATGTACTACACTCTGGATCTGGAGGACGGCCGCGTAAAGAATATAAAGATTAATTCCAAGGACAAAGGCATACAGAATTTCTCCATGAATATCTACATCATGGACCGGGAGCTGCTCATTGACCAGATCAGCACGGGCTATGTCAGGGGCTATATATATTTTGAGCGGGACATCCTGGCACCCAGCCTGGATAAGCTTGATGTCCGCGGCTTTAAGTTCGACGGATACATGGCCCGCATTGCGGACACCAAGAGCTATTTCGATGAGAATATGAAGCTTTTGGAGGCGGGAAACCTGGAAGCCCTGTTCTCCGGCAATACCATCTACACCAAGATCCGCGACGACAACCCCACCCGCTATATCAACGGGGCAAAGGTGAAAAATATTATGGCTGCCGACGGCTGCGTCATCGAGGGAGAGGTCGAGAACAGCATTCTCTTCCGGGGCGTGAAGGTGGCAAAGGGCGCGAAGGTAAAGAACTGCGTGCTCATGCAGGATACGGTGGTAGGCGAGGGCGCAAGCCTGGAATACATCATCACGGACAAGAACGTGACCATCACTGCCGGCAAGGAAGTTAAGGGAACGGATTCCTTCCCGGTGTATGTGGCGAAGTGGCAGACCGTATAGGCGCGCTGCGAAGGGCTGCCAGGTAAAAAAGTGCTGTATATAGCCGTATATAGGAAGGCCGCCCCGGTATCTGGGAGAATCAGAAACCGGGGCGGCCTTCCTGCGGCAGGGTCATCCTGCGTCAAGATCATCCTATGGGGTCATCCTGCAGCCGCTTGGCCGCAGAGCACCGGCTGAATCTGCCGGCCTTCCAGGGCTGCTGCCAGCGTCTCGGGTATGCGTTCGGTCTTTGCCGCCATAGAATTTGGCTTTTTGGCCGGGTTATCTTGGGAGAAGGGCACGAAATAAATATTTTTTGTGTTGAAGAGAAGACCGATATTTTTAAAATTCATTCCCAGAGCATCATTGGTGGACAGGGAGATGACAAGCGGCTTTTCATTGCGCAGATGGGCTTTTGCAGCCATGAGCACCGGCGTGTCCGTGATGCCGCAGGCCAGCTTTGCCAGGGTATTGCCCGTGCAGGGGGCGATGAGGAGGATATCCAGGAAGCCCTTTGGACCGATGGGCTCTGCCTCCTCAATTTTCAAGACTGGCTTATTGCCGGAAAGACCGCTGATTCGGCTTATAAAATCTGCGGTGCTCCCAAAACGGGAATCCGTGTTCTGCACATTTGCGGAAAAAATGGGATATAGGTTGGCTCCAAGCTTTATCAGACGGCAGATTTCGGGCTCCAGCCTGTCAAAGGTGCAGAATGAACCGGTGACGGCCAGGCCGATATTGATTCCTTTTAAATCCATAGGGAAATGCTCCTTCCTATAAATGGCTGATCACAGCCTGATACAGGATTTTGGCCGAAGAAGCCGGGCTGTAGCGGCCGGGAAGGCCGGGGCACAGCCTGGCAGGGATGCCGAGACGGCTGCATGCGGCAAAATCCGTTCCTCCGGGTGCGGAGGCAATATCAATGATGACGGCGCCGGGCTTTACCCTGGAAAGAAGAGAACTGTCCAGTACCGGCGCGGGAATCGTGTTGAAGATAAAGTCAAAAGAGGACAATATGGGAGCGGGAGGAGATGCCTGCAGACAAGCGCATCCCAGGATTTGAGCCAGGGCTAGGCGCTCCTGATTGCGGTCACAGGCGGTCACGCGGGCTTTCAGCCCTAAAAGGGTTTCTCCCAGGGTTTTGCCGCAGCGGCCGAATCCCAGGATCAGGCAGCGGCTGTCACGGATATTTAAAGGACTTAAGGAGACAGCCTCGCAGACAGCCCCCTCGGCTGTGGCTATGGTATTCTTGAGGGCGACCTCTTCCATCTGCATAAAATCATACACAACAGCTCCGGCAGCCTCTGCCTGACTTTGCACTTGTTCGGGAATACTGCCCCCGAACAATTTCTGTCCCGGACGCAGGAGAGGGAGAAGACGGGCTGGCTCCACAATCTCCCCCAGGCGGGAGAATGGAGTGGGGCCGATGATGCTGCCGGCATGGGCAGCGGCCCGCCGCAGAGAGATGTCCTCCTCCTTGACGCGCGGGGCGGCTGTCTCCGCATCTGTCGGGGATTCCGATATATGGTTTGTGGGAAAGCCGTCGGCATCCAGCAGCATTTTCAGATAACCGAGCCTTGGATCTTTTCCGATGAGCAGAATATTTTCCATAAAATCTCCCGGCGTTTTCGCGGCGCATGCCGGTGAACGCCCAAACAGCGACATGACTATAATGATTTTATATGCGGCCGGGAGCCGGGACGTGCGAAAATAACGTATTGTTGCGCGGGGGATTCCGTGATAGACTTAGAACGTGTTTGAAAATGCATTCCCGCCGCTTGATTGATTACGGGAATTTTGAGAATGAGGAGAGCCGGAAAATGGAGAGAGATACACAGTTAATTATAGTGCGGGGAGCCGGGGATATCGCCACGGGAACGATTTATAAGCTGAGGCGCTGCGGGTATCCGGTGCTGGCATTGGAGACAGGCTATCCCACGGCGATTCGGCGCCAGGTGGCGTTTTCCGAGGCGGTTTATGAGGGAAGCAGCCAGGTGGAAGGAATGGAATGCCTGCGGATTTCCTGTTTTGAGGAAGCCCGGGGGATATGGGAACAGGGAGCGGTGCCCCTTTTGGTGGATCCGGACTGTAAGATTTTGGAAAAGGTGCGCCCCTGGGCTCTGGTGGATGCGATTCTGGCAAAGAAAAATCTGGGAACTAACCGCCGGATGGCGGATAAGACGATCGCCCTGGGGCCGGGATTTGCAGCGGGGGAGGATGTGGATCTGGTGATCGAGACCCAGAGGGGGCATAACCTGGGACGGATCATTGGAAAGGGATGCGCCAGCGCGGACACAGGAACGCCGGGGATAATCGCCGGATACGGGAAAGAGCGCGTAATCCATTCTCCGGCCACAGGGATTTTGCTGGGCAGGGCGCGGATCGGAGACCGGGTGGAAAAAGGAGATACCATAGCGGTGATTGTAACCGGTCAGGGAGAAGTGCCGGTGGAAGCCAGCCTGACAGGGATTATCAGGGGACTCATCAAGGAGGGAATCCCGGTGACCAAGGGACTGAAGATTGCAGATATTGATCCGCGCGAGAAGGAATGGGAAAACTGCTTCACGATCTCAGATAAGGCCCGCTGCATTGCCGGATCCGTACTGGAAGGGCTTATGTATCTGGAGGCAAGGGAAGAGAAGGGGGAGAAGAGAGCCCCCGCCCGCGGCCCTCTATAAAATGCGGAGAGCGCGGCCGAACAGAGGCCGCGCTCCGCAAAACCGCGCGGGGCATTCAGCAGGCGCAGTCCTCACAGCGGCAAGCTAAAATTTCCGTCAGAGCAGAGCCGCTGCTGGTGTGACAGCGCACGATCTCAGTCTGGGATGCGTCTACTTCATCCAATGCGCATTTGATCATCTTGTGGGAGACTGTGTTGGTGAAGAGAACCAGCAGATCCGGACGGCCGATCTGCTTATCCAGGCACGCGCTCATCTGGGTAAAAACCTTGGCCTTGCATTTGTAATTCTTACATATTTTTTTATACTGGCTCACCATGCGGTCGTGGCCGCCGATAATAACAACGCTCATGAAAATCCTCCTTTGCGGATGCAGGGTGTATACAAAGGTTAGCCGTAACTAACTATGAGTTAATCATAGCGTATAACTGGGAAAATGTCTATAGTTCCAGATGATAATTTTTATCAATTGGCGGCTGATTCTATCACAGAAAAACAATATTATTTAGGTGATCTAAAAAATTTTGTATTTTGTATAAGAAAATGAAAAAAAAGATGAAAAACTTGGAGAGATCGCGTATGGAATTTTTGTCGGCGCTGCATTATAATAGGTGCGAATTCAAAAAAGGTTCAGTCCTCTTGGAATGAGGAAGGAGAGAAAGGATAGAGAAAATGGAAATTGTAGCATCGATTCTGGTGTTTGGTATTTTAGGATATGACCTGTACGGAATGATGAAAAACAATATCAGAAAGTAATTTTTATGCCCCGTGTGACGGCCCGGAACAATGGTTTCCGGGTCGTTTTTATTTTTGCGGAAACCGTATTTCATATGATTTTACAGGCGGCTGCCGAATGATTTTGAACCGGGAGTTTATACTAAAAAGAAAAAAGGAGGCAGAGAAGACCATGGAGAGACAAGTGACAGACAGGCGGACAGAGGCTTTTGCAGCGTTTCTGCGGAATGGGGAAAAAAGTATAAATACGGTTGAGAAATATGTGCGGGACGTCCGGCAATTTTTGGATTTTATTCGGGACAAAGGAGAAATGAACCGGGAAACTGTTATCCAATATAAGGAGAGTCTCCTGGAAAAATATAAAAAATCCAGTGTCAATTCCATGCTGATTGCAATCAATTGTTATCTGAAATTTATCGGAAAGGAAAACCTCTGTGTCAGAACATGCAGGATTCAGAGACAGATTTTCCGGGCCGAGGAGCGGGAAATGTCCCGGAAGGAGTATGAACGTTTGGTGAGAGAGGCCCAAAGGCAGGGGAACAGCCGCCTGTGCCACATCATTCAGACCATGGGGGCGACGGGAATCCGGGTCAGTGAGCTGCCGTTTATCACGGCGGAGGCTTTGAAAGAGCGGAAGGTGTGCATCCAATGCAAAGGGAAGGAGCGGATTATCCTTCTTCCGCAGTCGCTGGTAATGCTCCTGCGGGATTACTGCAGGAAACAGGAGATACGGAAGGGGAGCATTTTTATTACAAAAAGCGGAAGGCCCATAGACAGGAGAAATATATGGGCGGAAATGAAACGCCTGTGTGAAACGGCCAAAGTGGAGGCATCCAAGGTATTTCCCCACAATCTCCGGCATCTTTTTGCGCGATGCTATTATGAGAGGGAGAAAAATCTGGCCCGTCTGGCGGACTATCTGGGTCACAGCAGTGTGGAGACAACCCGGCGCTACACCATGACAGCAGCAGCGGAAGAATGCCGCAGGCAATTGGAACTGGGGCTTCTGCCGTTTGAAAGAAAAAAAGAACTCCGGGTTTCTGCGACATAATATGGATTATGTCATATCCCGCAGCTCAAAGATCTGTATCAATCTTATACATACATGTCTATTATAGCAACGTGTAATCGTTTTTTCAATCGTTTTTCTTGTATTTTTCCATGGCAATTAAGCCCGGAGGAAGGAATTGGCCGGACTTTTTAATTGCCCTATATTCTTTGCGCGTTTTTTCGAAATTTTTCCTATTGTTCATAAAATTTGCTGACGCCCGTTCTTCCGGCAGCCCCCATTCCGTGGATGCCGCGGGACATAATCCATATTATGTCGCATTGCGTCCGGAAACGGCTTTGGATGGAAGAGGGATGGCTATGAAAAAGAATTTGACGGGACAGTCCTTCGGACGGCTGACGGTTTTGGAGGAAGCGCCCGGGAAAGGGAACGGGCGCCGCTACTGGAGATGCCGCTGCGGCTGCGGAGCGGAAACTTTGGTGGAGGAATACCATTTGAAGAGCGGCCATACCAAAAGCTGCGGCTGTTACCGAAGAGAGCTGCCGAGCAAAAAACGAACGGATTTAACGGGACAGCGATTCGGGCGCCTCACGGTGCTGGGGCCTGCTGACAAAACAGATGGTCCGCCGGGAAAATGGAGGTGCCGCTGCGACTGCGGACAGGAAATCATCTGCTCGCGGGAAAACCTGCATTCCGGCGCAACGAAGAGCTGCGGCTGCCTGCGGGAGGAAGTGCGCAGGGAAAACATGAAAAAGGCCATTCATTTTGTAGATGGGACCTGCGTGGAACGGATTGCCAGCCGCAAAAACTGTGCAAATAATACCACGGGACACAGGGGCGTATACCGGCGGCAGAACAATCGCTGGCGGGCTGCCATTGGATTTAAGGGAAAGGTCTACAACCTGGGGACCTACGAAAGCTTCCAGGACGCGGTGAACGCCCGGCTGGAGGCGGAGAAAAATTTGTATGATGCCTTTCTGGACCAGTACAGGGGACAGGGGACGGAAGGGGTTCCATCATAAATATTTTTAAGAAGGGAGAAAAAAGGATGATGCGTATGAAGAAGAGCATGTTGAATCTGAAACGCAGAATTTCGGTCTTGCTGGCAATGGCAATGGTATTTACAAATACTGTCCCGGGATTAAGTACCGTTTATGCGGATGAGTCAGATAAGAGCCATTTCGAGATTGATGCGGGTCAGTTGGTAGAGGCCATCAGCGATGCGGTTTCAGACGCTTCTTTGTTGGAGGAAGAGGAGCTGGAGCTGACAGACGGGGAGACCGACGAGCTTTGGGATCTGCTTTACGGCGAGGGATATGTGTATGAAATATTCCCGGAAATCGAGCAGGAAAATGCAGATACGGAGCTTCGGATGTTTGTGCGGCTTGAAAATGAGCCGGAGGCAGATTACCGCGTCAACGGTGAGGAGGAAATTATTTTCCTCTATATCAATCACGGGGAGGAAACGGTAACATTTTCTTCTGAGATTGTCAGCCGGATTGGGGAGGACACAGAATCTGTCGAGACCAAAACGGTAAGCGTAAAGAGCTACCAGGAGGAATTCGCAGAGGAGGAGCTGGCGAAGAATCCGGCCGGTGCAGCAGGAAACGGAGCTGCCAATGGAACAAAGCCGGACGCGCCTGAGGAGACAGAGGCTGCAGAGGAGACAGAGGCCGCGGACGACGCGGAAGCTGCGGAAGAAACAGAAGCGTCCGAAGAAACCGATGCGGAGGAGAGCACGGAAGAGACAGATGCTGAGGAGACTGCAGAGGAGACAGAAGAAGCGGGAGATGAAGAAACCGCAGGCGATGCGGAGTCCGACGATACCGCTGAAACAGCGGACGGCGAGGAAACGGATGATGATGCTGAGGAGGCAGAGGGCACAGAGGATTCTGACGATGCGGAAGCGTCCGATGACACTGGTGCGGACGGCGCAGACTCGGACAGCGAAGACGCAGACGAGGATAATGCTGACGATGCGGATGAAGCCGCGGATTCCGGGAATACCGATGCGGCTGAGGAAGCAGATTCTGCGGACGGCGAAGAAGCCGATAATACGGATGACGGGGAAGCGGATGATTCCGCAGACAGCGGAGCAGGCGCAGAAGAGGCGGCGAATGACGCGGTAGACGCAGATGCTGCGGAGGCATCCGGCGACACGGCAGATGCGGGAGAGCCTGTAGCTTCTATTTCCTCCCATGAAGCCCCCATGGTC
>DWWT01000027.1 GCA_019119575.1 Candidatus Enterocloster excrementipullorum
TGCCGGAGGAATGGCCCTCGGGAAGAGAGACAGTCCCATTGCAGAAATGCCCCCGGACAAACCGCCTGAGACCGGTGTTTTCCTTAAAGGCCGATGCGATGACCGCTTCGCTCTCGCAGAGGGAGAGAGAAGCGGTTCCCAGCAGCTTGTCCAGCGCAGGGCGGGCGAGAAGGTCAAAGGTGGCAAAGGCAGCAAATGGATTTCCGGACAGGCTCAGGACGGGTAGATCGCCCAGCCGCCAGAACATGACCGGGGAGCCTGGTTTGATTTTTAAGCGCCAGAAAATGATGTCGCCGCCGCACATGGCGGCCGTCTGGTGAAGAATGTCCTTCTGTCCCACAGATACGCCGCCGGTGGTAATGATGAAATCGGCCTGCTGCATTTCGTATATCTCCCGGATGCGCTGGGCGGCGGCCTGCGGGTCGTCCTTCAGCATCTGGATAATGACGGGCTCTGCGCCCAGCTGCCGCAGCCGGGCAGCCAATACATACAGGCTGGAATTGTATATTTTTCCGGGGAGAAGGGGAGCGCCGGGGAGGCACAGCTCATCTCCGGTGGAGAGCAGGGCGATACGGGGGCGGCGCATCACAGCCCCTGTCATAATGCGGAGGGCACAGCCTTTTTCAACTCTATGGGAAGAGGGGCGGCCGGCGTATGCGGCATCGCAGACCTGCAGATACACGGGAGTTTCGGGGGATGCATTGCGGATATCTTCGCTTCGGACCGCATAGCCGTCCAGAGCGGACCGGTCAAAGGGCGGATTATCCATGGGGGCAAAGATGTCTTTGGCGAGAAAACGGCCTGCACACTGCTCTAAGGGAAGGCGTTCTGTCTCCATGGAATAAGGATGAAGAGACGAACTTAACGGTTTTTGACAATACGAACTGCATAGGCTGTCACAGCTGCGCCATGGCCTGCCCCTTTGGGATTCCATCCTTTGGGGAAGAGGGAAAAATGCAGAAGTGTGACGGCTGCATGGTACGGATTAAAAACGGCATGGAACCTGCCTGTGTCAGGGCCTGCCCGGTGCAGGCCCTGCGGCTGGTGGACATGGATGCAGGGGACGAAGCGGATGAAGAAGCGTCCCTGCAGAAGCTGGGAAAGGAAATTCTGGAATTTCAGATGTGAGAAGAAATGGCATGGCCGGAACGCGGCTGTGCCATTTTTCAATTGTTTCTTGACATTTCGGCCGAATCTGACTACGCTTAACGAAGAAAGTATTGGGATGGGAAATCTTTCAATGGAAATGGTGAGGTAGAAATGAAAACACAGAGAGAATGGGAACAGGCATTGATTGAGGGCGTCGATACGGCGTATTCCTATGCGTTTGCCAGAAAAATGGAAATTCCCCGGACGAACCCGGTTTTAGGGTATCGGACGGCCGGCTCCCTGGCAGAGAGACAGACGGGGGAGATGATAGCCGCGGAGATGGAGCGCATCGGCCTTTCTCAAGTGTGCCGTGACCGTATACAGGTGGATCGCTGGGAATTTGAGCGGGCCGTGATGCGCTACAGAGACCGGAAAGGAAAGGAGCATGTCTTTGAGCTGGGGGCATACCAGACGCAGTTCGTGACAGACGGGCCGAAGCCCTTTTCTTTGGCATACCTGGGAAAAGCCACGGCCGACTGTTATAAAAACGCGGATGTAAAGGGCAAGCTGGTGATGGGTGATATCAACCAGAGGGAGGAATGGTGGATCAATTTTCCTGTGTATCAGGCGCGCATAAAAGGCGCGGCCGCCTTTATTGCCGTACAGGAACAGGGCTACGGGGAGGTTCACCCCGCAGCGCTCAACGCCCAGGATATCGCCGGGCCGGAAGATGCCCCGGCTTTTTCCATGTCCCAGGCAGATGCGGCCATCATCAAGGCGGACATAGAAGAACGGGTCCGGGAGGGAAAAGAACCGGAAGTTCTGGTATGGTTTGATGCGGCAAGCCGGGTAGAGAGGGGGCAGGAAACGTGGAATATTCTGGGGAGCATTCCGGGAAAGGAGCCGGACGGGATAATCCTTTTGTCTGCCCATTATGACTCGTATTTTAATGGTTTTCAAGATGATAATACGGCGGTTTCCATGATGCTCGGGATCGCAAAGACCCTCCTGGCCATCGGCTACAGGCCCAGGAAAACCCTTGTGTTCTGCGCGCTGGCGGCGGAGGAGTGGGGAATCGCGGATTCCAAATATGACTGGTCCACGGGGGCGTATCAGGAAGTGTTCAGAACGCGGCCGGAGTGGAGAGGAAAGGTGATGGCGGATTTGAATTTTGAGCTCCCTGCTTACGCCCACGGGCGAAAGGACGGGGTGCGCTGCACGTATGAGTATGCCGGATATATGGAGGAATTTATCCGGGAATTCTGCGGCCGCCACCCGCAGCTGTACTCCCGGGCATATCCCGAAGGCGTGGAAGTCGTCTGCCCCATACAAACCTGGTCGGATGATTTTTCTATGGCCATCGGAGGAATCCCCTCCATGGTCAATGAGTTCAGCGCCGGAGAATTTATGGAAACCCATTATCACTCCCAGTTTGACAGCGAGGCATTTTACGACGAAGGGGTTTATCGGTTTCACCATCAGCTCTACGGGAGTCTGGTGATTGCTCTGGATCATCTGGCAGCGGCGCCGCTGGACTTTGAACGGGTATTTTATGCGCTGCAAAGCAGCGTGGATCCCCAAATTGCCGGACAGGCCGCGGCCTGGGCCGGACAGGATCGCGCCGGACAGGAACGCTCCGGGGAGGCAGAAGACAGATATGGAATTTTGTCCCGGGAAATTGCAAAGGCCATAGAGGCGGCCGGAAGCCTGCGAAAGGAACTGTGGACAGCAAATGCCAGATACAGGGCCTGCCTGGAGGCGGGAGATGAGGAGGGGGCAATGGCGGAATGGGAGGCTGCCCGTCCCCTTCGAATCCGTTCCATGGAAGCATTTCAAAAAGAGCAGGACTGGCTGGTCCGCTTAAACTGGCACGATGAGGTGCTCTTTCCGCAGGAGGCTTCCCAGAATAACCTGCGGGCTATCCTGCGGGCCCGGGAACGTCTGGACGCAGGGGATGTATCAGGAGCCCTGGAGGCGATATATGAGATTGACAATAACCGGTATGCCTTTCAATTTGAGGAGGAGGTATTTCTCTACTTTACGGAGTATGTTCTGGCACAGCCGGGGGAGCGTCTCCAGTGGGGAAAAGGGAGGATTCTCCACCATGAAAATCTGTTCGCCCTGGTGCGGAGCCTGATCAGAAAGGTACGGGAGGCAGGGATTGAAAAAAGATGCCTGACGGAGGAAATTCAGCTTCTGGCCCAAACTGCGGCCAGACAGGAGCGGTGCCTGCGGGATGATATCGCATATATCACGGAAGCAGTGAGAAAACTGGAGGCCATTATACGGCCTTTGGCAGGACGAGAAACTGCCCGCCGTCCCGACTGCTGTGAATAAAGAGAGACGAGGAGAGAATGATGGAAAGCCAGAAATTATACAGGGTGAAGCGGGAGGATTTCCCTAAGCTGGAGGAACTGCTGTCCAGATGCTTTATGCAGGATCCTCTTTACTGCAAGCTGATTCCGGATGAAAAAACCAGGGAAAGGCTTTTGCCCAAGCTGTTTGCCTGCGACCTGACAGAATTTTTTGATACCTGTGAAATTTATTCGGACAGCCAGGAGATGAATTCCCTTTTGGTGGTGTCCGATGAATCAGAGCCATATAATCCGCTGACCTATTATTTGGCGGAAGCCTGGGCAAATGTAAAGACAGATGAATATCTCATAATGGAAGATCCCAGCCTGAAAACGCTTTGGAATTTTGTGCTGGGCCGGGACTATCTGAACTCCCGGTGGACGGACCAGCTCCACCAGGAGGACAGGCTTCATGTGATTTATCTGGCTGTTCGCCCGGAAATGCAGCACCACGGCCTGGCGGCCCTCCTCATGCAGGAGGTGATTGCCTGGGCGGATTCCCACCGGCTGATGATTTCTCTGGAAACCCACAATCCGGGGAATGTGCCTTTGTATGAGCACTTTGGATTTAAGGTTTACGGAGTGCTGGAGAAACATTTTGGATTGAAGCAATACTGCATGATACGGGAAATTATATAACTCAATATTATAGTACCGATTCCAAACTCGTATATTTCATAATAGGAAAACTCCCTCGGAAAGCTTGAAATACCTTTTCAAATAGGATATGATTGAAGGAAACCATATTATTTTGGGAAACTATAACTTAAAGTGATATATGGAAGGGGAGACAGGCGAAGTGAGTTATAATATTACGCTGATTCCGGGAGACGGAATCGGACCGGAAATTGTCCGGGAGGCAAAAAAGGTCCTTGATAAGGTCGGACAGGTATACGGCTATGACTTTCAGTATAAGGAGATTTTGATGGGCGGCTGCTCCATTGATGCGTATGGCGTGCCTCTGACGGACGAGGCGCTTGAGACGGCGAAAAACAGTGACGCCGTGCTTCTGGGCGCTGTGGGCGGCAATGTGGGAAATTCCCGCTGGTACGACGTGGCGCCGAACCTGCGGCCCGAGGCCGGACTTTTGGCCATCCGAAAGGGACTGGGCCTGTTCGCCAATATGCGTCCCGCGTATCTCTACAAGGAGCTGGCAGGGGCCTGCCCCTTAAAGGAGGAGATTATCGGGGACGGCTTTGACATGGTGATTATGCGGGAGCTCACCGGCGGTCTGTATTTCGGGGACCGGTACACAAAGGAGATCGACGGGGTGATGACCGCGGTGGACACCCTCACGTACAATGAAAAGGAGATACGCCGCATCGCGGTGCGGGCCTTTGACATCGCCATGAAGCGCAGGAAAAAGGTGACCAGCGTGGACAAGGCCAATGTGCTGGACTCTTCCCGGCTGTGGAGGAAGGTTGTGGAGGATGTGGCGAAGGATTACCCGGAGGTGGAGCTCTCCCACATGCTGGTTGACAACTGCGCCATGCAGCTTGTGATGAATCCGGGCCAGTTCGATGTGATTCTGACGGAGAACATGTTCGGGGATATCCTCTCCGACGAGGCCAGCATGATCACCGGATCCATCGGCATGCTCTCCTCCGCCAGCTTAAATGAGAGCAAATTCGGCCTTTATGAGCCGAGCCACGGCTCTGCACCGGATATCGCGGGCAAAGATATTGCGAATCCGATCGCCACGATTTTGTCAGCAGCCATGCTGCTTCGGTATTCTCTGGATATGGATAAGGAGGCGGCGGCTGTGGAGGCAGCGGTGCAGGAGGTGCTCACGGAAGGGTGGCGCACGGCGGACATTATGGCCCCGGGATGCCGGCAGGCGGGCACAGCCCAGATGGGCAGTCTGATCGCGGATAAGCTGTCAAAGTAAACCTGCATGCGCCCGGCGGGCGGGTGTGCGGCCAAACCGTGAAAATCTGGCGCGCACATTGGAATGGATAATAATGGATAATAACGGGAAACCGGCAGATTAGGAGGATAAAGCAAATGAAAAGCGATGCAGTAAAAACAGGTATGCAGCAGGCGCCTCACAGGTCCCTGTTCAATGCGCTGGGAATGACGGAAGAAGAATTAAAGAAGCCCCTGGTGGGGATTGTCAGCTCTTACAATGAGATCGTGCCGGGCCACATGAACCTGGACAAGATTGTGGAGGCAGTGAAGCTGGGCGTGGCCATGGCGGGAGGAACCCCGGTTGTGTTCCCGGCCATTGCGGTCTGCGACGGCATCGCCATGGGCCATATCGGCATGAAGTATTCCCTGGTAACCCGGGATCTGATCGCGGACTCCACGGAATGCATGGCCATCGCCCACCAGTTTGACGCCCTGGTGATGGTGCCCAACTGCGACAAGAACGTGCCCGGCCTTCTCATGGCTGCCGCCCGGATCAATGTGCCCACGGTGTTTGTCAGCGGCGGCCCCATGCTGGCCGGACACGTGAAGGGCCACAAGACCAGCCTTTCCAGCATGTTTGAGGCGGTGGGCGCCTATGCGGCAGGGAAGATGACGGAGGAGGATGTGAAGGAGTACGAGAACAAGACCTGCCCCACCTGCGGCTCCTGCTCCGGCATGTACACCGCCAACAGCATGAACTGCCTGACCGAGGTGCTGGGCATGGGCCTTCAGGGCAACGGCACCATCCCCGCCGTGTACTCTGAGCGCATCAAGCTGGCAAAGCACGCCGGCATGCAGGTCATGGAGATGTACCGGAAAAATATACGCCCCAGGGATATTATGACAAAAGAGGCGTTCATGAACGCTTTGACCATGGATATGGCGCTGGGATGTTCCACCAACAGCATGCTGCACCTTCCGGCCATCGCCCATGAGGCCGGCGTGGAACTGAACGTGGATATTGCGAATGAAATCAGCGCGAGGACGCCGAATCTCTGCCACCTGGCGCCGGCAGGCCCTACCTATATAGAGGATTTGAATGAGGCGGGCGGCATTTACGCGGTGATGAACGAGATCAGCAAGAAGGGGCTTTTAAACCTGGACTGCATGACCGTCACGGGAAAGACCGTGGGGGAGAATATCAAGGATTGCGTCAACAAGAACCCGGAGGTAATCCGCCCCATTGACAATCCCTACAGCCAGACCGGCGGCATCGCTATCCTGCGGGGCAACCTGGCTCCGGATTCCGCGGTGGTGAAGCGCTCCGCCGTGGCTCCCGAGATGTTAAAGCATGAGGGGCCGGCCCGCGTATTTGACTGCGAGGAAGATGCCATCGCGGCCATCAAGGGCGGATCCATCAAGGCCGGAGACGTGGTGGTTATCCGCTACGAGGGCCCCAAGGGCGGCCCGGGCATGCGGGAGATGTTAAATCCCACCTCGGCCATCGCAGGCATGGGACTTGGCTCCACGGTGGCTCTGATCACGGACGGACGGTTCTCCGGAGCTTCCCGGGGCGCCTCCATCGGTCATGTATCTCCCGAGGCGGCCATGGGAGGCCCCATCGCCCTGGTGGAGGAAGGCGACATGATTTCCATTGACATTGACAATCACCAGCTGAATGTTCTGGTTTCGGATGAGGAGCTGGCGGCCAGAAAGGCCAAATGGCAGCCCAGGGAGCCCAAGGTGACCACCGGGTATCTGGCGCGGTACGCCTCCCTGGTGACATCCGCGGACAAGGGCGCGGTGCTCCAGGTGAGAAAGTAGGCGCCGGGCAGGCAGCGGGCATTCAGGAACCGGGACAGATCCGGGAGACCGGAGCGGCCCGCCTGCGGGCACGGAAATCGGAATATGGATAGAAAAGGAGTACGATATAGATGAGCAAATTGACGGGAGCAGAGATTGTTGTGGAATGCCTGAAGGAACAGGGCGTGGATACCGTATTCGGATATCCCGGCGGCGCGATTTTGAATATTTACGATGCCCTGTACCAGCACCAGAATGAGATCACCCATATCCTTACCTCCCACGAGCAGGGAGCCGCCCACGCGGCGGACGGATATGCCAGGGCTACGGGCCGTGTAGGCGTCTGCATGGCCACCTCAGGGCCCGGCGCGACGAATCTGGTGACAGGTATTGCCACGGCTTACATGGATTCCGTGCCGGTGGTGGCCATCACCTGCAACGTGACCAACAACCTTCTGGGAAAGGACAGCTTCCAGGAGATCGATATTACGGGCGTGACCATGCCCATCACCAAGTATAATTTCATTGTCAAGGATGTGAACCGCCTGGCAACGGTGATCCGGAGGGCCTTTACCATCGCCCAGACCGGACGCCCCGGCCCGGTGCTGGTGGATATGACCAAGGACGTAACCGCCGCCTTGTGCGAGTACGAGCGGCAGGAGCCCGAGGAGATTGTGCGTCAGAGCGATACCATCCGGGAGGAGGACATGGACCGGGCGGCGGAAATGATCCGCAAGTCCCGCAAGCCCTTCATTTTCGTGGGAGGCGGCGCTATCATTGCCAATGCCTCCGATGAGCTGCGGGCTTTTGCGCGCAAGATCCAGGCGCCTGTGGCGGACAGCCTGATGGGCAAGGGCGCTTTTGACGGGACGGACGAGCTCTATACCGGCATGGTGGGAATGCACGGCACCAAGACTTCCAATTTCGGTATTACCGAGGCGGACCTGCTCATCGTGGTGGGCGCCCGGTTCAGCGACCGGGTGACGGGCAATGCATCCAAATTCGCCAAGAACGCCAAGATTCTCCAGATCGACATCGATCCGGCGGAGATCAATAAGAACATCAAGGTGGACGCCAGCATCATCGGGGACGCAAAGCTGATCCTCCGGAAGCTCAATGCGCGCCTGGATCCCATGAACCATGACGAGTGGATCGCGCATATTGAGCGCATGAAGGACATGTATCCTCTGCGCTATGACAAGAGCGTGCTCACCGGCCCCTTTATCGTTCAGACCATTGAGGAAGTCACAAAGGGCGAGGGGATCATTGTCACCGAGGTGGGCCAGCATCAGATGTGGGCGGCTCAGTATTTCAAATACCGCAGGCCCAGGAGCCTTCTTACCTCCGGCGGCCTGGGAACCATGGGCTACGGACTGGGCGCGGCCATCGGGGCCAAGATGGCCTGCCGGGACAAGACGGTTATCAATATCGCGGGGGACGGCTGCTTCCGCATGAATATGAACGAGATTGCCACAGCCACTCGGTACAATATCCCCATCATCGAGGTGGTGGTGAACAACCACGTGCTGGGCATGGTGCGCCAGTGGCAGACCCTGTTCTACGGCAAGCGGTATTCCCAGACAATTCTGAATGACTCGGTTGATTTTGTGAAGCTGGCGGAGGCCATGGGAGCCAAGGCCTACCGGGTGACCCAGAAGGAGGAGCTGGCGCCGGTTCTTCGGGAGGCCATTTCCCTCAATATCCCGGTGCTCATTGACTGCCAGATCAGCTGCGACGAGAAGGTATTCCCCATGGTGTCCCCGGGAGCGCCGATTGCAGATGCTTTTGACGATACGGACTTGAAAATTAATTAAAAACGGTGTATAGTAGGTTTTAACACTTTACAACGGCGTATGGAAAGAGAGGACTTCCCCGCGGGAGGCCCCGGCTCAGGGAAAGTGCAGCGGTTTGGACGGCTGTTACGGAACAATCCCTGGGATACGGGCGTTTGAATGCAGGGAAGTCATCTGCATATATATTACTAAAGCGTGTGAAAGCGCAGGCAAAGAGGAGGAGAATGAAATGAGCAGAGTGTACAATTTTTCAGCCGGACCGGCCGTTCTGCCGGAGGAGGTTCTGAAAGAGGCCGCAGAGGAGATGCTGGATTACAGAGGGACGGGAATGTCTGTGATGGAGATGAGTCACCGGTCAAAGGCCTTTGACGCCATCATCAAGGATGCGGAGGCGGATCTTCGGGATCTGCTTGCGGTTCCGGATAACTACAAGGTACTCTTCCTTCAGGGCGGAGCATCCCAGCAGTTTGCCATGGTTCCCATGAACCTGATGAAAAACCGCGTGGCGGACTATATCATTACAGGCCAGTGGGCAAAGAAGGCGCACAAGGAGGCGTCCCTGTTCGGAAAGGCCAACGCCGTGGCTTCCAGCGCGGATAAGACTTTTTCCTACATACCGGACTGTTCCGATCTGCCCATTTCTGAAGACGCGGATTACGTCTATATCTGTGAGAACAATACGATCTACGGCACCAAGTTCTGGACCCTTCCCAACACAAAGGGCAAGGATCTGGTGGCGGATCAGTCCTCCTGCTTCCTCTCCGAGCCGGTGGATGTGACGAAATACGGCCTCATTTTTGCTGGGGCGCAGAAGAACGTCGGCCCTGCGGGTACGGTAATCGTGATTATCCGTGAGGATCTGATTCGTGAGGACGTCCTGGAGCAGACCCCCACCATGCTTCGCTATAAGACCCATGCGGACGCGGATTCCCTCTACAATACGCCGCCCACCTACGGCATCTATATGTGCGGCAAGGTATTTAAGTGGTTAAAGGCCAGAGGCGGCCTGACAGCCATGAAGGAGTACAATGAGAAGAAGGCAAAGATTCTTTACGATTTCCTGGATCAGAGCCGGCTCTTTAAGGGAACCGTGGAGAAAAAGGACCGCTCCCTCATGAACGTCCCCTTTGTCACAGGCAGCGAGGAGCTGGACGCCCTGTTTGTGAAGGAATCCAAGGCGGCGGGCTTTGAGAACCTGAAGGGACACCGGACCGTGGGCGGCATGCGGGCCAGCATCTATAATGCAATGCACATTGAGGGTGTGGAGAAGCTGGTGGAGTTCATGGATGCTTTTGAGAAGAAGAACGGCTGATTGATAGGAGGGAAGGATTATGAAAAAGATACACTGCTTAAACCCGATTGCTTCCTGCGGGACCGACCTGTTTCCCGCGGATTATGAGCTGACGGACACGCTGGCGGAGGCGGACGGCGTCCTGGTGCGCAGCGCCTCCATGCATGAGATGGAGCTTCCGGAGGGCCTTCTTGCCATTGGCCGGGCCGGAGCCGGCGTAAACAATATTCCCCTGGAGGCCTGCGCCGAGAAGGGCATCGTGGTGTTCAACACGCCCGGGGCCAACGCCAACGGCGTGAAGGAGCTGGTGATTGCGGGGCTTCTCATGGCTTCCCGCGATATTCCCGGCGGCCTTAGCTGGTGTAAGGAAAACGCGGAAGATGCCAATATCACCAAAGATACGGAGAAGAGCAAGAAGGCTTTTGCGGGCTGGGAAATCCGCGGCAAAAAGCTGGGCGTCATCGGCCTGGGCGCCATCGGCGCGGAGGTGGCCAATGCGGCCACCCATCTGGGGATGGAGGTCTACGGCTATGATCCCTTCATCTCGGTGAATGCGGCCTGGCGGCTTTCCCGGAACGTAAAGCACATCACCAACGCGGATGTGATTTTCCAGGAGTGCGATTATATCACCATCCATGTGCCGCTCACGGACAGCACAAAGGGAATGATCAATAAAGAGAAGCTGGACATGATGAAGGATGGCGTTGTGGTTCTGAATTTTGCCCGGGATACCCTGGTAAATGACGACGATATGGCTGCGGCCCTGGAGTCCGGAAAGGTGCACCGCTATGTGAGCGACTTCCCCAATCCCAAGGTGGCTCACATGCACAACGTGATTCTTCTGCCTCACCTGGGCGCTTCCACAAAGGAGTCCGAGGACAACTGCGCGGTGATGGCTGTGGAGGAACTGACGGACTATATTGAAAATGGAAATATTAAAAACTCCGTGAATTATCCGGCCTGCGACATGGGCGAGTGCCATGCGGCCTGCCGTGTGGCGGTACTGCATAAGAACATTCCCAATATGATCGGCCAGATCACAGGAATCCTGGCAGGGCAGGGCGTAAATATTTCCGATATGACAAACAAGAGCCGGGACAAATACGCATATACCCTTCTGGATTTGGAGCACAGGCCGGAGGATGCTACGGTGAAGAAGCTCACAGGCATCGACGGGGTACTGCGCGTGCGCGTGGTAAAGTAGGCAGTTTGAAGCGGCAGTATAGATAGGAAAAGGAGAAGCAGATGGCAGTTGTAAAGCCTTTTTACTGCATCCGGCCAAGAGAGGACAGGGCGGCCCAGGTGGCGGCCCTGCCGTATGATGTATACAGCAGAGAGGAGGCGCGCCGTGCGGTGGCGGGCCGTCCTCTTTTATTTTTGAACATTGACCGGCCGGAGACGCAGTTTTCGCAGGATATGGATATGTATGACGACCGGGTCTACGAGAAGGCCCGGGAGCTTTTTGATGAGGAGCTGGCAGAGGGCGTGTTTGTCCGGGAGGAGGCGCCGCACTATTTTCTCTACGAGCTGACCATGGACGGCAGGAGCCAGACAGGGATTGTGGGCTGCTGCGCGATCGACGATTATTTGGGAGAAGTCATAAAAAAGCACGAGAACACGCGGGAGGAGAAGGAGCTTGACCGCATCCGCCATGTAGACCGGATGGATGCCCAGACCGGGCCGATTTTCCTTGCCTACCGGCACAGCGGGGAAATCCAGGCCATTGTGGAGCAGGTGAAGAGAGGGACGCCTCTCTATGATTTTGCCGCGGAGGATGACGTACGCCACCGGGTATGGCGGGTGGAGGAGCCGGGGCAGGAAGAAGCCATCCGGACGGCATTTGAACGGATTCCCTCCCTGTATATTGCGGACGGGCATCACCGGGCGGCCTCCGCTGTGAAGGTGGGACTGATGCGCCGGAAGGAGCATCCGGATTATACGGGAGAGGAGCCTTTTAATTATTTTCTCTCCGTGCTGTTTCCGGACGCAGAGCTTTCCATTCTGCCCTATAACCGAGTGGTGCGTGATCTGAACGGACTCGGGGAGGAGGCGTTTCTTGCGGCGGTGCGTAAGAATTTTGAGGTGCGCCGTCTGGGTGCGCAGCCCTTTGCCCCGGAAGAAAAGGGAAGCTTTGGTATGTTTCTGGGAGATACGTGGTACTGTCTGAAGGCCCGGCAGGGCTGCTTAAGCAGCGACCCGGTGAAGGGACTGGATGTGTCGGTTCTCCAGGACTATCTTCTGGGGCCGGTGCTGGGCATTGAGGATCCCCGGACGGACAAGCGGATTGACTTTGTGGGGGGGATCCGGGGGCTGAAGGAGCTGGAACGCCGGGTGAGAGAGGGAATGGCAGCGGCCTTTTCCATGTACCCCACGTCCATGGAGGAGCTTTTAGCTGTGGCGGACGCCGGACGGCTGATGCCGCCCAAGTCTACCTGGTTTGAGCCGAAGCTTCGGAGCGGGCTGTTTATTCACCGGCTGTCATAGCGCATTTGGAAATGTCTTTTCAAACACGCTCTAGTACAAAATCCCGAAAATGCCGCACGGCCGGCGGCATGAAGCGCCTGCCGTCGTGAACCATAAAAAATTTTCGCTCAAACCCGGGGGTGTGCAGGGGTATGACGGCCAGCTCCAGCTTTTCCAATAAATCCATATAGGGCACGACGGCGATTCCAAAGCCCTGGGCGACCAGCCCGGCGATCACCTCGTCCTCCTCTGTCTCACAGGCGATCAAAGGGCGCCGGCCCGTCTGCTCAAACAGGCGGTTTACCACATCCCGCATGCCGGAACCCGGGGAAAAATAGACCTGGGGATAGGGCAGCGTCTGGGATAAATCCACCTGGGACAAGGCGGCCAGAGGGTGGTCTTTGGGCGTGATGAGCACCAGCTCCTGCTTTCCCACGGGCACGGAGGTGAGCTCTAATTCTTCCGGAGGCTCCGAGCAGAAGGCCAGATCGTATTTTTGAGCCAGAAGGCCGGAGAGAAGTTCTCGGGTGATTCCCGTGTGAAAAGAAAAATGAATTTCGGCTTCGGGATGCTCTTCGAGAAACCGGGCGGCCAGCCGGGGAATGAACTGGATGCCCAGGGTTCTTAAAATGCCCAGACGGATTTCCCCTTCCCTGTTGGCCGCCCGCTCCAGGGAGGCCAGCCCATTATCCAGAGTGCGCAGCGTTTGCTCCGCGCAGAGCAGAAATTCTTCGCCGTAACGGGTAAGCGTCGTCTTTCGGCCGTATTTTTCAAACAGGGGAAGGCCGAGCTCCTTCTCCAGCTGGGAAATGGCATGGCTGAGGCTGGGCTGGGTAATGCAGAGCTGTTCTGCCGCCTTTGTGTAATGCCCTATGTGGGCCAATTTGACAAAATATCGAAGATAAAACAGATTCAATGAGGATCTCCCTCCTTTTTCCATGTGCATGTAAATACCGAAGGAGCCCTCGGCTGCGGTCTTTGGCGGCCGAAAATAGAGGCTGGAAATAGAAGGTGGAAATAGAATAACATAAATCATAGATAATATCTATCATTTGATAAAAACTATTGATTTGTTATTTGACAGTGATTGGAGTAAATTGTCTGTAGAAAAGCCTTGTCAGTTGAAATCCTGAATGCGGAAAAGCCTGCGGCAGGAAGGGGCTTCGGGAGGAGAATATGAAAGAAGAATCGAAAACAAATCTGCCGGTTCTCTGGGGGGAACCGGTTCTGGCTGCAGCTGTGATAATAAACAGTTTCGGGGTTGTGCTGATGCTGTATTCAGGGAGCGGCATATCCGCTATTTCCAGTGTACCGTACGGCTTTTCCGAGGTGATTCCCGGCCTGTCCCTGGGAACATGGACATATATTTTCCAGGGGCTTCTGGTGTTTGGCTTGATGGTGCTTCGGGGAAGGTTCGTGCTTCCCTATGTGTTCAGTTTTGCGGTGATTTCTTTTGGCATTGCCTTGTCCAACCGGTGCGGTCTGCCCATCATTCCGACGGATTTGTTCCCGAGGGAACTGGCGGATATTCTGGGCGTGCCCTATGCCAGGGTGAAGATTGGGTTTGATGTAATCTGTCTGGCTATAACGGCGGCAGTGACAGGGATCTTTCTGGGGCAGGTGAAAGGTCTGGGAGCCGGCACGATTCTGGCGGCATTTACCATGGGCAAGGCAGTCGGAATGATTGGAAATTGGATGGATGCACGGGTACGGTTCGCGCCGCGTATTTTATGCCGCCTTCTCGCGCCGGAACCCGGAAAGACAGGGAGATGGCATGCGGAAAACGGCCGGCAGGCGTGAAGAGCCCGCCGGATTACTGGGACGGAGAGTCCTTCGTCCCGTATTTGCGCGTCCATTCCTTTGTGCCTTCCACCTTATAGGTTTCGCACTGATTTAAACGGAGAAACCGAACCAAGTCGTAGCAGTCGACCCAGATCTCATTTTCACTGTCCTTCTGGGATTCATCGAAGATGAGCTCCAGGCCGAAATGCAGATGTGCCTGCTCAATATTGTTGGTGTTCTCCGTGGCGCTGTAGCCGGTTCGGCCAAGGTAGCCGATCACATCCCCGGCTGAAACGAGACTTCCCTCCTCAAGCCCGGACTGGTAGGGATAATTCTGGCGCAGATGGGCGTAGTAGTAATAGCGCTTTTTGTCCAGGCTTCGGATGCCCAGACGCCAGCCGCCGTACTGGTTCCAGCCGATGGCCTCCACATACCCGGACTCCACGGCGATGACCGGGGTTCCCACCTGGCCCATCATATCGTGTCCCAGATGGCGGCGCTTGTAGCCGTAGTTTCGGGAAGCCCCGAAATCATCGTAGTCCGTATAGGGAAAGCCCTTTGCCAGGGGAAAAAACGCTTTGAGCCCGTATTTTGTCACCCATATGGTCTCGGGATCCCCCGGGGCGCCTCCGTCCACACCGGAGGGAAGGTAGGAGCCGGGCGCTTCACTGGAAGGAATTTCCGCCTGAAACTGCCCGACCATCCCGTCAAGAACAGCCCCGTAGGCCTCACGGTAGTAGGGATAGTATTTCATATCCCTGGTGAGATCTTCCATTGTGGTTTCACCGTTTATAAGGCGGGCTGCAGCGGCATCCATATCCTGGGCTTTGTATTTGGAAAAATCGCCGCCGTAGAGGGCACCCAGGTAGGCCAGAAGATTGACCCAATTTAAATGGATGGGGGACTGGCATGTATCCACGTCATAGCGGAATGCCTGGTTTAAGGCGTCATAGCACACATTAAAATCCACCCATTTGATAGAATCTTCATTTTGGCCCGGAGAGCCGTCCTCTGTCTGAGGCACGGATCCTGTGGATGTGCCGCCGGAGGCCAGATCCAGGGCGACAGAAAAAATAGCTTTCGCGGAAGCAGCATTTTGTTCCAGAAGGAGAAGGCACAGCAGGGCCAGGATCATGGCTTCGCCGTAAATAAATGTTTTGGGCCGGATGGGGAAATGCTGTTTTAACCGCTGCCAGAGTCTCATGGGACATTCCTCCTTTGGGGCGGCCATTCTGGGGCGGCCGTTTTTGGGCCTCTGCACATTGCGCAGAGGGCTTTATTTATTTTATTCTTGGGAGGAAGGGGTTATGAGTCGGTGTTTGGGCTGAAACGGGAGAAATGCTGCCAAAATGGGGAATCAGGGAAACTCTGCGTTGAGTTTCCGGTTAAAAAGTGGTATGATAAAATAACGTCAGGCCCCAGTTAGAGAAGGGGCGCACAAGGAGGAAAGCCATGCAGAATTTTGATTTTTATACCCCAACCCGCATGATTTTTGGAAAAGATACCCAAAAACAGGTGGGAAAAATCGTAAAGGAATATGGATTTAAAAAGGTACTGGTCCATTTCGGCGGAGCCAGCGCAAAAAAGAGCGGACTTCTGGATCAGGTGACGGATGCCCTGGAGGCAGAGGGAATCGCGTATGTGACCCTGGGCGGCGTTCAGGCCAACCCCACGCTTGCCATGGCAAAGGAGGGCATTGAACTCTGCAAAAAGGAGGGCGTGGACATGATTCTGGCCGTGGGCGGCGGAAGCGTGATCGATTCCTCCAAGTGCATTGCGGACGGCGTGGGAAATCCGGATACAGATGTGTGGAATTTCTTTATCGGCCAGGGCGCGCCGAAAAAAGCGCTTCCTGTGGGCGTGATTCTGACTCTGTCCGCCTCCGGCAGCGAGATGAGTGCGTCCTGTGTGATCACCAACGAGGAGCAGGGATTAAAGAGGGGCTTTAACAGCGTGACCCACCGCCCGCTGTTTTCGATCTGCAATCCGGAACTCACCTACACCGTGAGCAAGTTCCAGACCGGGTGCGGAACTGTGGATATCATGATGCACACCCTGGAGCGGTATTTCAGTCTGGGAGGAGACACGCCTCTCACGGACCGGATTGCGGAGGGCCTGTTAAAAACGGTGATCGAGGCAGGGAAAGTGGCAGACAAGGAGCCGGATAACTACGAGGCCAGGGCATCCCTGATGTGGGCAGGGAGCTTATCCCACAACGGGCTGACCGGGCTGGGAAGGGATTTCTTCATGCAGGTGCACCAGCTGGAGCATGAGCTTTCCGGCATGTATCCGAGAATTGCCCATGGCGCCGGACTCTCCGCTCTGTGGCCGTCCTGGGCCCGCTATGTGTGCGCAGGGGATGTGAACCGCTTTGCGAGATACGCGGTGAATGTGTGGAACATCGACATGGACTTTGAGAATCCCATGAATACGGCCCTGGCCGGTATCCAGGCGACGGAGGACTTCTTTAAGAGCCTTGGTATGCCCACAAGCTTAAAGGAGCTGGATGTGGAGCCGGAAAAGATCGAGGAGATGGCCGTGAAGTGCACCAACTACGGTAAGCGCACGCTGCCGGGAATCAAGGTTCTTGGGAAAGAAGAGATGATGGAGATTTATCGGATGGCGATGTAAGCGGGAGGCCTCAGAGAGAGGATAATCCGGGATAGGAATAAAAAAAGCCGACATCTTGGGGGATATTTCCGAAAGGTGCCGGCTTTTTCCGTGCATGTGCGCGGTCTTACAGCGCAATAATCTCCCCGTCATCCGGAACCAGAAGATTGCCGGAGTAATACTGCCGCCCCTCAGCGGTGTAGAGCGCCTTGCGCCGGGACAGGTTGTGGTCCTCGGTGTGCCACAAAACGAGGTTGGGGATAGACAGGCTTTCGGCCAGTTCACAGGCCTCCTTTACCGTGCTGTGATGCTTCTCATAGGGTTTGTAGGTCTCGCGGTCCCCGTAGAGGCAGAAAGCTTCGTGGAGGAGCCAGTCACTTCCTTCTACATAGCGGCGGCAGTCCGGATTGTAGGGTTCGTCCCCGGCGCAGGTTAAGCGCCGGCCGTTTTTCAGCACGGTGGTGAAGCCGAACTGCTTGGCTTTGGTGGACAGAATGTCAAAAAAGGTCACATCGTAGTCCAGAATATGGGCGGTCTCGCCGTCCTCCACGGGGATAAGAAAGATGCGGTCCCCGATCATTTTATAAAATTTGTCCTGGAGGGTCAGCCGGCAGAGCGTGGAAATGGTCTCCGGGAGGCCGGGATGGCAATAGATGCACAGGGAGCCTTCATAGGTTCCTTTTTTCATGGCAGTGGCGATCATGCGCACCATCCAGACAATGCCCAGGATGTGGTCTGTGTGCTCGTGGGTCACGAAGATGTGATGGATATGCAGCAGATCCACATGCATCCGTTCGAGGATGCCCAGGATACCGTTTCCGCCTCCTGCGTCCACCATAAAAAATTCATTTCCGTCCCGAATGGCAAAGCAGGTATTGTAGCATCGGACCGCCTGGGCGTTGCCTGTTCCAAATACATATAATTCTTCCATTTTGCGCACCTCCTTGTTTATTGGGAAAAACTTTTCATTTTATCAAGAATATGTTACTATAACTTTAAACAAAATGCAATGCGGTAACACATGGGGGAGGATGGAATAATGAGGGATTTGGCATATTTGAAGCTGCTTTCGAGGGAATATCCGTCGGTGAAGGAGGCTGCCGGTGAGATTGTGAATCTGATGGCGATCTGCAGTCTGCCCAAGGGTACGGAATACTTTTTCAGCGATCTTCACGGGGAATATGAGGCGTTTATCCATCTGCTGCGCTCATCCTCCGGAATTACCAGGGAGAAAATTAAGGCGACTTTCGGGCACTTGATTCCCGAGGATGAACAGATACGGATTGCGAACCTGATCTATTATCCGGAACGGAATCTGGCGCGTCTCAAGAAGCAGGGAGCCTACTCGGAGGACTGGCAGAAGATAACGATCTACCGTCTGGTGCAGATCTGCCGGGAGGTGTCTTCCAAGTATACCCGCTCCAAAGTGCGAAAAAAGATGCCGAAGGAATTCGCCTATGCCATCGACGAACTGCTCCATGTGGATTACAATGATGAAAATAAAAAGCTGTACTATGATGAGATCATTCACTCGGTGATCAGCACGGGGATAGGGGACAAGTTTATCGGGGCTCTGTGCCATCTGATTCAGAACCTCACGATCGACAATCTGCACATTATAGGGGATATTTTTGACAGAGGGCCTCGGGCGGATATCATTATGCAGGAGCTGATGAATTTCCACGATGTGGATGTTCAGTGGGGAAATCATGATATTTCCTGGATGGGAGCGGCTACGGGAAATTTAGCCTGTATATGCAATGTATTGCGGATTGCTATCAGCTACAACAGCTTTGATGTGCTGGAGGACGGTTATGGCATCAATCTGCGGCCGCTGTCCATGTTCGCGGCCAAAGTCTATCAGGATGATCCGTGCGCTCGGTTTATGCCCAAAATTCTTGACGAAAATATATATGACGCGGTGGATCCGGGGCTTGCGGCCAAGATGCACAAGGCCATCGCGGTGATTCAGTTCAAGGTGGAGGGAGATATGATCCGGCGTCATCCGGAATATGAGATGGATAAACGTCTTCTCCTCTCTGCGGTGGATTTTGAGAGCGGGACAGTGACTGTTGAGGGGAAGACGTATCCCATGCTGGATATGAATTTCCCGACCATTGATCCGAAGAATCCTCTGACACTTACCAAGGGCGAGAAAGAACTTTTAAAGGCGCTCGCCGCTTCCTTCCGGCACAGTGAACTCCTTCACAGGCATGTGCGTTTTCTGTATTCCCATGGAGGAATATACAAGTGCTATAACTCCAACCTGCTGTATCACGGCTGCATTCCTATGGAGAAGGACGGCTCCTTTGCCTCCATTACGGTGGAGGGGGAGAGCTACTGCGGAAAAAGCCTGATGGATTATTTTGACAGGCAGGTGCAGAATGCGTATTTTATGCCGGAAGGGGCGCACGGGAAGGAACAGGCCGTGGATCTGATGTGGTATCTGTGGTGCGGCGCCAAGTCCCCGGTGTTCGGAAAAGACAAGATGACCACTTTTGAGCATTATTTTGTGGAAGATAAAGCCACCCACAAAGAGACGATGAACCCCTATTACCAGCTGAGCCAGAAGGAAGAGTTCTGCAACCGCATTCTCCAGGAGTTCGGCCTTCCTGTGGAAGGCTCCCACATCATCAACGGCCATGTGCCGGTGAAGCTCAAGGACGGGGAGAAGCCGGTGAAAGCGGGAGGAAAACTCTTTATCATTGACGGCGGGCTTTCCAAGGCTTACCAGAGCACAACGGGGATTGCGGGATATACCCTGATTTACAATTCCCATCATCTGGCCCTGGCGGAGCACATGCCCTATGATCCCAGGAAGGAGAATACGCCAAAGGTTTCCGTGGTGGAGAAAATGACCAGCCGGGTTATGGTGGCGGATACGGATAAGGGACAGGAGTTAAAGGAGCAGATTGAGGATTTAAAGGAGCTGGTGGCGGCTTACAGAGAAGGCACCATAAAAGAAAGGATTGAATGATGAGCAAGGCAGAATTTTTACAGGGCCTGAGAAATGAGCTGGAGGGACGGGTTCCTTATTCCGTTATCCAGGAAAATTTGAACTACTACGACTCTTATATTTCTAAAGAAACAGCCGGGGGCACGCCGGAGGAAGCGGTGATCGAGGCCCTGGGCGGGCCAAGGATCATTGCCAGAACCATTGTGGACGCGGCATTTGACACGGAGGACCGGCCGGACGGATATGAGACTTACGGCTCGGGAACGGTATATGACGCGGACAGCGGATCCTCCGGCGCATCGGGGCAGGAGAATGGGCAGGGGCCGTATGGACAGGATCCTTTCCGGGAGGAGATGCACCGGAATGTTCATTATGTTAACTTGAGCGGCTGGAAGGGGAGGCTGATCGCTGGCCTTGTTGTGTTTGTAATTCTTTTTCTGCTCATGACGGTATTTTTTGGCGTTGTGGGTTTGGCGGGCCTGATTCTGTCCTATACCTGGCCGATTTTGCTGATTCTGCTGATTATCTGGATTTTCGCAGGGAGGAGATAGGCGCAAAAGCAGGTACATCCAACTTTGTTGATAAACATGTAAAAGATATATATACTTAGTTCATCACTATGTAATAATTGTGTAATATTTTCGAAAAACGAATGTGATAATCTAAGAAATGCCGCAGCTGCTTTATGGGGCTGAACGGATATAAAAAGTTGGGTGAATCGGATTGGATATGAGAAATTTGAGGCGGAGCCTGTGCAGGGCCGCCGGTTTATTTGTTATATGTGCGGGTGTGGGGATTCTGACGCCGGGGGAGAGCCAGGGGGCTGTAAGGCAGGCAGAGATTCAGACCCGCACTTCTTATGTTGTGAATATGGAAGCGCCTTCCGCCGCTGTGTTTCAGAAACCGGGAGGAAGCGGAGCGGTCATCGGGCAGGTGAGAAGCGGGCAGGTGCTGGAAGTTTTGGGATACGAAATAGCCGGCGGATGCGCCGGGAGGTGGCAGAGTATGCCCTCCGGTTTTTGGGAGGGGAGTATGTATATGGGGGAACGGATCCCAATGAAGGGGTGGACTGTTCGGGATTTACCCGTTATGTGCTCTCCAAAGCGGCCTCTATTGACCTGCCGCATTCCTCCAGAGGCCAGGCGGACTTTGGAACCGCTGTGACGGCGGGTTTTTGTTTTGTGTAAAACAGCTGTGGATGTCCCGTTGGGCGCCGCAGCAAAGGTTTACGAAAAAATTAAGAATTTATGAAAGCATTGACTTGAGAGAAAAACATGGTATAATACATTCGTAATGTTTGTAACAAATATGTAACAAAAATAGACATAAGTTGGTAACAGTTCATACGGAGGCCTGGACGGTGCGGACATGCCTGCTGTGCGGACAGCTGCCGCAGATTTGAAATATATCCGAAAAAGGAAGGGCATATATGAGAGACATAATCAAGACGCTGCTGAAAACAGGAACTTTATGCGGGATGCTTATGACAGTGAGTCCGTTTACCGCTCTGGCATCCATTGGCCCCGGTTTTACCGCAGGTACCTATGCGGCTACGATTACAGCGGAGAGTGTGGACATCAGCAAGGATTTGGATTCCCAGGAGGTGCTTCTGACGGCGGAAGCCGGCAGTACCTATGAGGTTCTTGAGGAGATGGAGAACGGCTGGGTTAAAGTCCGGGTCAATGACACAGAGGGATATCTTCCGGTATCGGAAAATGTCCAGGTGGAAGAGGTGGATGAAGAGGAGATGGCACAGATCCAGGAGGAGGCCGTGGAGTCTTCGGAGAGCTACCGGAGACAGAACCTGGTTGATTTTGCCCTTCAATTTGTTGGCGGCCGGTATATGTATGGCGGTACGGATCCTCATGTGGGTGTTGACTGTTCAGGATTTACCCGGTACGTGCTCCAGAACGGGGCGGGTGTTCCTATGAGCCGGTCCTCCAGAGGGCAGGCTGCCCAGGGAGTCCAGGTGAGTGCGGATCAGATGCAGCCCGGCGATCTGCTGTTTTACGGAGGCAGCGTAAGCAGCATTGACCATGTGGCGATGTACATAGGGAACGGACAGGTAGTTCACGCTTCCACAGAGCGGACGGGCATTAAGATTTCCCCTTGGAATTACAGAAACCCGGTGAAGATTACAAATGTGCTGGGATGATAAAGGCAGGAACGGATTTTCGTTATAGGATAGAGGCGCGGCCCGGGACGGCATGTCCCGGGCCGTTGTATGCCCTGCTTTCTATGATTGCAGGGGAAATGCGGTATAGGAAGAGAGAAAGGCCAGGATAGGGGAGCTATCCTGGCCTTTACTCAAGGGGAGTATAAATAATTAATAAGGATGAGGTTATGGTTTAAGGGAAACCAATATACCTCATATTATTTATAATACATTTCCGGGAAAAAAGCAACCCATTTTTTAGAGGGTGAAAAGCGGGCCTGAAAAGCGGGCGCAGACAGCTGACGATCAGCCGCACGCGGGTATTGGCCCCCATACCTCCACAGCCGTATAGGCGTGGCTGAAATGGTATCCCAGCTTTTCGGCCAGATGCAGGGAGATTTCCGTATGGGCGTCCCAGCTGGGATAGAGTCCTTGGCGCAGGCATTCCAATATAAGTCCGGCTCCGCAGGCAAAGGCCAATCCCTGACGGCGGCAGTCCTCGCGAGTATCAATCTCAAGCTCAATTCCCTTGCTGTAGCGGGAATAGGAGGAGGCCCCGGCCAAAAGAGAGGATCCCTTTCGGACCGCTACGCCGAGCCCCAGCCGGCGGTATTGCTCATACGTGCCGAACTGGGCCGCCAGATCGCGGCTCCATGCCTGGGAGAGGCACATGCGGTAGATGGGTTCGTCAATCCTGCAGAGCGTATATCCCGCGGGGAGAGAGGATGCGGCCCTTTTTAGATATTCCGTATCAAAAACATCCGGTTCTTTTTTGGTAGCGTAACGGGTAATCACAGCAGCCCTGTCTCCAAAGGCGTCCAGGATCAGTGCCTTCCACTCCTCGTTTTGGGGAACCAGGATAGAATATGTCCGGTGGTGATCCATGAACACGAGTTCCCGGCTGGGCTTTCCCGCAAAAAAGGAAAAGTCCCCGAGAACTGCCACGGCCGACTGCGGAAAAAGAGGGTGATCCCCATAAATACAGCCCATCAAGCCGTCCAGGCAGGACCATATCAGGGTTTCCTCCCAGCCCGCAAAGAGGGGGGAGGCGTTTTCTGTGTCGTATATTTTATAGATCATGGCGGAAACCTCCGATCGAATAATGGGCCGGCGTCCCGTAGGGGCCGAGGCTCCTGCTGCCATTGTAGCAGAATGACCCCGGCAATTGCAATTTATTTCTCTGTCTATATCTGTTATAATGATACCATCAGTGTACAAGAGGACGAGCGCTTTGCGGCCGGCCGCGGGAAGGAGAATACGGGATATGCGTGCCTATACATTTACGGAACCGGGAAAATTTGCAATGAGGGAAAAGCCCAAGCCGGAGATACAGGACGGGAAGGATGCCATCGTGAAAGTGACGCTGGCCAGCATCTGTACCAGTGATCTTCACATCAAGCACGGCTCTGTGCCCCGGGCAGTGCCGGGAATCACGGTGGGCCACGAGATGGTCGGCGTGGTGGAAGCAGTGGGAGACCAGGTGCGGACCGTCGGACCGGGAGATCGGGTGGCGGTCAATGTGGAGACCTTCTGCGGCGAGTGCTTTTTCTGCAGGAGGGGATATGTGAACAACTGCACGGACCCCAACGGAGGATGGGCCTTGGGATGCCGGATTGACGGCGGACAGGCGGAATATGTCCGGGTGCCCTACGCGGACTGCGGCCTCACGGCGATACCGGAGAATGTGACGGATGAACAGGCGCTGTTTGTGGGGGATATCCTGGCGACCGGCTTCTGGGCCGTGCGCATCGGGGAGATTACCCCGGAGGATACGGTTCTCATCATCGGGGCAGGGCCTACGGGCATCTGCACCCTGCTGTGCGCCATGCTGAAAAATCCGCGGGAGATTCTTGTGTGTGAGCAGGATGCGGATCGGCTTGCATTTGTGAAAGAGCATTATCCGCAGGTGCGTGCGGTGCGGCCGGGGGAGCTTCCCGGGGCGGTGAAGGAGATCTGTCCCCGGGGCGGCGCTGACGTTGTGATCGAAGCGGCCGGAGGAAGTGACACCTTCCGCATGGCCTGGGAGTACGCAAGGCCAAACGGCACGGTGGTGATTGTGGCGCTCTACGACGAGGCGCAGGTGCTTCCCCTGCCGGAGATGTATGGGAAAAATCTTACCTTCAAGACCGGAGGGGTGGACGGATGCGACTGCCGGGAGATATTGGAGCTCATTTCCCAGGGAAAGATCGATACAACCCCCCTGATCACACACCGGTTTGCGCTGTATGATATAGAGAAGGCATACGATCTTTTTGAAAACAGGCGGGATCATGTGATCAAGACGGCGATTCGGTGCCAGAAGTGATTGGGAAGAGGAATGGAGGAAAACAGTGGAAAAAAGGAACGGCAGGATACTGGTTGCAGATGATGAAAAAGAAATACGGGAGATTCTGGAGCTTTTGCTCACCGCGGAGGGATATGAGGTGGTGCAGGCCGCAGACGGGGAGGAAGCCTTGGGGCTGGCAGATGATTCCATTGATTTATATATTCTGGACGTGAATATGCCCCGGATGTCAGGCTTTGCCGCCGGAGCCGGGATACGGAAGCAATATTACGCCCCGATGCTCTTTCTGACCGCGTATTCCGGTGAGTCGGACAAGGCGATGGGATTTGCCGCCGGGGCGGATGATTACCTGGTGAAGCCCTTTTCCAACGGAGAGCTTTTGCTGCGCGTAAAAGCGCTGCTGCGGAGAAGCCGGGAGTATGCCTCCCATTTTAGGAAGGAGGAGGGGAAGCAGGCAGAGCTGACCTATAAGGATTGTGTGCTGGATTTGGATCAGCAGTGTGTCCGCCGGGGGGAAGAGGTTATTCCCATGACCTACACGGAGTTCGCGATTTTAAAGCTTTTGGTGGAGCACAGAAAGAAGATCTATTCCCTGGAAAATATCTACCGGAGTATCTGGCAGGAGGAGGCTGTGGGAGACGGGGCTATCATGGTGCATATCAAAAATATCCGAAAAAAGCTTGGGGATGATTCCCGCAGTCCCAGGTATATAAAGACGGCCTGGGGAAAGGGGTATTATGCGGACTGAAAAGAGAAAAAAAGAGCGTTCCAGAAAGCTTGCCTGGGAAATTTTGGAGTATCTCCTGCTTTCTTTTGCGACCGCCCTCTTTACCTACGGCTTTCTCTGTACAACCGCTGTCTCGCTGGGGGAGGCATACCTGGCTGGAAGAGGTATTTCTGTCACAGAGGCTCAAAACATGGTGTTTCATCTGTGGCTGCGCAGTATCTGCATCCTTGCCTCGGTTCCGGTGTTTCTCTCCCTCTTCCTTGTTATGCTGGGGCAGCGCCTTTCCTACCTGCTCTCCATTATCAAGGGGGTGGAGCGCCTGGAGGAGAAGCAGATGGACTTTCATATCAAGCTGGAGGGAAACGATGAGCTCACCCGGCTGGCGGAGAGTATTAATGTGCTCGCGCAGTCCCAGCTGCGGATCAGCCGGCAGGAGCGGGAGATGCAGGAGGAGCGGGAGATGTTTATCCGGTCGCTTTCCCATGATATCCGCACGCCCCTGACGTCCCTTATTTCCTATTCCCAGATTGTAGGAGACCGAGAGGGGCTCACCCCGGAGGAGACAGCCTCCTATATCCGCCTTGTCCAGGAGAAATCCCAGCAGATCAAGGAGCTGACGGACCGGCTGCTGGGAGAAAAACAGGCAGGGCGGGAGCAGGTGGAGGATCTTCGGTTCTTGATGGAGCAGATGGCGTTTCAGTGGGAGGAAATTTTGGAGGAGCGTTTTGCATGCCGGATTGATCTGGAAGCATGCGGCCGGACGGCAGGAACCCTTGATGTCGGGGGGCTGTGGCGGATTATGGATAACCTGGCTTCTAATGTTGAGAAATATGCGGATCCCAACCGGCAGGTGGAGCTGACTGTCAGCAGCAGAGGAAGGGAGATCTGCCTGGTGCAGAGAAACGGGATCCGGGAGGGAGCTTTAGGGGAAGTGGAGAGCCACGGATTGGGCCTTGTGAGCGTCAGCCAGATTGCCCGTTCTATGGAGGGAACGGTGGAATCCGGAGAGAAAAACGGGATATTTGAGGTGCGGATTACATTCCTTATGGCGGAATAAATTTAGAATTCTTTAGAAATGCATGGGAAAATTATTTATACTGTCATGGTAAAGTAGAGCCATACAAAAAACAAGGAGGAATAAAAAGATGGCTTTAGGATGGTATATGATAATGTTTGTGGCGATGAGTACGATCAGTATTTTGGGGCTGCTGCTTCTGTTTCTGGTAAAGAGCCCCGGGGTGAAACGGGTTCTGTTTTATGCTATGGCGGTGTGGGGAATGGCAGTGTCGGCCGTGTACGCCACCAGCCTGCCTTCTAATTGGATTGCCGCACAGATTTCCGGATGGGGATTGGGATTTTTCAGCGTAGCAGGAATTGTGGTCTATATCAAGGCTAAAAATGACAGGCAAAGGCAGATTGCCGGCATCCTGGTGGCGGTGTCTGTGGTCGGAGCAATTTTGAAATTGTTCGTGCTGTGAGAAAAGAGTATTGTAAAAATCCATTTTTCGTGGTACAGTAGTAACGTTCCGCTTCTCTTCGGAGAGGCGGAACTCTCTGGAGAGTCTCCGCAGGGAGCGCCGAAGGTGTAAGGCCGGCATGCCATGTCAAGGGCAGGCCGCTGATCTCTCAGGCAAAAGGACAGGGCATACAAATAAAACAATGGACGCTGCTTGTAAGCGGTTCATTGTATGCGGGTGTTCTACTCTTTGGAGAGCTGATGAAGTCAGCTCTTATTTTTTGTGCAAAAAAGAGGAGGAATGAAAAATGGATTTACTGCAGGCATGGGTAGAAAAGGGAACGGACTTTTTGATGAGTTTTCTGCTGATTGTGATTTTGGTGGGAACAGGCATCTACTACACAATCCGTCTCCGATTTATACAGATACGGCGGTTCGGACAGGGCTGCCGTCTGGTTTTTGGAAATTTCAGTCTGAAGGGCGAAAAGCATGAAAAAGGCGAGATGACGCCGTTTCAGTCCCTGGCTACGGCTATCGCGGCCCAGGTAGGCACAGGAAATCTGGCCGGAGCGGCCACGGCCCTCATCGGCGGCGGCCCAGGGGCTATTTTCTGGATGTGGGTCAGCGCTTTCTTTGGCATGGCTACCATCTATTCTGAGGCGGTTCTTGCTCAAGAGTACAAGACCGAGGTGGACGGACAAGTTACAGGCGGCCCGGTGTACTATATCAAGGCGGCCTTTAAGGGGAGGTTCGGCCGGTTTTTGGCAGGGCTGTTTGCGGTGTTTAT
This sequence comes from Candidatus Enterocloster excrementipullorum, assembly GCA_019119575.1. GTDB lineage: Bacteria > Bacillota > Clostridia > Lachnospirales > Lachnospiraceae > Enterocloster > Enterocloster excrementipullorum. The sequence goes on from DWWT01000027.1 coordinate 27,399, forward strand.
CATTTTGGCTCTGGGCTTTATGGGAAATATGGTTCAGTCCAATTCCATAGGAGCCGCCTTCTCCGAGGTGTTTAATTACTATCATCTGAATGTGCCGCCTGCAGCCGTGGGCGCAGTGATTGCGGTGCTTTCCCTGTTTATTTTTCTGGGAGGTACAAAACGTCTGGCGTCAGTGGTGGAAAAGCTTGTGCCGGTGATGGCCGGTTTTTATATTGTGGGAAGCCTGCTCCTCATCGGTCTGCACATTACCCATGTGCCGGAGGCTTTCCGGATGATTCTGGTGGGAGCCTTTAAGCCGGATGCCGTAGTAGGCGCCGGCGCAGGCATCACGGTACGGGAAGCCGTCCGGTATGGTGTGGCCAGAGGCCTTTTTTCCAATGAGGCGGGCATGGGATCCACTCCCCATGCTCACGCGAGGGCAAAAGCGCAGAGCCCTCATCACCAGGGGCTCTGCGCTATGATCAGTGTATTTATTGATACATTTATCATTTTGAATCTCACAGTATTCTCCATCCTGACCACCGGAGTAATATCCAGCGGGAAGGATGGGACAGCTTTGACACAGGCAGCTTTTATGCAGAGCTTCGGCTCTCTGGGCCTTATCTTTGTGGCGGTCTGCCTTCTGTTTTTCGCGTACTCAACAATCCTGGGCTGGCATTTCTTCGGCCAGATCAATGCGGAGTACCTGTTCGGCAAGAAAGCGGCAAAGGTCTATTCACTGCTGGTTGTTGTGTTTATCATTGTAGGCTCCGCCCTAAAGGTAGATCTTGTGTGGGCTCTGGCTGACTTTTTCAACGGCCTGATGGTGATTCCCAACGCCATGGCATTGCTGGCCCTCAGCGGTGTGGTGGTGGGGATCAGCCGGAGACTGGATGCGCGTTAGATGCGCACCGGCGTCACCACATCCCCCTGGCTGTCAAATTCCAGGGGAGCCGGGGCGTCCAGGGCCTCAAGTCCCGGATATTTCCCGACCTTCACATCCTCATAGTAGGCCGCGGACAGCATGATAGCGTCGATGTGCAGGCTGTTTTCAATCCGCACCATCCGCACCGGGGCGTCCCCAAGGCCGTTTAAGGTCTTAATGCAAAGCTGGATGGCTTCCTTATCGGTTGACACGACGCAGGGAATCCGGGCAGAGGCCAGCACTGTGCTGGTGATGCAGTTGGGATACATTTTTTCAATGTCCATCTCGTCGAAGATTTTTTTCGTGATGGCGCTGGCCAGGCCGCATCCCAGAGCATTTCCGTGGGATTCCTCGCTCAGGTTTAGAAAGCAGGTCCGCTGCACCTGGATACCGCCTTTGGCGTACTCCGTGGAGAAGGTGCCGGTGATATTGGGATCCACCCCGGTGCCGCTGAAATTTTTTCCAACAGTGTCCACCACCAGCACATCTCCCTTGCCAACTAGGAGGCTGGGCATATTGGCAAAAGCGACTTTTAAGAGTTCGGCTTCCCGCTCCAATATATTTTCCGGAAGGATGGCCTCGATGCGGCAGGTCTCGTCGTAGGCATTTTCAAGGCAGGGAATGGCGAAGAGAATAGGAGCCTTTTCAAGGACTACCTGCGCCATGGTGGGAATATTTTTTGCGATATTTCCCATACCGTCCCCATGGACAATGGAAGCCCCCACCTGCTTGCCCAGGCCCACGGTCATCATCTTGCAGGGACCGCTCTCGTGGGTGCCCCGGAAGGCGTTGTGTGGCTTTAAGCGGCAGGAGATGATGATGCCGTCGGACTCATAGGCGTTTTTGTCCAGAACCACCCGGCGGCCCAGGGAGGAATACCCCAGTTCCACAACCTCCATGGAGGAGAGGATGGGGCATCCCATGGTCTCCTCGGTGATGTTGTAGCTGGCAAGGATTTCCCGCTGGCCCTCGGCGGTGGCCCCGCCGTGGCTTCCCATGGCCGGGACAATGAAGGGGGAGGCGCCCCTGCGCTTCACGGCGTCTACCACGGCCTTTGTGATGATGTCCACGTTCCGGATTCCCCGGCTGCCTGCCGTGATGGCGATGCGCATGCCGGGCTTTATTTTTTCAGAAAACTGGGGCTGGGCAATCTCGGCCTCCACAATGGCCGGAATATCCGCGGGCTTTATGGTCTCCCTGGGAAATGTCTGCCGTGCGTGAAACATCTCCGGAATGGCCACATCCTTTAATAAGCTGGATACAGTCCCTCCTTTTACAACCTTCATAGCAATCCCTCCTACATTTTTATAAATTCTCGGCAGCATGGGCTGCATTTACATTCTTTGTCACAATCACATCCGCATCCGTTCCCAGAAGATGGGAAATCACCACATCCCCGATGTGCACCGGCGCTTTCCGGCTCACTCTGCGGATCTCTTCCATGGCCCGGAAGATGTCCTTTTTGGGGATGGGCGCGGAGAGGCGCACGCTGGCCAGGGGGAGCTCCCCTCCCTCAATCCGTATGGAGCTGGCTATATTGCGCATGGAAGCCGTCACCTCCTGGACGGCGTACTCCCGGCCCTTTGGACATGTATTTCCCTTTACCTCCAGGACCTGTCCGTTCTCCTCCGTCACCTCCAGGCTGCAGCCTAAGGGGCACATGATGCAGGTAAATTCTCTCAGCATACCACCTTCACCTCCAGATTGTCTGTGTTGTTTAAAGCGGCCCCGTCCACGGGGATCTGAATCATCTCCGCCGGGATGGCTTTTTTGAACTTCTTCTTTTTTATCACCTGTCCGCCCTGGCAGATTTGGAGCTCGCAGTCCTTCATGGGCCGCTTTACCCGCAGGGAGAGAAGGAAGGACGATTTCCCGCTGATCTTCTGGGGAATGGTGTGGGTCACATTTCCGTCCGTGACCACCTCCAGGGTACAGGCCGGAAGGGCGCCCTCCCGGATGTAGGCGGCCGCGGCGTCCGCCAGCCGCTCCGCCTCCCCCGAGACAAAGTCCACCAGGTCATGGACGTGGAGTACGTTCCCGGCGGCAAAGATGCCGTCCACATTGGTCTGGTAGTGCTCGTCCACAATGGCTCCCTTGCTCCGGCCGTCCAGGACCACCCCTGCTCCAAGGGAGAGCTCATTTTCCGGAATCAGCCCCACGGAGAGAATCAGGGTGTCGCAGGCCCAGGTCTTTTCCGTGCCGGGGATGGGCTGCATGCGCTCGTCCACCTGGGAGACCACCACGCCCTCCAGGCGCTCTTTTCCCAGGATGTCGGTCACGGTATGGCTCAGATACAGGGGGATGTCGTAATCCCGCAGACACTGCTCAATGTTCCTGGGCAGGCCGCTGGAGTAGGGCTGAATCTCGAATACCGCCCGGACATGGGCGCCCTCCAGGGTGAGCCGCCGGGCCATGATCATGCCGATATCCCCGGAGCCAAGAATCACAATCTCTTTTCCCACCATCTTGTTGTGCAGGTTTATGTAGGACTGGGCCACCCCCGCGGTGTACACGCCGGCGGGACGCTCCCCCGGGATGCTGATGGCGCCCCGGGTCCGCTCCCTGCAGCCCATGGCCAGGATGACCGCCTTTGCCTGAATCTCCAGGATGCCCTCCCGGGAAGCCGCTAAAATCCGCTTGTCCGGTGTAATGGAGAGAACGGTGGTGTCCGTCACATAGGGGATCTGCATCTCCTCCACCATGTCGATGAAGCGCTGTGCGTACTCCGGGCCGCTCAAGGTCTCCTTAAACCGGGTCAGCCCGAAGCCGTCGTGGATGCACTGGCGCAGGATGCCGCCCAGAGATTTTTCCCGTTCCAGGATGAGTATGTTTCGGACGCCTTTCTTGTAAAGCTCTGCGGCTGCCGCAAGGCCTGCGGGGCCGCCGCCGATAATTGCTGCATCTACCTGTCTCATGTCTCTCACCTCACCTTTCCTGTAAACATGTAGGAGCCCGCCTTGGAGTAGCGCACCTCGGTCTCCGGGATGGAGAGCTCTTCCTCGATCATCTGGGTAATGCGGGTCTCGCAGTAGCCGCCCTGGCAGCGCCCCATGGTGGCGCGGGTGCGGTTCTTGATGCCGGTAACCGTATGGACGCCCAGGGGGTTGTGAATGGCCTGCAGGATCTCGGCCCGGGTCACGGTCTCGCAGCGGCAGACAATCTCGCCGTAGTCCGGATTTTCCGCCACAGCGGCGGCCTGTTCTTCCCGCGTCATCTCAGAGAAGCGTCGGATGCCCCTGCGGCAGGGATTGAATGCCGGGTTGGGGGCCGGATTCTCCTTCTCTTTGAGAATAGATACGGCCCGGCGCGCCAGGGGGAGGGCGCAGGTGAGGCCCGGGGATTCGATTCCCACCAGGTTCACGGTGAAGGGATTGGCGCCGTCGGATTCCAGCACAAAATCTTTATTTTCCCCGGTGGCCGGGTCGTAGATTTTCCAGCGGATCCCGGCGAAATTGCGGATGAAATATTCCCGCTTCATCTCCTTAAACATCTTGAGGCCGTCGGTATAGAGGCCGTCCATGTGTTCCTTTGTGACCTTGTAGTCTTCAAGCCCTTCTGTCAGATAGGAGTCGGGGCCTACCAGCACGTTGCCGTCAATGGTGGGCGTCGCGTGGGTGGCGAAGCCGCCCTTCTCGTTGGGGGCTGGGTAGATGGGGATGGGCATGTTCTTTCCGGCCTTTTTATCCAGAACATAATACTCGCCTTTAAAGCCCCGGACCGGATACTCCGGATATCCCAGCATGGCGGAAATTTGGGAGGCGTACATGCCGGCGCAGTTGATGACCCACTTGGTTTTCACATCCCCTTTCGAGGTGTGCAGCATCCACCCGTCCTCCAGGCGGGAGATACGTTCCACCTTATGTCCGAACCGGAAACAGACGCCGTTTGCACAGGCGTTCTCCGCCAGAGCGATGGTGTACTGCATGGGGTCCAGAATGCCGGAGGAGGGAACATACATGGCGAAATTTCCTCCCGCGTTAGGGTCGATCTCGTCCATGCGCTTCCGGTCAATCATCTCCATGCCCCTGACGCCGTTGATTTCCCCGATTTTTTTGAATTTGAGAATGTTTTCCCGATCCTTCTCGTCAAAGCCGACTACCAGCTTTCCCGTGCGCTTAAAGGGTACGTCCAGCTCCTGCGCTACTTGGTCAAATTCCTGGTTGCCCTCCACGGCGCAGGCTGCTTTCAGTGAGCTCGGCGCATAGGTGAATCCGGCGTGGAGCATGCCGGTATTCCGGCTGGAGTTGCCGCAGGCCACATCCAGCTCCTTTTCCAGAACCGCGATTTTTAAAGAGAGGCGGGATGCTTCTCTTGCCACGGCACAGCCAACAACGCCCGCGCCGATGATTGTTACGTCAAACGATTCCATATGTCCTCCTTCTCTTAAGGCGGATGGGTGCCGCCGTCAATTTTTGTATAGTATGAGTATAACGCCTTCGCTTTCTCCTGTAAAATTCGTAATTTTACTAGAGCTCTTAATAATTCTGTCTGAAATGCTTTGGCAAAGCTGCCCGGATAAAGTGCGTGACGGCCAGCGGATCAGACATGCCAAAACGCGGCGTCCGCGCTTGACATGGATCCTGCCGCTTTTTTATAATGGAGGTAACTGCTTCGGACAGCGGAAGAAGGATAAAAACTCGGAAGACAGAGATAGGGAAGGGAGAAGAACTCGTGGATTTAAAACAGATCGAATATATACTTAAGATTGCAGAGATGAAAAATGTTTCTCAGGCGTCAAAGGAGCTCTTTATCTCCCAGTCCGCGCTGAATCAGCAGCTTCTGAAGCTTGAAAAGGAACTGGGAGCGCCGCTTTTTTTTCGGGACCGGAACAATTGGGAGCTGACTCCGACCGGGGAGCTGTATGTAAAAGGAGCCAGGGAGATCCTGCAGATAAAGAAAAATACATATAATCAGATTGAGGATGAACTGGGCACTGCCCGGCGCGCTTTCTCCCTAGGACTTGCTGCGGGGCGGGGAATTCGGATGTTTGCATCCATCTATCCTCAGTTTATGGAACGGTGTCCCCAGACTTCTATCTCCCCTATAGAGATCGGAACCTATGAACAGCAGGAGCTGATCGAAGCGGGAAGGCTTGATTTGGGCTTCCTTACCATAGGATCAGGGAAACGAGCAAATCTGAAGTATATCCATGTGTGCTCGGAGGATCTTTTGGCTGCTCTGCCTGAAAAGCATCCCCTGGCCATGGAAGCAGCGGCAAAAGGAGCCGGAAAATATTCGGAGCTGGATCTGAAACTTCTCAAAGATGAAAATTTTGTTCTCATGTTTCCAAAATCCAGCTGTCGGGCTGTGACTGACCAGGCATTTAGGGAGGCCGGATTTGAACCCAAAATTCTTTTTGAGACCTCCAGTGCTGCCAGTGTCCCTTCTTTTGTGGCCGCCGGGATCTGCTGTGCCATCATTCCGCGCTATTATGCCAGGGATCAGAAGGGAATTGCCCTGTTTTATCTCAAATCCCGTCCTCGCTGGGAGATGGATTTCTGCTATTCCCGGAGGTCTTATTTGAGCAGGCCGCTGCAGACATTTATACAGATGTCCGGGGAATACTGGAGGACGTATTACGGCGCAGATGAAAGCTGATAACGATGCAGGGCTGCTTCTGCCCGGTGAAAGCCGGTCAGAAAGCAGCCCTGAGCTGTCTCACATTTTTATGCCAGATGAATCATAGCCGCAATTACAATAAATACAATACTTAAGCCCCACTCGATCAATGCCATCTTGCTGGCAAAGCGGAACCATTGGATAAAGTTGACGCCGCCGGCTCCGATACACGCGTTGGTGGTGGAGCTGGTAGGAATCACGCAGTCAGAGAATCCCGCCGCGCACTGGAATGCGATAACCGCTGTCTGAGCCGTGATGCCTGTCATCTGCGCCAGGGGGCCCATCAGGGGCATTACCAGGGCAGCCAGACCGCTTCCTGAGGGAACGAAGAAGTTGATGATGATATTGATCACAAACATTCCCACAGCGATAAGGGAGCTGGGCAGGATGGAAAGTATGCCGGAGAGCGCGTTCAGGATGGTGTGGAAGATCATGCCGTCCTCCATGACCACCAGAATGCCGCGGCCCATTCCGATTACCAGACATGCGAACATCATGGAACGGGCACCTTCAATCCAGGTCTGGCAAATCTTATTTCCGCTGAGTCCGCCCACAACACCCGCGATGATGCCCATGGCCAGGAAGATGGGGGCCATATCGCTGGCAAACCAGTCCATAACCATAGCGCCGTAGATGATGATGGCAAAGCCTACAATCATAGTGACAAGCACGAGGGTATTGCGGATGCTCAAGGTAGTGGTAGTGGTGTAATTTAACTGATCGGCCTGGCCGCTCTTTAAATGAGCCTGCTCCACATTGTAGCAGTAGCTCTTGGTGGGATCTTTCTTTACCCGTTCCGCATACAGCGTAGTATAGATAACCACAGCGACCAGAATAACCACATGCATGATCATGCGGTACCAGGCGCCGGAGAAAATGGGAAGGCCCACAATACCCTGGGCCACAGCCGTAGCGTAGGGGTTGAAGGTACCAACGGAGCTTCCTACAAAGGCGCCGGACATAACCATGGCAATGCCGGTGATGCTGTCGTATCCCATTCGCCTTGCCAGCGTGATGCAGATGGGAACGAAAATTACGCACTCCGCGTCAAATCCGATAAGGCCGCCCAACAGGGAGAACAGGAACATAATGACAAATACGATGAGATGCTCTTTTCCCTCCAAAGCCTTCACCAGCTTGTTGATCACGATGTCAATCGTCTG
>DWWT01000028.1 GCA_019119575.1 Candidatus Enterocloster excrementipullorum
CATAACCATCGTCAAATTTATGCTCAACACAATATACAAGACCGATTAAAACTGTCTACCGTGTACCCCTTAAAGGTCAAAAAAACCCATAATACACACAAAACACATCTCAAATTGATAGTACATATAACCACGAGTATCAACACCAGCTCAATCACGCCGATCCCCGCCTCATCCTCCAGCAGACTGCCTGCGGATTTTCTGATTATTCCATTATTTCTCATATCACCATCCTCCTTCCTACAGTCCCATCAATGCCGGAACCGCAATCATTATCATCACCACGCTCAGAAGCATGAAGAGAGGCACCAAAAGCTTTGTCCCCGCCTCTTCTCCCAGCCTTCTGGCCTGGTGCTTGCGCAGCTCAAATGCGTCGGCCATTTCCAGCTTCAGCACATCCCGGAGATTCTTTGATCCGTTCTTCCGGTTCTGCTCCAGCAGTCCTCCCAGCTTTATATACTGGGGCAGGCCGCATCTCCTGCCAAATTCGGCAAACGCCCTGCCCTCCGGAATTCCTGTCTTCATCTGGCTGGCGGCAGTGCACATTTCCTCATATGCGTGTCTGTACGGCATCCTTCCTTCGCGCCTGGCTCTCTGGTAATCCTCCCCAATTCTGTCCCAGGCCGTCCGTATGCTCATGCCCGCGCCCAAAAAGATGATGAGCCGGGACAGAACCTCCGAATAATCGAGAAGAAGCTGCCGCTTTCTGTCCGCCTCCACTTTCTCCCGGTCCTTCTGCTCCTTAAGTCCCACAAGGAGCGCCCCCAAAATGCCCAAAAAGGCCAGCGGCAGAAACGAATCCGACACAGCTTCCCCATAAACCAGGGTATTCCCCTCAAACGCATCCGGAAGCCGGAAATACGCCTCTGTTCTCTGCCGGGCTTCCTCAGCCTGCACAAACTCCAGAAATGTTTCCTCCATCTTCTCCTGTTCTCCCAGCAAAGGCGGCTTCACCCGTATGGGAATCACAAATTCTTTTGGCCAATTCCCATCCGTAATCCGCAGGCGCAGGGCTGTCTCTTCCCCTTCCGGCCCCAGATTCTCCGTATTTACCGTTCCAAAGGAATCCACCAGATCCGGGTTCTCCGACCGCCACTGAAAATCCACACCGTATTCGTCCAGACCGGATAGGAGGTTCAAATCTGTATGCACGTCCTGAAGGGACACATTCTCCCCCAATATGTGAAGGGGCAGTTCCTCCAGAATCTTTTCGTAGACCGCGCCTGCCTCCGCCTCGGTGTAAGCCTGCTCTTCCAGTATCACATCCAGAAAAACCGCCTCGTCCCCCAGCCCCTCCACCGTAAGCGCATAAGCAGCCTGCCCCTGTCCCTTTGGATTTCTGGCCAGCATGTTGCCGGGGGCAAGAGAGCCGGCGGAAACCGCCCGCGACGCAAGCCCCATGGCCAGTCCTGCTCCCAGGCAGGCTAACTGCCGGCCCCGGAGGCGGCTTATGCGCGGGAATCCCTTAAACTGCGGGTACTTCATTTTACTCTCCCTCCCCCATTCAAAAAACTACACCTCGATCGCAAGGATACGCCGGGACAGCGCTACCGCAGCGCCGTAGAGAAGAAGGCACAGCGTCATGATCACGCGCCCGCTCCACAGCCCGTACATCTGGCGGAAAAACCCCGGGGAAGTGAAATCAATATAGAGCACAATCCCAAAGGGCACTGCATTCATAATTTTCTGTTCAAATACCCGCGAGGCCGTCATGGTATGGATTTCCTCCTGCACCTGCATCTTGTCCCGTATAATCCCTGCGGTGTGACCAATGATCTCCACGAGCTCCCCGCCGCTTCTCCGGGCCGCTGCCAATACCTGGGCAAAACTGTCCGCCTCCTGCGATCCGCTCCTTCTCCCAAAATCTAAAAACAGTCCCTCCACCGGCTGGTTCATCCTTGCTCCTGAGGCAATACGGCTGAACTCATCTGCGATCATAGAGCTGCTCCCGTAAAGATTTTCCAGCTCTTTCACACTCAGGGAAAGGCCATTTTCCAGAGAATAACCAGCGGACAGAAAAGAGGACAGCACCAAAATGCCCTCCTTAAACTGCAGATTGAGCTGCCAAAGCCTTGCCTTCTGCAGATCTCTCCGCTTATAGAGCGGATACAGCATACCCAAAGGCGCCATAACGGCAAAAGCCGCAGGGCTTCTGTAAAATACATAGGCTGCCAGCGCGCACAAGGCAATCCCCTCTCCCCCATAGACCATCCACTCCCGGAGAGAGAGGCGGTAGCTTCGGTAGTCCGCCGGAGGCGCATTGCTTCGGGCATTCTTATCCGCTGCCTTTTTCCCGCCTCCCCTCAAAATCCCCTGCATTTCCAGATATCTTTCCGCCGGACAGTTTCCCTGTTTTTTCAAGCCTCCCGGTCTCCGGGCAGAAGGCGTAGAGCGGCTCCATTTCCACTTCTCCATTCCTGTAACCTCCTATCTCCATCACAGACAGCACTCTCCTGGTTCCGTCCTTCATTCTCCCCAGATGAACCATCACATCAAGGGCCGACGCAATCTGCCCGCGTATCGCCTCCAGGGGCAGGTCCGCCGCCATGAGCACCATTGTCTCCAATCTGCTGACCATATCCTTCGGGCTGTTTCCATGGCCCGTGGACAGAGAGCCGGGATGACCGGTATTCATGGCCTGAAGCATGTCCAACGCCTCCTTTCCCCGCACTTCTCCGACGATGATGCGAGACGGGTTCATCCGCAGAGACGCCCGTATGAGCTGGCTCATCGTAATCTCCCCTTCTCCCTCTGTGTTGGCGTTGCGGGTCTCCAGGCGCACCAGATTGGGAACCTGGGTAATCTGAAGCTCCGCAGAGTCTTCAATGGTGATTACCCGCTCCTGGGGCGGAATAAATGCGGACAGAGCATTTAAAAAGGTAGTCTTCCCCGAATTGGTTCCCCCGCTGATAAACAGGTTGCGCTTTTCTTCCACCAGAACTTTCAGACAATCCGCGGCCTCCTCTGTCAATGCCCCGAGTCCCACCAGCTTCTCCATGGTGATGGGCTCAGGAAATTTGCGGATCGTCACCGCAGGCCCGTCCAGAGCCACCGGCGGCAGAACCACGTGAACCCGGGATCCATCCTCCAGCCGGGCATCTACAATCGGCGAAGAGACATTGACCACCCGGTTTACCCGGCTCACAACCTGCTGAATAATATCCTCCAGCTGTTCCGGCTTCTCAAACCGCCTCTCCCACAGCCGCACATTTCCCGACTGTTCGATGAAAATCTTTCCCGCCCCATTAATCATGATTTCCGTCACGGATTTGTCGTCCAGGAGTTCCTGGAGAATATCCAGCCTGCGGAAGCTGTCATACAGGCTGTTTCTCAGCCACAGGCGCTCCTTAAGCGGCAGGTAAACCTGCTGTCCCATGTGAAAGACTGCCTGGTCAATGTACTCCAAAAGCTCTGCGTCCTCCGTATGTCCCCTCTCCTGGAGCTGCCCCATGATCAAATCCCTGAGCTGCGCCCGAATTCCCTCTCTCTTGTTCTCAGCCATCGTTTCTCCATTCCCCTGGCTGCCCGCCGCCCAGAAGCCGTCTCACAAAGTCTCCCATTTCTCCCCAGAGAAGCTGATCTCCATAATTCTCATGTCTTCCCGCCAGCCTCACCCTGGGAAGACGTATCTTCTGCATCTTTTCCCGCACCCGTCCGTCATCCGCCAGAGCAAGATATTCCTCAAATTCTTCCAGCTTCGCCTGGGAAACCCAGTCCTCCCGAACAGGCATGTAGATCACATCGCAGGCATCCAGAAGGGATATGGCCCCTCTCCCGCACCGGCCCAGATCAATAACCACGCGCTCATATCCGCTTTCCCTGGCGATCCTGCCCGTCAGGTCCCCCATCTCCTCCGGAGATATCAGTTCCAGATCCTCCCCATATCGGGCCGGTGCAATATACGCAATCTCATTCCACGGATATACCATGGTTTTCAGCTTCATCCAGTTGAACTCCCCCTGACGGTACAGGCAGAGTACATCTGACAAATCCCGTTCAAATGCATCATCCACCAGTCGGGAAAAACCGGAATACTCCTCCATATTCATATAAAGCACGGAAAAATTTCTCCCCAAAACCTGAGCCAGGGTTAGGGCAAACGCGGATTTGCCGCACCGGCTGACCGGCGAATAAACTCCCATCACCACAGCCTTTTTGACCAGCAGGCTCAAGGCCGGTTCCGGCTGACTGCAGCAGTAAGCGGCCATAACCTCCCGCATAATCCCGGATCCGGACTGGTACTTATAGATTGAAGAGCCCGCCTCCTTTTCCCGTACCACCTCCGCCTCGCTGAGAATCATCACATTTTTTATTCCCAGTGCCTCCAGCTCTGCGGCCGGTCGTTCTCCGGCCAGAATAATCTCCGCCGGATGCTCCTTCAAATATTCCTGCAGCCGTTCCATGCTGGAAAATGCCATGGCTGTAAACGGCAGCTTTTCCTTTTGATTTACATAATCTGCCAGTCGCTGGGCATACACAGGATCCTCATCGTACACCGCCATTATTTTGCGCATCCGTTCATTCATACCTCCCACACCGGCGCAGCCGCGCCTGTTTTTCATTCAGAAGCCTCACTTTCTGCACACCGATGCTTTACATCCCCATTCTTTTGAGGAAAATTCCTGCGCAGATACAGGCTCCCAAAGGGATCACACAGTCCCGCCCGTCTCTGTCCGCATCATAGTACGCATGTATTTTCTTTTCCCGGATTGTACGCCTGATATAGGCAGACAAATAGAGAAAACGCCGCGCCAAACTGCCGTGCCGCAGCAATTTTCCAAGAGCCAGAATTGCTCCCAGAACCAATCCTATTCCAATCGCTTGTACTCCCGCTCCAAATCCCAGCCATCCCACAGACAGAGCCATTATCTTGCTGTCTCCGCCCCCGATCATCCCCGACATGTGAAACGGCAGAGACACCCCCACGGCCAGCACCATGCGTCCCAGCACCGCCAAAACATCTTTCATGGCTTTCCCTGCCCCTCCGCTCTCCCAAACATAGCAGGGCAGATTCCCCCCAGCCGAAGACACCCACTGTCCGAGAAGACAGAAAGCCACGGCTATCCAAATCAGCCGGTTGGGGATCCGGTAGCTCCGAATATCCGCCAGGGCACACAAAAACAGGGAAAGTGCCGTAATTAAATTAAAGATCGTACGGATCAAACTCCCCCCTTTCGCCAAAATACTATCCTCTTACACTTTTCTCTGCGGAAACAATTGTCTGAAACAGACACATAAAACTGCTTGAACTGCCTTACAAAAGATCCAAAAGAAGCGAACGCTTCTGAATGTTTCTTAATTATGACGTATTTCCCCCGAAAAGTCAAGAGACTTTTCCAAAAATCTTGACTTTCTTTTTATAGAATGATAGAATGCAATTGGTTCATTTTTTTAAACCAAAGGAGGTATGTGCCTATGACTACAGCCCAAGAACTGGACCGGCAGTTTACCGCGTGCAGGCCCCTTTTTATCGCCCTTGGCGATGAGGTCCGCCTGACCATTGTGCGGGCCCTTGTGGAAGACGCATTTGCCCGCAGTCCCCAGCCCGGCCCCATCCAGTTTGAGCGCTGTGGGATGAATGTGAATGAGATCACCGGCAAAACCAGCCTGTCCCGTCCTGCCATTTCCCATCATTTGAAGATACTGAAAGAGGCAGGCCTTGTAGGTATCCGCCAGGAGGGTACCGCCAACTATTATTATCTGACGCTGCGGGAGGTCAACCGTACGCTCATGAATCTGGGCTATCGGCTGGAAGAATTTATGTAACTTTCCGGAGCAGCCCATGCATAACACAAAATTTTCCAGATATACTAAGTTTATGATGCCAAAAGAAGCACAATCTGGGAGATGAATCATATGCTGAATTTTTTTAAAGCTGCCAGAGAGACAGCAGCCGCCGGAAACGGTCAGATCGCCCTGACCCCAAGGGAGAGGCGCCTTCTCAGAGAGGAGATTGAGCGCACCCAGGGGGCCATCGATGCAGCCAGAAACCATTTTGAGCAGGTGGTGGATCCCACCCTGATCGACTGTTATATCTATGAGCTGAATGCGGCGCAGCTCCGTTATCAGTTCCTGCTCCGAAAATTCAAAAGCCAGGAGGGATGACCCCCCTCCCGGCGCTTCTGACGCCGCGGCCGCAGACGGTCCGCGGCCCAATATAATACAGGAGGACATTTCCATCATGAGCACTTGGTATGAAAGAGGGGTATTTTATCATATGTATCCCCTGGGGATGACGGGAGCCCCTAAACACAATGACAACACAGAAACCGTCAATCGTTTTGATGAGCTGAACCGCTGGATTCCCCATATTCGTTCTCTGGGGTGCAGCTGTCTGTACATAGGCCCGCTGTTTGAGTCCTCCAGCCACGGATACGACACAAGAGACTACCGCACCGTAGACCGCCGGCTGGGAGACAACGCGGCGTTCAAAGAATTCGTCTCCCTCTGCCACGAGCAGGGAATCCGGGTTGTTGTGGACGGTGTGTTCAACCATACGGGACGGGAATTTTTTGCCTTTAAAGATATTCAGGAAAAGCGGTGGGACTCCCCCTACAAAGACTGGTACCGGGACGTGAACTTCGGATGCGCAAGCCCCATGGGAGATTCCTTTTCCTATCAGGCCTGGCAGGGCCATTTTGAACTCCCCTGCCTGAACCTGAAAAATCCCCAGGTAAAGGACTATCTTTTCGATGTGATCCGTTTCTGGATTCAGGAATTTGCCATTGACGGAATCCGCCTGGACTGTGCGAATGTGCTCGACTTCGACTTTATGCGTGACCTGCGCAGAGAGACAGCCGCCATGAAAGAGGATTTCTGGCTCATGGGCGAGGTGATTCACGGCGATTACGGCCGCTGGGTAAATGACGAAATGCTCCATTCCGTCACCAATTACGAGCTGCACAAAAGCATCTACTCCGGCTTCAATGACCACAATTTTTTCGAGATCGCCCACAATGTCCGGCGGCTGGAAGCCATTGGCCGCAGGCTCTATACCTTTGTGGACAACCATGACGAGGATCGGATCGCCAGCAAGCTTCTCAAAAAAGAACATCTGGCGCCCGTATATATGTGCCTGATGACCCTTCCCGGCATTCCTTCCATCTATTATGGGGGAGAATGGGCCATAGAGGGCCGGCGGACCCGCACAAGCGATGACGCCCTGCGCCCCGCTATCTCCCTGGAGGACGGCGAAAAGTTCTGCAGCCCGCTGACCGATCTCATCGCCCGCCTGGGAAAAATCCACGGGGAAAATGAAGCGCTTCACGGCGGCCTTTACAAGGAGCTGCTCCTGACCAACCGGCAGTATGCATATGCCCGCCTGGGAGATGGTACCGCCATCATCACTGCGCTGAACAATGACGATGCGCCGGCAGATCTCTCCATCCCTGTGCCCATTGCCGCAGATGAGGCCAAAAATCTGCTGGAGGACGGTCCTTCCATTCCCATCACGAACGGAAAAATCCAGTTAACCATAAAAGGAAATTGGGGCGCTGTCCTTACAGTCAGCAGCCTTCCCAATCACTAAAACGCGCAAGGGGGATTCGCAGCTATGAAAACAGAACCGCAAAAGAAAAAAAAGCAGCCTGCTCTCACTGGTTTTATCTCCGATCTGGACTGCTATCTCTTCGGGGCGGGAACCCACTACGATATTTTCCGCAAGCTGGGCGCCCATCCCCAAACATACAAAGGCCGGGAGGGCATGTATTTTGCCGTATGGGCCCCCCATGCAAAGGCCGTCCATCTGACCGGTGATTTCAACGGATGGAGCCCGGAGTCCACACCCATGGTACCCATCGCCCAATCCGGCATATGGGAGTGCTTTTATCCGGGCATGAAGACCGGAGAACTCTACAAATTTGCCGTCACCACCCAGGACGGCCGGGTTCTGTATAAGGCAGATCCCTTTGCTTTTTCCGCGGAATACAGGCCCGGCACCGCATCGATTACGGCGGATATCTCAGGCTTTCGCTGGACGGACGAGGCCTGGATCAGTAAGCGGGCCCAGTCAGATATGACAAAACAGCCCATGAGCATCTACGAGGTACATCTCGGCTCCTGGAGAAAGAAAAACCGGCCGGAAAAGGACGGATTCTATACATATGCGGAAGCGGCCCATGAGCTTGCCGCCTACGTAAAGGAGATGGGGTATACACATGTGGAGCTTATGGGGATCGCCGAACATCCCTTTGACGGCTCGTGGGGCTATCAGGTCACGGGATATTTTGCCCCCACATCCCGGTACGGCTCTCCCAAAGAATTTATGTACTTTGTAAACTATCTCCACCGCCACGGGATCGGCGTGATTCTTGACTGGGTACCGGCCCATTTTCCTAAGGACGCCCATGGCCTGGCAGATTTTGACGGCCAGCCTCTCTATGAGTACGCGGACCCCCGGAAGGGAGAACACCCGGACTGGGGCACCAAGGTCTTTGACTATGGAAAAAATGAGGTGAAGGATTTTCTTATAAGCAACGCCCTGTACTGGATCGAAGAGTACCATGTGGACGGCCTGCGGGTGGACGCGGTGGCTTCCATGCTGTATCTGGACTACGGCCGGCAGAGCGGGCAGTGGGTTCCCAACAAGTATGGGGGAAATGAAAACCTGGAAGCCATCGAATTTTTCAAGCATCTGAACAGTGTGCTTCTCGGCCGCGGCCAGGGCGCCATGATGATCGCGGAAGAGTCCACAGCCTGGCCCAAGGTGACAGCCCCGCCCCAGGACGGAGGACTCGGCTTTTCTTTCAAATGGAATATGGGCTGGATGCATGATTTCCTGGAATATATGAAGCTGGATCCCTATTTCCGCAAATACAACCATAACCGCATGACCTTTGGGCTCACTTACTTTACCAGCGAGAACTACATACTCACCCTGTCCCACGACGAGGTGGTTCACCTGAAATGCTCTATGATCAACAAGATGCCCGGACTTGGGGAGGACAAGTTCTCCAATCTGAAAGCAGGCTATACCTTCATGCTGGGGCATCCCGGCAAAAAGCTCCTGTTCATGGGGCAGGATTTCGGCCAGTGGCATGAGTGGGATGAAAAGGTATCCCTGGATTGGTATCTCACGGATGAGGACAGCCACAGGCGCCTCCAGGAATATGTGCGGGATCTGCTCCATATTTATAAAAAATATCCCTCTCTCTTCCGCCTGGACAACGAATGGGATGGCTTCCAGTGGGTCAATGCCAATGATGGGGACCGCAGCATTTTCAGTTTTATCCGAAGGGATGAGACCAGAAAAAAGAATCTTCTTTTCATCATCAATTTCACGCCTGTGGAGCGCCCGGATTACCGGGTGGGCGTGCCCAGACGCGGAAAATATCATCTGATCCTCGATCAGGCCCACGGCGCCTATGCCGCCGGACAGATGCCTTCCTGCACAGCCAAAAAGGGGGAATGCGACGGTCTTCCTTATTCCTTCGCCTATCCCCTGGCGCCTTACGGAACCGCTATTTTCCGTTTTTAGCCGCCGGTTCCTCCGGCTGTTTTCAAACGGGCAAACCGCCTGTCTGAACAGCCTCAGAAAATTGGGCCCAGAAAATTTGTTAAAAATTTATCAAATTGGGTATGTACTTTTTTTGCCGCTTGTAGTAGAATAAAATCAGCGCGGCGCACAGCCGCCCAGATCGTCTATATTGTGTGGAAGGAGAGTAAATTATGGCAAAAGAACTTATTTTCAGCAGTGCCAAGAAAACCATTTATCGGGATGGCGGCACTGTCATTAAGGAATTCTGCGAAGGGTTCCCAAAAGCCGAAGTGCTGAACGAAGCCCTCTGCAATGCCCGGGTAGAGACCATCGAGGCCCTGAACGTGCCCAAGATTCTTGGCGTCACCACCGTGGACGGCCGCTGGGCCATTCTCAAGGAGTATGTACCCGGCCGAACCCTTGAAGCGCTTATGGATGAGAATCCGGATAAGCTGGAGGAGTATATGGAGCAGATGGTAGATCTCCATCTCCACATTCACGCCCAGGCCTGCCCCCTTCTCAATAAGCTGAAAGAAAAAACCATGCGTTCTTTAAAGACGGTGGAGCAGCTTGACGACAGCCAGCGCTATGAGCTCCAGACCCGACTGGACGGTATGCCCAAGCACACCAAGCTCTGTCACGGTGATTTCAATCCCTCCAACATCATCGTTGGGGATGACGGCAAAATGTATGTCATCGACTGGGTACACGCTTCCCAGGGCAATGCCAGCGCCGATGTAGCCAGAACCTATCTTCTTCTCGCCTTAAAGGACAAGAAAAGAGCGGAGCTGTATATGGATATCTTCTGTGAAAAGACCGGTACGGAAAAGCGTTACGTTCAGGGATGGCTTCCCATCGTGGCTGCCGCTCAGCTCTCCTATAAGAGGCCGGAGGAAAAGGAGCTTCTTGAAAGCTGGATCAACGTATTCGAGTATCAATAAGCCAAAAGGGCTGTAAAAAGGTACCAAAAAAATCAGGAAGGCCCCCTCTGCGGAACACCTTCCTGATTTTTTATATATTGCCGGATGCCGGATCTTTCTCAGAGGCATCCGGACTTTCCGGCTCATCTTCCTTCCCGGAATCCGCCTCCGCAGCCTTCCCGCTCTGCGGTTCATTTTCGGAAGCCTCTCCCATGATCTCATTTTGAGGCCTGTCTGCAGGGATTTCTTCCAGTTTCTTTTCTTCGGGCTTCCCTTCTTCAGGCAGCGCCTGATCCTTTGTCTCCGTCAGCGCTTCTCCCGCCGTACGCTCGCCCTTTTTCTCACACCGCTCCAGAGGGAAGATTACCGAAACCTTAAACAGGTCTCCATCAATCTCCAGGCTGAATACCCCGCCCTGCAGCTCCGTCAGACTCTGGGCAATGGAAAGCCCCAGGCCGCTGCCCTCCGTGGTTCTGGACACATCTCCCCGCACAAACCGTTCCGTCAGTTCGCTCGGGCTGATATTCAGGGGCTTCTCCGACACATTTTTCATGGTAAATATGGCCCTGTCTCCATCCTCCTTCACATCCACGTAAACCCGGCTGTGCTCCATTGCATACTTAAATGCATTGGTGTAGAGGTTTTCCAGAACACGCCACAGCCTTCTGCCGTCCGCCCGGATGATCAGTGCATCCTCCGGCAGCCCCTGCACCAGCTCCAGACGGCGCTGTTCAAACCGCTCTTCAAACTCCCCGATGGTCTGCTGTACCAGTTCCACCAGATTGATGTCCGCCATCTCCAGCTTTAAATTCCCGGAGCTGGCTTTGGATGCCTCCACAAGATCCTCCGTCAGAGTTTTAAGCCGCTGGGATTTCTGATCCAGCACCTCCAGATACGCAGCCACCTTGGGATTGTCAATCTTCTCCCGCTTAATCAAATCCACATAGTTGATAATGGATGTAAGGGGTGTTTTAATGTCATGGGATACATTCGTGATCAGATCCGCCTTCATCCGTTCACTCTTCACCTGCTCCATCAGAGCCGTTCCAAGGCCGCTGCTGATATTATTGATGTGCTCTCCCATATTCCGCTCTTTTCCCGTAAGCTTTTCTGTGTCTATACGGTAATTCGTATCCCCCTTGGAGATATTGCTGACCGCCGCATCCAGCAGATCCCGCTGTACGGATTTTTTAAATAAAATATGGAAAATCAGGCCATCTACGCCGGCAAGCACCACAACCAGCGCGATAAACAGCAGGCGGTAAACCGGCTTTTCATCCCGATTGGCAAAAAGGAAAATGAGTCCCCAAAGCGCCAGTACATTTCCCCCCAGAAAAGAGAGATACGATGTTCCCATGCGGCCGGCATATGATACGCGTCCCATATACATCTCCAGCGCGTCTCTAAGCTTTTTAATCAGACTGTATTTCCAAAGGCATCTCGCTTTATACCTCCGGATCAGCGCAAATCCGCAGAGCAGAAGGCTTACATAGACGGAGACAATCCACACTACCTTGTTCCAATAGTCCCACTGCTCTTCCGCGGCAAACAGGCTGATCAGGCGGATTCCCGCATACTGGATGAGGACAATGGCCACAGCCGAGCCGACAGCCCACAAAATCAAAAAAATTTCCGTATAAATCTCATCAATCGGATACAGCCGGATCTCATCCGACTCTTCATCCACATGACCGGATACAATCGTCATGAAAAGGAGGGTGGCAAAGCAGCCCACCAATCCTAAAATAACGCCTCCCATGCCCATAATATATGCATTCCGATCCGCCCCATAAGCTGCGGCCTGGGCAGAATAGGCATCGTCATTGGGATACGATGTATCTACAGCCACAACCATATAATTCTGATCATTGCTGTAGGGATTCCACCGCTCCAGGAGGGTCGCCGCATTGTTGGGAATCACGGACAGATTGCTGTATATTTCCACCGTATTTCCCTGAATATACAGGTATTTTCCCGCATCCCGCATTTCCTCTACGGACATGCCCTCCATATTTGTATAGAGACTTTCTTCTCCTTCATCGCTGGTATAGCTGATGCGAAAGTAAAGGTTCGTCGCCCCATCCACATAGTAATTATACGTCTTATAGTATTTTCCCAAATGCCCCAGAAGCTGCATAACCAGCTCATACTTTGTCATCCGGGGCGCTAAATCCGTGGCCTCCAGGAAGCTGGGATTATCCGTGTAATAGGCAATATCTACCTCTGTCTCCTGATCCTCATCGTCATCGCCCATGGACCAGGGCGCGCCCGCCACATTATAATCCCCGTCCAGATAATATCCCATCATTTTCCCGTACCGAACCACATCATCCAGGGTCCATTCTTCCGCATCCCCCGGCCCGTTGGTGGTTCGCATAATGGGTTTATACATATCCAGTTTCCCGTTGGTCTCAAACATATTCTTGTAGCCGGCATATGTAAATATATTGGAGATATCCTCTGCCAGCTGCTGACTGAATGATTCGGAATCCTCATACACGTCATCGAATATCCATTTGACGCCCCGTCCATAATTCGCGCTGAGATACATAGCGCTGACCCCGGCGATCAGACACAGCATAAATACGATATGGAGAAACGTCAATGCGGCTTTCTTTTTCCGAATCTTCCTCTTAGCCTCCGCCATACAACCACCTACTGCTTTTCAATCTTATATCCCACGCCCCATACTACCTTCAGATACTTGGGCTCCCTGGGATTGATTTCAATTTTCTCGCGGATGTGGCGGATATGAACCGCTACCGTATTGTCCGCGCCGATGGCCTCTTCATTCCATATCTGCTCGTAGATCTCATCGATAGAGAATACCTTGCCCGCATTTTTCACCAGCAGAAGAAGGATATTGTACTCAATAGGCGTCAGCTTGATGGGTTCTCCGTCCACTGTCACTTCTTTATTATCATCATTGATCTGGAGGCCGCCGCACTTGTACACCTGCCCCTCATTCTGCTGCGTCATATTCCCCAGCTGCGTGTATCGTCTGAGCTGGGACTTCACCCGGGCTACCAGCTCCAGGGGGTTAAAGGGCTTTGTGATGTAATCGTCCGCCCCGATGTTGAGCCCAAGGATTTTGTCCGTATCCTCAGACTTTGCTGACAGGATAATGATGGGGATGCTGCTGGTCTCCCGCACCTTGAGGGTGGTTCGGATTCCGTCAAGTCCCGGCATCATCACGTCCATAATCAACAGATCCACGTTGTTTTCCGCCAGATAATCCAGGGCCTCATATCCGTCATAGGCCTTGATCACCTGGTAGCCCTCACCTGTGAGATAAATATCAATGGCTTCTACAATCTGCTTATCATCGTCACATACCAATATGGTCTGCATATCCTGTCCTCCTTCTCTACGCAGTTATCCTTAAAGCGTGTTTGACCTGCCCATTCATTCCCGCAATTTTCAAGCACACGCTAGAAAATTCTCCAGGCACAGATAAAGTTGTTGGCCCACCACTGGCTCAGGCTTCTGTGCACCACCCGGCCATTACTGGAGGAAGCGTCAATGACCATGCCTCCGCCGGTAGCGATTCCCACATGACCTCTCACTACGACAATATCGCCTGCCTGTATATCGTTAAAGTTGCTTACTCTGGTGTACCGGCCCGGATTGCGCCAGCCGGAGGATGTCAGATAGCTCTGGCTCACTCCCGCCTGATTCAGGCACCAGTATACAAATCCGGAGCAGTCGAACGAGTTGGGCCCCTTGGCTCCCCATACGTAAGGACTTCCAAGCCGGGACGTGGCCGCAGATATCAGGGCGGACACGCCGCTTCCCGATGCCGGCGGCGGAGGTGTCTGGGTGGTGCTTCCGCCAGTATTTCCTGCGGATCCTGAACCTCCGGATGTTCCGGAACCCCGCCCGGAATTTCCTGACTGGCTGCGTCCTCCGGAAGAGGAAGAACCGCCTGCGGCCGCACGCCGCACGTCATCGCCGGTCAATTTCGCCATCGTCTGCACGCCTACCAGCCCGTCAGCCGTCAGTCCGTTTCTCGACTGGAAGTTCCGAACCGCATTCTCCGTGATCTCTCCATAGTATCCCGTCACATTGGCCGAGGACAGATAGCCGTATTTGCTCAAGAGCTCCTGCACGCGGCTCACCGCATCTCCCTGCTCGCCCAGCATCATGCCGTTGGGCCTTGCATCCCCGCTCTCTAAGAGCATACGCGTGGAGGGGCCGAGATAGCCGTCCACAACCAAGTCGTTGCGTGCCTGGAACTGCTTCACCGCAATCACCGTATCCTGCCCGAAGGCGCCGTCCGGCGTGGTGGTAAGATATCCCAGCTCCTTCAGACGCTGCTGGCATGCCAGAACCACCTCACTGTGCTCTCCATAAGAAAGGTAGTTGGGCTTTATCTCGTCACTGTAAAGAAGGTTAAATGTCTGCTGTCCCACTTTTCCGTCCTGGGTCAGGCCGTTGACCTCCTGAAGCTTTAAAACCGCCGCTTCCGTGGAGTCGCCAAAATTCCCCGTAACCTGGTCGGCGGACGCCAGATATCCCAGCTCATAGAGACGCTGCTGGATCCGCTTGATATCCTCGCCTTCCGTCCCCTTGGACACGGCGTAATACTTGGCGTCCTCAGCCATCAGCGCATCCCAGGTAGTATTTCCCACGATTCCATCCATGGGAAGCTCATTCTGTCTCTGGAAATGCAGCACCGCCTGCCTGGTAGCCTCTCCATAATAGTCCGTAGGCTCATCGTTATCCATAAAACCAAGATCCATCAATCGCTGCTGTACCTTCTTGACAATCTCATGACGGACTCCCAGGCGCAGATACTCCGGAGCAGGCTCCGCATCCGGCAGATCCACGTCATCAAGGCCTGGGAGGATCTGTCCTTCCAGGCCCAGAGGGGCGATCGTTTCCGGCACGGTCTCAATGACCAATGCGTTGGATGGGGAGGCGTCCGCTGCTGCCTGGCCAGACTGCCCGGCCGAAGAAGAACAGCCGGTGAGGGCCGCTGCCAGGAGAATCGCGGCAGGGGTATATGTATATATGGGTCGGCGGGGGATGTATTTCATGGGTGGGTGGACCTTTCTTTTGTGGTTCTTGGGGGTAGGGCTTGCCTGCGGGCTTTGCGATAGCCTTTTGGGTAGGGGCTCGCCTGCGGCTTTGCCTTATTGCCGATTCCGCAGTGCACCTCGCTTCCGCTTCGCTCCAGCTCGGTCACGGGCTTCGCCCTATAAAAGAAGGCAGGCAGAGAGCTGCTTATGTGCGAGCACAATGCAGCTCTCTGCCTGCCTTCTTTTGCACTGCTCATTGCCTACGTGGACATTTTACCACAAATTCATTCAAATAGCGATATGGAAATTGAGGTCTTAAGAAAATTGCAAGGGTTATCCACAACAGGCGCGGATGCGTCTCTTCCTATCCGCAGTACCGGATCTTTCTTTTACTTCTTTCCGCTCCACAGCTTTTTTCCGCTGCGGCCGAACCGCTTCTTTTTGAAAAACGGGATCTTCGCGGCGGCGGCCTCGTCCTGGCTTTCTTTCTGTACGGCACGGAGAGTCTCGTCCAGCTGACGGAAACGCTCTTCCGCCTTTTGATCGGAGTCCTTCAGAAGATATTCCAGCTCCCGTCCCATTTTTTCGTTTACCAGCGCGCTGATGTCCTGGCTCAGCTTTTCATTATTAACCTCCAGAGCCCGTCCGATAATCAGGTTCATAATCTGCTGGAATTGAGCCATTTTTTCTTCCATGGAAAGTGCGGAGGCCCCTTCCTTTACCTCCGCTAAACCGGCGGGCTTGTCCTCTTCCCGGAACTCCTTCAGCGCCGCATCCATATCTCGCTCCAATATCTCATCAGAAAGCTCCATCCTGCCCTCCTTCTCAAGAACCTGGGTCAAAGCATGTTTGATGGCCTTCAATTGATACCCCTTTTCCTTCAGATTCTTGATCTGCCGAAATAGACGAATATGCAGATCCGTGTAATACCTGTGTCCCATCTCATTGCGGGGAATATCAAGATCCAGTTCCTCTTCCCAATACCGCAGCACATGGGCTTCTACATCCACCTTTTTTGACGCGTCCGATATCAGATAATGTATCTCATCCATAACCATTCTCTCCTTCTGTCCTATTCCTTACTAATGTATGCGTTGAGAATGGATATTATGACAAAAAAGAGGCATCCGCATGCCTCAAATTTATCTGTAAGCATCCCCTCCGCGCGCGGAGGGGATGCGCCGTTCTTTCTATTCACTTTTCTCAGCCATTTCCCCCGCCCTGCGGCCTGGCCATGTTCACAAACTTCGTGTACTCCGGCCTCCACAGCAGGTTCACCGTACCAATCGGACCATTTCTCTGTTTGGCAATAATAACTTCTGCCTCGTTGGGATGATCCGTATCTTTATTGTAATAATCATCCCGGTACAAAAACATAACCACATCCGCGTCCTGCTCAATAGCCCCCGACTCACGCAGGTCTGAAAGCATCGGCCTGTGATCCGTTCGGGTCTCGCAGGCCCGCGAAAGCTGCGACAGGGCGATCACCGGCGCCTGAAGCTCCCTGGCCAGGGCCTTCAGGGAACGGGAAATATCGGAGATCTCCTGCTGCCGGTTCTCATTTCCTCCCCTTCGGCTTCCGCTCATAAGCTGCAGATAGTCGATGATCACCAGGCTCAGGCCGTATTCCAGCTTCATCTTCCGGCACTTGGAGCGCAGCTCCGGCACCGAGATGCCCGGCGTATCATCAATGATCAGCTTTGAATTTCCGATAATTCCCACGCCTTCCACCACGGCATCCCAGTCCGAATCTGTGAGAGTACCGGTCCGCAGCTTTTGGGAATCCACATTGGATTCCATGGAAAGCATACGGTTCACCAGCTGCTCCTTGGACATCTCCAAGCTGAATACCATACAGGGGATTCCTTTGCGCACAGCCACGTGGTCAACCACATTCAGGACAAAGGCCGTCTTTCCCATGGAAGGGCGGGCCGCAATCAGAATAAAATCCGAGGGCTGAAACCCGGACAATTTATAGTCCAGGTCGATAAATCCGGATGGAATGCCGGTAACTGACCCCTGGTTCTTATACGCGCTCTCAATCTTTTCCAGAACATTGATCGCCACCTGCTTGATCGGCACAAACTCCTGGCCGCCCTGGTTCTGCAGCAGATTGAAAATGGATTTCTCCGTATCCGCCAGAACATCTTCCAGCGGTTCTTTGCCCGCATAACAGGTATTGGCAATTTCCTCCGTAACCTTAATCAGACGCCGGAATGTCGCCTTATCCCGGACAATCGCCGCATACGATCTGACATTGGCCGAGGTGGGAACCACCGCCATAATATCCCGCACAAAGTCCAGACTGCTGACCTCCGGGGGCACATCCTTCTCTTTAAGCCGGTCCTGAAGGGTCACCAGATCCACAGGTTTTCCCTCATTAAACAGCTCCACCATGGTATCAAACATGATTCCATACTGCTGCTGATAGAAATCGCTGCCTGTAATCAGCTCGGAGGCGGCAATCACCGCCTCCCGATCCATAAGCATAGAGCCTATCACCGACTGCTCCGCCTCCAGACTGTGGGGGAGCACCCGTTTGATCAGAGTCTCTTCCATAACACCATCTCCGTATTTACGCTTCCACTACCTTAACCGCCAGCTTCGCTGTCACATCCTTATGAAGCTTAACCGGTACCTCAAAGCTTCCGATGGACTTGATCGGATCATTTAATACAATTTTCTTCTTGTCTACTTCCAATCCCAGCTGCTCCTGGATCGCCTTGCCGATCTCCTTAGAAGAAACAGAGCCGAACGCTCTTCCGCCCTCTCCTGCCTTGATCGCCAGAGTGACTGTTGCCTTCTCAAGCTTCTCTCCCAGCTCCTTTGCCGCGGCAAGCTGCTCTGCGGCAATCTTGGCCTCATTGGCTTTCTGTAACTTTAAATCATTCAAATTCTTGGCAGTGGCCTCAACCCCAAGTTTCTTGGGCAGAATAAAATTCCTGGCGTAGCCGTCATTTACCTTTACAACCTGGCCCTTCTTTCCCAGAGCCTTCACATCTTCCAATAATACAATCTCCATATCTCCATCTTCCTTTCTCAATACGATGCTCCCGCCTTTTAAATCGGCAGTGTTCTGTCTAAATCAAAGGCATTCCGAAAAGCTGCGGCTTCAGGAAACCTGTCCCTCCGACATCATCTCCTGAATCACTTCCTTCAGCCTGGTCTTAGCCTCCTCCACCGTGACGTCCTTCATCTGGGCTCCCGCTATGGTCCGGTGTCCGCCGCCTCCAAGCTTCTCCATCATCACCTGTACATTGACCTCGTCAATGGAGCGGGCGCTGAAATAAACCGTTCCATTGTAATCCGTCAGCACAATGGACGCCTTGATTCCCCGGATTTCCAAAAGCTCATTGGCCGCCTGGGCGCCCACAATCGTCGGGCTTTCAATTCCCTCCGCAGGGCAGGTGCTGATGGCAAAGGCATCCATATACACTTCCGCGGCCCGGACTGCCTCAGCCTTCGCCTGATAATCCTTCATATCCTCCCGGAACAGCTTCCTCACCCGGGTGATATCCGCCCCGCTCCGCCGCAGGAAAGCAGCTGCCTCAAAGGTCCGCACGCCTGTCTGATTGGTAAAATTCTGGGTATCGATAACGATTCCCGCATACATAGCGTCCGCCTCCGGCGGCCGTACCTTAATTCCATCCGCAATATACTGCACCACCTCCGCTACCATCTCGCAGGCAGAGGAAGCATAGGGTTCCACATAAGAGAGAACCGCATTGTCTATAATCTCGCTGCTGGTTCTGTGGTGATCCAAAACCACAATCGTCTTCACCAGCCGCAGAAGAGACGGCTCATCCGTAATGCTTGGACGGTTTACATCCACCACCACCAGCATAGTGCCCGCGTCCACCAGACCGGCAGCCTCAGGCCCTTTTAAGAACATATCCTCCGGGTATTCCCCGCTCTCCACAAACCGATCCATCATAGGACGCACCGAGGACGTTACCTCGTTGAGCACAATATGGGCCCTTTTATTCATGGAAACAGCGATCCTGTAAATACCCACTGCCGCGCCGAAAGAATCAATATCTGCCAGCCGATGCCCCATGATCAGGAGCCTGTCCTTATTTTCCATAAGCTCCCGGAGCGCATGCGCCTTGACGCGCGCTTTGACGCGGGTTGTCTTCTCCATCTGCTGGGCCTTTCCGCCGTAATAGAGGATTTTATCCGCATCCTTCACCACAGCCTGGTCGCCGCCGCGGCCCAGCGCCATGTCAATGGAGGCCCTGGCATAGTCGTAATTCTGGCCGTAGGTCTCTCCGTTCATCCCGATTCCAATACTCAAGGTGACAGCCATATCATTTCCGATATTAACTGTCTTTACGTCTTCCAGGATGGAAAAATGCTCCTCCTGCATTTTCGTCATATACTGCTGCTTGATGGCAAAGAAATATTTATCCTTTTCGAGCTTTTTTACAATGCCTTCCAGGCTTCCGATATACTTGGTAATCTTCCTGTCAATGAGGGCTGTCAGAAGGGAGCGCCGCACCTCCTCCACGCTTTCCAGGGCCTCGTCATAATTGTCAAGATAAATCAGGCCGGCTACCATCTTCTGGTCATTGATCTGCTGTTTGTACTTGATTGTCTGTGTCTCATCAATCAGATAAACCGCTGTCACAGAAGACGATTCCGCCGCCAGGCCGGACTTTATCTGCTCCTCTTCTCCGCTGCCTGCAAAAAGCTCCAGATCAACCTCTTTCAAATCCACACGGAACCTGCGCTCACCGAAAGCGCTGTGAATGCTGACCATCTGTCCGCCAGTGGCAAGCATCTCCTTCGTCACCTCGGGAAACAGCGCCGTAATATTCTTCAAACCGCTTTTATCCTCATCCAGGATTGCCTGAAACTCCCTGTTCACCCAGAGGAAATGACCGCTCTTGTCCGTGATGCCATAGGGAATCAGCATCTCGTCCATCAGGACCTGGCTGTTCTTCCCGTATGCGGAGGCAAAGGAGATCAGCCCCTCCAGCATCCCCCGCTTTCTGGAAAAATAAAGCCAAAGGGCAATCCCTATATAAACCAGCGTAAAGACCGACACAATGATACCGGCCTTCAAAGAAACCGCTCCCACTATGGCGGTAAGCACGATCAACAGCCCTGACAAAAACAGCGGCCACTGCAGGTATAACCGGAAGGTTCCCCGCACCTTTCTTTTATTTCGCATAATCTGCCTCCCGACCGTCACTAAAAAAACATGTCTATCCTGCTAAGTATACCATATTCCCCGCCGTTCGTCCAGAATTCAAATATTCCTGTTCCGTCTCCTATTCCGGCCCCGGCCGGAATGCGGCGCTCAGTTTCCCTGAGACTGTGTGCCATTTTCTAAAATAGAGGCCAGATCGCCGGGAATTCTTCCCAGATTCCGCTCCACAACCTCATACACAAATACATCTCCGCCATAAGAGCCAATGTCCGTACTTCCGATGTTCTGCCAGTTAATCAGTACGGTCTCCCCAAAATATTTCTGAAGAACCGGCTCCATGGCCTCTGCAAAGGAATCCCGGATCATCACCAGCTTTCGCCCGTCGGGGGCTCCTTCGGTTTGGGCGCGCACAATGCCGGTCTCCGGACTGCTCTCCAAAAGCTCCGGTTCCAGCCCGTCATAATATCCTTCCACCAAGGCTTTCTTCTCATCCAGATACCGCATGGGGGTGTGGCCCAGGTCTCTCAGATCTCCCCGCTCTCCCTCCGCAAAAGAGAGGCGGATCCCGGACGCATCCGAAGCGGTTCCTCCGGCCGCCTCAATCAACACCTGGCTCCCCACAAATCCGCCGAAGTCATTCCAGTGCGTGTCTGTTTTATAGTATGTAAGTCCATCCTCCGAAGCTGCCAGCAGCTCCTCCAGGGGATACACCACTTTAATGTCCGAATTTTCCCGGATATACTTCACAAGCTCCTTTGCCCTTGACGTATCTGTCACAGGCGCGTAATAATCCGGCATATACTTCCGGTACACAATCTCCTTGTCCGGGGCAATGAAAAAGACAAAGCTGTCCCTGTCCTTCCCATATTTTTCCCGTATCTGCAGAAGCTGGATCAGAATAGACTTCTGCTCCACCTCCGTAAACGGGGTAATTCCCAGGGCATCAATCCGACTGTCATTTCCTGTGTAAAAAAGCCACTTATCCTTTCCAACAATCACCTCGTCATTGTCGATGCTACCAAAGAGCTCCATATTCATAGAAGCGTAAGCATCAATCAATTCATCCCGAAAAGGAGCATGGTCATTGATATACGCCTCCGCCTGGGAAGGATATTCCTCCAGATTATCCCAGGAAAGCACCGGCCGCTCGGCCAGCGTTCGGTTTTCCGAATTTCCTCCTTCAGCCTCTTTCCCCAAAACCGCGCCGAGAATCCCCGGCATAAGCAATATGGCAAAAAAGAGGGCAATCATGCATTTCTTCATCATATTTTGTCTCCATCAGAACCTGAAATAGATAAATGGATTGTATGTATTGTTCACCAGCATCATCGTGCAGAAGATCAGCAGCACAGCCATAATGGCAATATCGTACCAGCAGACCCGTTCTTCATCGTACAGATGGCGTTTCAGGGGCCTGCACGCGAACTGAAGCGGCCCGGCAAGCAGCACTCCCACAGCAAAGCAGAACAGCACCCGCTTGTCCACAAACATGGGAATTGTAAAATACCCTTCCTGCCGGAAGCACATGATGCGCGCAAAGGCATGAATCTTTTCCATGTCCTCAATTCGGAAAAGCATCCATCCGACCACCACCACAAACATCGTATAAATATGGTTTAAAATCTTCACCGGATTCTTCTCCAGGAGCTTTCCAAGGAACATGCGCTCCGCCACAATAAACACGCCGTAATACGCGCCCCACAGCACGAAATTTTTTCCTGCCCCGTGCCAGAGCCCTGTCACCAGAAATACGATAAAAAGGTTTATATAGGTGCGGATTTTTCCCTTCCGGTTTCCTCCCAGAGGAATGTAGAGATATTCCTTAAACCAGGTGGACAGAGAGATATGCCATCTGCGCCAGAATTCCCGGATGGACTGGGACATATACGGATAGTTGAAATTCTCCATAAAATCAAACCCGAACATCTTTCCCAGGCCAATCGCCATATCGGAATAGCCGGAAAAATCATAATAAATCTGAAGGGTATACAGAAGGATCGTAAACCAGGCCAGGCCGGCCCCTGCCAGATTCTCATTGGGAAAGGTAAGCACATTGTCCACCACCGCGGCAAAGGTATTGGCGAGAATCACCTTTTTTCCCAGTCCGTAGCAGAAGCGCTTGATTCCGTAGGCCATGCGCTGGGCTGAAATCGTCCGCTTGGCCAGCTGCGCGTCAATCTCATAATACTTCACAATGGGGCCCGCAATCAGCTGCGGAAAAAAGCTGATGTAGAGCGCCAGATCCAGCGGATTTTTCTGTACCTTAATGGTCCCCCGGTACACATCCACCACGTAGGAAAGGGCCTGGAAGGTATAAAAGGAAATGCCGATCGGCAGGACAATCTCCCGGGCCGCCAGCGCCTCCCGGTTCAGGAGGTCATTTACCAGTTCCACAAGGAAGTTAAAATACTTATAATAGCCCAGAAGCCCCAGATTGATCACCAGGCAGAGCGCCATAAGGATTCTGCGGCCTTCTTTTTTCTTTGCCCCGTCCAAAAGCATCCCAAAGGTATAATTGATGGCGATGGAAATGAGCATCAGCACCACATACTTCGGCTCTCCCCAGGCATAGAACAGAATGCTGGACACCAGCAGAAGCAGATTTTTCGCCCGAATACCCGGAATGCATAGGTAGGCCAAAAATACGATGGGCAGAAAGTACCATATAAATACCAGCGAACTGAAAAGCATTGTGTTTCCCCTGTCTTTATCTTTTGTCTGTTGTAATCCTGCCCATTATAGCAAATTGCGGGGAAGAAAGCAATTCCGGCTTCTTAGCTGCACATATACCGCACATATATGCGTTTAAAGCCGCGATGAAATTCGGCCGAATTTCGCACACAATTTTCTTTCTGCCCTCTTGATTTTTCCCCCGGTCTATGGTATCATAATCGTTGTTTATCAGACATTTGGGCGAATTCCCGAGTGGCCAAAGGGGACAGACTGTAAATCTGCTGGCACTGCCTTCGGTGGTTCGAATCCACCTTCGCCCATTTACGTACCGCAATTAGCTTAAGGGCATCAGTGCTGTGCGCGTAAAGGCCCTCGTTTTCAGCCGTAGGTGCGTATTTTTTGTGCTGCGGGTATGGTGGAATAGGCAGACACAAGAGACTTAAAATCTCTCGGGAGCAATCCCGTGCCGGTTCAAGTCCGGCTACCCGCATAAAAAAGAGAGCGGTCGCAGTGACCGCTCTTTTTTTCTACCTCACATACACCTCTTCCCCATTCTCCTCCGCAAACCGCGAATCCACAACCGGGTAAAATTCCTCCGGCCGGGAAATAAACACCGCGGCGCTGCAGGGCGGCATAATCAGCCGCAGGACACCGTCTTTCACCCGGTACAGCATAATCCCCGCATTGTATCCCTCTCTGGCCGTGAGAATAGGGCGTCCCAGCACCATATCATCCGTTATTCCCAGCTGCCACACGGGAATCTCCATGGGCTGAGGATCGGGGCAGTTGGATACCGCGATTACCGCCTGGTATTCACCCAGCATGCGGCCGTAGGCGATCTGGTGGCTTCCCGCAAAGAGCTTCTTCAAGGAGCCTTTTCGAAAAACCGGATACCGCCTTCGAAGTCCGGTAAGGTAGCGGTGGAATTCAATAAGCTCCAGGTTCTCCTTCCCCCAGGGATATGTCCTCCTGCTGTCCGGATCCGTCCATCCGCAGACACCCGCCTCATCCCCGTAATAAAAGGTCGGAGCGCCGGGCCATGTCATCTGAATCACTACGGCCTGCCGGAGTACGCACAGCTGCACGTTCTCCCCCGCCTTCTCCGGACCCGCCGTAGCCGTACGGCCCACCACCTGATTGGTTCTGGTAAGAAACCGGGAATGATCATGGTTGGAGAGCTGATTCATGGCAGTGAGTACCGTGTTTGTCTGCATCCGGCTCATATGATACCGCATAGACTCAAAAAAAGCTTCCCCGCTGCCCCAAAGGCTGCTGTTGTAGCTGTCGCTGTGCTTCTCCATTCCCGTGAGAAACCACGTCACCGGCTCCATAAAGGCGTCATAATTCATCACCGAATCCCACTGGTCTCCCTGCAGCCAGCTGGATGGATCTCCATAATGCTCCGCCAAAATCAGGGCATCCGGGTTGGCCTCTTTCACTGCGTTCCGGAATTTTCTCCAAAATTCATGGTTGTACTCCGCTGTATGCCCCAGATCAGCGGCTACGTCCAGCCTCCACCCGTCTACACCGTAAGGCGGGGATACCCATTTCTTGGCCACCCGCATAATATATTCTACCAGTTTATCGGAGCTCTCATAATTCAGCTTTGGGAGAGTATCATGCCCCCACCATCCGTCATAACTTCGGTTATAAGGCCAGGCTTCATCTCTCTCATCATGAAACTGAAAAAAGCTCCTGTACGGACTGTCCTTTGACACAAATGCCCCCGGCTCATAATCCCCGGAATGCTCATAGATTTGTTCCGCATCCAGCCATTTATTAAAAGAACCGCAGTGGTTGAACACGCCATCCAAAATGACCTTCATCCCCCGCCTGTGCACTTCCTGGACAAACTGGGCAAAAAACGCATCGCTGGCCTCCAGGTTCTCCCGCCCCGCAGAACGCAGGATATATTTCTCGGCCTGGCTGTTGTCCGCCGCGCCTTCCGGCACCAGACTGCCCCCATCCTTCACAATCTTTCCAAAATGGGGATCAATATGTTCATAGTCCTGGCAATCATACTTATGGTTGGAGGGGGATACAAAGATAGGATTCAAGTATACAACCTCCACCCCCAGGCTTTGAAGATAATCCAGCTTATCCCATACGCCCTGCAGATCCCCGCCGTAAAAGCAGCCCACATCCATAGCTGCCGGAAGACGCTCCCAATCCGTCACTCGGGTAACCGGCTGGCCGATATACACATATTCACGGGATTCCACGTCATTGCCCGTATCCCCGTTGCAGAAGCGGTCCACAAAAATCTGGTACATAACCGCCCCTTTCGCCCAGTCCGGCGTATGAAAGCCTGGTGTAATTTTAAAATCATAGCAGGCCTGACTGTCCTCCGTAACACCTAACCGGTTGTACAGACAGCATTCGCTCTCTTTTACCGCTTTAAAATGATAGAGAACCTGATCGGTTCCCACCGTAATCTCGTACTCATAATAGTCAAACAGCTCATCGGAACAGACTTTCTCCATCTCGACTTCCGCGCCGTCCTCCACATAATATACATGATCCGCATCGTCCCTGGCTGTCCGAAACCGAAGAACTACATCGCTGTCCGCATCCGGCTCCGGCGGGATGCGGTAATCCTCTGTCTCAGAAGAAAAAAGGGCCTGGCGGTTGATTCCTGATGTCACATCTATTTTCACGTTATTAACCTCTTTGATAAATAATACCCAATTTTTTCCATCTGTGTTTAAAATGGACTCTATTATAGTTATTGTATACGAAATTCAGAAAATTTACAAGGTAAAATCCCGTATAATACAAACAGATTAGGTAACCTGTGGACAGACGAAAAGAGGCTGCTGCCCGAACGATCCTTATACAAAGTGAAAAGCCTGGCGGGGTAGCCAGGCTTTTCAGGAGAAGGTATTTCGTTTCTTATGGGGTGTAGCAAAAACTATATAATGTATTGGGGGGGTTACGTCTATTATAATAGCATAACCCAGAAAAAAAGTGTGCACAAAGATAAAAAACTTTTCAAAGAGTTTGTGGTGATTTTAGCTAATCTCCCCCGCCGCCTCCTTGACGAACAATGCCTCAAACTCCTCCTGGCCGATTTTCTCCTTTTCAATCAGCAGGTCTGCGCAGGCGTGAAGTACAGCAAGGTGCTCTCCAATTATCTTCTTGGCCTTCTGATAGCACTCGTCGATAATCCGCTTCACCTCGCTGTCAATGGTATCTGCCACCTCGTTGCCATAGGACTTGGTATGCGCCAAATCCCGGCCGATAAATACTTCGCTGCCGTCGTCCCCATACTGAATCATGCCCACCTTATCGGACATACCATACTGGGTCACCATGGCCCTTGCCAGCTGAGTGGCCTGCTTAATATCCTGGGAAGCCCCCGTGGTAATATCATCAAAGATCAGTTCTTCCGCAATGCGGCCTCCCAGATCCACCATAATACTCTGAAGCATCCGCCCCCGGGTATTGAACATCTCATCTTTTTCCGGAAGGGGCATGGTATAGCCTGCCGCCCCGATTCCCGTGGGAATGATGGACACCGTGTGAACCGGCCCCACATCCGGCAGCACATGGAAGAGAATCGCGTGGCCCGCCTCATGGTAGGCCGTAATCTTCTTATCCTTCTCGGAGATTACCTTGCTCCGCTTCTCGGCGCCGATGCCCACCTTCACAAAGGCCCGGTCAATATCATTCTGCCGGATAAACCGCCGGTTCTCCCTTGCGGACAAGATGGCAGCCTCGTTCATCAGATTTTCCAAGTCTGCCCCGGTAAATCCCGCAGTGGTCTGGGCCACCCGGTGCAGATCCACATCCTCGCTCAAAGGCTTCTCCTTGGAATGCACCTTCAATATCTCCTCACGGCCTTTCACATCCGGCCTTCCCACGGCCACCTTCCGGTCAAACCGGCCGGGCCGGAGAATCGCGGGATCCAGGATATCCACCCGGTTGGTGGCAGCCATCACAATGATGCCCTCATTCACGCCGAAACCATCCATCTCCACCAAAAGCTGGTTCAATGTCTGCTCCCTCTCATCGTGTCCGCCGCCCATGCCGGTGCCTCTGCGCCGGGCCACCGCGTCAATCTCGTCAATAAACACAATACAGGGCGAATTCTTCTTGGCCTCCTCAAACAGATCCCTAACGCGGGAGGCGCCCACGCCCACGAACATTTCCACAAAATCAGAACCCGAGATGGAGAAGAAGGGCACACCGGCCTCACCGGCCACAGCTTTGGCCAGAAGCGTCTTTCCTGTTCCCGGCGGTCCCACCAGGAGAAGTCCCTTGGGAATTCTCGCGCCCACGCTGGTGTATTTCTGGGGATTCTTCAAGAAATCTACCACTTCCTCCAGCTCTTCCTTTTCCTCTTTCAGGCCGGCCACATTGGAAAAATTCACCTTGCTGTCCCGGCTGAGCCTGGCTCTGCTCTTTCCAAAATTCATCATCCGGGCATTAGCCCCGCCGCCCCCGGCAGCCCCCCGGTTCATCACCATGAGGATGACCACGACCACCACGATGGAGAGCATAAAGGGCAGGAGTATCGTCACCAGATAATTTTCCTGGGGCACCTCCTCAATCACATAGTCAATGCCCCTGTCATCAAAAAGCTTCTGGGCCTGCTGTACGTCCGTAAAATTCTGGCGGATCACATCGCCGCTTGTCAGGGTGACCACTGCCTCGCCCGTAGGCGTCTGGGCATTCGGGCGGATGGACACCTCCGCAATCTGCCCGGAATCTAATATCTGAACAAACTCCTGACTTGTAAGCTTATCTGCCTGCATCCCGTGGGGAAGTCCCATCACGGTTGCCAGCACGATCAGCATCAGAAGTATGAACAAAAAGCCTCTGAATGTCTGCTGCTGTCTCAACGATCTGCC
Source organism: Candidatus Enterocloster excrementipullorum (assembly GCA_019119575.1). GTDB lineage: Bacteria > Bacillota > Clostridia > Lachnospirales > Lachnospiraceae > Enterocloster > Enterocloster excrementipullorum. Next base: position 28,095 of record DWWT01000028.1, read on the forward strand.
TCCTTACCCGTGCTATTTCCCTCGTCCAGCTCCACCACCCCGATATAGGGAAGGTTTCTGTATTTCTGATCATAATCCAGCCCATAGCCAACCACGAACTCATCCGGTATAGCAAAACAGGTGTAATCCACCTTTACCTGCTTCTTCACCCTCCGGTCCGGTTTATCGAGAAGGGTACACAGGCGGATGCTGGCTGGATTTCTCTGCTTTAACACCTCGATCAGATAGGACAGTGTTCTTCCGGAGTCAATGATATCCTCCACAATCAGAACATCCTTTCCCTCAAGCGGCTCATCCAAGTCTTTGATAATGCGGACCACACCGCTGGATACCGTCCCGGCCCCATAGCTGGACACGGACATAAAGTCCATGGAAACCGGCACCTTCAGGCGCTTCGCAAGTTCACAGGTAAAAAATACACCGCCTTTTAATATACAAATCAGGTGAATCGCCTTTCCCGCATAATCCCTGTTTATCTCCTCTGCCACCTCATTGATGCGCCTGTCTACTTCCTCCTCAGTGAGCAGTACGCGTATCTTATCTGCCATGGCTGTATTCCTCCCTTTCGTATGTTTCAGGATGCCCCGTTAACGGATGTTTTCACCCGGACTTCCATCACCCGGCTTGTATCCGGCCCTATCTTATAATATCCGCTGATGCGGTAGCCTATGATCCACATAACATGGGAACCATCTGCGAGAAGGGGAACCTGTTCCCTCTTCTCCCTGGGAATTTTGGCGTCAATCATAAAACGCCGAATGCTTTTCCTGCTTCCGTCCTCCAGAAGCATATAATCCCCCTGCCTTCTGGTTCTTACCACGGGCATGCTTTTTATTTTATCACAGTCAAACCATTTCGTATACACATTTTTGGGAATTTCTTCCCCCTTTTTATAAGAAAAAGTTTCGATTTCCACAGCGGGAAGGTCCATATTTTCCGGCCTCCCGGAAGAGTCCCCTCCGTTCCTTCCGCCCGCGTTTGCGCAGTTCTCCGTCCCTGGAACAGATACCGAAATTCTTCTGCTGACAGACATCCCACCGTATTCCCGCTTGGCAGTCATCCCCTGGGGCAGAAACACCCGGCTGCCCACTTGCTTTTTCATAAGCATGAGCGTCTGCTCCACATGAACAAACCCGATATCCTTTCCGCTGCCCGCCATTTCCTTTAAAATTTCCAGAAGGCCATACATGCAGACAATTTTCGGCGCTTTTGCCTTCTCTTTTCCCTCCGCAAATGCCTCGTCCGGCAGAAACAGGCTCCCGTCCTCCCTCTGCTGTCCATACCCCTTCGCCCAGCAAGCCCCCTGTTCTTCCAGATAGGCATCCGCCAAGCCGGCCAGCTCTCCCAGACGCAGGAGATTGGCCGCCGCCCGCGGATTCACTTCCCGTTCAATTTCCGGAAGAATGTGATGGCGAATCCGGTTTCTTGTATAATCTTCGGAATTGTTGGTGGAATCTTCCACCCAGGAATATCCCTTTGCATTCAGCCAGGCCAATATGTCTCCCCTGTCCGCCCCCAGCAAAGGGCGTATAATTCTCCCGCGTGTCCACGGCATTCCCCTCAGGCCCCTAAGCCCGGAGCCACGCAGCAGGTTGTGGAGAATGGTCTCCGCCTGATCTTTGCTGTGATGAGCCGCAGCAATGCGCACCGGAAACGGAACCCCATCCGCATTCCGGATAAGCCCTTCCTCCGCTTCCCATGCCTCAGCCTCCCGCTCCAGGGCCTCATACCGCAGGCGACGTCCGGCCTCCTCCTCCGACATGCCATGAACGGAGGCAAAGCTCCTGACGTCTACCCTTATAATATGACACGGGACAGAAAGCTTTCCACAAAACGCCTGCGCGAAGGCGGCGTCCCGGTCCGCTTCCTGTCCCCTGAGTCCATGATGTACATGCACAGCCCGCAGCGCAATCCCCAGCTCCCCTTCAAGCTCCTTTAAAATACCCAAAAGGCAGACGGAATCCGCTCCACCTGACAAAGCCGCGATCACCCGGCTTCCCGGCTGCAGCATTTGATGCTCTTCTATGGTTTTCTTCACCTGCTCTTTCAGCTTATCCATCTGTATCACCTTATCCTTTGACGGGCTGCTGCAGCCGATACCGCGGCCGCAGTTCCCAGCGCCCCTGCCTCTATTTCGCTTTCTTCCAGATTCCCGCCGTCAAAACGGTCATGTCATCCCTGGGCATGGGGATGCACGATATGGCAAAATCCAATATTTTTTCTGCCAGCTCCTGGGGCCCCGTCTCTTCCATTCCTTCCAGAAACTGCCGCATAGACTCAGCCTTGTCATCTCCCGGCAAGGCATCCAAAACACCGTCCGTCACCATAACAATGCGATCGCCCTCCCACAGCTTCCGTGAAATGAGAACCGGTTCCGCATCCCGCAGAACCCCCGCAGGAACCTGCCCGGCCTCCAGACGTTCCACGCCTTCCTGACCAATGATAAATGTGGGAACTGCCCCCAGCTTCATTACTTCCAGCACAGCGGTATGCAGATCAACGCAGCTCAAATCCAGAGTAGCCGGGTGCTGGGCCCCGGACAGCAGAAGCACCGTATTTACCAGCTTCAGCGCGGATCTCGGTGAAAATCCCGTCTCCAGCAGCTGCTGGGTCAGATCCACCACCTGCTCGCTCTCCCGGCAGGCCTCCTCCCCGCTTCCCATCCCGTCAGACAGGCTCATGATTACCTGGTCGCCAGGGCTCTCGCAGAATGTATAATTGTCCCCGGAACATCTCTCCCCCTGCTTGGGCACCCGCGCCGCGCCGAAAAGCATGTGGTAGGCGCCGTCTTCCTCAAACCGCAGAGCGGCATACTGACGATTGATGATGCTGCGGCTGTCCTTGGCCGGACTCCACGCGCCGCCGGGAACTGCCTGCCCCATCAGACGCGCGGCATCCTTTGCGGTGACGCATCGGCCATTGGTAGTCTTTACCGTCAGATACGCCTCTCTCTGCCCGTTTTCGTACTCCAGCAGGAGCATGCTGTCCACCGCCATATGGTGCTTTCGGAAAATTTTCCGTATCGCTCCTTCATACGTCTCAGATATATCCCTGGCCTGATCAATCTGGTGAGAAAATTCTTCCAAAATCAACGACAGTTCCCGAAACTGGGAGACTACCGCATCCCGGCTCTCCAGAAACCGGTTCTTCCATGACAGGTTCATGGTCGCCCGCCCCAGGCTCCGGTTCATCTGGGCCAAATACGCTCCCTTTCTGAGGCATTCTTCCTGGAATGCCTGGGGCATATCGTCCTCCTCTACCCTGCCATTCTGTTCAAATGCGCGAAGAAGATAATACAGATAATAGCTGTCCTCCCGTTCGCTGTCCGCGTAAATGCTGCAGCGGGCACAGTCCCCGCATACCAGGGCCGCCGATGCCTGCACAGCGGCAAGTCCATCCTCTCTCGTAAGCTTGTCCTCCCGCAGTGTTCCCTCATCAAAAGCCTTTGCCAGTTTTCCCAAAGACTCCGCCATATCTCCCAGCCTTCTGGCCGTATAATAATTCAGATCCGCTCTCCTTGCAAACACAAAAATCCCTCCTAAATCCGCATATCTTTCAGTATACGTGTATAGGAGGGAAATATATGTCAGATCTTGAACGGAATGCCCCAAAATTCATCGCCCTTTTTCGCCACGGCCTGAGAAAAAATGTTCCGAAGGCCGATCCCCGGCGCCTGGCCGCGTCACTCCGAGGGTTTCAGCAGAATCTCGTCCGGATTCACAAGCCCAAGCTTCTCTTTGGCAACTTCTTCTGCATACTGTTTCGTCTTCACATAAATCTTATACTCCTCAAGTTCCCTGGCCCGCTCCTCCTCGGCCGCAACCTGCTGCTCCAGATCTTCCTCTTTGGCCGCATACGCAAGATCTGACTTGCGCAGATCCGCCCCCTTTGTGTTGATCGCTATAGCAAGACAGAATACCACCATGGTAATACCGAGTATCGCCATACGGTTGGCCCACTTTTCCCGGCGCATGCGCTTTGATCTTCCATAAGGCCTCATCTGTCTCTCACCTGCTCTTTCTCTTTTGAAGTCTTTCTCCGGCCGGAATACAGCCTGTTACCTATCATTCTAAAACATTTCCCTGCCTTTTTCAAGCACCGGAATAAAAATCTGCTCACGATGCGGTCATACAAAATCATTCCCAAAAATACACCCGCCACCACATAGGCCCGAAAAACCCCATTGTTCTGCTCATAGAGCAGCATAAAAGTAAATCCTGCTGCATAAAGCCAGTAAAGAAAATCCTCCACGCCTGTCCAGAAGGAATTGTGGCGCACCGCCATACGCAAAAGTCGAAGTATGTCATATGCCATCATGAGCCACGCTCCCCCGGCCAGGCTCAGCGCCATCAGCCAGGCTTCATACTGGATTCTGCCGCTCATCTTCCTCCTCCCCTCACTTAAACAGGCGTGTAAAAAAGGATTCCGCGGACCGGTGAAGGGATTCGTTGGAGCTGTAAACAAGGCTGTCCACGCTTCCCTCCATGTCCACCTCACCCTTCTCCAGATTCAGCCGGGTCACATGAAGCCCTTCCCCCTTTATGGTCAGCAGACCGGCGTTTGTGTCCAGCACAATAGAGTTTTCATCAAAGGATACCACATCGGAGATGCCCGTGATCGTCCCGGCAGACCGGTTTTCCAGCACAAGTCTGTGCTGTCGGACAGCAGCGCTCTTTTCCTCCATAAAAAAACCTCCCATATATCTAACCTGGGCGCAGCCGTCCGGGACGGTCCGCCTATGTTAAATATATGGGAAGGTTGGCCATTCTATGAATCCATCTTGATCATTCAGAATACGCTCCGCAGCGCTCACAGATAACGGTAGAGTTCCGCAGCAGCATCTTTCTTTACGGTTTCCTGTACGTTCAGAACCTCTGCCTTTACGGCTTTGGCCCCAAACTGAATCTCGATCACATCCCCCACCTTTACGTTAAGGGAAGCTTTCGCCGGCTTTCCGTTCACCAAAACACGCCCCGCATCACAGGCCTCGTTGGCGACTGTCCGGCGCTTGATCAGCCGGGAAACCTTAAGAAACTTGTCCAGTCTCATAAATTATTTATTTACCTCGTCCTTAAGGGCCTTGCCTGCCTTAAATTTGGGGGTTTTGGAAGCGGCAATGGTCATGGGCTTGCCGGTCTTGGGATTTCTTCCCTCTCTGGAAGATCTCTCAGATACCTCAAATGTACCGAATCCAACCAGCTGCACCTTTCCGCCTTTTACGAGCTCCTCAGATACTGCATCGGTAAACGCCTTCACTGCCTTTTCAGCGTCCTTCTTAGAAAGTTCTGCCTTCTCGGCAACTGCTGCGATTAATTCTGTCTTATTCATCAATTTTTCCTCCTAAATATGGTCCGGATACTAATCGTACTTTATCATTTATATCTGTTTTGCTATGGTTTGTCAAGGTTTTTCGGCTTTTTCCTGCATTTTTATATAATTCCAGAGAGCGGTCCCTTCCTCGGCGGAATAAACCTTCTTATCGCCGAACACGTGGGGGTGCCGACGCACCATTTTCCGGCACACGCCGTCCACCACATCATCGATGGTAAAAGCTCCTTTTTCCTGGGCAATCTGGCTGTTTATCATCACCTGAAACAGCACATCCCCAAGCTCTTCACACAGATTTTCCATGTCCTGATGATCAACGGCGTCAAAAACCTCCTGCGATTCCTCCGCCAGATATTTTTTCAGACTCTCAAACGTCTGCTCACGATCCCAGGGGCAGCCCTCCGGGGAACGCAGCTTAGCGGTAATCTCCACCAGATCTGCAAATGAATATTTGTCCTTCAATGAAGTACCTCCTTCTACGCCCCCTTGCTCCTCTTAATCACCTTTAACCGGGTAAATTCTTCCCGATCCTTTTCCTCCAGGGCATTTGAAATCGTGCGGGTCAATTCCTCATACCGCGGGATGGTGATGTTTTTAAGGGCATTGGCTCTCTTCTGGGTCTTTTTGATCGAATTCGCCAGACGGTATGCGGAGTTTTCCACCATCGAAAGCTTGATGGTAAGCTCCTTCACCCTCTCGAAGTGGTATCTGGCCTCGTCCAGCGTCTCCGTGGTGCTGTTGAGTCCATAGGCCAGTTCCATAGAGCCGCCCTCATGCTGTACCAGCGGAATTTCCGTCCCCATGATACTCCTGGCCTTGATTTTCACTCCGTCGTCCACGGGCACAGAAAGGCCGATCTCCTGGACATAGTTGATGCCCAGTTCAATATTGGCCTTCTGCAGAGCCTCGTAGGCCGCCCGGAACGTTGTGTCAATCTCTGCCTGTATGCCCTTTGCCTCGTCAATAAGGCCCATAAGCTCCCGGATCAGAATATTCCGCTTCTTGTCCATGAGGCCATATCCCATGGTGGCCAGGCTCAGGGAATTTTTTGCCAGAATCAGGTTTCCCTTTGTGGGAAATGTATTCGGATCCAATCACCTCACCTCCCGGAGTTGTAATACTGATCCAGAACCTTTGTATCGATACGGTCAAGCTCTTCTCTCGGAAGCATTCGCAGGAGGTTCCAGCCGATTTCCAGAGTCTGGAAGATGGTCCGGTTCTCGTGGATATCCTGACCCACAAAGGTCTCCTCAAAGGCCTTGCCGAACTCCAGATATTTCTTGTCAATAGCAGACAGTTCATCCTCACCGATAACCGATGCCAGCGCTCTGGCATCCCCCACCTTGGCATAGCAGGAGAAGAGCTGGTTCGCCACATCCTGATGATCCGCCCGGGTGAATCCCTCGCCGATGCCGTCCTTCATCAGACGGGACAGGGAGGGCAGCACATTGATGGGCGGGTAGATGGACTGACCGTTTAACTGCCGGTCCAGAACAATCTGCCCCTCCGTAATGTATCCTGTCAGGTCAGGGATGGGATGGGTAATATCATCATTGGGCATGGTCAGAATCGGAATCTGGGTCACGGAACCGGGCCGTCCTGCCACGATTCCCGCTCTCTCATAGAGAGAGGCCAGGTCGCTGTACAGGTAGCCGGGGAAGCCCTTACGGGAAGGGATCTCTCCCTTGGAGGAAGACACCTCCCGGAGCGCCTCCGCGTAGGAAGTCATATCCGTCAGGATTACCAGAATGTGCATCCCCTTCTCAAACGCCAGATACTCCGCCAGCGTCAGGGCGATTTTCGGAGTGATCAGACGCTCCACTACCGGGTCATTTGCCAGGTTGATAAACATGGCCACATGCTCCGATACACCGCTCTCTTCAAACGTCCGGCGGAAGAAATCAGCCACATCGTGCTTCACGCCCATAGCTCCGAACACAATGGCGAACTGCTCATCGGAATCGTCCCCCAGGGATGCCTGCTGGACAATCTGGGCGGCCAGCTGGTCGTGGGGAAGGCCGTTTCCTGAAAAGATGGGCAGTTTCTGCCCGCGAATCAGGGTGGTAAGGCCGTCGATGGCGGAAATTCCGGTCCGGATGTAGTTTCTCGGATACTCTCTTGTCACAGGATTTAAGGGTTTTCCGTTCACATCCAGCTTCACATCGGATATAATATCTCCCAGCCCGTCGATGGGCTGGCCGATGCCGTTGAATGTACGGCCCAGCATCTCTTCGGACACCTCGATCTCCATGGGATGGCCGGTGAGACGGGTATGGGTGTTGCGCAGGGCCATTCCATCCGTCCCCTCAAACACCTGAATGATGGCCTTATCCCCGTAAATTTCAATGATGCGGCCGATCTTATGGGTATTTCCCGCCACAGTCATCTCCACAATCTCATCGTAGGCCGCGTTCTGCACGCCCTCCAGGACGACCAGAGGGCCATTGATTCCGCTTAAACCTAAATATTCAATTGCCACTTTCTCTGTCCCTCCTTACGCGTTCCGTTCCACAACACTGTCATAGAACTCGTCAATCTGCTTCATATAATCGTCAAACATATCCAGCCGGTCATTGGGGACATCGTACTTGATGGATATGATCTTGTCAAAAATGGAATCCTCTTTCAGCACGGACATGGGCATGCCCATGGAAATGAGCGCCCTTGCTTTCTTATAAAGATAAAGGATAACTTCCATCATCTTGAACTGTTTGATCAAGGGAACGGATGTATCGTCTTTGTGGAAGGCATTCTGCTGCAGAAATCCCACCCGGATCACCTTGGCTATCTCCAGGACAAGCTTCTGATCGTCAGGAAGCACATCCGCGCCGATCAGCTTCACAATCTCCATGAGGCTGCTCTCCTGGGTCAGGATGGACATCAGCCGGTTTCGGTCATCCACAAACCGTTTGTCTACATTATCAATATACCATGGCGTCAGATCGCTCACATACTCGGAATAGCTGGTGAGCCAGTGAATTGCCGGGAAATGCCGCGCGTAGGACAGAGACTTGTCCAATCCCCAGAAGCAGCGCACAAACCGCTTGGTGTTCTGGGTCACAGGCTCGGAGAAATCGCCGCCCTGGGGAGACACCGCGCCGATGATGGTCACAGACCCCTCTGTTCCGTTTAAGTTCTGCATCATGCCCGCCCGCTCATAAAACGCGGAAAGCCGGGAAGCAAGGTATGCCGGGAAGCCCTCCTCTGCGGGCATCTCCTCCAGACGTCCGGAGAGCTCTCTGAGCGCCTCCGCCCAGCGGGAAGTGGAGTCCGCCATGATGGCCACATGGTATCCCATATCTCTGTAATACTCCGCCAGCGTCAGCCCGGAATACAGGCTTGCCTCACGGGCCGCCACAGGCATGTTGGAGGTATTGGCAATCAGAGTCGTCCGGTCCATCAGCGGATTGCCGCTCTTGGGATCAATCAGCTCCGTGAACTCTTCCAGAACCTGGGTCATCTCGTTGCCGCGCTCTCCGCAGCCAATATAGATGATCACATCCGCGTCCGACCACTTGGCAATCTGGTGCTGGGTCATGGTCTTTCCCGTTCCGAATCCTCCGGGAATGGCTGCAGTTCCTCCCTTTGCCAGCGGGAACATGGTATCCAAAATTCTCTGCCCGGTGATCAGGGGCTTCTGGGCCGGGAACCGTTTGGCCGTGGGGCGCGGCCGCCGGATCGGCCACTTCTGGGTCATGGTCAGCTTCCGCTCCGAGCCGTCCATAAGCTGCAGGGTCAGCAGCGGATCATTGATCGTGTACTGTCCGTCCTCCACCACATCCAGGACATATCCCTCCACATCCGGAGGAACCATAACCTTGTGTACAATGGCCCGGGTCTCCGGAACCTCCGCGATAATGGTTCCGGGCAGCAGGCGGTCTCCCTTTTTCACCACCATGTGGGTATCCCACTTTTTCGAGGTGTCCAGGCTGTCCACACTGATTCCCCGGCTGATGTAAAAGCCGCTTCCCTTGGCGATCTCGCTTAAGGGCCGCTCAATTCCGTCAAATATGTTGCTCAAAATTCCGGGAGCCAGAGTCACGGACACCGGAGCGCCCGTTCCCGTAACGATCTCTCCGGGCTTTAATCCGCTGGTCTCCTCATATACCTGGATGGTCGTCTTTCCCGAGGTAAGGCCGATGACTTCACCTACCAGGTTTTCCCGGCCCACATATACCATCTCATTCATCTGAAAACCGGGATCCCCCTCCAGGGATACCACGGGGCCGTTAATACCGTAAATCACACCTGTCTTAGTCACTTTGCCTTCCTCCTAACTCCTCAAACTTAAAGGCGTGACGCGCCTCCTCCAGTTTTGTCTGGAAAGAGTTGTCGATCAAGATATGCTTATCGGGAATGACCGCCCGTATCCCTCCATTAAAAGAGTATTCGCTGATCTTGATTTCCGCATTGTGATGCATAGCAATGCGCTGAGCCTTGTCCTGGTCCGAAGGATCCATATAAATAATAATGTGTTCTTCCCCGGCAAACTCCTTGGCCGCCTTCACCTGATGCTCCAGGAGGGCCTGATATTCCCTGGTCTCCATAAAGTTTGCCAGGCGGTCCCTAAGCTCCACAAACAGCTTATCTTTTAGCCCCTCCTGCCTGCGGCTGGCTTCCCGCCGCAGATCCAGCTGGCCAATAGAAAGCTTCTTGTTAATCTCACGCTTCAGCTTCTCTGTCTCGGCTTCCACTTCCATATCCGCTCTGCGCTCAGCATCGGCCGTATGCTCCTCATACGTCTTCTCAAGAGCGCTCATATATTCATCCAGGGCCTTGGCACTTCTCTCCCTGGCATCCGTCATACAGATATCCTGAAAATGCTTCAGTTTTTCCTCTGTTGTCAAATCCGTCACCTGCTTTCTCTATCTGAACTATTACAGTTTTAATCCGATAGCTTCGTTCACATACGAGGTGATAAAGTCCGGCTTGCGGCCGGTTCCGTGGCGGTCCGGAATCTCTACAATCAGCGGCAGCTTTCGCTCCAGCTTTACGTTGTCGATAATCTCCGGGAATTCCCTGCCGAACTTCTCTGTCAGCAGGATAATGCCAACCTCTTTATCGGCCAGAACCCTATCCAGCTCCCCTTTAAGCTCTTCCCTTGTATGGACCACAGCTCCCTCCACGCCGGACAGGCGCATTCCCGTCCAGGTGTCGATGTTGTCGCTGATCAAATACATTTTCATAGGATTAAAGTTGGCCCAGGATCATGAAGGAAATGATCAGTCCGTACAAGCACACACCTTCGGCAAGACCTACGAAGATCAGTGATTTACCAAGAATGGAGCTGTCCTCGCTGATAGCTCCCAAAGCAGCGCTTGCCGCTGCGGATACGGCGATGCCGCCTCCCAGGCAGGAAAGGCCGGTGGAAAGAGCCGCAGAGATATAGCCCAGTCCTGCAGCGGAAACTCCGGCCGCTGCGGTTTCCTCAGCCGCCATCGCGCTTCCGGAGAACATCAAAACCGCCGCCAGAATCATAGTTCCGAAAAACAGGAACAGGTTCACGCCCAAAGCCGTTTTGTAACGGCCCTTTGTCTTCTCTCCCGCGGCGAACGCGCCGAAAGGTACGCCAATGCTCAGAATTAAAGCTGCAGCCAGTGTAATCTTAACCAGTAAACTCATAATTGTAATCTCCTTTTCTCTCATCCGTTCATTTTCGGTCGCTGCTTGGCCGTGCGCGGCCGAGCAGCAACAAGTTTTGCAACTGCTCTATATGTTCAGCGGAATCAGCCGTATCAGTTATCCGGCTTAGGCCGCTGTTTTTCCATAAGGCTCAAAGCTTCTTCCATTCCCCCGGTAGAACCGGCTGAACAGCTCATAATACTCCAAACGCAGAACCTGAATCCCTACAATCAGGCCCTCCATTCCGCACACAAAGAGGTTGCCGCCGATCACCACAGCCCAGTTGGGTGAGCCCGCCTCAACTCCGGCCAGCATGAGCACAACCTCCATCATGGCCGCATGGCTCACGGCAAATGCGCCCACACGGACAAAGGACAGCGTATTGGAAAAATAGCTCAGAAGCACCTCAAAGAGCTCAAAAAGGCCCTGCACGATAAACATCCCCGCGCCGCCTTCCAGCTTGGCGCGCTTCTTCTCTGCCGCAGCGGTCAGCGGTTCCTTAAAAAACATCAAGAGAAGGGGAACAACAAACATGACCGCCAAAATAATCGTAGCCGGAAGCGCTCTTCCGCTCAGATAAAGCACAATGGAGGAAGCCAGGGCAAAATAAAACACAAAGCCCGCGGCGCCGTTTGTGTCAAAATACAGCTTCTCCGTGTCATGGCTCCTCATGCTGTTAATCATGTTCAGCACCATGCACAGGAGAATAATGCACATGCCCAGACCAACCGCAACGACAAACACCGTATTCAGCCGGCCGATAAATGGCAGATCCGTCATAGCCTCCTGAGGCCTGAGCCACAGAGGTTCTATAATCTCCTCAAATCCAAAGATACTTCCGAACATCACGCCGAATATTGTGGAAAACAGGCCGCAGCAGGAAATAATTCCCGCCAGGCGCACTTTTTTCAGCCGGTAAAGCAGGAATCCCCCGATCAAAAGGCAGAATCCCTGTCCCGCATCGCCGAACATAAATCCGAACAGGACGGAATACGTAATCCCGATGAGAATCGTCGGATCAATCTCATTGTATGCCGGGAGCCCGTACATCTCCACGAACATCTCAAAAGGTTTAAAGAGGCCCGGATTTTTCATCTTGGTAGGCGGTTTGCTTAGGATATTTCCATGGTCATCCTCAATGATGCAGAAGGTATCCGCGTCCGCCGCTATCTCCTTCTGAAATTTCGCCGCATCGGATTCCGTCATCCAGCCGCACAAAATGTAGAAGTTGTGGCTTTCATGCCTGGTGCAGGCCGCCATTTTGCGCACATCAAAATTCAGCGAATAGCTCTTAAGCCTGTTGTAGGCGGCTGCCAGCTCCTGCCCCTTGGCCCCCATCTCACGGCTCGCCTCGGATTTTGAAAGCTCAATTTCCTTATCAATCTCCCGAATCTTATCATCCAGGACTACTTTGGCCTCCACAGGAGTTCCTTCATATTCGTCCGGAAGGAACTGACGTTCAAAATGCATGGAAGAGTAGATAGCATCTATCTTTTCCGAGAGCTTGTCGGGGACAAAATAGACAATCCATACATACTCTTCGTCCTCCTCACATTTGAACATCACCGTATCGATGGTGTCATAGACATAATTCGAAAACTTTTCAAAATATTCTTTTGAAATGCGTCCGAACCGGAACTTCACAAACCGGAGCTTCAAAATTTCTTTCACATCGTAGTTCAAGCCTTTAAAGGGCGTCACGCGATCCCTGGACTTTACCAGCTCCTCCCTCTTTGCTTTAAGTTCCTCCTGCCTGGCATTCATCTGGCTCAGGCTTTCCGCCAGCCGGCGGACAGTCTGAACCGCCTGGCCAATCTCCATATCCGTTTTGCCGCTCTCCGGCGGGCCTCCCGGCCACTGTTCCAAAAGTGATTTGGCCGTTTCAAAATCCTCCTTATAAGGATTTGCCTCAATATAGGGTCTTAAGTCCTTTACCGTTTTAAGCTCAGACAGGGCATTTTCCAGCTGAATTTCATAGCGGGACAGATAGACATCCACTACCCTGTCAATATCCTCCTTGGGACCGGTAATGCTTAAGAATTTCATCTTCTCAATCACGTTGCATCCCCCTTTATCATGTAGTCGCCACACCGTAGCGAATCTGCTCGATGGTGGTAATAATCCGCTCAATCTCCCGCTCTTTAAAATACAGATAGGAGTTGAGGGCCGCAATAGAGTAGGGCTCCCTCCGGCCAGTCATCTGGTAAATCCGGTCTACAAGCTCCCGGGACAGCGCGTTCAGTCCCTGTTCCTCTCCTTCTTTCACCTCGTCCAGCCTTCCGTACCAAGTGGAACGGATCAGGCCGTATACCTTTTCTGAGCTCTCTGCTTCCGCCATCGCCCGGATATCCGCCTTCGTCAGATGAAAGCTGACGGGAATAATCACCGCATAGATATCTCCCGCAGACAGCTTATAATATTTTTTGCACCGGTAAATCCACTGCAGATTCAGCATATCCATCCGGGTTCCAAAGCAGCTCTCGATGACGCGGCGCTCTTTCCCCGACAGATACTTGTCTTTGGCTTTCCACATCCCTTTAAAATAAAACATGTCCATGGCGGTTTCACAGGCCGGAAGCGTCGCCTGCCCCTTTGCCAGAAGAGCGGAAAGTACGCCGTAATAGGGCGATTCCTTCATATTTTCAATAAATTCCGGAATGCTCCTGCATGCGGCCAGCCGCTCCAGATCGACCTTGGAATGGCGGTTAAAAAAATCATTAAACAAGGACAAATCCTGCTGCTGTTCCCTGTTTCCCACAATATTCCGCAGGCAGGTCTTTAAAATGTCAATCTCATAGTGCATGAAGTACAGCCCCAAAAAGCTTCTCTGCTTTCTGTTGGCAAATTTATAGAGCTTGGCAAAGTCCCGATACTGGGTCAGGTTCAGCTGCTGTTCGATCATTCCCCGATGCAGATCCTTCTCCTCCAGCCCTTTAAAAATCTCCTCATAGGGCGGGAACTTCATCAAAAAGCGTACTGCCTCGGGAACGGATTCCAGCGCAGCCATCTGGGAAAACTGCGCGTCGCTTATGCGCCACCGCTCCATGGCCCGTATCTTGGTGGAAATGCCGCTGTAGCTAATCAGGCCTCCCATACCCTCACTCCTTCGTCATCTGGGCAAACAGTCTCTCCACATAAGCCTTGTGGTTTTTCTCGTAGCTTTCCTCCAGGGCCTTTAAAAATGCCTCGGAATCTGCCGTCTGCTTTTCCAGCATATCCTTCATTTCTTTTTCCATTCTGGAGCGAATCTCACTTATACGCTCTGCGGTCTTCTTTTCCAGATTTAAATCAAAAGCAGCCGTTCTCTCTTCCATTTCCTGAGCAAACGCCTTCTTTCTGGCATTTGTCTCCTCCATAATAGAGCTGGCTGCTTCATCGATCTCGGACAATTTGTTGATCACAGTATCCATGTACGTTTTCCTCCTTGCTGCTTTCCCTTCTGTGCCTCCGATCTCAGTTCTCATAATTGAATTGTTTTGGTCTCAATACATAATACTACTTTTTTTTATTTTTTCCAGCTCCAATTTGTAAAATAAATCTTAATTAATCCCATTTTTTACGTCAAAACTGCCCAAACACCCCCGAATTTTGTCCCCCTCGGGGCCCTAAAAAAGGATGTCCAAACCGGTTCCCCTGCCTCTGCAGATACCGGCCTTGAACATCCCTTTTGGTCCTGTATATGGTATTTTAACGTGCCCTGGTTTACTGCTGCTCAGCCGCCTGGGATTCTTCTTCTGAGGCCTCCGCCTGCGTTTCCTCTGCGCTCTCCTCAACCCGTACCAGATACTGGCTGGAAATATAGGCCTCCTGCCCTTCATAATTGATGACCGCCCAATCATTACTGTAGCGCTTCACATAATCCACCTGGGTTCCATCCGCCAGCTGAACCAGAATACGGCTGTCTGTAGATGGCTCTGAACGGACATTGACACTGCTTCCATTGACTACCCAGGTCTCGGAAGCCGGCTCCTCCGTCTCCGGCTCTGTCTCCGGTTCCGTCTCCGGAGCCGTGGGCTGGGGCGGCACGGACTCGCTGGAAGCTTCGGTTACAACAGGAGCTGTGGTTGTCGCATCCGTTCCTCCCCCCTGGCCGGGCAGCAGCATGCGGATCACAACAATCAGGAGGATGATAACCAATACCGGAATCAGGAGCCTCCACACATAAAACATAGGAGAAACTCTCCTGCGCTTCTTGCGCCTGGCTGCCCCTGTGCGGGACGAGCTGCTGTAATTGGAACGGCCGGTACGGCCGGCTGACTGCCCGCTCCTGGCCGAAGAAGAACGGCCCCCGGCCTGGCCCTGGCGCCCGGAAGCAGGCCGGGACTGCGCGCGGGCGGCGGGGCGGCCTGCCGCACTCTGCCGGCCTCCCGCGCTCTCATTGGCAAACGCAAAGACCTCCTGGTTCAGAAGCTGATACGCCTGATTCGCATCGTAGGCCGTGTCGTCTCCCTCGTGCACCGCCTTATTGCCCAAAATACGAATCGTGTGATAGTTGTCCTTGGTGGCCTTGTCAATCCAGCGCCCTTCGTAAAGCTGGTCGATGGTGTCGGAGAGATCCCCCTCAACCAGGCAGGCTTTCTCCGCCTGGCAGCGCACCATTATCTCCAATACCTGTCTGGCCTTCACCATCACCAGATTATATTCCTTGCGGGAAAATAGCTGTTCCGCCTCTCTCACACCCTGCTGGATTCTCTGCCAGCTAGTGGTTCGTTCCACATTTGACATAAGAGTTCCTCCTTAGTATCTCCGAAAATCCGCCTATTATTACGTATAGTATACAAGATTTTTTCCAATTTTGCACTATTATTTATAAAAAATCAGAAAAATGTAAATACTCTCTCAAATTCACCAGTTGCAATTAAAATTCTCTGATGATACAATACCCTCAATGATCTGGGGAATACCCCAAATATACAACGGAAAGGACATTTACATTTATGCGTCTGCGCCACATACCAGGGGCTGAAGAGGCCATTGCTTCCAGCCCTTATGTCATCCAGGATCCGGAGCAGAAAAAAGGCTGCTGGAGCCAGGTATTCGGAAACTCCCACCCCATTGAAATCGAAGTGGGCATGGGGAAGGGACGCTTCATTATGGAGCTGGCTCTCTCCCACCCCGAGATCAATTATATCGGAATCGAGCGGTATCCCACTGTCCTCTTAAAAGGGCTGCAGAAGCGTTCCCGTTTGGAGCTGGCCAATATCTTCTTTCTCTGCATTGACGCCGGAAGCATGGCGGATATATTTGCGCCGGGGGAGGTGGCCCGAATTTATCTGAATTTCTCTGACCCCTGGCCCAAAGACCGCCATGCTAAGCGCCGGCTTACTTCCCCGGCTTTTCTCTCCGTGTATGAAAAAATTCTTGCTCCCCGGGGACAGATTGAGTTTAAAACAGACAATCAAGGTTTGTTTGACTACTCTATGGAATCCATACCGGCTGCCGGCTGGAATATACAGGAATACACCCGCGACCTGCACAAAAGCCCCATGGTTCTTGGGAATGTGATGACAGAGTACGAGATGAAATTTTCCGCCATGGGAAAGCCGATCTGCAAACTTATTGCACAGCCCGGCAATACGGAGCATATGCTGTAAGTAAGATATATCCGCAGGAGGAATCCCCATGCCCCTTCCGCCTTCCGTCACCCGCGCGCTCTTAAAAGCTACCTGTGACAAAACCGCCCTGGACCGAAAGGCTCTGCGCCTTGGCCGTTCCTTCCGGGAAGTCAATGAACTCCTTGGAAAACGGCCCCCGAAAAACCACCGGCCCGGTTCCGGCAGATCATAAAATTTGTTGAGGAGACTTTTATGGCTTTTTCCCTTTCATCATTCTTTGACCGAAAGCTCACAGTGAGCCATTTTAAAGAGGCTTCCGCAAAGCTCTCCCAGCCTCTGACTGCCGTGCTCCTCTCGGATCTTCACGGTACGATGTACGGCCAAAAGCAGGAGTGCCTTCTGGAAGCCATACGCGGCCAATCCCCGGATCTGATCCTCATGGCCGGGGACATGGCTGATCCCAAAGTTCCTCTGGAAAATTTTTTGTGCCTTTTGGACGGCCTGGGAGCTGACACCCCTTCTTTTTATGTTTCGGGAAACCATGAACAGTGGACCCGGGACATGCCCAGGCTAGAACGCAGCTTTCAGTCCAGAGGGGTCTGTGTACTTAAGGGATCCGGGGTTTCTATAGAAATAAAAGGCCAGCGGCTTCTTATCTGCGGTGTGGATGATCCCCACGCGTTCACCCTTTCCCACCATTCTCTTTCCCTGCCTCCGGAATGGAAACAGCAGATTCACAGCTGCCGCGCTCTTGCAGCTTCCTATCCGGATACTTACCGTATCCTTCTGTCCCACCGCCCGGAGCCCGTGGCTTATTACAGGGACAGCCGTTTTGACCTGGTGGCTGCAGGCCACGCCCATGGGGGCCAGGTGCGCCTGCCCTTCTGTCCCGGAGGTCTCTTTGCGCCCCACCAGGGATTTTTCCCCCGCTATGCCGGCGGGCAGTACCATCTGGGTTCCTCTTCCCTCATTGTCAGCCGCGGGCTCTGCCTGAACCGGCTTCCCCGGATCTGCAATCCTCCGGAGCTGGTGGTAATGGATCTTCTTCCCGCTATCTGAACTATATAACAGGAAATGAAATTTTTCGTGAATTTTTTATTAAAAAACCTTGACTTTTTTCTGGTAAAACATTATAATGAGGGACGTGTCACTGAAAAAGATAATTGTGAAGCGCCCTTAGCTCAGTTGGTAGAGCAGTAGACTCTTAATCTATTTGTCCAGGGTTCGAGTCCCTGAGGGCGCACTTGAAGGTCTGACTTTGCAGATACAGGAAGCTGCGGGGTTGGACTTTTCTTTTTATCCATGTTTTAAGGAGGATTGCTATGAAACCAATTCACTGGCTGGCCGGTATCTTTACTGCCTTCTGCCTTATGATTATTCTGCTCATCACATCCGTGGAGGCGGTGGTTTACTGGACCCCTGGATATTTTGAGCGGGAATACACGAAATATAATGTTCTGGACAGCCTCCCCTCCATGACTATGGAGGATCTTCTGGAGGTCACGGATGAGATGATGGATTATCTGAAAGGAGAGAGGGAGGATCTCCACGTGGTCACCGTCATGGACGGCCAGGAACGGGAATTTTTTAATGAACGGGAAATCGCGCACATGGAGGATGTGCAGGTTCTCTTTCTCCGGGCCATGTCCCTCCGCCGGGCCTGTATTTTCATCTGTGTCCTGTGCCTGGGCTTTCTCTTCCTCACAAAGGCGCCTGTGCGGCGGGTACTTCCCCCTTCCATCTGTGCGGGAACCGGATTGTTTTTCGGCATAACCGCAATTCTTGCCCTGATTATCTCCGGGGACTTTACAAAATACTTCGTTATCTTTCACCATATTTTCTTTGACAATGACCTGTGGATCCTTGATCCGGCCACGGACATGCTGATCAACATTGTGCCCGAAGGCTTCTTTATGGATACTGCGGCCCGTATAGCGCTCCTGTTCGGCGCATCTTCCGCGGTTCTCTTCGGCATCTGCCTTTTTCTCACGCTCCGCGGGCGCAGCCGCGCTTTACTTGCCGGGAAAAATATTTTATAATGGTAACAACACATTTTAGGAGACGGATACATGAAACGATTTATCCCGCTGCTCTGCTGTCTCTGCCTCATCCTGGGGCTGATGCCGCAGACGGCTTTTGCCGCTGTCCCTTGGCCCTCCGGCGTTTCTATCGAAGCAGACGGAGGCATCCTGATGGACGCGGACACCGGGACAATTTTATACGGCAAAAATATGGACCAGCCATACTATCCTGCCAGCATCACCAAGATCCTGACTGCGCTTATCGTTCTGGAGCGCTGCAGCCTGGATGAGATGGTAGAGTTCTCTTATGATGACGTGTACAATGTAGAGGCGGGAAGCAGCAGTGCCGGAATTGACGAGGGCGATGTTCTCACAGTTCGGGACTGTCTTTACGCCCTTCTGCTGGCCTCAGCCAACGAAAGTGCCAATGCCCTGGCCTGCCATATCAGCGGATCCCGGGAGGCCTTCGCGGATCTGATGAATGAAAAAGCGGCCTCTCTGGGCTGTACCGGAAGCCATTTTGCCAATCCCAGCGGTTTAAATGACGAAAATCATTATACAACCGCCCACGATATGGCTCTCATCACGCGGGAAGCCATCAAAAATCCTGTATTTTTGGAAATCAACGGTACGAGAAGCTACCAGCTTGCTCCGACCAAGCGAAGCCCGGAAGGCGGATATGTGGCCAATCATCACCGGATGCTAAATAAAAATGAATCCGTCTATTATCCCGGCGCGTTTGCGGGAAAGACCGGCTATACCTCTCTGGCAGGAAACACGCTGGTCACCTGTGCCAAAAGAAACGATATGACTTTAATCGCCGTTGTTTTAAACGGCCATCAGTCTCACTATTCCGATACCAAGGCGCTCTTCGATTTTGGCTTCAATAACTTTCAGTCCCTTCGGGTTTCGGACTATGAGACTACCTATCAGTCCATTGAAAATGATATGACGATCGGAGGAATGACGGCCCAGGACGCAGTCTCCCTCACACTGGATCCCCAAGGGCGTGTAGTCATTCCCAAGGACGGAACCTTCGGGGATCTAACCTCTGTCCTGACCTATGATCTGGATTCTCAGGCGCCGGAGGGCGCTGTGGCCGCGGTTCAGTACGCCTATGAGGATCACAGTGCCGGGTTTGTCTATCTCATGGCCTCAGGTTTCTCTTCCTCTGTCCAGGGATCCGTTTCCGGCACATCCCAGGGTACACAGGGCGATTCCGCTGCGCTGCAGCCGGAACCTGCCGCGCTGTCTGCTCAGGGAGAGCAGGCCCTGCAGGATACTCAGCCGGCCCAGGAGGCTCAGAATGCTGCGGTTTCCCATGCCGGAAACGGTGCTGCGGAAACTTCCCTGGAAAACGCCTCCCTGCCCTCATCTGCCGAGACTCCCGCTGAAGATAAGAGATCTCCGGAGGGAACCGCCACGGATATCCGAATCCCCGCAAATCTGTGGACTGTTTTGGGCATACTCTTCTCTCTGAGTCTGATTATCTCCATTGTGGCTGCGGTGCGCGTCCACATGCGCAGAAAGGAAGAAAGAGATCTTCTGGCACGGAGAAAGCGGCGGCTGGAACGCCTGGAGGATATCGGCTTTTCTTCCTCTGACTTTGACCAGCTGGTTGCCCAGCGGCGCCTTCAGTCCGCATCTTCCCGCCGGCCCAGGAGACGGCCCAGAAGACGAAGGGACAAAAAGTCCATTTTCCGTTGAACTTCCTCCTGCAATCAGTTATAATAATTCTAACCTAATGCACTGCTGTACACGGTCGAGAGGATATCATGGGCATACTGCGCGATAAACTTTTTCATCTGAGAGCTGCTGTCACCGGCCTGGTCAGGAATCTTCCTATCACCATCGCCCTTCTGGCGGCAGCCTCTTTTCTGTCAACGGTTTTTTTTCATTTCAGTCAAAATGTGACAAACATTTCCATCATATTTATTCTGGCTATTATTCTCATCGCACGGGCCACCAGAAGCTACGGAGCAGGCATCCTGGCCTCTCTGTACAGTGTTTTTTGGGTAAACTATGCCTACACTTACCCCTATATGGCTCTCAATTTTACCCTGTCCGGATACCCTGTCACCTTTGTGGGAATGGCCATCATCTCCTGCTTTACCAGCAGCATCTGCATCATGCTGACCCGTCAAAGCGACCAGCTGAAGGAGCAGGAGCGAAAGCTCATGGCAGCGGAGAAAGAGGCCATGCGCGCCAATCTCCTGCGTGCCATCTCGCATGATCTGCGCACCCCGCTGACCACTATTATCGGTTCCAGTACCACTTACCTGGAGCAGGAGGCAGATCTTACCGATACTGATAAACGCCGCCTGGTAGGCAACATTGAGGAAGATGCCCAGTGGCTTCTCAACATGGTGGAGAACCTGCTCTCCGTCACCCGGATCCAGGACGATAAGGGAGTTGCCTCCGTGGCAAAATCCGAGGAGCCCCTGGAGGAAGTTATCTCCGAGGCCGTCCAGCGCTTTAAAAAGCGTTTTCCCAACATGGAAATCCGCATATCCTTGCCGGAGGCCTTCATAATGGTGCCCATGGATCCCATTCTCATTGAACAGGTGATCAATAATCTGCTGGAAAATGCCTTCTTCCACTCCGGCAACCACATGATTGATCTGTGCGTTCAAACTTTCCCTTCCTTTGTGTCCATAACCATTCGGGACTATGGAACGGGCATTCCGCCGGATATTCTTCGTTCTCTTTTTGACGGTGCCGGCATAGACAGCAACCGCCAGGGAGACGGCCACAAGGGGGCAGGAATCGGCCTGACCCTGTGCAAAACCATTATAGGGGCTCACGGCGGAACGATTAGCGCCTCCAATCATCCTGACGGAGCTCAATTTACCTTTACCTTACCGAACTGGAGGGAATATTAAATATGATAACCAAAGCAAAAATTGTCCTGATTGAAGATGAGAAAAACATCTGCAGCTTTATTGAGAGAATCCTGGCTCCCCAGGGCTACCAGGTGACCAGCAGCGCCACCGGACGGGAGGGTCTGGATTTGATCAATTCCCTGCACCCGGATCTGATATTGCTGGACTTGGGCCTTCCGGACATGGACGGCCTGCGTATTATTGAACAGGTGCGTACCTGGAGCGCGGCTCCTATCATTGTTGTCTCCGCCCGTACCCTGGAAAAGAGCAAAGTCGCCGCTCTGGATCTGGGTGCTGACGACTATATCACCAAGCCCTTCGGGACGGCGGAGCTCATGGCCCGCATCCGGACCGCTCTCCGTCATCGGCAGAATCAGAGCGCTTATCCTAGCACCCGCTACGAAGTGGAGGATCTGGTCATTGACTTTGAACGGCGTCTTGTCAAAATGAAAGGCCAGGACATTCACCTGACCCAAATCGAATATAAGCTTGTCTCCCTTCTGGCGCAGAATGCGGGAAGAGTTATGACCTACGAGTCTATTATTTCCAAAATATGGGGGCCCTACGCGGACAACGATAACCAGATACTGCGGGTCAACATGGCCCACATTCGGCGCAAGCTGGAGGAAAATCCGGCAGAACCCAAATATATTTTTACGGAGATCGGCGTTGGCTACCGGATGCGGGAGGAGTGACCTTCTTCCCGCTCCTTCTTTTTCTCATATCCTCCCGCTTCTGCAGGATCTGTTCCATATCCGCCTCTGAGGCGGCCTTTATTGTCTTAACCCCATAATACTGATCGTACTCCGATCGCTTTACCCGCACCTTCCCCCTCATATATCCATGATCCGGACAGACCGCAAGGCACAGATACAGCTTCTGCCCGCATGGGAACCAGCGTATTTTCTTGCGAAGCATCCGGCCGCACCGCAGGCAGACTACATCTGCCAGATCCTTATCCTTCATGATGTCTTCCTTATTATCAAAGGGACGGGAGACATATTTCGAATAGTTCGGAAAATAGAGGCGGAATTCCTCCTCCTTGCTCCGCGGAAGCCGGTAATAGTCCACGGAAAGATATACGCCGTACCGCTCCATGTCCAGCCGGGATAAGATCCGGCCCGTGTAATACGCATCATCCAGCGCTCTGTGAAAAGGACGCTCCTCCTGTACTTCCTGCTCCTGCACCGCCTGATCCAAAGATTCCTTTGTGCTCCCGTCCCCGTACTGCAGGCAGTACAGCTTCTGCACATCATAATACAAGAGCGGCCTCGGAAATGGATTCTCCACCCGATAGTGGGCCATATTCCGCTGCAGTTCCGTCAGATCCATAGAACCCCACGTACAAAAACGGAATTCCTCCTCCCCGCACCATTCTAAAAACTCTTCCATGGCATCGCAGAACAGGGATCCCCGTTTTTTGAGCTCGTCCATATTCAAATGGGTGACTTCCGATATTTTGAAATGAAGCTGACGGTACACCTGAGGCCGTATCAGCCGGTGAAATTTCCCTTCCGGTTCCATGTGCTCGTTCAGCATCACCGCGCCAATCTCTATGATCTCAAAAGGAAGATGAGGCACGGAATCCTCCTTGCCCTTAGGGCTCTGATTCCACTCAAGATCCAAAACAATGTATTTCATATATTCACCTGGATTTACTTTCTTAATCTGTCTGCGCTTATTTTCCCGCTTCCCTGAGCAGTCACATTTATCTTATCATATGGACCGGGATATGGAAAGAGGTTATTTCTTCCCGAAAAACGTGCCCCGAAAAAGCTGAAAAACGTGACAATTCCGGAAGGCATACGCTATAATAGAGCTGGATGGCCAAAGCGAGTTTGAAAATTGTCCGCTGCCGTGAGTATAAATTGGGAGGCATTTTTCGTGCGCCGTTTTTTACAGGATTTAAAGCAGTATTATAAGGGGCTTGTTCTCTGCGCCCTCTTTCTTTTCTTTTTGGAAGCTGTTCTGGGAAAAACCTGCTTATTCCGCATTTTGTTCGGGATTCCCTGCCCCGGCTGCGGTCTGTCCCGCGCCGCATCCCTGCTGACGCAGGGCCGGCTCGAAGAAAGTCTGACCGTTCATCCCTTCCTTATTCCTCTGCTTTTCGTCCTGGTTTTATGGGCATGGGAGCGCTACGGGCGGAATCATTCTCCCCGCCTCTCCGCCGCTGCGGCTCTCCTCTGCTTCACCGGCATGGTCCTTTTTTATGCCTGGCGGATAACGCGGTATTTTCCGCAGACTCCGCCTATGGTATATGAACCGGCTAATTTACTCCACAGTATTTTCAGGCTCATTCAGGGATTCCCAAATCCTTTATAGACACATCGCTCTTATATGTGTATAATGTAAGTGATTCCTCCGGCCGTCGGGCGGAGGCTGCATCTTTTTCTGACAAAAGGAGGTAACTCTCATGTATGACAATTATCAAGGCGACCCCAACCAGGAAGTTATGTCCGTTGGTTCCTGGCTCATCACGCTCCTTATACTTGCTATTCCGTGTGTCAATATTGTCATGTATTTTATATGGGCCTTTGGAAATGGCAACGAGAACCGCAAAAACTTCTGCCGGGCCGGTCTTATTTTCATGCTGATCGCGGTAGTTCTGTCTGTGCTTCTCTCCAGTATGTTCGGAGCAGCCCTTTTTATGGCTAATTTTTAAAATTTCTGCAAATAGTGATTATTTCTACTTTCCTCCGCTTTTCCTGTGCCTCCTGGGCCGCAGGCGGGCGGAGGGAATTTTTTGCCCTTATTGTAAACTATATTTTTATTTAAGTTGACAATCAGGATTATTTCCTCTATAATAACTTCAGCATACACATGTCACGCACAAACCAGAAGGAGGCATCCCAAATGAAATCTCATTACACCGTCCAGGATCTGACCAAAATGGCGCTTCTTACCGCGCTGATCAGTGTATCGGCTTATATCAACATCCCCCTTCCTTTTTCCCCGGTAACCATCACGGCCCAGACCCTGGTTGTCAATATGATTGCCCTGCTTCTCACCCCCAGGCAGGCGGGATTTTGCATC
This sequence comes from Candidatus Enterocloster excrementipullorum, assembly GCA_019119575.1. Lineage (GTDB taxonomy): Bacteria > Bacillota > Clostridia > Lachnospirales > Lachnospiraceae > Enterocloster > Enterocloster excrementipullorum. The sequence continues at coordinate 52,536 of DWWT01000028.1, forward strand.
CTGGTCTATAGCTTGCTCGGTCTTGTGGGACTTCCCGTCTTCTCCGGCGGCGTGGGCGGCCCCGGCAAACTCTTTGGCCCAAGCGGCGGATATATCTTCAGCTGGCTTCCCGCTGTTATGCTCATGTCCGCATTAAAGGGCCGAAATTACCATTTCATCCGGTACTGTGCCGTCACGATCTTTGTGGGAATGCCTGTTATCTATAGCATCGGAACCGTCTATATGAAATATTTTACGGGCATGAACTGGATGGCCGCCCTGTCTGCAGCTGTCATTCCTTTCATTCCCCTGGATCTCTTCAAATGTATTGCCGCTGTTTTAATTGCCCGGCCCGTGCAGGTTTCGCTGGTACGGTCAGGGGGAATCTCCCGCGCAAAATAAATTCATTTTTTCCAAATTCCAAACTGCCTTTGAGCGGCCGGCCGCGCAGCTTGAAGGCAGTTTTTCTGCGCTTTTGTCCTTCTCTTGTGATATTCAACATATTTCTCTCTCCACTGCCCCGCTCTCATAAAAAATGGTAGAAACCCCATCTTTCCTCTTGACATTGTATACCAAATGGGATATTATATTGTTCGCACTCGAACAATATAAATTCGTATTTTATGCTTTAAAGGGAGGTGGAACCAAGGTGGAAAAAGACTGCGGCGCATGGATTAACCTGCTGTCGCACATGGTTAAAGCACGGTTGGACACCACATTGCAGGATCTCGATATCACCGGCATGCAGAGCCGGGTTATCTATTACATCCTGGTTCACTTCCAGGAAGGGCCTGTTTTTCAGCGCGATATCGAAAGCGCATTCGGTCTGAGCCGTTCAACCGCTACGGGAATTCTCCAACAGCTGGAAAAAAAGGACATTATTCAGCGGGAAAGCGTTGCCAGGGATGCCCGGCTGAAAAGCCTGGTGCCGACCCGACACGCTGTTGAATTAAATGCGCGGGTAGATGCGTACTTCCGCGAGACAGACCGCCTGCTCACGCGCGGGCTTTCCGACGGACAGGTACAGCTGTTTAAGGAGATAGCTGCGCAGATGTTCCGAAACCTGGAGAATTGGAACAGCGGGGAGGCTGGCCCGACGGCAGGCAGCGTAGCTGACAAGGCACGCGCACACTGGAAGCCAAAAAAGTTCGCGGCAGAACAAAAAAGAATTGTTTCCGCCGCAAATAGCAATTCAGAAACATGTAGGGAAAAGGAGGAATACCACCAATGATTAAAGTCTTGGCCCGAAGCATCCGGGAGTTCAAAAAGGCTTCGATCCTGACCCCTCTTCTGGTAACAGTGGAGGTAATTCTGGAATGCGCAATCCCCTTTGTGATTGCCAATCTTGTAAACCAGATGCAGGCCGGCTGCTCTATGGATGTGATTGTCCGATATGGCATTGTATTGATTGCCATGTCTATTGTTTCTCTGATCTTTGGAGGAGCCGCAGGAGCTACCTGCGCGGCTGCGTCCACAGGATTTGCCAGAAACCTTCGCAGGGATATGTTCTATAATATCCAGAACTATTCCTTTGAGAACATTGATAAGTTTTCTGTTTCCAGTCTGGTGACCCGTATGACCACAGACATCATGAATGTGCAGATGGCATACATGATGATTATCCGCGTGGCTATCCGCTGTCCCCTGATGCTGGTCTTCTCGTTTGCCATGGGATTTATCATGGGCGGACGGCTGGCAATTATTTTCCTGTTTACCATTCCGATTTTGAGCATCGGGCTGTTTCTGGTAATCCGGGCTGCCACCCCCCTGTTCCGCCGGGTATTCCGCAAATACGATGCCCTCAATGATTCCGTACAGGAAAACGTCCAGGCTATGCGCGTTGTAAAGTCCTATGTGCGCGAGGAGTATGAAAAGAAGAAATTCGGCGCGGCGGCTGAAAATGTCCAGAAGGATTTCACCAAGGCCGAGCGCATTATGGCCATCAACAGCCCTATGATGCAGTTCTGCGTCTATGCAGGCATGGTTTTCGTTATCTCCTACGGCTCCTATGCGGTTATCACCAGCCGCGGCCTGGATTTAAACGTAGGCCAGATGTCCGCCATGCTGACCTACAGCTTCCAGATTCTTATGAGCCTGATGATGGTTTCCATGGTATTTGTAATGATTACCATGGCTTCCGAGTCCGCTGAGCGTATCGTTGAAGTGCTCAGTGAGAAGAGCTCCCTCACCAGCCCGGAGAACGGCCTTACTGAGGTAAAGGACGGCTCCAT
>DWWT01000029.1 GCA_019119575.1 Candidatus Enterocloster excrementipullorum
GCCGGGGTCAGCCGGGAGTGCAGATCCATGGATTGAATGCGGGCGTAATTTAAATCCGCAATGGCGTCATTGCACTTCCACAGAGTCTTAGCCTGGTTCCTGTCCAGCCCCTGCATATAATCCAAAAGGACCTGCGTCCTGTCCAGAAAAGCGGGCAGGCTCCGCACCTCCAGCAGATCTTCCTCCATATTCATCTTTTTGGCCGGTGAAATAATAAGCTTCATCAGAGTTCCTTTCTTTCGTTCAGACTTGGCCGCTGCCATTCAGGACGGCGTTACCAGTGTACTATATTTTTCCTCTCCCGTCCACCGCCGAATTGTTTTCTCTGGATACCCACGTTCACCGCGATTCCCAGCTCCTGCCCCGCGGCCGCCATAATAAAGTCTGTGTGGGGCTCAGGCAGAAAGCCGCTTTCTATGACGGCAGGCGTTGTGCCTAACGCGTCTCCCAGCCGGCCTGCCATGCCGCCGGAGCCGATGGCAAGTACGGAATAGGCCTGCTGATAGGATTCCTCCGCCCAGGCCGCCGGGGACAGCCAGGCCATGATTCTGCGGTACTGGTATTCATTTAAAATCGTCTGTCCGGGTCTGGTGACGAGAAAGAGGAAAAGGCCAAAAAGCAGGCTTCCTGCCCCCAAAAGTCGCCCCAAAACCTTTTTGTCCACGTCGGAAGAAAAAAACATACACCATAAAATCCATCCCAGAACAATGGTGGTGGACAAATCCGGCTCCTCCAAGATCGACAGCATGGGAGCCGCCGCCAGCCCGGCTGTCTGCAGGAGCAAGAAAGGGCTTCCTCCCCGCTCCCGCGCCCCGGCAAACCACCGGGAGAAGAACAAGATTAAAAGAAGCTTTGCTGTCTCTGACGGCTGAAACCGGAAGCTGCCCACAGCGAGCCACCGCGCCGCGCCGCCAAGCTGCCGGCCTGCCAGCTCCGGCTCCAGGCCGCGGATAAGAAAAACGCCAATCCCGGACAGAACCGCCCCGGCGGCGGCAAGGAAGATATCCCAGTACCGCAGAAAATCCGGCAGAACCGCCCATTCTTTTAATCTGTGCAAAAATTTTTCCATCTTTCCACCGTCCTTTACGCTCCGCTTCGCGGCATCTGGAAGAAAGCAATTTTCAAACCCGCTCTAATCCGCCACAATATTTCCATTGCTTCCGGCCGGCTCCGCCTCTCCGGTCACCAGACTTTCCCTGGACTCCAGGCCGAAATAATACCGGAAAATGTCCGCCGTCACCTCCACCGCATTGGAGGAGGAATAGCCGTAGGCAATCCGGGTGGCCGCCGCAATCTCAGGCGCCTCGTACGGGCCGAAGCCGATAAACAGGGCATGATTGGGACGGCTGGGGTTCTGCTGGGCCGTCCCCGTCTTTCCCGCCGTCTCTACGGACAGCCAGGAGAGAACATCACTGTCCGCCGCCATCTGGCGCATTCCCTCCCGCACCGCGTCCCACGCAGCCGGAGAAATGGCGGAGAGCGGCTCCTCCTGGGGCGCCTCCCCATCCGCCGCAGCCGCTTCGCTGCGGGAGGCTTCCCCGGCTGGGGAGGACTCCCTGCTCAAAGAGCGCCATGCAGACGTCTCTTCCGGAGGCCTCCCCCGTGTCCCGGGCTGTCCGGTATAAAAGCTTCTCAAATCCCGCATCCTCCGGGAGAAGGGCGCGAATGGTCTCCTGCATATCCTGCCATGCCTCCGACAGCGTGGCATATCCATCTTCTTCTCCGGCAGGCGCAATCCATTCATCCCGGATTCCCAGCCGCAGGTACTCTCCCAGACTCATTTCACCCCTCTGCCAGGATCGGGCCTCCTCCTCGCCAGGACTCCCCGTCACGTATCCCGCCTCCTCCAGCATGTCCGGAATGTAGGCGGCTGTGCGCTGCATGTCCTCGGCAGTTGTCCCATAGCCGTCCCCAAAATCTGCTCCAGGCTGCCCAGATGCCTCTCCCGCACTCCCTGAAATGCCGCGTAAAGGCGCCGCTCCCCCGCCCCCGCGTCCGCTTCACCGAAAGCCGCCGTGTCCAGCACCTGATTCTCAATGACTGCCAGAATCACATCCCGAGCGTCAATGCTCCATTCATCCGAACCCTCGTCCTTTTCCGGAACCAGGTTGGAGAGCAGAATACCCGCCAGTTTCTGCTCCAACAGATGATAGATTGTCTCCTGAAGCTGTGCGTCAATGGTCAGCTACACATCCTCCCCCGCCGCTGGCTCTTCGGAATTCAGTACCTGGGTCACCCGCCCCACACTGTCCACGTAAAAGGTTTCCCGCCCCGGCCTTCCGCGGAGGGTGGATTCCATGGCCTGTTCGATTCCGGTCTTGCCCACCTGCTCGCTGGCATCATACTCCCATCCCTGCTCCCTCGCTGCCTCCAGCTCTTCACTGGAAATGGGCCCGGTGTATCCGATAATCGGAGCAAAATACAGGCTGTCCGCATACCGCCGCAGGGTTCCGGTTTGAATGTCCACGCCCGTGAGCTCCGGCTGGCGCTCCAGGATATGAACCACGGTCTCCTGGCTCACATTCTCCACCAGGGTAACCACCCGGTATCTCTGATAGCTGCTGGCCCCCATGGAAAAGCGCACCGAGGCAATCTGCCGGATCTCCATGGCCGTAGGCGTCCGCCAGAAAACGGCGCAGGGCAGTCCCCTCCTGTGTATAGGAGAGACTGCCTGCCGCATCATACGCGATGGGCAGCGTATCCCGCAGGCTGTCCCCGTGGCTTTCTATGATGTCAATGGTCTCACTGATCACCCCGTTCAAATGCGCATTTCTCTCGCTTCGGGTGCCATAAGTGCCGCTGTCCGTAATGGACACCGCGTACGTCAGTTCATTGTAGGCCAAAACGTTTCCGTTTCTGTCATAAATCACCCCTCTGGCCCCGGGCGTTGTCTGCTCCCGCGTAATCTGGTTCGCAAATTCCGCCCGGCTGTCCGCCCCGTTTAAAATCTGCAGCTGGTAAAACCGCGCTGTCACCGCTCCGAACAGCAGCACAAAGCCGGCGCCCAGCCAGAAAAGTCTGTTCTGCAAAACCCGTTTTCTCAAGTCCATTTCCGCACACACCTCCTTAAGCGTTTTGTCCCTGTTTATAAGCAGACTCAACGCTCGTTTTTCCCCTGCTTTCCCGCCGCCCTGAACCGTTACCTAAATTGCAAAAAATACGGCATCTGCAAGGAACGCCGTATTTTTCGCGAGTACATTTTTTATATTGGAGGGAGTTTAAAAGGTTTGGTACCATTTTCCGGTACAAGAATATCATAGCGGATTCGGATAACATAGAGATAACAAAAGGATAAATTTTTGATAAATTGTAAGAATCTTTTTCCCCAGCTCCATAGAGCGGTATTTTTCTTTCATTTGCAGCCCTCCTGTCATCGTGTCAGCCGCTTGCGATCCGGTAGAGCAATATCGAATACTCTGAAATTTTATCACGGCGAAAGAAAAATAGCAAGAAAGGGGGCCGGTTCCCAGTGTCATGGGACAGCCCCCTATATTTTTTTAATTATATCTTCTCTAGTGAAAACCATATCTGTACAGCTGTCCCTATTCCCTCCTTGCTGAAAATTTTCAAACCCGCCTTGTTTTCGTATCGCAGGCCCAGTCGTTTATATGTATTCTGCAAACCAATATGCTCTTGCGTGTACTCTCCTTCTATAGCCTTCCGAACCATAAGAAGCCGCTCCCGCGATAGTCCCATTCCCGTATCTATTACGGAAATATGTACCTCATTTTTCCTGATAAATGCTTTTATCTTTATTTTGGACATTCCCTCTTTTTCCCGTATTCCATGATAAATACTGTTTTCAAGGATGGGCTGAAGGAGCAGCTTCATAACCGGATAGGAAAGTACTTCTGGCTGTATATCCCAAATCACCTTGAATTTATTCCTGTATCGGATATTCTGAATATTTAAATAGCATTCAGCCATACGGACTTCCTCTGATATAAAAGCATCGTCCTTCGCGGAACTCAACGAATAATCCAAGATAGCAGAGAGATTTTCAACCATTCCCGCCGCTTCATTTTGACTGCCGGTTAAAGATACGGCCTTCCAATATATAGTTTTCAATGTATTGAAAAGAAAATGCGGATTAATCTGCGATTGTAGAGCCAGAAGCTCCATGGAACGCAAACGATACTTTTTTTCAGAAAGCAGTACCTTCAGATAATCCTGTTCCAAAAAATTTTGTATAATATGATTAAGAATATAATCATACTCATCCTTAGGGACAGCAGACTCTACTGAATGGGCTGTAAAATCCTTCGCTCGGTTCAAGGTATCCACGATCTTCCGAATTTTCTTCTGATTTTGTCTTGTAGCCAAAAACGCCGTAAACACACATAAAACAAAAGAAAACGTCAGCAAAAGGAAAAGCAGTTCGGTAATCCGGTTTAAAATTTGATATAAACTATTCTGCGGGATTACCGAAACGTAGTGAAGGCCAAAACGCTCCGACGAAACCATATGAACTGTCATTTGCTGGCCATCCATACGAATCGTTGCATCTGTTTTTTCATTCTCAATTACGGGGAAAATATCTTCTATAGCGGAAGAGTCCGCATTATTGCTCTGAAAAACTATATCTCCTTCTGAATTGAGAATATAGATCATCTGATCTGCATAAAGAGATGTGGCTGCAATTGTATCATTGAGATATTCCGGCCAAATATTAAGTACCAACGCTCCTCTTCTGGTAAGCATAGGGGAAATCAATGTAATGACCGGTTCTCCCTGCTCTTCAAACGCATACCTGCGTACATAGCGAAGGTAGGTCTGAACCCCACTGCCTGGAGCTATATCCTTGTAAAGCTCCAGCCACTGACGGTCCAACGATTGGTGAATATCCTGTACTCCATAATCTGATGAAAAAAAACGATCTCTAAAACTATCATAGTAGATATAGATGGAATGAATCAACGGGTTGGCGCTGATATCTGCCGCCATATAGCTTTCTATCATTTTTATTCTCTGATTTCGTTCATAAGTTGTCGAACGATCAGAAAATATACGATCCATTTCAAATCCAATATTGTTATTGATATCATAGATCTGCTGAAGATGATCAATCTCCTTAAAAGTTAATTCTATATTTTCCATCATCTGATACAGTAGCTTATGGTTGACAGTATTACTGTATTCTTTTATATAATATCGGATAAAAGCGGCAGACAGTATCCCCATAGTAAGGAGTGGAAGAATCGCTGTCAAAATCGCTTTTACCAGCTTGGCCACAAAAAAGCGACGGGGCATCGTATCTAAAATCGGCACTTATCTTCCTCCCTCCCTGTATTCCTTAGGTGTTATTCCATAAAACGATTTAAATGCCCTGGAGAAATTTTTTGTATTGCTGTAGCCTACCAATTCGCTGACCTCATATGTGCGGTATCGAATGTCAGAAAGATATTCCGCCGCCTTTTTCATTTTCACAGAAAGCAGGTATTCTGAGAAAAGCTGCCCTGTTTTGCAATAAAATAACTTACTCACATAGTTGGAATTCATATGAACAGCGGCAGCTACCTGCTCCAGTGTGACTGTGGCAAACTCACGCTCCACCTGCTCCTGAATGGACTCAATAATCTGCTGATAATACCCTTTTGAGGCTCCGGCAAGTTTCTTTTTGCTGTTCTCCATATCCAGCTGTTCCCTCAAATTTCTAAAAACGGAGACCAGTTCATTAAATTTTGCTGATTTGACAATATAATCTCTTGCGCCGTACTGCATCGCCTTTTTCGCATATTCAAAGTCTCTGTATCCGCTGAACATGATCATATAAATAGGCAGTTTTTTTCTGTAAATATACTGTGCAACCTCCAGACCGTCCATCACCGGCATGCGGATATCACACAAAAGGACATCCGCCGAATGACTCTCAAGATACTCGATCACCTGCTGTCCATTTTCCAGACTAGCTGCCAGTTCAAATCCAATTTCTTCCCAGGGAAAATACGTTCCCAAACCATTCCGAAGCTCATATTCATCATCTGCCAAAATCAATTTATACACAGTGCTCTCTCCTTGATCTTTTAGAACGGTTTATAGTATAAAATATATAAAATAGTATATATTTTTCGTATTTTTTTGTCAATATATAATATATTGTCATTTATTTCCTCAAAAAATCGCAGCGATTCAGACGTCAAAAATCAGAATAATGACTCAAAATAGCGAATTATGATACCTTTGGCAGAAGAGGATACTTTTTCTTGACAAGTTATGACTCCTTTTCTGATGAAAGATAGGTTTTGTTTTATTCCCTTTTTTGCGATAATTAATATATCAAATATACATGACAAGGAGGTAAAAGTAATGAAAAAAACAAACCGGCGATATCTCGGCATAGCGGCACTGATAGCGGTCTCTATCACCAGTATCTGCGGATGCTCCGGCAACAGTGCTTCCAGCTCCTCATCTTCCGGCTCGGACACCACCGGTTCGGTCGAATCGTCCGCTGAGAATGCAGAAGAAATTACTCTCCGTTTTTCCTGGTGGGGCGGCGATGCAAGGCACCAGGCAACTCAGGAGGTCATCGAACTCTATGAATCACAAAACCCCGGCGTTACTATTGTGGGAGAATACATGGGACTGGATGGCTATAAAGAAAAGCTTATGACCCAGCTTGCGGGAAACACTGCCCCCGATATCATGCAGGTCGATGTTCCATGGATTGCCGACCTTAACCAGCAGTTTCACTCCTTCGCGGACATAAACCAATATTCGCAGATCGACCAGTCCGGATTTGATCCGTCGTTTGTCGAAGGATATGGAATGTATGATGGGATTTTAGTAGGGCTCCCCAGCGGTGTAAATTGTGTAACTATGCTTCTAAATACAGATGTCATGGAGAAATTCGGAATCGATGCGGAAACCGTCTGGAACTGGGATAACCTTTTAGAAGAAGGCCAAAAGGTAAACCAGCAGGATCCTGCCAGCTATTTTCTCTGCATTGACCAGTATTCCATGGTAACCAGAATTGTCCAGCCCTATTTAAAGCAGACAACCGGAAATCAGCTGGTCAACGAGGATTACACCATGGGCTTTACCCGTGAGGACCTGGTGGATTTGTTCTCCTATATCCGGCAGTTATTCGATTTGAATGTTGTGGAACCTGCCGCCCAGTCCTTCATGTTTAAATCAAAATATCAGGAAAATCCGCTTTGGATGAACCAGCAGGCGTGTGCCAGCCTTGAATGGGTCGCTTCCATGCAGGCTGTAAAAGAACATTTCAAGGATCACGCGGACGTCACCTTGCCGCCCATTGCTCCTGATAATAAAAATACCGGCCTTGTGGTACGGCCCGCTCATTTAATTTGTATCAACAGCAATTCAGCCCATCCCGAGGAAGCCGCGAAATTTTTGGATTTCTTCTTTAATGACGAGGAGGCCATTGAAATTTTAAAGGATAACCGTTCCGTTCCTCCCACTGAAAAAGCATTGGAAATCTGCAATGAGAAAGGGCTTCTGGATCCTCTAACTGTCAAGGCGGTGGAACTGGGAGAAGAGAACCAGGGCATGGTGGAAAACGCGATTTCGGGGAATATGCAGCTGCAGAATATCATGATCGATACAATTGAGCAGCTGGGCTTTGGCGAAATAAACCCGGAAGAGGCAGCTGATTATATGATCGGACAGTTTGAAATCAAGCTGGAGGAGCTGAAGGCCTCCAGCTGATCCGAGAAATTTGAGGGCAAACAATATGGAGAAGGTACTTCACATGACACAGCAGCACGCAAAATCATTTCCAAAATTAAAGTGGAATAAAAGGTATACGGGCCTGGTATTTGTAGCACCGTGGATTCTGGGATTTTCCATTTTCCAGCTATATCCCTTTGCCGCCTCCTTTATCTATTCATTTACAGATTATTCTATGGGCGGAGAGCTTCATTTTATCGGCTTGGAAAATTACCGATATATGTTTACCGTTGATCCTCACTTTTTTAAATCCCTGGGAGTTACTATATTTTACGTTCTTTTTTCCGTACCCGTAAAACTTTTTGTCGCACTCATGGTTGCTATGCTGATGAATACGCCGTTAAAAGGCGTAAACGGCTTCCGCACGATTTACTATATTCCTTCTATTATGGGAGGGAGCGTGGCGGTCTCCGTTCTCTGGCGCGCTATGTTTTTAAAGGACGGCCTGGTCAACAGCATTTTATCTTTTTTTTCTCTTCCGCATGTGGATTGGTTTGGGAACGGAATTTTAGCGCTGATCACAATAAGCCTCCTGTCCGTATGGCAGTTTGGTTCTTCGATGGTGCTCTTCCTGGCAGGATTAAAACAAATTCCCAGAGAACTTTATGAAGCGGCCAGCGTGGATGGGGCCGGAAAATTCACTATGTTTTTCCGCATAACTCTTCCGCAGCTCACCCCGATTATTTTCTTCAATATGGTAATGCAGATGATTCAGGCTCTCCAGCAGTTTACGGCAGCCTTTATTGTCACCAACGGAGGCCCTATGAAATGGACCTACCTTTTTGGAATGAAGCTGTACGAAGAAGCATTCACAAATTTCAAAGTCGGGTATGCTTCTGCATTATCCTGGATTTTAGTTCTTGTCGTTTCTGTTATGACCTTTAGTTTATTCCGGTCGTCCAGCAGCTGGGTTCACTATGAGGATGGAGGGGAGTTTTAATGACTAAACAGAAAAAAATATTTCGTTATTTTATAATGACATTTTTTGGACTTGTCATGATTTATCCGATCATATGGCTTTTTCTGGCTTCCTTCAAAACAAATGAGGAGATCTTTGGAACACATACTCCCCTCCTTCCCTCCTCATTTTCTCCGGAAGCCTATATAAAAGGCTGGCAGGGGAGCGGAACCTATACCTACACCACTTTTTTCTTAAACACCTTTAAAATGGTTATACCCACTGTGGTTTTTACGCTGATATCTACCTCCCTGGTCAGCTACGGGTTTGCTAGGTTCCGGTTCCCGCTCAAAAAAATACTTTTTACCATTATGATTTTAACGCTGATGCTCCCCAACTCAGTTATCATCATTCCCCGCTATCTTTTATTTAAGAAGCTGGGATGGCTGAATTCGTATCTGCCGTGGATTGCCCCTGCGGCCCTGGCCTGCTATCCCTTTTTTATCTTTCAGATGATACAATTTTTCCGGGGTATTCCGCGGGAGCTGGATGAGGCGGCAAAAATTGACGGCTGCAGCGCATGGAATATATTGATACATATTCTGCTTCCTTTATGCAAACCTGCGCTTTTTTCCGTAGGCCTATTCCAATGCATCTGGACGTGGAATGACTTCTTCAATTCCATGATTTTTATCAACAGTGTGGACCGATATACCTTAACCCTGGGGCTTCGCATGTCCCTTGACACACAGGCTGCCGTTAATTGGAATCAGGTAATGGCCATGGCCATTGTCACTATGATCCCTCTGATTATTCTGTTTTTTGCAGCACAAAAATATTTTGTAGAAGGCATCTCAACTGCCGGACTGAAAGGATAGCAAGATGAGCTGTACAATTTTATTGCCAAAAGACATCAGAAATAAGGGAAAACAATATCTGTTGGACCGGGGCTATCATTTGAAAATCGGGCGGGGCCGGACAGAAGAAGACATTCTGGCAGACATCGCAGACTGTGAGGGGCTTCTTGTCTGCAACGATCCCATCACTGCCAAGATCCTCCGTCACGCAAACCGTTTAAAGGTAATCGGACGTCACGGAATCGGCTTGGATAATATTGATATCGACACAGCCAATCAACTGGGAATAGCCGTAACCAATGCTCCCTTTGCCAATGTCAATTCCGTAGCAGAGCACACAATCGCGCTTATGCTGGCCTGCGTAAAACACCTGATTATCATGGACCGAAATCTGCACATGGGTAACTATGAGTGCCGTTCTCAGCTTTTGGGATGTGATCTTTCCGGAAAAACCCTGGGGCTGATTGGATTCGGACGAATCGGACAGTCGGTGGGAAAAAAAGCAGCTGCTCTGGGAATGCACATAATTGCCTATGACCCCTTTTTTCCTAAGGATCAGGCTCCTTCGAATGTCCGCCTGCTCCCATCATGGGATGATGTGTTCTCCAAGTCGGATATCATATCCCTCCATCTTCCTGCTACGGAGGAAACCAGGCGGAGTATCGGCATGGAGCAGTTTAAAAAAATGAAAACGGCCGGCTGGCTGATTAATACTTCCAGAGGAAGCATTCTAAGAGAGGATGAACTGTATCAGGCTTTAGAACAGGGAGTACTGGCCGGCGCTGGCCTGGATGTATTTGAGACAGAGCCTCCGTCTCCCGACAATCCTCTTTTTTCTTCCGATAAGGTAATTATTACCCCCCACAGCGCGGCAATGACCGAGGAGGCAATGGACCAAATGGGTATCGAAGCCGCCATGGGCATTGATGATGTTTTAAGCGGGAGAAAACCGGCCGGGCTGGTCAATTCTCCTGTCCATTCAATACAATGAGGTGACATTATGATTAATACAGATATTATCCGTGAAAAATTAGAGAACAAAAAATATCTTCTGGGTTCCCACATCACGGGAACCGATCCTCAGATTGCTGAGATTGTAGGAACCTATGGTGTAGATTACGTGTGGATTGACACGGAACACACCGCTATGGACAAGCAGACCCTGCTGAACCATCTGATCGCTCTCCGCGTATCCTCCACTCCTGCCTTTGTCCGAATTCCGTGGAACGCTCCCACACTGGCCAAACCCATACTGGACATGGGGGCTGACGGTATCATCTTTCCAATGATAAAAACCGCCGAAGATGCTAGGCGGGCAGTTTCTGCCTGTCTCTATCCCCCCGATGGCATCCGCGGATTCGGCCCGCGGCGTGCCACTCGCTTTGGACTTGACAATACAATGGAATATATCCAGTCAGACAGCAAAAAAATTTTTAAGCTGCTGCAGATCGAAACCAGGGAGGCAGTAGAAAATATTGAGGAAATTGCCAGAGTTCCAGGCGTTGATGTTTTGGTTATCGGCCCCATGGATTTGTCCGGTGCATACAATAAACTGGCCCAGACAGGCGATGAAGAAATCCAGAATGTATATCGTTACGTAGCCAAAAAGGCCCATGAGGCGCACAAACCTGTACTGGTATCTATGGGCGACTACTCCTGTCAGGGAATCCGGCACTGGATTGAAATCGGGGCTGATATGATTACTGTGGGAAATGAACCAGGCTATATAACAGATGGTCTGAAAACAACTCTAAAAAATGCGGCCGTAGTATTCGAGGAATACTCTTAAATAAACGGATTTCAGATAAAATAAATCATTTGACCGTTCCTTGCCATTCTCCCCCTAATCGGCTATACTATTTTTGTAAATGACAACTGCAGCACAGGGAGGATACTATGCCGGTTTTTGATTTTAAAGATACGCCGGATCCCCAAAGGGATCCGGAATGTACGTATGAAGTTTTTTATTCCAATACGTCTCAGGCTTCCCCTGAGCATCCAATTCTGATACTTTCCAACACGGCCGGGAGACTGAAGCATCATTCCGGCGGCGTGTTCACAAATCCCAGCAGGCGGACTGCTTTTGAATTTAAAGACGAGGGCAACACATTCAGCGCGGACATCTTAAAGATTGACGCCCGGTTCGTCAGCCTGTTGAAATGGCTGGGGGAAAATTACATAAATGTACGCCTTTCCGGTGCCAGTCACGGAGATGCATATGCCGTGTATAAAATCAGAGAAACCGCCTTCGGCGGGGGTGCCAAGCTCTCCGCCGCAGACGGCTTTCTCCAGTTTATGATTGAACGCCTTCTCGCCAGTGACGCGCCTGCCCGGGAGCTTCCGGCTGAAGACGAGGATGAGAGCGGCGACAGTATGCGGATCACCAGTATCCAGAGCATTACTGATTTTATCACCTGCGCCGGCCGCACACTGCCGGACAACATACGCCTCTGGGCCAGGAGAAATCTGGCGGTTGCCCATTCCCACGAAGTATCCCAGGAGGAACGGCGCCATGCCCAGCGCGCGCTGTCTATTATGCTGAATATCCAGTGGAAGGGCAGCTACTTTCCCTCCATTGATCCCGAAGAAGCGCGCCGGATTCTGGATGAAGAGCTGTATGGAATGGATCGGGTCAAGCAACGGATTATTGAAACTATTATACAGATCAACCGCACCCATACCCTTCCCGCTTACGGTCTCCTTCTGATCGGTCCCGCGGGAACCGGAAAATCACAGATCGCCTACGCCGTGGCGCGCATACTAAAGCTTCCGTGGACCACTCTGGACATGAGCTCGATCAATGACCCGGAGCAGCTGACCGGAAGTTCACGCATCTACGCCAACGCAAAGCCGGGCATCATTATGGAAGCCTTCTCCATCGCAGGCGAGTCCAATCTGGTATTCATCATCAATGAACTGGACAAGGCGGCCTCCGGCAAGGGAAATGGAAATCCCGCCGATGTCCTTCTTACCCTGCTCGACAACCTTGGGTTTACGGACAACTACATGGAGTGCATGATTCCCACAGGCGGCGTGTATCCCATCGCCACTGCCAACGACAAAAGCCAGATCAGCGCGCCTCTCATGTCCCGCTTCGCGGTTATCGAGATCCCGGATTATACGCCGGAAGAGAAGAAGGTTATTTTTTCCAAATATGCCCTTCCCAAGGTCTTAAAGCGCATCGGCATGCGTGAGGAAGAATGTGTGCTGACCCTCGACGGGCTGAACGCCGTCATCGACCTGCATCAAAATTCCAGCGGAATCCGCGATCTGGAGCAGGCTGCGGAGCACATTGCGGCAAACGCCCTGTACCGTATTGAGACAGGCTGCGCACCGTCTGTGACTTTTGACGAGGAGATGGTTCGGGAGCTGTTGGAGTAGGATGTTTTCTCCTCCTCTTTGACATTGTCCTTAAAAGGGAATGCCGCGTCAAAACGGGGCGGCATTCCCTTTGATCATTTGGACTTTACTGCTTTTCTATTTTGGGTTCTGATTGTCCTTTCACCAAAACACATACGATTCAACGGCGTGCCGCCTGCCGGTTCGCAGCAGGCTGATTCACCGCACGCTGATTCGGGGTATGCTGCTTTTGTCTTTCCACAGCCGCATTCCGCTGCGGCACATTCTGTCCGGCCAACTCGTCTATGGATATTCGCCTTCTCTCCGGTTCTTCCGCCACTTTCAAGGGCCTCTCGGAAGCGCACCTGACCATATAATTCATCTTCAATTTTCCAGGTATACGGGAGCTATTTCCATTCAATACATTGCAGATGTCTTCAGGAGTATCATCGTCCATCTTGCTTGCAGCCATAACATAATTAATATCCTGTGCCTTCATATCCTTCAGACATTTTCCCGCTATACGGTTATCAATCCGTTCTCCACAAAAAAGCGCAGTGGCCGCATCTGTCGGTCTCATTACCGTAACAGGTACATTTCCATCCTTAAACTCATCCATGCGATATATACTGCAAAGGCGTTGCAGCGGTCCGCTTGCTGCTCTCGCCGCCCCAAAGGCACTCTTTTTTTCAGCAAAGTTTTCCCCCATCCTATCTTTCACTCTCTTCGTCAGTTCCACCCCGTCTTTGAGCATCTGCCCGATATCCATACCAATCAATCCAAGCTGTATATCATGAGCGGCATTTTCCCGGATACTCTTCGGGTCCAAAACATCCACAGGTTTTATCTGCTCCTTTCCCCAGTGTGTATATATCTTTGCAAGGGCATCTGCCGCTTCATCCATTTCCCTGTCCAGTTCAGGGGCTGTTTTTGGTGCATTCGGCTGCGCAGCAGATCCTCTGTCCGCTGCCGTTTGCGCGTTTTTTTTCTCCATGAACAGTTTTTTAAATTCCCCTCCGGCCTTCTGCTTCATCTCCAGCGGTGCAGCCAAAGCCTCCTCAAGCGTCATATCATTGGCAGCCGCCATGTAGGCCAGTATTTGGTTTCTCAGGGAACCAGGCCTCCCCATCCCGCTCATAAATGGTTTAGACTTCCAATCATCGTAGTCAGGAATATATTGTTTAACCTCAGCGAGCTGTGTCGATTCGTTTGTACTCGGCATCTGATCGAACACCTCTTTTGCCGCCTCATGCAGTTCTCTTCGCTTTTCCTGATTCCGCATGACCGCATGCACCTGGTTTCTTCGCTCTTCCGATATGCCGTCCCGTTCCACCAGTTTCTGCTCCATTTGTTCCGCTTCCGCCTGGGTCTTTCTTACATTTTCATCATACACCGCTTTATCTGCCACATAGTCATTGTACTGATTCAACTTATTCTGGTATGTCTGCATATCCTTTTTGTAAAAGCCAAATCGGTTCCAAAACCTTTTCCATCCATTTGGCTGGCGAGGTTCTTCCACGGGCTTCGGTTCCTGCGGTACGACAGCGGTAAAAAGCTTTGCTGTGGCTGTGGAGGTATTTAAGACCGTAACTTTCATCGGACCTCCATACATCTCCAATCCATTCCGCTGATGGCTGGCAGCGATAGCGCCCGTGGTCATCTGGAAATACATGTGGCATACCGCAAGTTCGTAATTATCCTCTGTAATATCTCCAATTTCAAATCGCTCCCTGTAGGTCTGGCCGTCCACATACATGTTGGTCATGGCCTTATCTACCGTTTCTTTTGTAAAAGGAAAATTTTCTTCCTCATAACCCTGTCCAAAGATTTCCCTAAAGTACTCTTTGGCCATGTCGAGATACGATTTACCGTCAGACTGTTCTTCCCGTATCTGCGCATTGATATCGGTATACTCCTCTATATGATTGACTTGGTCCTTTGTAATAATGGGCATATTCCACAGAAAGCTGCTCCACGTTCCCCCTGTCGGCTGCTGTACTTTGACAGTTCCGCCCTGATACTCTGTCTGATTTGTTCCCGGCATATGTCTCCTCCTCTTTCTCTATAAATGATATTTTCTGGTGCTGCTGTTAGACTTACTTTAATATAATTCCCGCAGAGAAATCAACCTTTTGGCAAAACAAGCATTTTTTTGGCAGAAAAATGCGAACCATTATTTTTTTGCCAAAATATCTCTAGTTTTGCCAGTTAATTGAAATGTCTCTTCTGATTTGGTAAACTACTTCCAGAAGCATTTATTTCAAACCCACACCACAAAAAAGGAGCATTTATTTTATGATTACGGACATGAACCAGCTGGAACAGCGCGAATATCAGGATTATATAAATACTGTTTCTAATTCCGGCACAAACTCCCCTGAGGGACGTGACAAAGCATTCCTGATGTTTTCCAAACTAATGAACATGCCTTCCATATATGAAAACTACAGAAGTCAGCCAAACGCGCCTCTCCCGAACGAGGAAGCGGCTCTCGTCCAGGATTTTCTGAATTCCCTTTACGTCAACGGAAAAAAGCTGTTCTCTCCTCCGGTTGACCAAACCAACTATCGCGAGCGTCTTACCGATGCCATGGCCAGGATTTCTGTGGATATGGTAGATTTCCATTCGACCAAGGTACCGTATATCCAGCATACGGACGGTCACTGCAGCGCCATTTTCCCGGTATCTACCCCCCTATCCATCACAATTCCCCAAAAACCTGCCTGGTACAAACAGCTATTTAAACGCTTTAATTCCTCCTGGAACCAGGAGGTGAATGAATACAACGAAGCGGTCAGGAATACCGCCCAGGCAGAGAAGCTGCATCAGGAAACATCCGAATTTGCGGATAAGCTGATCGAGCGGGCCCGCAAGAGGGAACTACAGACTGCGGCCCTGGAGGCACGGCACGGCAAAGATATTTTTGACCAGCACATAAAGGATGTATTTAACAAGACACCAAATGAGGTACATACTTTGTACATAAAACCAGCTGACCATATCCTCAAAAATATTGGCCGTGAAAATGTTCCGGCCGGATTCGCGATTGGGATGATGATGGCAGAAGAGAATATGACTTTTGATCAGGCCATAAGCCCGGAGATGGCCGGAAAAAGGAGAGAATATGGGCAGCGGTTTGACCGTTTTTTCAAGAGAATGGGGGAAATCCACCGTTTGCCTGACGACACGCCGGAGCTGACAGCAGAAAAAGTCCGTCAGTTTAAAACAGATATCGCACCGGTTTTTGCTGATGTAATCGCTTCCTATGCTTCTGAGTCGATTTATCCCGTAGACGGAAATAATCCTGATTCCATCCTAAAGGCCGGGCAGCGGAATACTCTGCTCACTTCTTATTGTCAGGGGCTCGTTCAGATGTTCCGCAATACAATGAGCATGAAGGATCCTCTGCGGGTACAATACGCAGCAGCGACCGGGGAGGTTATCCGTGAACGGGCTGCCGGACTGGATGGAAATCAGCATCTGACCTCACACGAAAAAGCATTGAGTGAACTCGCCAAAGCGTCTTTGCCTGACAGTGCCGGAGCCGACAGTTGCCTGGAAACCATCAGAGCTTATTGTCCGTCTGTTCTTGAGATATATTCTGAGCCTCAGAAAATGGAAAACCTGAAAAAAACGATGAACGTATACGCTTACGCAGCCACAGCCCTTGATGTATGCACACGGAGCAATACATTAACGAATACAAATTTCCAGCACACTCTTTTCAACTCTGCTATTGAAGGAAATCTCATGAAAAATGAGGATGAAATTATGTTTGGAAATGCAACATTAATGTTATCTCTAACGGAGTATCAGGGACTAAAGAACATGCCGGAACCAATCAAGACTCAGTTCAGCCAACCCTTCTGTGTGAATGCATATGTCAAAACGCAAGCCTATAATTTATACCAAGCCCGTTTTAGCAGTGTGAGCATGGATAATATGACTTCCGAAACCCTGAGCCGGCATATTGACTGCGTGGAAAAAGGAATCCCCTCTCCCGGGCAGGAAGATGCTTTTAAAAATTCCGATAAGCAGGAAGAACTGCGGAAGCTAAACGAATTTAACCTCCGGCAGTCCCGACAGCCCGTTTCTTTCAACGAGCTGAACGCACGGCAGGCTTCTCAGCAGGGGCGCAGTACGTCCCCGTCCCATGTCCATACACGGCAGCAGCAGAAAGGCCATTCCTCCGTTCCTGACCAGCTTCACCGCAACGTACCTTCCAGGTAAAAAATATGCCCGCCTTCTCCAGGTGGGCAAAATTTTTACAGATAATAATACTCCATCGGATACGTCAGATAACTATGAGGCTCCAGCTGGTTGCAGGTCACATAGCCGGTCCGCACACCTTGCCGATGGTCTCCTGTTCAATGGTAATTCCCTGAAGGGTTTCAATGGTTACCACAGCCGACATGCGCCTCGGCCAATGCCAGGCCGTAATCCTACACGTTGTAGCTGTAGGCTCCCTTAATCTTCTTAATCTGATTGCAGCCGCTGGCCGCCATAGCCACCATATTAATCCGGAAAATATCCTGCATACCGGAACCGGTCACGGTGCAGCCGTGCTCCTTAGTCAGGGCGTCCAGCCGGTTAATCTGGGCCGCTGCGGTGGTCCAGGGATAAATTGCCTCCTCGCAGGCGGCGATGACGTTAGTTCCCCTGGTCACGCATTTCTCCACATGCTCATAAATATCCCCGATAAAGCTGAACAGGGTAACCACCGCCACATCGGCGTCGCACCGATGTAATACTGCGGCACCATTCCATTATTTTCACCTTCCGGAAAGCATTTTATCAATCACCGCAGTCTGTCGATAACAAATTTCCGTCCTCTTATCTATCCCAACCCTATGAAACATCTGTTATGTAAAAACCGAGGTCAAAAGCGCCACCACCTCGCAATTCCCCGTAAAAGGAAACATATCCACGCAGCAAATCCTCTCCGCCCGATACCCTCTCTCCTGAAGCACCGCCAAATCCCTCGCCAGGCTGGTAGGCTTGCAGGACACATACACAATGCGCTTCACTCCGAAATCAATGATCCGGCCAAGGGCCTTGGGGTGGACGCCGTCCCGGGGCGGATCCAGCACAATCAGATCCGGCTTGTCCTTTAGATCCCCCACCACCTTCAGCACATCCCCGGCGATAAATTCGCAGTTGGCAAGGCCGTTCCTGGCCGCGTTCTCCCGCGCAGCCTCCACCGCCTCCTCCACAATCTCCACGCCCACAACCTTCTCCGCCACGGGCGCCAAAATCTGGGCAATGGTTCCGGTGCCGCTGTACAGGTCAAAAACCACCTGTCCTTTGGTGTCTCCGATATATTCCCGCACCGTGCGGTAGAGCACCTCCGCTCCAAGAGAATTGGTCTGAAAGAAGGAGAAGGGGGTAATCTTAAAGCGAAGCCCTAGTAGCTCCTCATAAAAATAATCCTGTCCATAGAGAATATCTGTGCCGTCGCTCTGCACCACATCCGCCAGGGAATCATTTTTAGTGTGAAGGATTCCCGCAAGGGTGCCCTCCAGCGTTAAGGCACGGAGCTTCTTTGCAAATCCTTCCAGCACAGCCTGCTCTGTCAAATACGCCGGCTCCGCTTCCGCCTTCCGGCTCTCCCTGGCCTCGGGCACGCCCTGCGCCGGCGCATCCGTTTCACAGGGGCCCACTCCCTCCAGCCACTCTTTCTGGGTGGTTGTCACCAAAGCCACCAGAATCTCCCCTGTCTTCACCGCCCTGCGCACCAGAAGATGGCGCAGGTATCCCTTGTGAGAGAGCTTTTTGTAAAACGGCGCCTCTAACCCGGCAAAATACTCCCTGGCCGATTCCAGAATCCGACAGAAATCCGGATGCACGATCTGACAATGGGGTGTGCTGACAATGTCGTAAAAGCTTCCCCGCTTGTGCATGCCGAGAGCCAGCGGCCCGTCCTTCACCTCATCCCCAAAAGAAAATTCCATCTTATTGCGGTATCCGCGCTCCAGGGGGCTCCCCTTGATTCCCTCGAACACATAACTTTCCTCTTCCACCACCGGATCCAGCAGGGCCTTCACCTGCGCTCTCTTGATGGCAAGCTGTTCCGCATAGGGAAGCCCCTGATACAGGCAGCCGCCGCACAGGCCGCTGTGGGGACATGCCCGGCTTTTATCCTCCAGTGAGGAGGGCTCCACTACGGAAAGCAGCCGTCCCTCACAGGTTCCTCTGCGTTTTTTCGTCAGCACCCCTTGGATCATCTGGCCGGGAAGCGCATTTTTCACCACAATCCGCTCTCCCTCCGCCTCTACAATTCCTTTATTTGGAAAATCGATTCTCAGGACCCTTCCCTCAAATACATCTCCTTTTTTCATCACGGTCTCTCCTCATCTTCTCTGCCTGCGTCAGCCTCTTTGCAGCAAATACGCTCTGGAGCGTATTCGAACCTTCATCTCCGCCCGCTGTCCGCAGAAATAAATATATTCAGCCGTCTCATTATAACAGAAAATCCCGTATGCTCCAAGCATTTTTCCGCCGGCCCTCCATTCCCCCGCACACGGATCCCAGCCAAAAAAAGAAAGCTCTCTGCCGTCTGCAAATATGCCGGCAGAGAGCTCCATGCCTTTTATTTCTCTTTTGACGCGCTTCTATGAGCCTGCGCCCCAAAATAAAAGCCTGTAATCATGGTAAAAATCGTCAGGAACTGATCGCCCGTGATCCGCCCCGCACAGGTCAGACTGATAAATCCTCCGGTGAGCGCGAGGGTCATGAGGGATTTCACATCCAGCAGCTCCTCCAGTCGTTCTCTCATACTCCATACCTCCTCCCGGCTGCATTTTCGCCTGATTTCCAGGCCTACTCTACTATATGTGCGTTTCTCCGAACATGTCCCGGCGATCACCCGCGGCCTCCCCTGCTTCCACTTATAGTGGGGCCGTTCCTCCCAAAGTCACAAACTTCTCACAATCTGTTCATAAAACCTTTACAATCTGCTAAAACTTTCTTCACGATTCCCCCCTATACTAAAAGATGTAAAGAGCTGATGCTATTAAACTTTTTTTCATAATACTCGGCCGGTGAACAAGTTCACCGGCCTCCTCCTTTTTAGAGAAAAAACAGGCACGCCGAAGTTTCCGTTTCCGCGCGCCTGTTTTCTTTATGTTCTTTATGTAAAATCCGCCTGGCAGTACATTATTTTTCCGTCCTTCATCGTGAGCTGCGGCACAATCACCCGGCTGCCCTCCAGCGTGTGCCCCGCCTTGTCACAGTAGACGACCCGTTTCTGACGAATATCAAAGATTCCTATATCCGCCGTGGTCCCCTCATCCATAGACGCCAGCTCCGGCCGGCCCAGAAGGCGGGCGGGGATAATGGTGACCGCATCCAGTACATCCTCAAGGCTCATGCCAAACTCCAGGTACTTGCTCATAATTCTGGGAAGGCTGTGGAGCGGCTGAAGGTAAAAGCCGGATGTATTGATATCGGAACTGATGATATCCGGCCAAAAGCCCTGGGCCATAGCCTGGCGGCACACCTCCAGGTCATAATTGTTGCAGCCGTTGCTTGCGTCAAAGATCACTCCCTTTTCCCGGGCCTCCAAAAGTCCCTTTCGGACATTCCCTTTGGCGTCCAGAATGGTCTCCGCTCCCTTTCCTTGATACATATGGCAGATCACATCCCCTTTTCGGAGAATTCTTCCAATCTCCTCCAGATCCATAATCGGATTGGTGATATGGACGGATACATTGCATCCAATCTCGTCGGCAAGTTCTACGGTTGCCGAGAGGGAGCGAACCGCCGCGTCAGCAGCAATAATCCCAACGGACATCCGCGTTTTAAGTCCCACCAGATTCTCCGGATACCTCGCAAACAGATCCTTGATCTTCTTTTTGTCGAAATACTGCTCCTCCAGCCGCTCCGGATATTGGTCGGTAATCTGACCGCCGCTCGCCATAAGAAGCATATTGAAAATACGTACATCACTCATCGCCATTACCGTATTCCGGTACAGCTCATAATTGGCCGCCCCGCTGCTGCCCGCATCCACCGCAGTAGTAACGCCGCAGGGAAAGGAGGCCGCATCGGGATTAATTCCATTTTCTGTCCCATGATTAAAGTAATGGACGTGGTAGTCGATCAGACCGGCTGTCACGACGCACCCTGCGGCATCAATCACCTGATATTCTCCCCGGGGCACACCGGAAATGATTTTTCCATTCTCCACGGCCACATCCCTATCCTTCCAATCGCCGCGGAGAGGATTGTACACCCTGCCGCCCTTGATTACAAATGCATTCACCGTCTCTGCCACTCCTTACCCTTTTATTTCTGTCGCATTATTTCGCGGCCTCAACCGCAGCCAAAAGCTGATCCACCAGCTCATCGCCCAGATCCGCGCGCACCATATCATAGACTCCTGCAGCTTTCTCCCGCATCTCTGCCAGAGTAGCCTCATCCAGTGTGATGATCTCACAGCCCGCATCAATACAGGTCTGCTTATCCGCCGCAATGCTCTCGTCCGACTGGCTGTTGCCGTAGTCCGTAGCCTCGGCCGCACACTCATCCACCAGCGTCCGCACATTGTCCGGCAGGCTCTGGTACAGATCGTAGTTCATAAAGAAGGTGATAATGTGGCCCAGATGGTTGGTCTCAACCACATAGTCCTGAACTTCCTGCATATTATTTCCCACAATGTTCATGTAGGGATTCTCCTCACCGTCAATGGTTCCCTGCTGCAGCCCCATAAACACCTCGGTAAACTGCATGGGCACCGCGGAAGCTCCCAGAGAATTCCAGTATTCAATATGATACTGATTTGTCATAACGCGGATCTTCTGTCCCGCCAAATCCGCTACGGAGTGAACCGCCTTGTTCGTGGTGAGCTGACGGAATCCCGCGTCAGAGTATCCGAGCATCTGGATGCCGCCCTGATTATTATACTCGTTGAGCACATCCACAAAATCGCTGTTCAGCACGGCGCGCATCTGTTCTACCGTGTCAAAAACATTGGGCAGATCAAAGATAGCGTACTCCGGAATAAAATCCACCAGATCCGTTGTCATTCCGGTTCCGATATCAATGGACCCGCCGATTACGGCCTCTGTAAATTCCGTCGTGTTCCCCAGCTGTCCGCCCGGATATATGTCCACAGTGATCTTTCCTCCGCTCCTCTCGTTTAAGAGCTCGGCGAACCGCTCCACCATCTTATAATTGGTTGTAGTCTCCGCCACGGTCATGGCTGCCGTCCAGTTGTACTCCGGGTATTCCTCACCGGAAGCTCCCGCAGCCGCTCCTTCATCGGCGCTGTTTTCCGCTGCTGCCTGGGTCTGGGCGGCGGAGGTCTGTCCGCTGTCAGAGGAGCCGCAGGCTGTGAGGGATGCCATCACTGCTGCCATTGTCATAACTGCTAACCATTTCTTCATAATTTTCTCTCTCCTTTTTTGTAAAAATTAAATTATTTTAAGCAGATATTCATTCGTTCTGCCATTTTTAGCCGATCGCGTTTGGCAGGGCCATGGAAAGGGCCGGCACAAAGGTTATAATCATCAGCGAGATAATGAAGGCAATCAGGAAAGGCACACAGGCTCTCGCCAGCTTCAGCATAGGAATTTTCGTCATGCCGGCAGCCACAAACAGGTTGATACCCATAGGAGGCGTTACCATGCCGATTGCCAGGTTACAGGTCATTATAATGCCGAAGTGCACCGGGTCCACCCCCACTGCCGTGGCAATGGGAACCATGATGGGAGTGAGAATCATGATATTGGGGATATTGTCAATAATCATGCCGCATACCAGCATAATGGCATTCATAATCAGAAGAATAATTACCTTGCTGTTGGAAACGGCCAGTACAGACTCGCTGATGGTCTGTGGATACCGAAGCATCGTCAGGCAGCGTGCAAACGCCGTGGCAGCTGCGATTACAAAAAGGATATTTACATATGTTTTTGCTCCCTCCATAAACACATGGCCCAAATCCTGGATCTTTATGGTCTTATAAATAAAGATACAGACGAAAAGGCCGTAAAATACACTGATAACCGCCGACTCTGTGGGACTGCAGATACCGGAATAGATGGTTCCCAGGATAATCACCGGCGTGAGCAGAGCCCAGAAGCTCTCCTTTAAGAGGGGCAGGAAGCCCTTGGCGCGGATTTCCTTGTAGTTGGCTAAGAGCTTTTCCTTATCCTCCCCGTGCTTTTTGCAGTAATAATAGCAGTAAATCATCAGGCTGATACCGATCAAGATGCCGGGGAAAATTCCCGCCGTAAACAGTCTTGAAGGGGAACTGTTTGCCGCTGCGGAGTACACGATGTAGGAAATGCTGGGAGGAATGATAACCCCCAGGCCGCCCGCAACCGTCACAATCGCCGCCGCAAAAATCGTCTCATAGCCCATGTTTACCAGGAAAGGAATCGTCATGGCGCCCACCGCGGACACCGTTGCCGGCGAGGAGCCGGATATGGCCGCGTAAAACATACAGGTCACAACCACCGCGCAGGGAAAACCCGCCGTTTTATTTCCAATGAAATACGCGAAAAAGTTAAACAGACGCTCGGAGAGGCCTCCCTCCGCCATAATCATGCCGGATACCATAAAAAGAGGAACCGCCAGAAGGGTAAAGCTGTTCATTCCGGCAAACATGCTCCGGGCCACATCTGCGGCCGCAAAGGAAAAATCCGGATTCATAAGGCTGGGGAGCAGGGACATCATGCCGAACACTCCGCCTACAGGCATTGCGATTACCAGGAGAATCGCCAATATGATAAAAAATACGCCGATTGCCATTAGTTTTTCTCCTCCTCTTCATTTTTTCCCGTCACACTCTTATAAATAACCTGCACATATCGAAAGATTGCCAGAACCACCGCAAAGGCCATAATCCCGTACAGATACGCCAGCGGAATCCGCAGAGCCGGGCTCGCCTGACCGATCCGCGCCGCATTGGCAGTGATTTCAAAGGTTCCCTTCAGCACAAAGGCAAGAAAACCAATCATCACCACACTGCACACCAGCTCCAGGATTTTCTGCGTCTTTTTGGAGAGCAGAGTGACGAATGTGTCCACCCGGATGCTGGTCCCCATCCGTATGGCGCAGGACAGGGCAAAAAACGCAGACAGCGCCAGGCAGTAGCAGCACACCTCATCGGACCAGCTTAGGGCGCTTTTGAAAAAGTAGCGCATGATTACATTCACAAAAGACAGAATGCTCATGACCGCCAGCATAACCGCCATGACCGCCAGCTCAAAATTCTTGTCCAGCCATTTGATAAGCTTCATTTTTCTTTTCTCCCTTCATTTGCATTTTTACTATAAAATCATGATTTTTATACTGTATTTTTATTATATATGTGATATAATAAGAAGTAAAGCAACTATATTTTCTATTGGTAATAAGCAAAACTACTATCAATATTATAAATTATGCACAAACGCTTCCTTACGATTCGCATATGTGCATTCCTGCTTTTGTCTACATTTTATAAGAGGGGAATAAATACCATGGATTTAAGACAGTTAGAGTATATCGTGGCTATCGCTGAGAAAGGGAATATATCAAAGGCGGCCGATTCTCTGTTCATCACCCAGTCCGGGCTGAACCAGCAGCTTATCAAGCTGGAAAAGGAGCTGGGCATCCAGCTCTTCCACCGAAACAAACATTATCTTCGGACGACAAAGGCCGGGGAGATTTATGTAAAAAATGCCATCGAGATTCTTCGGATTAAGCGCAATACATACGCCATGCTGGGCGATTTGAAGGAGAACACTACCGGCGAAATTGATTTAGGGCTCACCCACGAGCATGGGATAGACCTGTTTACCTCTGTCTTTCCGGAATTCAACAAGCGCTATCCCGGCGTTTCCTTCAATCTTCTGGAAAAAATTGTCGCCGATCAGCACCATTTTCTGGTGGACGGACACCTGGATTTTGGGATTATAATGCTTCAGGAGAAGGATTTCATTGATCTGGCCTATATCAAGCTCTACTCCGAGGAGCTGGTTTTGGGCGTTCCTCTAAGCCATCCCTTGGCAAAGTTTGCCTCCCCGGCCGGTGCTCCCCGGGCCGTTATTGATCTGAGCCTGCTGAAGGAGGAACAGTTTTCTCTGATTTTTGCAACCTCCACCATGCGCAAGGTCATTGACCCCTGCTTTGAAAAAGCGGGGTTCCGCCCCAAACTTCTGATCGAGACTGCCATGAATCATGCCCTTATCCAAATGGTAAGCAGCGGTTTCTGCTGCACCATTCTGCCCGAATCACGTGTTCTCGCCAGTCCCTACAGCTCCGGCTGCGCCTGGTTTACCCTTTCCGTTCATCCGAACTGGGGTGTATATATTGCGTACCGCAAAGATACCCAGCTCAGCAAATCCCACAAATATTTCATTCAATTGGCACGAGAGTACGGCAGCAGAATGGAAAGCCGTTTTAAAAGCGGCTTTCCCCAAGGCTGAGCGAGCC
Source organism: Candidatus Enterocloster excrementipullorum (assembly GCA_019119575.1). Classification (GTDB taxonomy): domain Bacteria; phylum Bacillota; class Clostridia; order Lachnospirales; family Lachnospiraceae; genus Enterocloster; species Enterocloster excrementipullorum. The sequence goes on from DWWT01000029.1 coordinate 25,207, forward strand.
GCGCTGCCGCGGCAGAAATTTTTTTAATTTTTTTCAAAAAACACTGGACAAACCATAAAACCTGTGCTATTATAAATGAGCTGTCGCTGATGAGCAGCAGAACAGAGAGAATGGCCTGATGGTCAAGCGGCTAAGACGACGCCCTCTCACGGCGTAAACCCGGGTTCGATTCCCGGTCAGGTCATAAAAAAAGCAATCGGAACGATCCGATTGCTTTTTTGTTATTATTTATCTTCAGCAGACACTGGGAAGACTCCCCTCCAAATCATCACCCTTCAATGGCAATGTACTTCTTCTCCGGAACCTGCGCAGCCTTTTTCGGAATGGTCAGCTTCAGAATTCCGTGTTTAAACTCTCCCTTAATGTCCTCCTGCGTTACATCCTCTCCTACATAGAAAGTTCTCTCGCACGCTCCCGCATACCGCTCTCTGCGGATATACTTGCCGGTTTTCTTCTCCTGCTCATCCTGATCAAGTCCCTTGGCCGCGCTGATGGTCAGATATCCGTTCTCCAGGGAGGCTTTCACCTCATCCTTAGAAAATCCCGGCAGATCCATCTCCAGTTCATATGCGCCGTCCGTTTCCTTGATGTCCGTCTTCATCAGGTTCCTGCCCCTGCGTCCATACAGCTTTTTCTCCAGTTTCTTCCTATCTTTATCATTGTAAAGAGGAAAATCCCTCATAAAATCATCAAATAAATCTTCACCAAAAATACTGGGCATCAACATAAGTCATTCCTCCTCATTCTTCGTCTGTCAGCTTTCTTTCCCGCCCGCCGGCCTTTCCGGGGCCAGCGGCGGTTTATCTATCTCATGAACACACCGTCATCCTTCGATGGCAATGTATTTCTTATTTTCCACTGCGGGCTTTGCTTCCTTCTTGGGAATCATCATCGTCAAGGTACCGTTCTCAAACTTTGCCTTAATGTCAGCTTCCGTCACCTCATCGCCCACATAAAAGCTTCTGCTGCAGGACCCGCTGTAGCGCTCCCTGCGAATGTACCGGCCATTATCATCTTTCTCATCCCTACTGTTGTTGGAAGAAGCGCTGATCGTCAGATAACCGTCTTTCAGCTCTGCCTTTACGTCCTCTTTCTTCACACCCGGCAGGTTCATCGTCACCTCGTAGCCGCCGTCCGTGTCCTTGATATCTGTCCTCATTAAATCTGAGCTTGTCATTCTATAGCCACTGTCAAACGGGAAATCAAAAAAGTCATCCAATAAATTTTCTCCAAAAATACTAGGCATCAACATAAATCATCTCTCCTTTTCTAACAAACTATGTATCTCTACCTGTTTCTTGGAACCAGAAGAAGGATTCAAGGAAGTTCCTTTCTCTTTTTCCTCTCTTATCTCTCTTCCTTTGTTCTAGTTGTAATATAACACTTATTATTAGCACTGTCAAGAGGTGAGTGCTAATTTTTTTAAAAAATTTTTGCGGGGCCGCAAAACTCTTAATTTTGCATGCCCCGCAGCCTGTCTGCCATTTTCATTTTCCTGTCGCGTCCAAAAGCCAGGCGGTTCCCGCTGCCTTTACACCATTTTTACACCATCTGTGTTCCGGCTCCGGCTATCCGCATTTTTGTCAATACATCTTCCCCACCTTGAACTCCCGCTCCAGTTCCCGCCGCTGATCCTTCTTGGCGATGTCCGCCCGCTTATCGTAGAGCTTCTTCCCTCGCGCCAGACCGATCTCCACTTTTACCAGACTCCCTTTAAAATACACCTGGAGAGGCACCAGCGTATAGCCTTTCTCCGCCACCTTTCCCGTAAGCTTCATGATCTCGCTCTTGTGCAGAAGAAGCTTTCTCGTCCGCAGGGGATCCTTATTGAAAATGTTCCCCTTCTCGTAAGGACTGATGTGCATACCATACACATACACCTGTCCGTTATCAATTTTCACAAATGCTTCCTTCACGCTGCACTTTCCCATGCGGATGGATTTCACCTCGGTTCCGAAGAGCTCAATCCCCGCCTCGTATTTGTCATCTATAAAATAATCATGGTACGCCTTCTTATTATTCGCAATCAGTTTGATACTATCCTTCCCCATGTCCAGCTCCTTTTCTCTTATCTCTCTTTCCGGCTGCCGGATGACGCCGGGGCTTTCCCGCCCGTTGGCTCTCCGCCCTCTTCCGGAATACCGCACGCATCCGGCTCTTCGGCCAGCACAAAATCCACGCTCCGAAGCAGGGGATCCGTCCCCGACACAGCCACGCGGACGCTCTGTCCCAGCTTGTAAGTCCGGCCGGTTCTCTCCCCGGTCAGTTCGTAGTTTTTTTCATCAAAAATATAATAATCATCCGCCAAGTCGCTCATACGCACCAGGCCCTCCACCGTATTGGGAAGCTCCACATAAAATCCCCAGTTGGTAATGCCTGATATCACGCCCGTAAATTCCTCTCCGATAAACCGGCTCATATACTGGCACTTCTTCAGCTTCTCCGTCTCCCGCTCCGCCTCCTCGGCCCGCCGCTCAAGCACAGAGGACTGCAAAGCCGCCTGGGGGAGCAGGGCCTCATAATGCGCCCGGCGTTTCTCCGACAGGCCGCCCCGGAGATTTTCCTTGATAATCCGGTGGATCTGCAGATCCGGATAGCGCCGTATGGGAGAAGTGAAATGGGTGTAGTACCTGGCCGCCAGGCCGAAATGCCCGGAGCAGTCCGTGGTGTAGCGTGCCTGCTTCATGGAGCGCAGCACCAGACGGGAAAGCAGCGGCTCCTCGCTTGTGCCCTCCAGCTTGTCGAGAAGCTTCTGCAGCTCCTTAGGATGAATCTCGCCCTGCTGCATGCGGATGGCGTAGCCGAAATTATTGATAAAAATTCCCAGCTCCTTCATCTTGTCCGGATCCGGCTTATCGTGGGTGCGGTATAAAAACGGCAGCGCCTGCCAGTAGTAATCCTCGGCCACAGTTTCATTTGCCAGGAGCATGAAATCCTCGATCAGCCGGGTAGCGGCATTCCTCTGCCGCGGCTCAATCGCCAGGGGCTTTCCATCCTCATCCAGGAGAATTTTGCTCTCCGGGAAATCAAAATCAATGGCTCCCCGCTTTCTTCTCCTGGCGCGCAGGATATCCGCCAGCTCCTTCATCGCGAAAAACATAGGCACAAATTCCCGGTACTCTTTCGCCTCCGGGCACAGATCCGCCGGGCCTTCCGCTCCCGCGAACGCCTCCTCTGTCCTTTTTCCGTCCGCGGCATTCCCGCCGGTCAGAATCGCATTTACCGCTGTGTATGTCATCCGCCGGTCCACCCGTATCACCGACTCCGCTATCCGGTGATCCGCTACGGTTCCGTCCGGCTCCACCTCCATGATGCAGCTTAAGGCCAGACGGTTCTCCCCTGCGTTCAGAGAGCAAATGCCATTGGACAGCTTGTGGGGCAGCATAGGAATCACCCGGTCTGTCAGGTACACGCTTGTCCCTCTGCGCAGCGCTTCCTGGTCCAGAGCGCTTCCCTCCCGGACGTAATGGCTTACATCCGCGATATGAACACCCAAAATGTAATTTCCTCGGCAGTTCCTCCCCAGAGTTACCGCGTCGTCCAAATCTTTCGCGTCCTCCCCGTCAATGGTCACCGTGGGCAAAAACCGCAGATCCAGACGCCCGGCCAGATCGCCGCTCCAGTCTACGGGGGCTTTCAGATCTTCCAGTCCGTAAGCTACGCCCCCTGCTCCTATCCCAGACAGACAATCCTGCTCCCCTGCCCGGTCTGACGCCGCGTGCTGCGCCGGTTCCCTCCCCGGCGTCTCCTTCCGCTCTTCGGCGTTTTCCGGAACCTCAATTTTCTCCGGAGCCACGGCCGTCTCCTCCATAACCTCCGGCGGGAACTGCTCCGGGAGGCCGTAGGCCCGCACCAGAGATAAAATATCTGTGCCGGGATCATTGACATGCCCCAAAATCTCGGTAACCCGTCCCTCCGGATTTCTCCGCGTGTCCCCAAAATCAGTAAGCTGCACCACTACCTTATGGCCTGTGACAGCCCCTCCGTCACAATTCTGCGGAATAAAGATGTCTCTTGTGATCCGCCGGTTGTCCGGAATCACAAAGCCATACGTCTTATTCTTCTGGTAATACCCCACCACTTCTTTATTGGCATGGTCTAAAATGCGCAGGACAGCCCCCTCCGCCCTTCCTCTGGCTCCGGCCTCCCGCTCTATATAGATCTGTACCCTGTCTCCGTGAAGAGCCCCTCCTGTCTTCTCCTCCGGGATAAACACATCCTGCGCCCGATCCTCCACCGTTACAAAACCAAAGCCTCGGGCGTTCCCAGAAAAAATCCCTGTCAGGGAAAATGTCTCCGGTTTCCCATATTTTCCCTTCTTGGAGATGCCGATCTTTCCCTCTGCCACCAGGGCAGAAAGCACATCCTCCAGTTCCCCTCTCCGGGATTTTGGTATATCCAGAAGCATGGCGATCTCTTTGGCCTTCATAGGCACATAGGCCTTGTCATAGATCAGCTCCGTGAGCATCTTTTTTCTTCGATTAAACGTCTCGTCTTGCATATAACCTCACCTATCGCCTGATAAACAAAAACACCCTTATAACGACGTACAAGGGTGTTGGTTTCTTCCTTCGTTTTCTATTATCCCATGCGCTCCAGGAGAACATTCAAAATAAGGGTGATAAGCATAAAAATAATTGCCCCATATCTGGTAAAATGTTCCAGTGCTCCCTCCATGGAACGGCCTTTGTTCTTGCTCCAGTAGCTGTCTGCCATGCCGCCGATAGCGCTCCCAAGACCGTTGGACTTGCCCTCCTGCATCAGAATCACGATGGATATAGCCACGCCCAGCAGGATATATATAACTGTCAAAATAACTCGAATAACTGACATCTGCCGCACCTCTCCGTTCCTTATAGTCAAACAAGCTTACTATATCACAGAATCTCTGAAAAAACAAGCCCTTTTTCATCCCATCACCGGGGCTGGGAAAAAATAAAGGAAAGCTTTCCCCGAAAACAGCAGGAACCGTAATCCGCAGGTATGATGAAATGCTGTCCCTTTTTCACCGGAACGCCATCCACACATCCCTGTCCCTCCAGGATACTTACATTTGTAAAATCTCTTCCAAAATCCTCTTCCCAGCTGGTGTCCACGTCCACCTTGGAACAGGTATAACGGCCGCAGGTGATCAAGCGGGTCTCCCGGCCCGCCTCCCCTTCTTTCACCACACAGGGCTTGGGCTGGGCCTTTTCATCGAAGGGCACGCGAATTACATCCATGCTCTGCTGTATGTGAAGCTGCCGCGGCTTTCCGTCGGACAGACGGTCATAATCATAGACCCGGTATGTGATATCGCTGCTCTGCTGCGTCTCAAGGAGAAGGGTTCCCCCTTTAATGGCGTGAACGCAGCCCGGGTCGATCTGGAAAAAATCTCCTTTTTTCACCGGAACCTGACGGATAAATTCTCCCCACCGTTTTTCCCGTATCATCTCGCGCATCTCTTCCGTGTTCTTCGCGTTGTGGCCGATGACAATGGTTGTCCCCGGCTCGCAGTCCAGGATATACCAGCACTCCATCTTGCCCAGAGAGCCATTCTCATGGGCCGCCGCATACGCGTCGTCCGGATGAACCTGAATACTGAGATCCGCCTTAGCGTCAATGATTTTTACCAAAAGCGGGAATTCCTCCCGATCCGCCGTCGGGCCGAACAGTTCCTTGTGATCCCGCCAGAGGGCGCTCAGATGCTGCCCCGCATACGTGCCCGAGGCCACCAGGCAGTCGCCGTTTTTGTGGGCGCTGATGCCCCAGCACTCTCCGGTGTGGCCGCTGGGAATATCATAGCCAAACACCTCCCGCAGCCGGCTGCCGCCCCAGACAGTTTCTTTGAATACAGGTGTTAAAAAAATCAATTCTCTCATATTTTATGCGCCTCCCTGTCCGGCTCCGGCGGCGTTCACATATCCGGTGCCGCCCGCATTCGCGCTGCTCTGCCCATCCGTGTATCTGGCGCCGTCGGCACCCACATAAAATCCATCCGGCGTAATGGTGGATACAAGCATTGCCCCGGAGCTTCCGCAGTAATACTGCTTTCCATTCCAGTCAACCCATCCCGTAACCATATACCCCTCCTGGTCAAAGAAGTACCATTTTCCGCCGATCTCCTGCCAGTTGTTTACCGTATAAGAGCCGTCCCGGTTGGAATACCACCAGCCCCTGGCATCCTGCATCCACTGGCCCTTCCACTCCTTTATCTTTTCCTCCGACACATAGAAAGAGCTGGATTCCTGCCACTCTCCGGCATTGTCCCGGGAGTCAAACGCCCTGACCTTAAAATAGTAAGAACCCGCGCCGGGGAATTTCTCCGAAAAATCATAGCTTGTCACGGAAACCGTGTACACGGAGCCGATTCCCTCCTCCGCAGCGGAGTCCCTGTCATCCCGGCAGAGCCGGACCTTGTAATTCTTCGCCACATCCAGATCATCCCAGTTGGCAATCCCATTCTCCTCGTCCCAGTACAGGCCCTCCACATCCAAATCCATATCGTCCTCATCCAGCTCTTCTAAGCGGATGGTCAGGCAGAGCTCCTCCCGGTCATTTTTCGCAGAGCTGGAGACATACTTTACCTCATCCCCGGTAAATGTAAAAGCGCTTTTTCCTCTCTTTTTGAAATAATAGCCGCTGTCCGCGGAAAGCCAGATCTCCACCTTGGGCTCGTCCCCTCCCGCCCAGTATTCCGCCTCGTTCACAATCTCTACGCTGTCTACGGAGCACTCCCCTTCTTCCAGGGTTACTTCTACATCCCCGCCCCAGTCTCCCGCCTCGATATCGGACTGAATATTCAAGGTAATATGGCCCACCGGCTCCCGCTCGTCCTCATCGTCATCTGCATAGGCCCCAAAGGACATTCCCGCCGCCAGGCATATGGTACCGGCTAAAACCGCAAATTCCTTTGTTCTTTTCATAGGCTTCCTCCTTCCGCCGCTTACGTTTCCCTTCGCGCCGCATACCCCGGCACGCAAAGAAGCGTCCGGGTAATCTTTCCATGATGGTTATTTTACCACGGATTTCCCTCTTTTAAAAGAGCGGACCTGCCAGACACCAAACTTGTTTCCTTTTCATATCTTATAGCAGAGTGTGTTTGAATATCGTTTTCTCTAAACACTCTCCGGGCCAATCAAAGGCTGCGGCAGAAAACCGGATATGCAAGGAGATTTCTTCATGATTACCATAAGCCTCTGTATGATTGTCAAAAATGAAGCCGCTGTGCTGGAGCGCATCCTAAAACCAATGTCCGCTATCGCCGACCAGATTGTCATTGTGGACACCGGCTCTGCGGATGAAACAAAAGAGATTGCCCGGCGTTATACCGACGATGTCTATGAAATGGACTGGCGGGATGATTTTTCCGCGGCGCGGAATCTTGCCTGCTCCTATGCCCGGATGGACTACTGGATGTGGCTGGACGCGGATGATGTGATCGATGAGGAAAATGCGGCCCGCCTTTTGGATTTAAAACACAGTCTGCCCCCGTCTGCAGACGTAGTGATGATGCGGTATCTCACCGGCTTTGATCAGGATGGGAACTGCACTTTTTCCTACTATAGGGAACGGCTCTTAAAAACATCCCGCGGATTTTGCTGGAAGGGGAGGGTACATGAGGCAGTAACGCCCTCAGGCAATATTCTCTACTCGCCCATTGAGATCCGGCACCAAAAGCTGGGCCCCGGAGACCCGGACAGAAACCTTCGGATTTACGAAACCATGCTCCGGGAGGGGGAGGCACTGAGCCCCAGAGAGCTGTTTTACTACGGACGGGAGCTCTATTTCCACAAACACTTTTCCGAAGCAGCGGCCGTCTTCTCCCTGTTTTTGGAGGACCCGGACGGATGGCGGGAAAATAAAATTGACGCCTGCCTTCTCCTGTCTCGGTGCCACGAACAGCTTGGGCGCAGGGAAACCGCCATGGCTGATCTGACCAAAAGTTTTGTCTACAGCTGCCCCCGCGGGGAGGTCTGCTGCGCGCTGGGAGAGCTGATGCTCGGCGCCGGAAGGCTTGCGGAAGCAGTTTACTGGTATGAACAGGCCCTGTCCTCCATCCCTGATGAGACTACCGGTGCCTTCGTCCAAAAGGACTGCTACCGTTTTCTCCCCCTGATTCAGCTCTGCGTATGCTGGGATCGTATGGGAGACAAAAAGAAAGCCTTTTATTACCACCGGCTGGCACGGGCTCTGAAGCCGCAGGATCCGTCCGTAAAGGCAAATGAAGCGTATTTTTCCGGACTTAAGGCGGAGGACTCTGCTTCTGCCGGAGCTTCTGCCGAAAGCATGTTTGAAGACCAAACTTCTCGTTTATGAAAAGGAGAGAGCATTATGTATTATAATTATCCAGATGATATTGACGAAATTATGAATCGGGATCCTTCCACTCCGCCTGACCTGCGCCGTCCTGGGGGATCTGGTTCAAACCCGGGGCAGAATAACGGTTCCGGCCCAAGCGGCTGCTGCGGGCAGGACAGAAGGCCCGGACAGAATGGCTGCGGCTCCAGTTCCTGTTGCTGCTGTGTTGAATGCGAGGGCCCCCGCGGACCCCAGGGACCCACAGGCCCCCGCGGGCCCATGGGACCTGCAGGACCCATGGGGCCGGCAGGATTTCCGGGAGCCCAGGGAGCGACTGGTCCCACCGGACCGGCAGGACCGCAGGGGCCGCAGGGTGCCCAGGGACCGGCAGGAACCACAGGCATCCAGGGACTTCAGGGACCCCAGGGGCTGCAGGGGCCGACGGGGGCCACTGGGTCAACCGGCCCCACAGGAGCCGCAGGATTAAACGGAGCGAATGGGGCAACCGGACCAACGGGACCGACGGGCGCCACAGGTGCTACCGGCGCGACCGGAGCTACGGGTGCTACCGGCACCGCGGCCGCAACTGACCTTCTGTCCGCCTACTCCACCCCTTCCGCTCCGGGAACCAACAACACGGCTCTGTTATTTGACCAGAACTCCACCACTGTCGGAACCAGCATCACCCACACAGCCGGAAGCAGTGACTTTTCCATCACCACGCCGGGCCTGTATGCGGTTGCTTTCCACGGGAATATTGCCCCTGCTTCCGGGGTCGACTTCCCGCTCACGATCAATCTGGCTCTGGAGCTGAACGGAACGGCTGTTCCCGGCGCACTAACGAGCCACACCTTCCACACATCCTCCGATACGGCCACGCTGTCCTTCAGCTTCCCTGTTCAGGTTTCCACTGCTCCGTCTACCCTGAACATTGTGGCATCCGGCGGTAATTTTATATACAGCGCAATTTCCATGACTATCTACAAACTGTCCTCCGGGGCCAACGAAGCATAAGAGACAAAAACGGGCGGTTCAAAAGGCGCGCCCGCATAAGGAAATAATTTTATAGCCGCGGCCATCCGCAGTGCTGAATGGCCGCAATTTTTTCTATTCTCTATTCCATTTTCTCCATCAAGTCCTCTGCCTCACAGCACAGCACCTTTGCCAGCACAACAAGATACTCCGCCTGAGCCTTGTTGATATTCTTCTGCCGCAGAAGTTTTAGATTTGTTTCCGGTTTCAAAGCGTTCCGCGGCGGGCGGTCTTGTCGTGCAGCATTTTTTTCGTACCATTCGCTGCTTTCGGCAATCTCACTGCCAATGGACTTGATTCGCTCAAATGCCGTCTTACTCTTGAGAACGAACTGCTGACCGGGCTTACCAAGATGCATTGCATTGTTAAGCTGACGATCTAAAATCGTACCATTTATAAAATCCTGTGCAAACAAAAAATAGCTGTTATCGGCGCGATAGCCAATGATCGCGTCGCAGCTCTCGTAATCGACAGAAATAAGCCAATGCAGGATGCAGTATTCCGGCACCTTCAGTTCAAGGATCCGCAGACCGTCACACTCGATTTCATAGCAGTTGGCGCAGCCGTCCTGATTCTTGCCGAAATACGATCTGAAGAAATTCAGAAAATGCTTAACTTTTGAAAAACTCATGGTATTCTATATACAGATTCTGTTGTACGAACAAACGAGGAGGGTTCCTATGATTTACACGGTAACATTGAATCCGGCTCTGGACAAAACCGTCGAAATTCCGTCCCTTACAATCGGCGCGGTCAACCGCATTGTGTCCATGCGGACAGACCCTGGCGGAAAGGGGATCAATGTATCTAAGGTAATCCGCAAACTGGGCGGAAAAAGCGTTGCTGTCGGAATTCTTGGCGGCAATACGGGGAGAGCGATTCTCACGGCTCTGGAAGAGATGGGGCTCACAGCCTGTTTTCATTTTGCAGAGGGAGAGACCCGCACAAATATAAAAATCATTGATCCGGTCCTCCATACCAACACCGATATCAATGAACCGGGCGTAACGGTGTCAGAAGATATTCTGAACTGCCTGCTCGACGAACTTTTAGAAAAATTAACCGGACAGGATATCGTTGTGATTTCCGGGAGCGTGCCCAAAGGCGCGCCGAAAGACACATATTTCACATGGGTTAATGCCTGCCGCGAAAAAGGCGCCAAGGTAATCCTGGACGCGGATGGAGAACTGCTCCGCGAAGGCCTCGCCGCCTCTCCCTGCCTGATTAAGCCCAATCTCCACGAATTCTGCGCTCTGGCAGGGGAGAAAACGGATACCCCGGGGGAGCTCGCCAGGACAGCCCGGGAGCTTATGCGGACATACGGAATCGAGAAAACCGTTATTTCTATGGGAAGTGAGGGCGCTCTCTACGTGACAGAGGATAAAACAATCTATGCCGAAAGCCTGAAGGTTCCCGTAGGAAGCACTGTGGGCGCCGGAGACAGCGTAGTCGCGGCTCTCGCGTTCGCGGAGGAAAAGGGGATGAGCCTGGAAGAAACCGTGCGGCTCTCCGCCGCCTGCGGGGCAGCGAATGTAATGTGCAGCGGTACGCAGGCGGCAGAGCATGAAGTAATCCGGGGACTGATCGGCAAAGTTGTATTCCGCGAAATTTACCCTTAGCAGCCAAAAGGCTTTACCGCAAAAATGCCGGAGGGCGGCAGTTCATCACTCCGCCGCCCTCTGATAATGCCTGAACGTATTCTCATCAAAGCAAACCATCTGCACCTCCATCTCAGGGTGGTCCTTCAGAAATTCCCGTATGGTTCCCACCGCAATCCCTGCGGCCCGCTCCAGCGGAAACCGGTAGATCCCCGTACTGATCGAAGGGAAGGCCACGCTCCTGCAGCCGTTCTTTGCCGCCAGTTCCAGGCTGTTTTTATAACAATTTCGCAGAAGCTGGTCTTCATTCTTCCCGCCGCCGTTCCAGACCGGCCCGGGGGTGTGTATCACGTACCTGGCGGGAAGCCGATAGCCCTTTGTAATCTTTGCCTCCCCGGTCCGGCAGCCGTTCAGCATCCGGCACTCCGCCAGAAGCTCCGGCCCTGCCGCCCGGTGAATGGCCCCGTCCACACCGCCTCCTCCGAGAAGACTTGTATTCGCCGCGTTCACAATGGCGTCCGCCTTCACTTTTGTAATATCTCCCAGTACAATGGTCAGCATCCCATCTCCTCCTCTCCGGTTCTTTTTCTATTTTAGCATATTTATTTCCCAGGTAAAATATATGGGAGTGACAAAATAGCCTCCATCAGGTATGATTATAGCGAAAGCGAGCCCTTAACGGCCCGAAAACTTCGCATACAGCCGGCCCAGGGCCGCAGAATGGAGATTTCAATGGAAGACATGATCATCAATATAAAAGAACAGCCCCTGCGAAAGCAGCAGGCTGCGGAATGGTTTTCCCAAAAATGGGGAATCCCCGGGGAAGAATATCTTCAAAGCATCGAGCAGAGCCTGGACGGCCAGGGAGCCGTACCCCAATGGTATCTTGCCCTGGAAGGGGAACGGATTATCGGGGGAATCGGCGTGATTGAAAATGACTTTCACCCCCGGAAGGATTTGGCGCCCAATGTCTGCGCCCTTTATGTGGAGGAGGACCGCCGTTTGCAGGGCCTTGCAGGCCGCCTGTTGGCCCGTGTATGCAAGGATATGGCCGAGGCCGGCATCCCCACTCTTTATCTGATCACCGAACACACGTCCTTTTATGAGCGGTACGGGTGGAAATTTTTCTGCATGGTCCGTGAGGACGGGGATGGGGAGCTGATGCGGATGTATGTCCGCACCACGGAGCTGGGCCACAAAATCAAAGCATTGGAGAAAAATTAAGCGCAAGGGGGATACTAAATGATTAATAGATTAATTGCAGAAGCAACAGAATGCGATTTTAAGGTTGCGGTAGAAGTAAAGAAGCCAAAAAGCTGGTTGAAAAGTGTCAGTGCCTTTGCGAACGGAGTAGGCGGCTCCTTATTCTTTGGAATTGATGACGGCAAAAATGTTGTTGGCCTCATTGATCCACAAGCGGATGCCGAAGCCATCAGTCGATTGATTAAGGAGCGTATCACGCCGTATCCAAACTTTATTCTGATACCACAGCATGAAAACGAAAAAGATATTCTGGTATTAACGGTGTTTCCAGGACGGACGACACCGTATTATTATAAGGCAAATGGTATTCGAGAAGCATATATTCGCCTGGGTAATGAAAGTGTTGTGGCTCCTGACCATGTGTTAAATCAGCTGTTGCTGAAAGGCATGAATTTAAGTTATGATGCCTTGATATCATCCTATTATTTTCGGGATTACTCATTCTCAAAACTTCGCGAGAGATACAAAGCATGGACTGGGAACAGCATGGATGAAAAGCTGTTTGATTCTTTTGAAATCAGAGACGAAACAGGAAAATTGACAAATGCAGGTGCTCTATTGGCAGACGATTCACCGATTCGTAATTCTAGGCTATTCTGCACTCGGTGGGATGGACTGGATAAGAGCGGTGGATTGGTAGACGCGCTGGACAGCGGGGAGTATTCTGGCAGCCTGATTATTCTTCTCAAAGAGGGTGTAGGCTTTATCAAGCGAAATATGAAAACCATGTGGAAGAAAACGGCAAATTCCAGAATTGAGATGCCTGACTACTGCGAACGTAGTTTTTTTGAAAGCTTGGTCAATGCTTTGATTCATCGCTGATTACCTGATTTTAGGCAGCGAAGTCCATATTGATATGTTCGATGATCGCCTAACTATCTACTCGCCGGGTGGGATGCCGGATGGAACTTTGATTCAGAACAGAGATATTTCCACAGTTTCTTCTACCCGTCGTAATCCTGTTTTAGCCGATATTTTCGGACGGTTGGGGTATATGGAGCGGCAAGGCAGTGGCTTGAATAAAATTCGAGACGCCTATGAAAATGCAGCAAACTTTCGTGCGGGAATGGAGCCTGCCTTCTATTCAGACCGTACCCAATTTACCGTTACACTGCCTAATCTGAACTATCACACGGCAAATCATCAAGTTGCGATTCCGAAAAAGCATATTGCGGTTGAGGTTGCGATTGACGTTGTGATTGATGAATTGAATATAACTGCATCGACAAAAGCAAAAATCCGTTCAATTTTCAACTATGTCGGTTATGACACGGCTTTTGGGCGAAAAGATATCGCTGGGATTATCGGCATTTCCCAAACTGCCGCTGGCAATCTGATCAATAAGCTGAAAACAGCGGACGTAATCGAATCCGTCAGCGGACTTGGAAAAGGAAAATACAAATTCAAAAAAGCAAAATGAAAAATACCTCTGCAGCGGGCCACCAAGGCCTACTGCAAAAGCTTGGCTGTTCATCTAATACCATACATTCCCCGGCAAATCGCTTTCCGGAAAAATCTTATGCCCTGAGTAAAATGAGAGGATAGACAAAACAATGAAACGCATACATCCGATACAAGCCCTCCTTATCTGCGCCGCCCTATGTACAGCGGCCCTTGTGGGAGGATGCACCCCAAAAAATCCAAGCCCACCATCCGTTAGGACGGAGCATATTGCGGAGAGCATTTCAGAAAGTATTTCGGGAACCAACTCCCGGGAGCCCGCAAAAACTTCTGCCCAGGCACCCGCTGACATGGAAATGGCTTCCGCAAAAACAGCCGCCGAAGAATCCCCCTCCTCTAACCTCCAAGAGCATGCCGCTGCAAAATCCCCCACCGTCACGGACGCGGACTGGTCCGGCTATTTTGAGGGAATGAACGGGGCCGCCGTTCTCTATGACCCTGACGAAAATCATTTTCAGATATATAACCGCGAGCTGGCCGACACGCGGCGCTCCCCCTGTTCTACCTTCAAAATCATTTCCTCCCTGGTGGGCCTGGAAACCGGGGCAATCTCCTCCGGCGACTCCACCCGGAAATGGAGCGGGGAAACCTTCTGGAATGAGGACTGGAACAGGGACATTTCTTTTGACGAGGCATTTAGCACTTCCTGCGTGTGGTATTTCCGCCAGGTGATTGACGACATCGGCAAAGAAACCATACAGGCGGAATTGGAAAAACTCCGGTATGGGAACCAGGATATCTCCGACTGGGAGGGCCGTGAGAATGCAAATAACAGCAACCCGGCCCTGACCGGATTCTGGATTGAGTCATCCCTGAAAATATCCCCCAAAGAACAGACCGAAGTGATGGAGCGGATTTTTGGCGATTCCTCGGACTATTCGGAGGAAACCATTCGCCGCTTAGAACAGGTTATGCTTCTCTCGGAGCAGCCGCAAGATGGCGTGCGCATCTACGGAAAGACGGGAATGGGCAAAGCCCGGGGCGTCACGGTTGACGCCTGGTACACCGGCTTTGCCCAGAAGGATGATAAACGTCTCTATTTTTGTATCTATCTAGGGGAATCGCCGGGCGCGGAGGTCACAAGCGCCCGGGCGCGGGAGATTGCGGCGAAGATTGTCTCCGCTGCCTTTTTGTCCCCTTACTCCACATCCTGAAGGGCGTCGTAATTTTCCTCCCCGGTCCGCACCTTCACAACCCGCGTCACATTGTAGACGAAAATCTTTCCGTCCCCGATATGCCCGGTGTAGAGGGCCTTCTTGGCCGCGTCAATCACAGCGTCCACGGAAATTTTGCTGATAACGACCTCCACCTTCACCTTGGGGATAAGGTTGGCGTCCATCTGCACGCCGCGGTACTTTTCGCTGGCCCCTCTCTGAATGCCGCAGCCCATCACCTGGGTCACGGTCAGGCCGGTCACGCCCAGAGCATTCAGGCTGGTTTTCAGCGCATCGAATTTCGAGAGGCGGCAGATAATGCTGACTTTGTGCATTCCTGTATCGTATACGCCCTCCGGGCCTGCCGTCATGGCGGCGGCATTCACCACCTTGACAGCGGCATCCACCTGCCTGGCCGAGGCCTTCTCAATATTTTCCTCTCCCAAATCCGTATTTTCATTTATCTCCATATCCGAGTTGGTCGCGTCAGAAATAGAAAATCCCGCATAGGCCGAGACAAGGCCGTGCTCGTGAATATCCAGGCCGTCAATTTCGACCTCCGCCGGGACGCGCAGTCCGATGGTCTTGTCAATAAGCTTAAAGATGAGAAACATCACAACCAGGACATACGCCGCTACCGATACAATTCCAAGGAGCTGAATCCCCAGCTGTGAAACCCCTCCGCCGTAAAACAGGCCGGCTCCTACACCATTTCCCCCATTGCTGAACAGGCCCACAGCGATGGTTCCCCATATGCCGTTTGCCATGTGAACGGATATGGCGCCCACCGGGTCGTCAATTTTCGCCACATTATCAAAAAATTCCACGGACAAAACCACCAGGATGCCTGCCACCAGGCCAATAAAGAACGCGCCCACCGGCGTCACGCAGTCGCACCCGGCTGTGATCGCCACCAGCCCCGCCAGGGCCGCGTTAAAGGTCATGGACACATCCGGCTTCCCGTACCGCAGCCAGGTAAAAATCATTGCCGCGCAGGTTGCCACCGCCGCCGCCATATTGGTGTTGAACATGACGAGGGATGCCAGTTCCATATCCGCGTCCGTGCTCATGGCCACCGTGGAGCCCCCGTTAAATCCGAACCAGCAGAACCAGAGAATGAATACGCCCAGGGCACAGGCAGTCATGTTGTGTCCGGGAATCGCCCGCGCTTTCCCGTCCTTTCCATATTTTCCAATGCGGGGCCCTAAGAGAGCCGCTCCCAGGCAGGCCACCAGGCCGCCTACCATATGCACGCAGGTGGAGCCTGCAAAGTCGTGAAAGCTTCTGGCCGCCAGCCATCCGCCTCCCCAGATCCAGTGGCCGGAAATCGGATACACAACCAGGCTGATGGCCGCGCTGTACACGCAGTACGCTTTAAAATTCGTCCGCTCCGCCATAGATCCCGACACAATGGTGGCCGCGGTGGCGCAGAACACCGTCTGGAAAATGGCATAGCACCAAACAGGCAGCGTGCCGAAATCATAGCTTCCCTGAATCAGCGGGTCAAAGCCGCCGATTAACGGCCCCGCTCCCGCAAACATGAGCCCGAAGCCCACCAGCCAGTAGCAGGGCGTTCCGATGCAGAAATCCATCATATTTTTCATAAGAATGTTTCCCGTATTCTTTGCCCGGGTCAGCCCGGCTTCGCAGAGGGCAAAGCCTGCCTGCATAAAAAACACCAGTATCGCCGCAACCAGGGTCCACATTACATCTGTCGCTGAATACATTTTTCATTCCTCCTCTTTTAGCCGTCCGGGCCGCCAGCTCTGGGCCGCACTGGTGTTTCCTTCACGAAAGAAGGCGTGTATCCCTGCCGCCAGTATGCAGAAACACACGCCCTCGTGCCGTCCGGTTATAAACCGTCCGGTTATAAAATTTTCAAAAACGAGAAGGACGCCGCAGATATCTGCCGGCGCCCTTGCTCGTTTTTGGGTTGGATTTTACTCCTGCGCCTCCGGAAAGTCAATGATTTTTGGACGAAAATTAAAAATTCGTTAATGTTTCATTATCTTTCGCCGAAAGTTTATTGGTTTTCTGTTAATTTCTATGAAATCTCCATCCCGCATGCCGCGCATTTGCCCGCCACGGCCGCCATATCCTTCTTGTCCTTCTCCATCATCTCATAGAGCCGGTAGCCGCCGGCCAGGTTTTCGGTATCCGCCCCGTGCTGGGCCAGAATCCTCTGGGCCAGGTAGCCGCGCAGGCCAATCTGGCAGGTAATATAAATCTTTTTGGTCAAATCCAGCTCGTCCAAGCGCTCCCGCAGGCTGTCCAGGGGGATATTGATAAATCCCGGGATCGTCCCCTTTGCGTACTCGCCCTCGGTGCGCACATCCACCTTCTGGGCATCCGCCGGAAGATTCTCCAGATCCTCCAGATAGAAGGGCTTCATCAGTCCTTCCATCATGTTTTCAATCACGTATCCGGCCATGTTCACCGGATCCTTGGCTGACGAGAAAGGCGGCGCGTAGGCCAGCTCCATCTCCTGGAGGTCAAGGCCCGTGAGCTTGAAGCGCACGGCGTTTGCCAAATCGTCAATCCGCTTGTCCACGCCCTCGGTGCCCACAATCTGGGCGCCCAGAATGACCCCGGTTTCCGGGTCAAAGAGGGTCTTCACCGTCATCATGCCGCCGCCGGGATAATAGCCCGCGTGGGAGGCCGAGGTGGTGATGGCCTTGCGGTACGCCCGTCCCTGGGCCTTCAGGCTCTCCTCCTTCTCTCCGGTGACCGCCACGGTCATGTCAAAGAACTTCATGATGGAGGTTCCCTGGCTTCCCTTGTAGGCGGTGCGCCTGCCGCTCAAATTATCTCCCACAATCCGTCCCTGCTTGTTGGCCGGGGACGCCAGAGGGATGACCACCTTTGCGCCGCTGACCACATGGAAGGTGGAAACCGCATCGCCCAGAGCGTACACATCCGCCGCGGAGGTCTCCATGTACTCATTTACCAGGATCTCTCCCCTGGCTCCCATTTCAATGCCGCTGTCCTTTAAAAATGCCGTATCAGGCCGCACGCCAATGCTAAGGAGCACCATATCCGCCGGGATTTTCTGTCCGTTTCCCAGGATTACTCCATCCTTGTCCATAGCCGTGCAGGTCTGTCCCAGATACAGGTTTAAGCCCTTTGCCCGGATATAGTTATGAACCTGATGGGCCATATCCATGTCGATGGGAGGCATTACATGGGAGGCTCCCTCCACTACGGTCACCGCAAGGCCCCGCTCCGAGAGGTTTTCCGCCATCTCCAGGCCGATAAATCCGGCGCCCACCACTACACAGGTTTTAGGCTTATTTTCCTCAATAAAATCATAAATCGCGTAGGTGTCCGGAATGTTGCGCAGCGTAAATACTTGGTTCTCCTCCATCCCGGGGATGGGAGGCTTCACCGGGGAAGCGCCGGGGGAAAGCACCAGCTTGTCATAGCTCTCCTCATAGGTTTCTCCGCCGTGCCGCACCTGCACGGTCTTTTTCTGCGTATCTACAGAGATCACTTCACTCTCCGTGCGCACATCCACACGGAAGCGGCTGCGAAAGCCCGCCACGGTCTGCACCTGAAGGGCCTTTTTATCCGTAATGACCCCGCCCACATAATAGGGGAGGCCGCAGTTGGCATAGGAGATGTACTCTCCCCGTTCCAGCATAATAATTTCCGCATTCTCATCCAGCCGGCGAAGTCTGGCCGCGCATCCCGCGCCTCCGGCCACGCCGCCTACAATTACTACCTTCATTGGATAATTCTCCTTTCCTCGTCATCTGACAGATACAATAAAGGGCCCGCAGCGCAGGCCCTCCGGATACTATTACTATAACCGGATATGCCGGTTTTGTCACGTTATTTATGACTGTGGCTGGTGACTATGTCACGGACGCCCGGCTTACAAGCAAGCTTGACGCCCGGCCTCTCCGCACTCGGACGGCGGTCTTCTTGTCCGGCCTTCGGCCGTACAAGAAGCATCGGATATTCATCCGATGTGGGCAAGCAGGCACAGCCTGGCTTGCAAGCGAGCTTGATGCCCGGCTGTGCCTGCTTGCCCCCGCCGTCCTGAAAAATCAACGTAAGTAATGCGGTGTATTTGGCGTAAGTACCTCGCAGCCGTCCTCGGTGATCAGCACCATATCCTCAATGTTGAACCCATTCACCCCGTCAATGTAGCAGGGAACCTCCATAGCCAGCACCATACCAGCCTCCAAAGGCCGGGTCTCTGTGGCGTTGATATAGGGAGCTTCCGCGGTAGCAGGCCCCAGGCTGATGGAATGACCCTGGTGGCCTCTGCGGTAACAGGGGAACATTTCCTTTACATAATCATAGGCCGTATGATAGAGCTCGTTGATGGGAAGCCCTGGCTTTGCCGCGGCAATCATACGCCGCTGGCCCTCGTAGAGCCGATCCTTCAGTTTTAAAAGAGCGGGATCTCCATTTCCGATCACCCAAGCCCGGGAAGTATCTGTGGTGTAAAAATCAAACTCCGCGTTCACACCCGCATCGAATTTAACCACATCTCCGTCCTTCACCACGCCGTCTCCGGGCAGGGTCAGCCGCGCGCCGGATGGGCCTGTGGAGAACATAGACCAGGAGCTGGGCACGCAGAATCCGGACTTCATCACGTCCTCGCGGAAGCACTGGGCCATCTCCTTCTCCGTCACGCCGATGCCCGCCATCTTGCTGACCTCGGTGAATCCATGATCCGCAATCCGGCAGAGGTCGCGGAACATCTGAATCTCCTCCGGAGTCTTTACACTTCTGGCATAGACAAACAGATCGGAGATATTTACAAACTCTGCCTCCGGGAACTTTTCTGTCAGCATTTTATAATAATTCATAGGCAGATAGTCCATCTCGATGCCGATGCGTTTGTCCGCCAGATCGCAGGCCTTCACAAAGGCCTCCAGCTTGTCATTGGAGCTCTCCATCCGAGCTTTGTCCACTGTGGGTGCTCCCTCGGCGATCTCCGCCCAGGTCTTTAAGCCCACCCAGGTGTCATACGGGTCTACCACGAATCCAAGGCCGGCGGCCTTAATGCGGAAAGTAGCCGCCTCAAAATCCATGGTAGTGATGTGGGTGGGAACCTTGTCGTCCGCCCGCATCACAGCCAGGGTAAAGCCCGGCTGACGGGATACCGTGTGCTGATGGCCGCCGAATCCCACCACATAGTGGAAATTCTCCGGCGAGGACACGATGGCCCCGTCCAGCCCGTTTTCCTGAAGAAGTTTTTTGATTTTGTTTTCCTTTGGCTGCATAACATTCACCTTTTCCTTTCAACTGTATCCCGATTTCAGACAATCCTGCCGCATAAGCAGCAGGATTGCCCGAATATTACATCATAGTATAAGTAACTGGTGAGCCGGGGCCTAAGGGCAGATCCAGCAGATACCACACAATAAAGAGCAGTGTCCATCCGATCAGGAATGCCAGAGAGTAGGGAAGCATCGTAGATACAACACTTCCGATTCCCGCCTTCTTATCATACTTCTGGAAGAAAGCCACCGTCAGAGGGAAGAAGGGCATCATCGGAGCAATAATATTGGATGTGGAATCTCCGATCCGGTAAGCTGCCTGCGTCGCTTCAGGAGACAGGCCAAGCTGCATGAACATAGGCACAAAAATCGGTGCCATAATAGCCCACTTAGCGGAGTCCACGGAGATAAAGATATCCACAACTGCGGTTAATACAACAAAGGCAATCAGCAGAGGAAGTCCCTTAAATCCGATGGATTCCAGAGCATTTGCCCCGGCTACGGAGATAATGGTTCCAAGCTTGGAATAATCAAACAGGGCGGTAAACTGAGCAGCAAAGAAGCAGAGAACCAAGAATCCGGAAAGCCCGGTGATGGTCTTGGTCATCAATGCTACCATATCTTTATCATTCTTAATGGTTCCAGCGCCCAGGCCATATGCAAGGCCGGGAAGAAGGAACAGAAGCATCATGAAGAAGATAATTCCGCTCATAAAGGGAGAGCTTAAGAAACCGTGAGTCTCCGGATCTCTTAACAGTCCGTTGGTAGGAGCCACAAGAACCACCATAATCGCAACATAAATCAGGGCGGTAATTCCGGCCCAGCGCATGCCGCGCTTTTCATTCAGCGCAATATCCTGTACCTGCTCTGTCACATCCGGCACATAGGGAGTAAGTCTCGGTTCAACCAGACGATCTGTGATAACAGTTCCAATAATCGTTACCAGGAACGTAGAAGCAACCATGAAGAACCAGTTGCAAACCGGAAGCACTGTGTAATTGGGATCCAGCATCTGGGCTGCCTGGGTAGACATTCCAGCAAACATGGGGTCGTTGGTTCCGATCAGCAGGTTCGCGCTCCATCCTCCGGACACACCGGCGAAAGCTGCTGCCAAGCCTGCAATGGGATGACGGCCAAATGCCATGAATACAACAGCGCCCAGGGGGACCAGCACTACATATCCTGTAGAAGAAGCGATATTGGACATAACGCCCAGGAACACAACTACTGCGGTTACGCAGGCCTTGGGGGTAGCGGCGACCACCTTGCGCAGCAGAGCGGACATAAAGCCGCTTCCATCCGCAACACCCACACCAATCATGATGGTGAATACAGTTCCCAGGGGGAAGAAGCTGGTAAAGTTGCTCACTACGGTAGTCACCATGTGACGGATGCCGTCTGCGGAAAGCAAGTTCACGGCGCTCACCGTTACATCCTGCAGCTGGCCGCTGGCCGTGTCAATCGATTGATATGTTACAGATACGCCCAGACCGGCGCAGATTGCAGATGCAAGAATTACCACGCCTACCAGGATAATAAAAAGAGTAACCGGATCCGGCATGCCGTTTCCTACGCGCTCTACCGTATCCAAGGCCCGCATGATAAAGCCTTCTTTTTTGTTCTTGTTAGTCATACTATTTTCCTCCAATGTAAATCCTGTTCCGTTTTTTGATGCAAACACAGATTACAAGGCTGCCACCGCAGTCTCGAGCTGTTTCAGCGCTTTTTCAATCACACTGCGGGGACAGGCCGCATTCAGCCGCATATAGCCGGACAAGCTCCGTCCAAAAGCCCACCCCTCATTCAGACCGAGGCCTGCTTTGTGAATCATGAACTCCCGAAGTTCCTCATTGGTCATGCCCAAATCCCGGCAATCCAGCCACACCAGATAGGTAGCGTCCGGAAGATTCGGCTTGATCTGGGGAATATGCTCTTTGCAGTATTCGTGAATGAAATCAAAATTTCCGGAGATATACTCCAAAAGCTGCTCCAGCCATTCCTCTCCCTCATTAAATGCCGTCTCCATAATCACGGAGCTAAAGGAGTTGTTGCGGTGAATGTCCAGATTCACCCAGAACTTGTCATAGACAGCTTTCAATTCCTGGTTGGGAAAAATAATGGCCGCAGCCTGGATTCCCGCCAGATTAAACGTTTTTGTTCCTGATGTACAGGCAATCACATGAGAAGCGATATCCGGCGAAAGAGTCGCGGTGGGAATATGCTTCTTTCCGTGGAAGATCAGATCTGAATGAATCTCATCAGACACAATCAGCACATGGTTGCGGATACAAATCTCACACATCCGGGTAAGCTGCTCTCTGGCCCACACAATTCCCAAGGGATTGTGGGGGTTGCACAGGAAGAAAAGCTTTGCTTCCGCAGCCTTTTTTTCAAAATCTTCCCAGTCAATGCACCACTCGCCGTCTTTTTCCTGGAGCGGAGATTCTATCACCTGACGCCCCCAGCTCTCGGTTACATCATAAAATTCCGAATAAACCGGAGTCTGGATCAGAACCTTCTCATCAGGCTTTGTGAATACATTTACCATAGATGACATGGCCGGAACAACACCCAGCGCAAAGCTGATCATGCTTTTGTCAATTTCCCAGCCATTGCGGCGCTTCTGCCAGCCGCAGACCGCTTCATAGTAGGAGGCGGGGCGTGATGTATATCCCCAGATTCCTTCCTCCGCCTTCTTCTTAGCGGCATCGATGATGGGCTGCGCTGTCCGGAAATCCATATCCGCAATCCACATGGGGATCACATCCTTGGTGCCGAACTTCTTTTCCCTTTCGTCATATTTGGCCGAGCGGTTCTTACTCCGGTCAATGACTTCATCAAAATTGTACTTCATTTGTCCCTCCATTCTCTGCTGTCACACAGTTTTCTATATCCTAAAAATGAGAGGATACATCTCATATCTTACTAAACAGCAAATTCTATGCCAACTTTTTTCTTGATTAATTTTTAACGGTTTTTCAATACTTTTTATAGTTTTTTTAGAATTTGCCTTCCACGACCTCTTTATTAATTGGTCATACTTTAATTAATTGGTTGTTTTTTCTGTTTTCCCACATTCTTTGACCATTTTCCGTAATCCGGCTCCCGCCGCGCCCGCGGGTCACCTTCACCAGCCCCTCTGCCTCCATCTGCGTCAGCAAATCCCGCACCTCCTTCTGGGAGATGGGAAACCGCCTGGCACGGGCCGCCTTCAGAATTCCTTCCCGGCCAATCAGACGCTCCTGTTCACATGCTTTATAGAGCTGTTCCAGAACGAACCAGAACTCTTCTCCCCGGTCCTCACGAACCGGTTCCAGTCCTTCTTCCCGGCTCTCGTGAACATAACCAGGCGCATCGCCTGACGCATGCCTTCCTTCCTGCCGTTCCTCCTCCCGCTCAAAGGAACGCAGGAAGGTGGGCGGAAGATCCTCCACCTGAATCTCCTCCTGCCCCGCAAACCCCAGATACTCCGCCACGTTTTGGAGTTCTCTCACATTTCCCGGCCATTTGTACCGCCGGAAAAGCTCCCGCACTTCATCCGACAGGCCATAGGTTCCCCCGGCTTTCCTGAAAAACCGCTCGAACAGGAGGAAAATGTCATCCCCCCGCTCTCTGAGAGGCGGAATCAGCACCGGAAGGGCATTCAGACGGTAGTAGAGATCCCGGCGGAAGCTCCCCTTCTCCACCATCTCCTCCAGAAATTCATTGGTGGCCGCCACAATGCGCACATCCACCCGGATTATCTGGTTTCCGCCCACCCGCATAATCTCCCGCTCCTGGAGCACCCGCAGAAGCTTCACCTGCATGGCCTGGCTCATACCCTCCACCTCGTCCAGAAAGAGAGTACCCTTGTGTGCAAATTCAAACAGTCCCGGCCTTCCGCCCTTTTTCGCCCCGGTAAATGCCCCTTCCTCATAGCCGAAGAGCTCGCTCTCCAGAAGATTTTCCGGCATGGCCGCCACGTTGATGGCCACAAAGGGGCCCTGGCTCCTGGCGGAAGCCCGGTGAATGGCATGGGCCAGGACCTCCTTGCCGGTTCCTGTTTCCCCGATTAAAAGCACCGGAAGCTCTGTCCCCGCCATTTTTTCCAAAATGGCCTTTGTCCTCTCCACTGCCGGAGAATTTCCCAAAAAATCCTCAAACCCGTACTTGGCGCGGTAGCCCTTCTGGAGGAGCTGGCTGCGCAGCTCATTCTGCCGTTTTTCCAGCTCGCTGAACCGCTGAAGGGTGGCAAAGGCGCCGATGCACGCGCCCTGCCGCAGAACAGGGACCACTGCCACATTGATATCAACGCCCCGGATGCGGATGAGGCGGGGCAAACGGGGCGTCTTCTCCTCCATCACATTGCCAAAAGGAATGTAGGGAAAGATTGATTCCGCAATTTTCCCGATAGCCTCCATATCCTTTACCCCGGTGATATCCCTTGCCATCCGGTTGCACGCAAAAACCTCCCCCCGCTCGTTGACACCGATAATCCCTTCATCCAGAATCTCCAGAAGAATGTCAATGCGGCTCTCCAGTCTCTGGGAGCGGAGGAACATTTTCTCAAAG
Source organism: Candidatus Enterocloster excrementipullorum (assembly GCA_019119575.1). Taxonomy (GTDB): domain Bacteria; phylum Bacillota; class Clostridia; order Lachnospirales; family Lachnospiraceae; genus Enterocloster; species Enterocloster excrementipullorum. The sequence continues at coordinate 49,780 of DWWT01000029.1, forward strand.
CTGTAGTTTTTGGCCTCCATGGAGCGCATGTACTGCTTGAAGGCTTCCTCCTCCAGAAGCTCCTCCAGTCCCAGGCGCACCGCTGCCTCAATCATAGTGGCAGCCGTGCAGGGACGGTGGCCGATGTTAATCACCTTTTTCATCCCCGGAGGGACAAAATCCGCCTCATCCGGAGTCACCGCGATTTCAAAGCCCTCGGGCACCGGCGAGTCCGGCCCGTAGGGCATGAAGGAGAGCTGACTCACCCCCAGCTGCTCCAACTGGGTGATGGCCTCCCGCGCCATCTGCTGGGTGGCGTTCACAAAAAGGACGGGCGTTCCCTTCGGCATCTCCTTCAGCTCCCGCACCGTCTTCTTGGAATAGGTCACCTCAATCTCCACCACCTGGCCGTCCGCCGGAACATACCTTCCGGCCTCCTGTGCCTCCTTAAACGCGTCCGTGGTAATCATATACAGGTCCGAAGGCCTCACATTTTTCACAGAGCCGTCCCCTGTGCTGTAGGCCATGACCTCTGCTTTATCCCCAAAAAGCTCCCGAACCTGCCCGGCATAAAACCGCCCGGATCTGGGAATCAATGAAATGACCGATATACGTTTTTTCATGCCGTCCCTCCTCGCCGTCAATCCTGTCCCTTATTTATAGCATGGATTCGGCGCATTTACAAGTTACACCCGCATCATCCCCGACATGACGCAGGCCCCCGCGGCTCCCCGCGCCTTTACCTCGGCCAGCTGCCCGCCGTCCAGGCCAATCCCGCCGATGGCCCAGACCGGGATATCCACGGCCCGGCACACTTCTTCAAGGAAAGCAAGGCCCCTGGGCGGCGCCCCCTTTTTGCAGTCCGTGGCATAGATGTGGCCCGCCGTCACGTAGGCGGCCCCCAGTGCCTGGGCTCTTAGCGCTTCCTCCACGGAGTGGACGGACACGCCGATGCAGTCAAATTGATCTCGGAACCGGCTCCCCTTTGGGGCAGGAGGCTTATCCCCTCCCCCGGCCAGCGCCTCAAACGTCCCCAAGGGCAGGTGAATCCGCCGCACCCCGGCCTTCACCGCCTCCTCCGCAAAGGTGTGATACATGCAGTCCACTCCGAAGGCCCGGCAGATTTTCAAAACCTTCTCCCCCAGCCTGCCGTACTCCTCCGGCGTCAAATCCTTCTCCCGCAGAATCACCGCCGCAGGCCCCAGGGCGCACACCCGCTCCATCTGCTCCTCAAAGGGGCGGCTGCACAGCTTCCTATTTGTCACCGCTATAAAATCCCTATATCTACACATACACGTACTCCGCCATCACCGGCTGCAGGCCCAGGCCCTGCAGGTCCCCGTAGACCTCCTCCACGGAGCGCCCGTCGGAAATCTCAAACTGCTCGTCCCCCCGGTCCTTCAGCTCCTCCACATGCTCGCCCACGCCGGTGCTCACCCCGGCGGATATCTTGGTAGCCGCGATTTTCACCAGATTATCCCGCACCCGGGCGCACTCCCTGGTGGAGATGGTAATGCTGGCAAACGGCATGAACAGCCGGTAGGCGCAGACTACCTGGAGGAGCTGGGCCTCGTGGACATCCATGGGGTTGATCCGGTCATTATTGATGATGGGCCGCAGCCTCGGGCAGGAAAACGCGATCTCCCCCTGGGGATACTTCTTCTGGATGAGCCAGGCGTGAAGCCCCGTGGCAAAGGCGTCCCTGCGGAAATCGTCTAGCCCCAGCAGCGCGCCGAATCCCACACCCCGCATGCCCCCCATAAGAGCCCGCTCCTGGGCATTTACCCGGTAAGGAAAGATGCGCTTATGTCCTGCCAGGTGCAGGGTCTCATACTTGTCCGGATTATAGGTCTCCTGAAATACGGTCACATAATCGGCCCCGCATTTGTGCAGATAGGCGTATTCATCGGAATTTAAGGGATAAATTTCAAGCCCCACCACCCGGAAATAGTTCCTGGCAATCCGGCAGGCCTCCCCTATATATTCCACCGTGGAACGGCTCCGGCTCTCCCCGGTGAGAATCAGAATCTCCTTCAGGCCTGTAGCCGCCACCGCTGCCATTTCTTTTTCAATTTCCTCCGGCGCAAGCTGGGCCCGGCGGATCTTGTTGTGACAGTTGAACCCGCAGTAAATACAGTAATTCTCGCAGTAGTTGGCAATATAGAGGGGCGTAAACATGGTGATGGAATTTCCAAAATAGCGCTCCTTCTCCCGCTTGGCACACCGGGCAATCTCCTCCAAAAAAGGCAGAGCTGCCGGGGAAAGCAGGGCCCCGAAATCCCTAAGATCCTTTCTCTCATGGGACAAGGCCCGCCGCACATCCTCCGCCGTATAATTGTCGTAGTCGTAGGCCGCAGTTTCCGCCAAAACCCGCTCCATAATCTCCGAACCGATATCCTCCATCCCCGGCAGGTAGGTCATATGGTCGATGCGGTTTTCCTTCTGATCCTCCCGGATTTTATCGCTCAAAATGCTCTCATTTATATGATTTTCAATGCTCATTTTCGTCCTCCTCACGGGCCCCATGACTTCCTGTCCGGCAAAACCGCCGGCCCGGGCCCTATCTTTTAGTCCTGCAAAAATCCCGTCAGCGGCGAGGAGGCGCTGGCCCCCTTCTCCATCACCCGGCCCAGTCCGGAAAGATACGCGGCCCGTCCTGCCTCCACAGCTTTTCGGAATGCCAATGCCATGGCCGGCACATCCCCCGCCGTCGCGATAGCCGTGTTGGCCATGACGGCCGCCGCGCCCATCTCCATAGCCTCACAGGCCTGGGAAGGCCTTCCGATACCCGCGTCCACGATGATGGGCAGGTCAATCTCATCAATGAGAATCTGGATAAATTCCCGGGTGCACAGCCCCTTGTTGGAGCCGATGGGCGCCCCCAGGGGCATAATGCAGGCCGCCCCCGCAGCCGCCATATCCCTGGCCGCGTTCAGGTCCGGATACATGTAGGGCATCACCACGAAGCCCTCCTCTGCCAGGATCTCCACCGCCTTTATGGTCTCGGAATTGTCCGGCAGCAGGTACTTGGTGTCCCGCATAATCTCAATCTTCACAAAATCGCTTCCGCACACCTCCCGGGACAGGCGGGCGATGCGCACCGCCTCCTCCGCGTTGCGCGCGCCGGAAGTATTGGGGAGAATGGTCACTCCCTCAGGTATGTAGTCCAGGATATTCGCCAGGCCGCCCTCATTGGCCCTGCGCAGAGCCATGGTCACAATCTGGGCCCCGGCCTGCTCCACCGCGGCCTGAATGAGCTCCAGGGAATATTTCCCCGATCCCAGTATAAAACGGGAGGTAAATGTGTGGTCTCCCAGTTTCCAAGTGTCTGTCTCTCTGTTCATCGTTCTTCTCTCCTTTTTACAGTTGTTATCCGTCCGCTTCCGCGCCCTCACTCCGCCGCTCCCCCAAGAATCAGCTCTGCAGCCAGATTTGCCTGGTGAGCCGCGCACAGGGCCACCCGCGGCGCCATGAGCCCGTATCCGGGACCGGACTCCGATGCCCCATCCCCGCACAAGTAAAAATTTTTGGAAATCCGCCGGGTACGAATTTCCCCGCTGCGCCCAAATCCCGCCATGCCGCTCGCGGCAATCAGGATTTTCTCCGGAAAATGCTCCAAAATTCCATTGACCAGCATAGCCTTCTCCTCCGCCCGGTCAAAGGCCTCACAGATATAATCCCAATCCTGAAAAATTTCCTCCAGATTATCCTCCCGCACCCGGCAGCACAGGCACCGTACATCCAGGTAGGGATTGACCTCCTTTAAAATCTCCTCCATCGCCCGGGCCTTCTCCATTCCCAAGTGCCTCAGAAAATACTGCTGGCGGTTTAAATTGGACAGCTCTACCCGGTCAAAATCCACCAGGAGAAGATGCCCCACCCCCAGTCTCGCCAGCCAGAGGGCGATGTTGGAGCCCAGTCCGCCCAGTCCTGCCACGGCCACGCGGGCTGCCGAGAGCTTTTCCTGGAATCCCCGCGTGTGGCGCTCTGTGAGGGCTCTCTCCATCTCCTCTTTCGAGGGGATCCTATTCGGAGCCTTTCTCTCCTCTCCCATCTCTCAGCCGCCTCCCACAAAGCTCACGATTTCCAGCACATCCCCATCGGCCAGAAGGGTTTCTCCATACCGGTTCCTGGGAACAATCTCCCCATTGCGCTCCACCGCAATCCGCTCCGGCCGGTAGCCCTTTTTCTCCACATACGCTTTCAGGGAAATCGTCCCCTCAAACGTCTCCTGCTTTCCGTTTACCCGAATCACTTATGCCTCCTTTTGCAGAGTTTTTGCTTCTGTCCGCGCACAGTTGAATTCCCATGCGCTTATGGCCTGTATACAAAAAAAGAGTCCACAAAGAAATGCGCCCGCGGTGGTGCACCCCTTCATGAACTCTCGTTCACTCTCAACTCTGCTTTATTTGATTTTTCACTGCGGCTGTAAAGACCGCTGTGTTCCGTACCAATATACTGTTTTTGGGGGGATTTGTCAAGAGCTTTATAACTCTCGCCATTCACCGCATCAACCCCTGTCTGGCCCATTCATACGCGTCCATCGCCAGCTGGAACCGGATATCCGCCTTTCCCTTCTCCGCCGCCCGCTGCAGATACGCATGGCGGGCCTCCAGATATTCCTGACGGGAGAGCATGCCCAGCTCCCACTGGTGGGAAACTGTCCGCCAGGCCGCCTCCCCGGAGACCTGGCCTTTGGCCGCCGCCTCCTGAAGGCTGCGGCTCGTCAGCACATCTTGATACAGGGCCGCGAATCCCGCGTACATCGTTTCCTCACTCTGGGAAATCTCCCTCTGCCTGGCGTGAAGCTGCTTGTTGGTTCCCGAAAAGCTTCCCCCTCTCTGCTCCCGCAGCTCATAATTATTTCCCAATGCCTTTCTCCGATCCGCCTCCCAGTCCATCGCGTCCATCCGGGACGCATCGGGTACCGGCATTCCTCCGATTTCCACGGAGTCCTCTGCTGAAAATCCCGCCAATAGAAGAAGCTCTGCCTTCGTCCGCTCCATCTCCTTCCGAAGAGATGCCGCCCGGTTCGCTTTGGCCTGGGCGGCCGCCTTCGCTTCCTGGGCCGCTCGGGACGAGGCAGCCCCGAGGGCAGCCTGATTCTGCGCCTGCTCATACTGGCTCCACGCCAGATCCGCCTCGGCCTCGGCAGCCATCCGATCCAGTTTCAGCGTATTATAGGTTCCCATTAGATTTTGCGCTGTCCAAAGCATCGTGTCCTCCAGCCGGGAAAGCCCCAGAGTCTGACTGCTCCCCGAGGCCCGGCGAATCTGCTTATCCATATCCTCCACGGCCTGCTTTAACGCTTCAGCCTGGCTGCGGTAATGGGCCGCCCCGTCCGCGTCCCCTTCTTCTTCCCGATCCGACGCCTCCCGGCGCAGGTGCTTTCTTGTCTCTTCCAGGTCATCCCGCGCCATCTCATAGGCAGCAATCCTGCTCTCATAGGAAATACGCTCCATCTGTACCTGCGGATTTTGTTCTTTAATCCGTCCTTCCAAATCCGCATACTGCAAAATCTGCACCTGCAACGCCGAGGCAGTCCCAGCCAACGTTTCCTCCTCTGCCAAGGCGGTCCAGACGGGCAATTCTCCCTCCGCCGTCGCCGCCCAGGCAGCCGCTCCCGTCCCCGCTGGCCCCAGTCCCAAAAACAATCCCAGCCCCAGGGCCGCGCAGCTTCGCCCGGCGCCCCGCAGGCAAAGACGCGCGCGCAGGTACGCGCGCAGCCGCCAGCCGATCCGCATCTTCCGCCCCTCTCTCATCCGTCCCACATCTCCTTTCCTCTGCATCATGCGGCCATCGCCGCGGCCGCCCTACTCTGCCTGCGCCAGCCCATTCACCGCCCACCGGTAGTCCTCAAGCGCCTGCCGCAGAGAAAGGCCGGCCTGCCGCAGCGCCGCCTGCTTCTGGGCCAGGCCTGCCCTCTGCTCTTCATACTGATTGGCGGAAATCATGCCCAAACCCTGCCGAAGGCCGGCAGCCTCCGCCTGGCGTTCTGTCAGCTCATACTCCTGCGCCGCTTGCTCATAGTCTTCCCCTGCCTGGGACAGAAGCTGATATTTGGCAGCCACATCCGCCTTGATTTTTGCAGCTCCGGCCGCCACCTTTTTCTCCATTATCTCCCGCTGGTTTCCGGCCGTGCTGGTGTATTTTAAGCGGCCTTCGTTGGCCCTCTGCACAAAATTTGCCTGCACGGCCCGGTTCAAATCCTCCTCCGGACGAACCGCGTTCAGCTCCTCCTTACCCGGGATGGGGACGGACTGAATCTCCGGGGAAGCATCATGGGCCCACCCCGTCATCACACACAGCTCCCTGCGCAGAGCATCCTGCTCTTTCTCATTGGTGAGGAGCGCCGCCTTGGCGCTCTCCGCCCTCTCCTCTGCGGCCAAAAGCTCGGTTTGGGAGAGCATCCCCGCCCCGGCCCTGATGGCAGCCGCCTCATACTGGGACCGCGCAAGGGCGTAGGCGGCCTCCAGGGACGGGCGTGCCTCCTCCTTCTGCCAGTAGGAAATCATCTTGGTTTGAGCCTGCTGCACCAAAGCTGCCTCTTCCCGCTCATACTCCAGCTTCTTAATCGCCCCGTCCTCATTCTGCGCGTCCGCCAAATCCTGGTTCTGCTCTGCCTGCACCCGGGAAAGGGCGGCCTGGGCAGCCACTCTCCCATAGCCCGGGTCATCCTCATTCACTGAATCCAACAGATCATCGCTTGCCTGGTACATCGAATCCGCCAGATTTTGATAAGCGTTTTTCAGGTCATCGCGGCTCTTTCCCCGGTATTCATCGTACTCCAGGCGATTATTGATCACCGTGGCATTGTACTCGTGAACTAAGTCCGCCAGCTCTTCGTACTCCATCACATTATCCCGGAGCGCGGCCCATTTTTCCGGCGGATAGGCAAACTCCGGGCTGGCTATGGCCTCCAAGGGCGGAATCGCAAAGAGTCCTCCGCTCCCGAGCCCAAGACCCGCCGCCATACAGTATGCGGCCATTCTGCATGCATATGTTTTTCTGCGCCTCATCCTCGAAATTCCCCCTCTATTCATACCGCAGTGCGTCAATAGGATCCGCCCCCGCCGCCTTTGACGCGGGATACAGACCGAAGAAAATGCCCACCACCGCGGAAAATGACACCGCAAGCAAAACAATTCCCGGCTTAATCACCACCGGCATTTTCAAAATCAGTCCGCCCAGGGACACAATTCCCACCCCCAGGATCACCCCGATTATCCCGCCGCATGCGGACAAAATAGCGGATTCCGTCAAAAACTGCACCAGTACATCCCTTGTTCTGGCTCCCAGAGCCTTGCGGATGCCGATTTCCCGCGTCCGCTCCGTCACAGAAACCAGCATAATATTCATAATTCCAATGCCGCCGACTATCAGTGAAATAGCGGCGATTCCTCCCACCGCCATAGAAAGGCCGCCCATCACCGCGTCCACGGATTTCATCTCCTGCATGGCTGTGTACATATACATATCCTCCGGCTGCCGGGAATGCATTTTTGCCGCGTAAGCCTTGAACTGCCGGACAAACTGATCCATATCCATATTTTCCGCCCCAAACATGCGGAGCTGATAAAAGGTATCATTGGGCCAAGTAAGCAGCGTATAGGGCAGAAATGCCGAGCCCCGGTTATTGCTGCTTCCCATCATCAGTGCCTGAAACGCATTGATCTCCTTCTTATAAACGCCTACCACCGTATAGTCGTCCGTGCTGCCGTACAGAGTCGTCCGAAACGTCTTTCCTACCGCATTCTCCACGCCGAAGAGCATTTTTGCGCTGTCCGTGTCCATCACCACATTTTTCCGCCGCCCCAGCACATCCCCCTCATTCAGATATCTTCCGTAAACCATGTTCACCGGCTGGACATCCTGATAGTTGTAGTCAATACCCTGATAGTCAAAATCGATATTCGTCCGCTTATATGATGCCTTTGCGCTGGCTGATGCCGAACTGTCAATATACGCGATCTGATCCCCGAAGGCCTCCTTGGCCCGCTCCATCTCATCCAGAGTAAAATAATCGCTCTGCCGCACATCCTCCACCCAGTATCCGATGGAAATATACGCCTGAGTGACCCCCACATTTTTATACAGGTTCGCGAAAAGCCCCCGCATGGTGTCCCCGATGGACACGATGGAAATCACCGAACCGATGCCGATGATAATACCCAGCATGGTCAAAATGGAGCGCATCTTGTTGGCCCGGATGGCAGAAAAAGCCATCATCATATTTTCAATCAGCATGCCTTGCCTCCTCTCCGGCCGCCGGCCCTTCCGCACGGCCCGTATCGCCTCCACCCGCCGGCGCTTCGTTTTTCTCATCGCTCAAAATCCGCCCGTCTCCAAACCGGATGACCCTCTGCGCAAACGCCGCGATGTCCTCCTCATGGGTCACCAGGACCACGGTGGTCCCCTCCCGGTGAAGGGCAGTAAACAGCTCCATAATCTCTACCGACGCGGCCGTGTCCAGATTACCCGTGGGCTCATCCGCTAAAATCAGGGGCGGCTCATTTGCAAGGGCCCTGGCAATCGCCACCCGCTGCCGCTGCCCGCCGGAGAGCTCATTCGGCATATGTTCCTTCCGCGCCCCCAGGCCCACTCGTTCCAGAAGCTCCTTTGCCCGGGCCGTGCGCCTGGCCTTCGGAATCCTGGCATAGGTCATGGGAAGCTCCACATTTTTCAGGGCGGACGTCCGGGAAATCAAGTTAAATGACTGGAACACAAAACCAATCTTCCGGTTTCGGATGTCCGACAGCGCATCCGGCGTCATAGCCGATGTGTCCTCCCCATCCAGAAAATAATGCCCCAAGGTCGGCCGGTCCAGGCACCCAAGGATATTCATCAAGGTGGACTTTCCCGAGCCGGAATGGCCCATAATCGCCACAAATTCTCCCCGTTCTATGGTAAGGTTAATCTTTTTCAGTCCAAGAACCTTTATGGCGCCTGTATCATAGATCTTCACCAGATTTTCCAGACGGATCAAGGGTTCGTTCTGCTCGCCCATCATACACCTCCCGCCGCAATCGTTACCGCGGTCCCGTCCTCTGTCTGCGGCTCCGGATTGGTTATCACCTGCATTCCTTCTGTCAGGACGTCCCCCTCTCTCGGGATTACCTCCACCTCCACATCCCCGTCCACGCCCAGGGTCACGGGGATGATCCGAACGCGCATATTCTCCGCCACCGCGATGCAGGGGCCGTCCCCCCTGTCAAATACGGCCGTGGCCGGCACACAGAAGGTGTCCTTTGCCTCCCGGATCAACAGCTCGGCTTTCGCGGTAATTCCGGCAATCAACCGGCTTTTATCCCCGTCGATCCGAATGGTGGTCGGAATCACCCGTTCCGTGGAGCCGCCCCCCTTCTCCTCTCCTGTGGGGGATATCTTCACCACTTTCCCCTCCACCGAAGCGCCGTCCAGGATATCTGCGGTGATCACCGCCTTCTGGCCCACCTGAACTTTGCCGATGGAATATTCGCTCACCTTGATCTCCAGCTCCAGCTGTTCCAGATTTTCAATACTGAACATCGGCTTGTCGTCTTCCACCTTGTCAGCAAACTGTCCCACCTTGGAATTAACCCGGACAACAGTTCCGTCAATAGAGCTCTTAATCTGCGCGTTCTTCAGCTCCTCCTGCTTTTTCTGCAGCTCAAAGGCCGCATTCTCCACCTGAAGGGCGTAGGACTCCTCGGCTACTCCCCGGCCGTTCTCCACCCGATACCCCTCCATCTGTCTGCGCGCATCATTTAAGGCGTTCGCGCTCTGCTCCAGATCCATCTGGGAAATATCCCCTGCCGCAAAGAGCTGGCTGTTGCGGCTGTAATCCAGGCTGGCCTTCTGGTAATCCTGCACCGCCTTTTCGTAGCCCAGAGCTGCCTCCTTGTCCTTCTCCTCCTTGTTTGCCACTGCCAGTTCATATGTATTTCTGGCGATTTCCACCTCTCTGGCAAGGTCCGTGCTGTCAAGCACTGCCAGTACCTGATTCTTTGTTACCGCATCCCCTTCCTTCACATGCATTTCTGTAATTTCCGCGTGAATATTGGACACCACATCCACGCTGTCTGTCCCGGATACAGGGCCGGTAAGGGACAGCTTTTCCTGGATATCCTTTTTTGCAAGGGGAGTTACCGTCACCAAAACCCCTGCCTTCTCTCCCCCGGCGGCCGCCCGCCCCGCAAGGACAAAGACCGCCAGAATCCCTGCCGCCGCAAGAATTTTCTTCCTGCGGCTCATCCGCTTCCATCGGGCCAAAAGCCGCGCCCTAGACCGGCCTTTCTCCCTCTTCTTTCCCCTCCCCGCATCCTCCCCGGGTGCCATAAGCTCTGCAATCCTCCGGTCAATCTCCTGGGCCTCTGTGCGCTTTTCCTCGTGTTCTCTCATATTCCCTCCTGCTTTCACGCATCTTGTTTACCATTCACAGACAGTCCGAAATATCTGTCTGAACCGTTATACCTGATTATAAAAGGCGATGCTAAAAATTCTCCCCATATATTTCCTAACATTTGGTAAATGAAAACGAAAGAAATGGAAAAGAAAAAGGCGGATTGCTCCGCCTTTTCTGCCATAAGATACATCCATATGCTTTTAAAACGTCCCTATGACGGGAATGAATTTTCAAATATGCTCCAGCACCCGCCCCAGCCGCTTCACCATCTCGTCCACATCCGCCTTCTCAATCACGAGCGGCGGCACAAACCGGATCACCTTTTCCCCGGCGCTTATAAGCACCAGCCTCTCCTCCAAAAGAGCTTTTGAGACAATGGGCCCTGCGGGAACCGTAAACTCCAGGCCCTGAATCAGCCCCATCCCCCGGTGGCCGCAGACTGTCTCCGAGGATGCCATAAGCTCCTCCAGCTTCTCCCAGAGATACGCGCCCATCTCCCGCACATGCTCCACAATACGACGCCGCTCAAAAATATCCAGCACCGCCTCTGCACCGGCTCCCACCAGAGGATTTCCCCCGTAGGTGGTTCCGTGATCTCCGGGAATCATGGCGGACGCCGCCTTGCCGCAGGCCAAAAACGCGCCCACCGGCAGGCCGTTACCCAATGCCTTTGCCACGGTCATCACATCCGGCTTGACCCCGTAATGCTGCCAGGCAAACATTTCCCCGGACCGGCCCATGCCGCACTGGATTTCATCCAGAATCAGCAGAAGATCATGGGCGTCGCAGAGTTCCCGGACACCCTTTATAAATTCCTCCGTGGCCGGGTAAACCCCGCCCTCGCCCTGGATGGGCTCCATGATAATGGCGCAGGTGTTTTCATTGATCCGCGCCTTCACACTGTCCAGATCGTTGAAATCCGCAAAACGGATGCCCGGAATCAGGGGCGCAAAGGGTTCCCGGTAATGGGCATTCCCGGTAACGGATAAGGCTCCCAGGCTCCGGCCGTGGAAAGAGCGGTTCATGGCGATGATCTCGCCCGCCGGCGCATTGCCGTGCGTTTTATTGTAATAGTACCGCCTCGCAATCTTCAGCGCCCCCTCGACGGCCTCGGTGCCGCTGTTGGTGAAGAACACCTTATCCATTCCCGAGGCTGCCAGGAGCTTCTCCCCGGCCCGCACCGAGGGCGCATTGTAAAACAGGTTGGAGATGTGGGTCAGCTTATCCAACTGCTCCTTCACTGCCTGGGTATACTCCTCATCGCCGTAGCCCAGTCCCATGACGGCGATGCCCGCGCCGAAATCCAGATATTCCTGTCCCTCAGTGTCATAGAGCCGCACGCCTTTTCCGTGGTCAAATACCACCGGAAACCGGTTATATGTCTTATAGAGGACGTGTTCCGCCCGTTCCATCATTTCCTTGTCAGCCATGATAATATCTTTGATCCTCCTTTGAGTTAAAAATCGCCGTTCCGATACCTTTATCCGTAAAGATTTCCAAAAGCAGGCAGTGAGGAATCCGCCCGTCCATGATATGAACTCGGGACACGCCCTGCTCCATGGCATGGATGCAGTTCTGCAGCTTGGGGAGCATGCCGCCTCCCAGCATGCCGCTGTCCACAAACTGCTGGGCCTCCTCCACCGTCATCTCGGAGATCAGGGAGGACTTATCGTCATAGTCTTTATAGACCCCCTCCACATCCGTGAGGAACGCCAGTTTCTCCGCCTTCACCGCGGTGGCGATGGCACAGGCCGCATCGTCCGCGTTGATATTGTAGCTGCAAAAGCCCTCGTCAAAGCCAATGGGGCAGATAATCGGAAGGAAATCCTTCTCCAACAAATCATAGATCACCTTGGGATCCACCTGCTCAATTTCCCCCACAAAGCCGATGTCCTGTCCGCCGACATATTTCTTCCTGCACTTTAGCATCATGCCGTCCTTGCCGCTGATGCCCACGGCCTTGATTCCCAGCTCATTTACCAGCTGCACCAGGCTCTTATTTACTTTATTCAGCACCATCTCCGCGATTTCCATGGTGGCCTCATCCGTCACCCGCAGGCCGTTGATAAAATGGGGCTCCATCCCCACTTTTCCCACCCAGCGGCTGATCTCCTTTCCGCCTCCGTGGACAATGATGGGCTTAAAGCCGACCAGCTTTAATAATACCACATCCTGGATAACCTTCTTTTTCAGCTCCTCGTCCACCATGGCGCTGCCGCCGTATTTTACCACCACAATCTTCCGGTTGAACCGCTGGATATAGGGCAGGGCCTCAATGAGAACCGCCGCCTTCTGCATAGGCTCTATCTGCATGGATTCCAAATTCATTTTTTCATCCTCCTTATGAGCGGTAGTCCGCATTGATCTTTACATAGTCAAACGTCAGGTCACAGCCCCAGGCTGTAGCCTCTTCCTCTCCCATCTTGATATCGGCGATGGCCCGGACCTCCGGCTCGGAGAGAATCTTTGTGGCCTGCTCCTCGCTGTAGTCCACCGCCACTCCGTCCGCGATAATCTGCATGCGGCCCGCCCGGCTCTCAAAGAAAAGATCCACCTTCTCCGGGTCAAACTGCGCCCCGGAATACCCCATGGCGCAGAGAATCCGCCCCCAGTTGGCATCGTGCCCGAAAATAGCCGCCTTGGTCAGGTTGGAGGTAATCACCGCCTTGGCCAGCACCTTGGCCTGCTCCTTTGTGGCCGCGCCCCGAATCTGCACTTCAAAAAGGGCTGTGCATCCTTCGCCGTCCCCGGCGATTTTCTTGGAGAGCGTCTCATTCACATAGCGCAGGGCCCTGCAGAACGCCTCATAATCCGGCCCCTTCTCCGTAATCTCCGCGTTCCCCGCCATGCCGTTTGCCAAAAGGAGAACCGTATCATTGGTGGAGGTGTCTCCGTCCACGGAAATCATATTGTAGGTGTCTTTGATATCCTCCCGCAGGGCCGCAAGGAGCAGATCCCGGCTGATGGCCGCGTCCGTCGTCACAAAGCTTAACATGGTGCACATATTGGGGTGAATCATCCCGGAGCCCTTGCACATCCCGCCGATTGTCACCGTGGCGCCGCCGATTTCCACCTGGACCGCCGCCTCCTTATTTTTCGTGTCCGTCGTCATGATGGCCTTGGAGGCCGCCTCGCCGCCGGCAAGCCCCTCCTCCAGCTTCGGAGCCATGGCCGCAACCCCCGCCGCGATCCGATCCATGGGAAGCTGCATGCCGATCACCCCGGTGGAGGCCACCAGAACGCTCTCTTTTGGAATGCCCAGCGCCTGGGCCGCTGCCTCTGCCGTCTGGCTGCAGTAATCCATGCCCTCCTGCCCAGTGCAGGCGTTGGCGATGCCCGCATTGATCACAACCGCCTGGGCCGCCGCTCCCTCCTCAATGCGCGCCTGATCCCATTTCACCGGGGCCGCCTTCACAATATTGGTGGTAAATGTTCCCGCCGCCCGGCAGGGAATCCTGCTGTAAATCATGGCCATATCCTGCCTGCCGCTGTATTTGATTCCCGCCGCCGTGGAAGCCGCCATAAATCCCTTTGCCGCCGTAACGCCTCCGGCGATGGGCGTAAAACCCTTTTCCATTTCTTTCATCCATCCTTTCCCTATTTTAAACGGCCGCTTTTTAAAGCGTCCGCGCTCTAATCCTCTCACCGCACAAACCGCGTGATATTCTCTTCATTCAGCACAAATTCGTAGCTGTTGATGTCCTGCCGCTCTGTCCATCCGATTCCCTGCCAGAAGGCGTTTCCCACCTGGTTCTGCTTAAACGCGATCAGGCTCACCTTGCTCACGCCCTCTTTTTGAAGCGCCTCTATGGCCCGGCGCACCATGCGGTAGCCGATGCCGTGCTTGCGGTATTCTTTCGCCACGCACACGTGATAGAAAAATCCCGTACGCCCATCGTGACCGCATAAGATATTGCCTATGATGCGCCCGTTCTGGACCGCCACCACACTGGTGGTGGGATTGCGCGCAAGGAAGCGCTCCACCCCTTCCCTGGAGTCGTCAATGCTGCGGATCCCAAAGCCCTTGATTTCTGTCCACAGTTTGTATACCTGGTCATAATCCGCCGTCTCCATGGGACGGATGAGGATATCCATCGTACCTGCCATATCGCTTCCCCGCTTTCTGCCTGCTGTATTTTCTACCCGCGTCCTTGGCCCGCGCCGCTGTAAATTGATGCAATTACGGGAAAATGGGAACCTGCTTTAATCCCGTATTTTCCGGCAGCCCGAACATCAGGTTCATATTTTGAATGGCCTGGCCGGCCGCGCCCTTCACCATATTGTCAATGGCTCCCATCATCACCACCCGCTTTGTCCTGGGATCCAAAACCACATTTACATCCGCAAAATTGCTCCCCTCCACCCAGCGGGTCTGGGGAACCACTCCCGGTTCCAGGAAGCGCACAAAATACTCCTCCTTATAGCACTCCCGGTAAGCTGCCCGGATTTCCTCTTCAGACACCTCTTTGGCCAGAGATGCATACGCGGTCACCAAAATTCCCCGGTTCATGGGAACCAGATGAGGGGTAAAACTGATTGTCACGGGATGCCCTGCCGCATAGGAGAGCTGCTCCTCGATCTCCGGGGTATGCCGGTGGGTTGCTACGCCGTAGGCCTTTATATTTTCATTTACCTCGCAGAACAGGCTGTCCACCTTCGCCCCGCGCCCGGCTCCGGATGTGCCGGACTTCGCGTCAATGATCAGTGTGTTTGTGTCAATCAGTCCTGCCTTTACCAGCGGATACACCGTCAAAAAGGAACAGGTTGGAAAGCAGCCCGGATTGGCAATGAGACGTGCCTTTTTCACTTTCTCCCGGTTGACCTCCGGCAGTCCGTATACCGCTTCTTCAATAAACTGGGGAGCCTTGTGCTCCAGCTTATACCACTTTTCATAGACCGCCGCATCCTTGATGCGGAAATCCGCGCTCAGATCAATAATCTTCGTCTCGGACAAGATCTCCTCATCCACCAGGGAAGCGCACAGGCCCTGGGGCGTGGCCGTGAATATCACATCCGCCTCTCTGGCCAGTTCCTTCATATTATCATCCAGGCAGTCCGCCTCCACCAGGCGGAACATATTCTGGTAAACGGATGCATATTTCTTGTCCACATAGCTGCGTGAGCCATACCACACAACCTCCACATCATCCCTCTGAAGCAGAAGCCTCGCAAGCTCACCGCCTGCATAACCTGTGGAACCGATGATTCCTGCTTTTATCATACCGTTTCTCCTCTCTTTGTTTTCTGCCCCGCTTTTTAACTGCCCCGCAGAGCAAAATCGGCAAATGCCAAGTGTTTTATAATTATACGCTCTATTTGCATAATATGCAACATTATTTTTCAATATTTTGCGGTTCCCCCGCGGTTTACGTATATGGCTCCCCAGATACAATCCATATTTCCCTTGCCCTAAACGGCCAAAATAATTTCCTCTTGCATTTTTTCTCATTATGTTGTATATTTATGAAAGTTCAAATACGTACACAAATGCAGGAGGATCCATATATGAGTGAGAAAGTAGTATTAGCGTATTCCGGCGGACTGGATACCACCGCCATTATTCCCTGGCTGAAGGAAAACTTTGGCTATGAGGTTATCTGCTGCTGCATCGACTGCGGCCAGGGCAGCGAGCTGGACGGTCTGGATGAACGCGCCAAACTCTCCGGCGCATCCAAATTATATATTGAAGATGTGGTGGACGATTTCTGTGAAAATTACATCATGCCCTGCGTGCAGGCCAACGCGGTCTATGAGAATAAGTACCTCTTGGGTACTTCCATGGCCCGCCCCGCCATCGCCAAGCGCCTGGTGGAAATTGCCCGCAAAGAAGGGGCTGTTGCCATCTGCCACGGCGCCACCGGCAAAGGAAACGACCAGATTCGTTTTGAGCTGAGCATCAAGGCCCTGGCCCCCGACATCAAGATCATCGCTCCCTGGCGTATGACCGATGTATGGACCATGCAGTCCCGCGAGGATGAGATTGAATACTGCAAGCAGCACGGCATCCACCTCCCCTTTGCCGCGGACAGCAGCTACAGCCGCGACCGGAACATATGGCACATCAGCCACGAAGGCCTGGAGCTGGAGGATCCCGCGCAGGCGCCCAATTACGACCATCTTCTGGTTTTGAGCGTACCGCCGCAGAAAGCCCCCGACAAAGAGGAGCTGGTAACCATGACTTTTGAAAAGGGCATCCCCACCAGCATTAACGGCGAGAAAATGAAAGTCTCTGATATCATTCGCAAGCTGAATGAAATGGGCGGGCGCAATGGAATTGGTATCGTAGATATTGTAGAAAACCGGGTGGTAGGCATGAAGTCCCGCGGCGTTTACGAGACCCCCGGAGGCACCATCCTCATGGAAGCCCACCAGCAGTTAGAGGAGCTGGTACTGGATCGCGCCACCATGGAAGCCAAAAAGGATATGGCAAATAAGATGGCCCAGATCGTATATGAAGGGAAATGGTTTACTCCCCTGCGCGAAGCGGTTCAGGCTTTTGTGGAATCCACCCAGGAATACGTGACCGGTGAAGTGAAGTTCAAACTATACAAGGGCAACATCATCAAAGCCGGCACCACCTCACCCTACTCCTTATACAGCGAGTCTCTGGCCTCCTTCACCACCGGAGATCTCTATGACCACCACGACGCCGACGGCTTCATCACTCTCTTCGGTCTTCCCTTAAAGGTTCGGGCCATGAAGATGGCACAGTTAAAGGCAGAGAAGAAAAACCAGTAATATACAGCCATTCCGGGCGGTGGGAGACAAGAGCAAATACATCCCCGCCTCTTCTACAAAAAACTGCTGCAGGCTTTCCGGTACTCTGGATTCCTGCAGCAGTTTTCTATTTCTCCAAGCAGCCGCCAGATGGATATACAGGCATATCCACCCGGAGGCTGCCGTTCACTGGTTTCGATTACTTCAGTCCCTTCACCGCTTCCACCACATGATCCACGGTAAATCCAAACTTCTCAAAGAGCTGTCCCGCGGGGCCGCTGGCGCCGAAGCCTTCCATCGCGATTACGGCTCCGTCCAGTCCCACATACTTGCCCCAGCCAAATTCGCCCAGAGCCTCCACAGCCACGCGCTTTCTCACGGACTTTGGCAGAACCTCCTCCTTATACTCCTCGCTCTGCTCCTCAAACACATCCATGCAGGGCATGCTGACCACGCGCACATCGATGCCCTCTTCAGCCAGACGTGCCTTTGCCTCCACAGCCAGGCTCACTTCTGAACCTGTGGCGATGATGATGGCATCCGGTGTCTCCTTCACGGAGTCTTCTAGCACATATGCACCCTTTAATGCCTCTTTGCTGGAGCCCGAAAGCTGCGGAAGATTCTGTCTAGTCAGTACCAAAGCCGTGGGCGTTGCTTCGGATGCAAGGGCGCTGTACCAAGCCGCCGCTGTCTCCGTGGCATCCGCCGGGCGGAATACATGGAAGTTAGGCATGGCCCGCAGCATCGCCAGCTGCTCGATGGGCTCATGGGTTGGCCCATCCTCCCCCACACCGATACTGTCATGGGTAAACACAAAAACAAGTGGCAGTCCCATCAGAGCGGAGAGACGGGCCATAGGCTTTGTGTAATCGCTGAACACAAAGAAGGTGGCGGCAAAAGCCTTTAATCCGCCGTGAAGCAGGATACCATTGGAGATCGCGGTCATCGCCAGCTCGCGCACGCCAAAGTGCAGGTTTCTCCCCGCGTAGTTCTCCTTGGAGAAATCCCCCACTCCGTTCATATACGTCTTATTGGAGGGAGCCAAATCCGCGGAGCCGCCGATTAGGTTGGGCAGTTGATCCTTAATAAACTGAATCTGCTTACCTGACAAGCTCCGGGTTGCCTCCGCCTTCTGAGTATCCGGCCAGAAGCCCTCCGCATCGATCAGCCCCTGGGCTACCTTGGGATCAAAGTAACGATCCCAAAGTTTCCCAAGCTCCGGATACTTTTCCACATACTCCACAAACATGGCCTCCCATTTTTCCTGAGCCACTTTCCCTTTATTAGCCAATTCCTGATAATTTTGGTATACCTCCTGGGGTACAAAGAAAGGCTCCTGGGACGGCCATCCCAGATTTTCCTTGAGGGCGGCCACATTCTCCGCTCCCAGCGGCTCCCCGTGAGCGCTGGCCTTTCCCTGCTTCGCCGGACACCCATATCCGATTTCGGTTTTTACTGTGATGAAGGAGGGACGGCTGGTATCCGCCTTGGCCTCTTCAATCGCACGTCCGATGGCATCCAGATCATTTCCGTCCTCCACAGTCAAAATCTGGAATCCAAAGGCCTCCATGCGCTTTTGTACATTCTCGGTGAATGCGATGTCCGTGCTTCCCTCGATGGAGATACGGTTGGAATCATAGAACACAATCAGCTTGTGAAGCCCTAGAGTTCCGGCCAAAGAAAATGCCTCTGAGGAAATGCCCTCCATCATGCATCCGTCTCCGCCCAGCACGTATGTATAATGGTCCACAACCGGATATCCCTCCCGGTTGAACACGGACGCCAGATGGGCCTCGGCCATAGCCATGCCCACAGCCATTCCCATACCGGCACCCAACGGCCCTGTGGTTGCCTCCACTCCTGGGGTATGGCGGTACTCCGGATGCCCTGGTGTCAAGGAATCCAACTGACGGAAATTCATAAGATCCTCTTTCGTTAACCCATAGCCAAACAGATGCAGCAGAGAATACAAAAGCATGGATCCATGGCCGCCTGAGAGGATGAAACGATCCCTATCCTTCCAGGAGGGGTCTCCTGGATTGTGTTTCATGTGCTTGGCCCAGAGCTCATAGGCCATGGCGGCTGCTCCCAGCGGCAGGCCGGGATGGCCGGAATTGGCCTTCTGCACCCCGTCGGCTGACAAAATGCGGATCGCGTTGACTGACAGCGTGTCGATATGGTTCATGTTCTTTCCTCCTTTTATTCACAGCCCTCCGGGACTTTAATCGTCCCCGGGCCTGTCATACAATACAAAATGGTTTCTCTGAAAATCCAGAATTCCCTCGGCCTTCATCTTGCTCAGCTCATTGGACATGGCGCTCCGATCCACGCAGAGATACTCGGCCAGTTCCTGGCGGCTGTGCGGAATGTCAAAACTCCGCCCTCCCTGGGTGATGGCCTCCTTGGAGAGATACGACAAAAGCTTTTCGCGGGTCGTCTTTCTGCATATATGCTCCAGCTTGTCCTCCAGCTTTACATTGTTCTCAGACATCATCCTGAGCATATTGTGAATCATCCGGGTGTGAAAACTGCATGCCAGGGAACAGAAAGTGATCATTCGCTGGTAGTTCAGAAACAAGACGCGGCTGTTCCCCCGGCTCATCACGCTCACCGGCAGCACTGCAGTTCTGGCACAGGAATATGCCTCCCCGAATGTCTCCCCCTCCCGTATCTGATACATCTCCTCCTGCCGGCCCCAGAAATTCTCATGGAGCACCACAGCCTTTCCCTGCAGGAGAATCATCACTTGATTCATGGATTCTCCCATCCGGAAAATATATTCCCCCTCCTCATACAACGTATCCTCCGCAGCAGTACACTTAAGAAGAGTATAAAGCTCATCGTCATTAATTCCGTAAAACAGGGGAGATTTCTTTGCCAAATGGAGATATTCGTCCATTCCAGCCTCCTTTGGTTGTATTCACAACATATATGTTGTAAATATTATATATCTCCCTGCATTTTCAGTCAATCTTTTCTTTCCGCCAGGCGCTCCTTATATATCGCAATCACCTTTTTCATCGCTTCCGGACCGGGAGCTCCCAATGTCTGCCTCCTGTCTACGCAGGTCTTCATGCTGATGGCCTCATAGACATCCCCCTCAAACACAGGGCTGATTTCCTTATATTCTTCCAGAGGAAGATCATCAAGGGCAATTCCCTTCTCAATGCACAAAAGCACAAGCTGTCCCACAATCCCATGGGCATCTCTAAAGGGAACTCCCTTGTTTACCAGGTAATCCGCCGCATCCGTGGCATTGGTGAATCCCCGCTTTGCGCTCGCCTCCATCACATCTTTGCGAAACGTCATAGAGGACAGCATTCCCGTAAACAGAGACAGGCAGCCCTTTACCGTATCGATCGCGTCAAAGGTCAGTTCCTTGTCCTCCTGCATATCCTTGTTGTAGGCCAGCGGAAGCCCCTTCATCGTAGTCAAAAGGGATACCAGGGCCCCGTAAACACGCCCGCATTTTCCCCGTATCAGTTCCGCGATATCGGGATTCTTTTTTTGGGGCATAATGCTGCTTCCCGTGCTGTATGAGTCATCCAGCTCCACAAACCGGTACTCGTTTGTGTTCCATATGATAATCTCCTCGCAGAAGCGGCTCAGATGCATGGATATGGTGGAGAGGGCAGCTAAAAGCTCAATGAGATAATCCCTGTCTGCCACGGAATCCATGGAATTTAGGGTTGGTCCCGCAAAGTCCAGGAGGCTGGCCGTATATTCCCGGTCCAGAGGATAGGTGGTTCCTGCCAGGGCCCCGGAGCCCAGAGGGCAGTAATTCATCCGGCTGCGGATATCACAGAGGCGGCTGCGGTCGCGGGAAAACATCTCAAAATATGCTCCCATATGATGGGCCAGCGTGATGGGCTGCGCCTTCTGGAGATGGGTAAAGCCAGGCATGTACGTTTCGGTATTTTTCTCCATAATCTCCAGAATTTCCCTCAAAAGCCCTTCTGTCAGCCCGTCCAGCTCGTCAATCTCATCTCGGATGTACAGCTTCATGTCCAGCGCCACCTGGTCATTTCGGCTGCGCCCGGTGTGGAGGCGCTTTCCCGCCTCGCCGATCCGCTCCGTCAGTGTTCCCTCCACAAAAGAGTGGATATCCTCGTATCCGGAATCGGCTGATATTGTCAGTTTTCCGCTGTCCAGATCCTCCCGGATCCCCTCCAATCCGCGGATGATATCGTCTCGATCCTTCTCGGATAGTATGCCTTGTTTCGCCAGCATCTTCACATGGGCAATGCTCCCTCGGATATCCTGCCGGTAAAATTTCTGATCAAAAGACAGGGACTCATTAAAATTTTGTACCAGTTGATCCGTTTCCTTTGTGAAACGTCCTCCCCACAGCTTCATCTTCATATCTCCTCTCTTCTTTATTGTCCGTTTTTAGATATTGTCCGTTTTCGGTTTTTCCGTCGGAGAATCTGCTCTCCTCCGGCTAATGCCGCTAAAACCGCACCGGATACAGCCGTAATAACTGCTCCTTCTCTTAACCCCTGAGGCGTATAAGAAAACGCAATCTCATGCTCTCCTGCCTCCAGGTCAATCCCCAGGAATGTATCAAACACGGTCCTCGTCTTGACGGGAACACCATCCACCAGAACCGTCCACCCCGCATCATAGGGAATCGTGGTAAACAGGGTTCCCCGCTCCAGGGCCGTCACAGTGCCGGAAAGCGCCCTATCCCCAAAGGATGTGAGCTCCATGGGGGATTTGTTCAGCGCCTCATAAACCTGCGTCAGCCCCTGGGGATTAAAGCGCCAGACCTCGGCCTGCAGCGTGGGGCTTCCTTCATTTTCCGCCTCCAGGTCCACCTCCTGCCCCTCCAGGATATGGCCCAGCTCCAGAAAATATCCCCGTTCCACATTGTCAAAGCTCATACTCCGTTCCCCGATAACAACCGAAACGGTCTCCACCTTTTTGTTGGTCACGTAGACATAATAGTCCCCTGTCTCCTCCGCCGTAAAACTCATTTTTCTTCCATCTGTCGCGCTCTCATTGGCGATGAGCACATCCTCCGTGCCCAAAAGCGTACACAGGTCATTCTGTACCAGAGCAGGATTTCCCGAATCCAAAATCCAATTTGTCTCCAAATCCGGCGGAAGCATAAAGCCGAGAGGAAGGGTATACAAATTCTCATACATCCATACATCCCCGGATCGGCCCGCCTGCTCCATCAGGCTTCCCGCCGGCTGCTGATCCGGATACAGGCGGTATTTTATGGAAAACAAGCTGTCCACCAGTGGCGTACTGCCTGTAATGCTGTAGGCATTTGTGGAGCTCTCACATCCTAACATTCGGTAAAAGTCCGACAGAGACGCATTCGCTGTGGAAGAAAACAGAGAGGCGGAAGGAAAGTGCATCCAGGCGCCATCATTTTTGGTTCGCTGATCCTCTTTCTCCACACGGTAAAATCCGGTGTCCTCAATTCCCTCCACAAGGGCACGCACATCCTCATTGTCGCTCACATAGGCGGTTCGGCTGGTAGTAGGCACGCTGGTCACGGCCATGTTCACTGCAGCCTCCACGGAAGTTACTGCCAGAGCGGCAAGAAGCACAGCGTCCAGACTCCATTTTTCCTTCTTATAAAGATAGAGAAGCCCGGCATACATGGCTAAAAGGATAAGCGCCGCATAAAACACAGAAAAATGATACTGCTCCGGGTTGTCTACCAGCTTCTCTGCCAGAATCACAAAGCCTCCAGCCCCCCAGAAGGCCAGAATCACATGCTTTAAGGGGGTACTGTCCAGGTGGATATACGCCTTATAGCACATGGTAAGGATCAGGGCAATGTAAATAAACGACTGGCGGCAGGGAAGGCTGTTGGGATAGTGAAATCCATGCCAGATAAAATTCAGAATATTAGTGGAAAAGCTGGCATAAAACAACAGCAAAAGGCCGCAGTACACCGCTTTCTCCCTGGGGAGAATTCTTCTGCTTCCTATATATAATAGGAAAAACATGAGAACCGCTATTCCGCAGTAAATATTCGGCCAGTGATCTAGGCCGATTTCTGTCCCTACATTTCCTATATGCCGGGCGATCATATCAAAGATGGAAAAATAGGAGGTGAGGGTACCGGGAAAATTAAAATCCCCCGAGGCCGTAGCCCGCAGAGCAAACACCGCGGGCATAAGAACAGCTGCCGCCAGCCCGCCCGCAAGGCCGGAGTACAGCACAAAACGGCCGGCCGTTTTCAGCCAGCCGGCCCAGCCCCTGGGCGGTGTGATAATAGTCCTGGCAACCACATAGATCACCATAAAAATGCAGACCATGATGGAGATGTAATAATTTGACAAAATCGACAGTCCAAGGGCAATGCAGTAAATTTTCCCTTTTCCCTCCTCCACCAGGCGCTCCAATCCCCACAATATCAGCGGGAAGAGGACAATACAGTCCAGCCACATGATATTCCAGCTGTAGGCCGCCATATACCCGCTGAGCGCATAAAAAATCCCGAACAGGCCGGACCCGAAATCCACCCGGCGGCAATGCCTGCGCAGATACCATGTAAAGGTCACGCCGGCAAGGGCCGTCTTAAGTACAATCAGAACCGTCATGCACTCGATGATCAGCCCATCGGGGCATAAAAACAGCAGCCAGTTCACCGGGCTGGCCAGATAATAGGCGTAAAGAGCGGAAAAGTTTACTCCCATTCCGATATCCCAGGAGTAAAGCAGGCTTCCTCCATTGGTTAATTTATGCTGAAATTCGGAAAAAAATGGGGCGTACTGATGATACATATCCGTCCGCAGGAAGCATTCTTCACCAAAAGGAAAAATCCCCCTCTGGGCAAAGATAATAATCATCACTGCAATCGGCACAAAAAAGGCTGCCACCATGCCGTCCGATGCCTTTAAAATGCGCAGCCTTCCCTTTTGCTCCTCCGGAAAGGAATTCTCCTCCCCGCTTTTCTCTTCTCTGCTGTCCTCTTCCCGGCATTCCTCTTCCTGTATATTCAAGTTCTCTTCTTCCTCCGTCAAAGCCTGGACGTCCTCCGGCTCGTGGCCGTTCTCTTCCCTCCGTACCGGCTGAACGATCTTCAAGATCTCGTCCAGCTCTTTCTCAACCTGTTCGATCTCTTCGCGTTCCATTTAGCGGTTAACCTCTTTTTTACCGAATATCCACAGCTTGCTGAAAATATAATTCAACACCATATTTACCAGTGAGGATGTGAACTTACAGAACAGCTCAAACAGAAAGCCTCTGTCTCCTCCCAGTTTGACCATGGCCACCATGAGCAGCCATGTAACAACTCCGGAAAATACACGGGCCGCCACAAAAGAGCCGGCTTCCCGCACCACGTGGGACGGACGCAGATCATAATTGCGGAATACAATCCACTTATTTACCACATAAGCAAAGAGCACCGCGGCAAGCCAAGAAAGGGCCTGGGAAACTCCCACACCCATACCCGCTCTGCGGAAAATCCCGTAAGACACAAAATCCACCGCTGTGGTCAAAAAACCGCAGATTATATAGCTGACCGTCTCATAATTGACGCATGAATTCCAAATCTTGCGTAACATGGCACACTCCTGACATACGCCTCTATTATATGGTACGGGCCCCGAAATGTAAAGCAGCAGTTCCGGACAGCTTTTTCCATCACTCATTTGGGGCCAGAAACTGTTCGGCGCCTTCCGTATAATAGGTTTCCCCGTCCTCTGTCATAAAAATCCCGTAGGTGTCCTCCAATGATTCCAGAAGCTCGCTTCCCTCCTCAATTCCCAAGGCAAAGCAGGTCGTGCTCAGGCCGTCTCCATCCACAGAATCCCGGGAAATGATGGTCACCTGCACCAAGCCGTTCTCATAGGGATAACCTGTCCGGGGATTCAGAAGATGATGATAATTCACGCCGTCCTGGATAAAATGGCGCTCATAGACTCCCGAAGAAACTACGGACATATCCTCGATATCCAAAGCGCCGGCCACCTCATTGCGTTCCGCGAACGGCCGCTGAATCCCGATCCTGAATGGCGTTTCATCTGGCCGCGCTCCGACGCAGAGCACGTTTCCTCCCAGATTAATGATCGCGCTTCCCACCCCCTCCTCTATGAGGTAGGCCTTAATCTCATCCGCAATAAATCCCTTGGCGATGGCTCCCAAATCAATCGTTGTGACATCATCCGCAAAGGTCACCACATTTCCCTCCACGGATACATTGCGGTAATTCACCCGCTCCCTGGCCTCCCGTATGGCCTCCTCCGGCGGCACCTGTGGATTTTCCGCAGTAAAATCCCACAGGGAGCTTAAAGGTTCGATGGTAATATCAAAGGCTCCGTCCGACAGGCGGCTGTACTCCAGCCCCTTTGCGATCACCTGGGCTGTTTTCTCCGACACCTGAA
Source organism: Candidatus Enterocloster excrementipullorum (assembly GCA_019119575.1). Classification (GTDB taxonomy): domain Bacteria; phylum Bacillota; class Clostridia; order Lachnospirales; family Lachnospiraceae; genus Enterocloster; species Enterocloster excrementipullorum. Next base: position 75,211 of record DWWT01000029.1, read on the forward strand.
GTGATCGCTCGCCCTCTGCCCGATGATTCAGCCTGTAAATTTCACTGGTCTCTTTTGTCCGGCTGAGCAGATTTTCATATTCTGCACAGAGATCAAAACAGCCGTCCAGAATTTCCTGGTCGTCCGTATCATAAAGCGTAACCGTTACAAAGGTATTAAGCAAAAAAGACGACCTGCTGACAGGCTCCGGAACAGCCCTTCTGCCGCATCCTGTCAGGCAGGCCGCACATACAATTGCTGCAACTGCCATTATTTTTATCTTTTTCATGCCTTACATTCTAGCACTGGCCCCTGTAAAAGTCAATAAATGCTCTAATTTCCCGACAGGATCCGCGCCAGCTCGCTGTCGCCGTCCAAAATAATGGTCTTATTTTCTCCGGTTAGAGACGCCTTTAAGGCATCCAGTGAGCGGACATAATTATAGAAATCCGCTTTCGATTCATCATTGTAAGCCTCACTGAGGATCTGCATGTAGCGCGCCTCCCCCTCAGCCTTGATCTTCTCCGCCTCCGCATTCGCTTTGGCAATGGTCTCCTTCACTGTCTTATCCGTCTCATTTTTGATAAGAGAGGACTGATACTCTCCGTCCGCCGTATACTGGGCGGCAATGTTGTTCCGCTCCGAGATCATCCGCTGGTAAACAGCCTCCTTATTGGAATCCGGCAGATCCAGCTTCTTGGTCTCCACCGCATGAATGCGGATTCCATAAGAATCCATGGATGTGCCGATGTTGTCCGTAATGATCTGGGCAAGCTCCCCATCCCTTCCGGAAATAATATCGGACTGGTTGGTGGAGGAAAGCACATTTTTGATGGAATTGTAAACCACATTTCCCAGACGCACCTCCGCCTTCTCGCGGCTGGCGCTGAGAGAGGACAGGTATTTCACCGGATCTGTGATCTCCCAGATCACAAAGGAATCCACCGTCATCACTTTCTTATCCTTTGTCGTCACATCGCTGGGATAAAGATCCGCAATCATCTTATACCGCGGTATCTTCTGCACAGTCTGGAGGAAGGGAATTTTTAAGGACAGCCCTGCGGTATCCTCCACCCGAACCACCTTTCCAAACTGGACAATCATAGAATATTCCCTGGCGCTTGTCACAACCAGAGGATTGCATACGATCACAAGTAAAATAAGCACTGCCGCAATTCCTATGTTTCTCAAAAATTTAGCCAATACTCTCATACGACACACCCCCTATTCCTGCGCCTGGCCGCTCTGGGAAGCCGGTTTTTCCCCGCTGGTTCCCGCGGCATTTGATGCCCCGCTCTCGCTGTTCTGACCGCCTTGTCCGGTCCCGACAAAGGAATCCAGCGGAAGCAAAGTCTGCGTTCCATCCGAACCATTGATAATCACCTTTAATCGGGGCAGAATGTCCTCCATAGTCTCATAAAACATCCGCTTTTTGGTAATCAGAGGATATTTGATATATTCCTCATACATATCATTGAACCGCGCCGCCTGGCCCTCCGCTTCACTGACGCGCTGCTGACGGTAGGCCTCCGCATCCCGAGTCGCCTTGTCCGCCCGGGCATTTGCCGCAGGCAGCTGCTGGGACTGGTATTTTCTCGCCTCATTGATCTTTGTGTCCATGCCCTGCTTGGCGTCCTCCACCGCTTTAAACGCATTGCTGACCTCCTCTGTGGGCGGCTCCGCATCCTGGATCGTCACATTATAGATGCCCAGGCCGATGTCTTCCGCTTCCAGCCGTTCGGAAAGAAGGGATTTGACCCTGGCCTGGATCTCCGATTTGCCTGTAGTGATCACCTCATCCACCCCGTAGGAGCCCACCGTATCACGGATATAGGACTGAGCCAGATTCTTTAAGATAGAAATATTGTTCTCACTGTTCACATATGCCTTGATCGGATCCACAATCTGATATTCAATATAAAAGTCCACGTTTACAAAATTAAAATCCTTCGTAATCATCTCTGATTCTTCCGGCACGGACACAGCCTCCTCCGCAATCTGGCCGGAGCCGGCGCTGCTCTCATAGCTGGGCGAATAGCCGATGGGCATGCCCTTGATCTCCTTGGACATTTTATAAACCTTCTGAATAAAGGGCAGCTTAAATTTAAGACCGGATGTGGTGACACTGGAAGGCGAGCCGAACGTTGTGAGGACTGCCATCTCATTTTCCGAGAGAATATAAAAAGAATCCAGCCCCGCCACAATCAGCACCGCAGCCGCTATTGCAATTTTCACGGGACGAAGAATCCGTCTCATCCGCCGCTCGGTTTCCTGCTCGTGGTTCTGGTAGCCGGAATCCGGAGGAATCTCCTCCGCTTCCACAGTCGCCTTTCTGCTTTTTCCGGAAAATATATTCCATTTCAATCTCATTTTCCCCATATGCCTCTCCTTTTTAAGTGTAATCTTCTGTTACCAGTCTATCACAAATCGCAGCAGAGAAAAAGCCCCATCTCCGCTGCCGAATCACGGCCAAAAATGAACCATGGGCCGGGATGTCAGCGGCAAGCTAAGAGGCGCTCCACATACCGCAGATACGCGCCTATGGAAAAAACAAGAAATACTTCCAGAAGAGTTGTGATAAAACCCGCCAGGAACAGCATGAGAAGAGAGAATCCCAGAACCATCCAAAAGAAAATCCACGCTCTTTTAAAATGCATCCGATCCCGCGCACTGACAAAGCGCAGAAAGCAGACCAGGCCCGCTGCAAAAAGAATCGGAGCGAAGAACGCAAAGAGCACATGGAGCGCCGCCTCCTTTGGGTGCGCCTCCGGCACGTAGGGGATAGCCACCGCCAGCAGAAGAAACAAAACGCCCAGGCAGACAAGCCCTCTCCCCCATGCCCTGCGGTAACTTCCCATCCGGAAAAGATGCGCTGCATAGAGGCCAAAATAGCTGCCGAGAAACATTCCCCACAGGGAGAACACTAGACGGCTTCCGGAAAGGCTGCCCACTTCCGACAGATTGCTTCCCGTCCAGCTTCCCAGAGAAGCCAGCAGCAAGGTTGCCGCCGGAATCAAATATAAAGTAAAAATGTCATATTTCCCCCGAAACCGATCTCTTTTTTGCTTCATGCGCTTTTCCTCTTGTATTTTCCTGTTAAAATAAGGGAACAGTTTCTTCCTATATTATGGCGCAGAACCGGAAGTCCGGCGCTGTCCTTATAGGAAAAAACGGTTCCCTTTCAGTATCGGATATATTGACTTTTTTTACACTTGAAGCTTATTCCAGAACCGTTCAGACGGCGGGCCTCTTCTTGCCCGGCCAAAGGCCGGACAAGAAGCAGTTGTTATTCCATTGCTTTCAGGAGCTTCTCCACGCTTACCAGCTTCACGCACAGGGCAAAGAGCTCCGTTGCCGTAATCAGGTCAGACAGCGGCGGATAGGTGGGAGCGATCCGGATATTGCTGTCGTGGGGATCCTTTCCATAAGGATAGGTCGCCCCCGCAGGCGTCATCACCACGCCCGCCTTCTTGCACCGGGCCACGATATCCTTGGCACAGCCGTCCAGCGAGTCAAAGGAGATAAAATATCCTCCCTTAGGGTTGGTCCAGGAACCGATTCCCAGTCCTCCCAGCTCCCGCTCCAGAATCTGCTCTACGGCCTCAAACTTGGGGCGGATGATATCCGCATGCTTGCGCATGTGCTCCACCATGCCGTGAATATCCCCGAAGAAGCGCACATGGCGCAGCTGGTTCACCTTGTCGTGGCCGATGGTCTGGTTCTTTAACTGCGCCTTGATATCCTCCAGGTTGTTCTGGGAGGCGGCGATGCAGGCGATGCCGGAACCGGGGAAGCTGATCTTGGAGGTGGAAGCGAACTTGTAAACCAAATCCATATTGCCCGCCCGCTTGCACTCCGCCAGAATCTCAATCAGATGATCCTGGTCGTGGTCATACAGATGGTGCACGCCGTAGGCATTGTCCCAGTAAATCCTGAAGTCCGGGGCCGCCGGAGACAGCCTTGCAAAGCGGCGCACCGTCTCATCCGAATAGGAATATCCCTGGGGATTGGAATACTTGGGCACGCACCAGATTCCCTTGATGGCCTCATCGGAGGACACAAGCTCTTCTACCATATCCATATCCGGGCCTTCCGGGGTCATGGGGACATTGATCATCTCAATGCCGAAATATTCTGTAATGGCAAAATGCCGGTCATATCCGGGAACAGGGCACAAGAATTTTACCTTATCCAGCTTGCACCAGGGGGTATTCCCCATGATGCCGTGGGTCATGGCCCGGGAAATCGTATCATACATCACGTTCAGGCTGGAATTCCCGTAGATGATAATGGTGGAGGGATTCACTTCCATCATATCGCCCAGAAGCTCCTTGGCCTCATCGATTCCCGTAAGTCCTCCGTAGTTGCGGCAGTCCGTGCCGTCCTCGCAGGTCAGATCATCGTTGCTGCTGAGCACATCCATCATGCCCATGGACAGATCCAGCTGATCCACGCTGGGCTTTCCTCTGGACATGTCAAGCCGCAGATCCCTTCCCTGAAAATCGTGATACTTGGCCTTCAGCTCTTTGCGCAGGGCCAGAAGCTCCTCTCGCGTCATTTCCTCATATGGCTTCATTGTCTCCACCTTTATCATCCTTCCCTTCTGCTGTATTATATTTCTGCATTATCTGCCTGACTCTTCATGCGCGATGTGTGTTCTCCAGAGACAAATGTCTGTCTCTCGTCAACATTTTTGTGCATTGAAAAAAGCATACACCAAAGTTTCCGTTCCGTCAACCTATTTTTTCAAATCCGCTTTCCTTGAATCCGCTTTCCCCTACCGGGACAAACGTTCCTTCCACAGCCGGTTCACCGCCGCCGGGTCCGCCTTTCCCTTCATGGCCCGCATGGTCTGGCCCACCAAAAAGCCCATGGCCTTCTCCTTGCCGCCCTTGTAATCCGCCACGGACTGGGGGTTGGCCTCATAGATTTCCTCAATCACCTTTTTCAGCGTCCCCTCGTCATTCACCACCCCAAGGCCCTTCTCCTTCACATAGGCCTCGGGCTCCGCATCATGGGCAAAAATTTCCTCAAACACGGATTTCGCCACCGTGCGGTTGATAGCGCCATTCTCCACCATCTGAATGAGCGCTGCCAGATGGGCCGGAGAAAATTTCATCTCTTCCGCATCCATCTCCCGCTCCTTAAGCAAACGCATGGCCTCCACCATCAGCCAGTTGGACGCCTCCTTGGGCTTTCCGCAGATTTTTACCGTCTCCTCAAACAGATCCGCCATGTGCTTGGAGCTGGTGAGAAGCCCCGCGTCATAGGCCGGAAGGCCGAATTCCTCCTGGTAGCGGGCCATTTTCTCTGTGCGCAGCTCCGGCTGGCGGGCCTTCACCGCCGCAATCCACTCGTCGCTTATAACCACCGGCGGAAGATCCGGATCCGGGAAATAGCGGTAATCCTGGGCGTCCTCCTTGGAGCGCATGGCCTTGGAGCTCTCCTTGTTGTCATCCCAGCGCCGCGTCTCCTGGATGACCTTCTTTCCATCCTCCAAGAGCTCAATCTGCCGGGCACGCTCCCCCTCAATGGCCCTGGCAATGGCCTTGAAGGAGTTCAGATTCTTCATCTCTGTCCGGGTTCCCAGGGTATTGCTCCCCGCCTCCCGCACGGACAGGTTCACGTCCGCCCGCATGGAGCCCTCCTGGAGCTTGCAGTCCGAAGCCCCCAGATACTGGATCATGAGGCGGAGCTTTTCCAGGTAGGCGATGACTTCCTCAGCGCTGCGCATATCCGGCTCGGAGACAATCTCAATCAGGGGCACGCCGCTTCGGTTGTAATCCACCAGGGAGCAGTCCTCCCACTCGTCGTGGATCAGCTTTCCCGCGTCCTCCTCCATGTGAATCTCATGGATTCCCACCTTCTTTTTCGCCCCGGACTCCGTCTCAATCTCCACCCAGCCGTCGTGGCAGATGGGCAGGTATAGCTGGGAAATCTGGTAGTTCTGGGGATTATCCGGATAAAAATAATTCTTCCGGTCAAATTTGCAGTATTGGTTAATCTGGCAGTTGGCCGCCAATCCCACAGCCAGGGCATACTCCACCACCTGCTTGTTGAGAACCGGAAGGGAGCCGGGCATGCCGGTGCACACCGGGCAGGTGTGGGTGTTGGGCGCCCCTCCGAACTGGGTGGAGCATCCGCAGAATATTTTCGTCTTGGTGGCCAGCTCCACATGGACCTCCAGTCCGATTACCGTCTCATACTGTCTGCTCATTGCGCACGCTCCTTTCAAATGTATATGCCGCCCGGATAATATGTTTCTCCTTAAAGCAGTCCCCGATCAGCTGCAGGCCGATGGGAAGCCCCTTGGAATCTTTTCCGCAGGGCACGGTCATGCCCGGAAGGCCCGCCAGGTTCACCGAGATGGTGTAGATATCTCCCAGATACATTTTCAGAGGATCCTGAAGGGACTCTCCCAGCCGGGGCGCTGTGGAGGGAGCCGCGGGCGCCAGAATACAGTCATAGGAGGCAAATGCCTTATCAAATTCCCGCTTGATCAGCGCCTTGGTGCGCAGAGCTTTCAGATAGTAGGCGTCATAGTAGCCGGAGCTCAGCACAAAGGAGCCCAGCATAATCCGCCGCTTGACCTCCGGCCCAAAGCCCTGGGAGCGGGTCTTCTTATACATGTCGTGAAGCCCCTCATAGTCCGCAGCCCGGAAGCCGTATTTCACCCCGTCAAACCGGGAGAGGTTGGAGCTGGCCTCCGCGGAGGCAATGACATAGTAGGCCGGGATGGCGTAATCCACCAGCCCTAAGTCAAATTCCTCTACCACAGCACCCGCGTCCGCAAGCACCCGCGCCGCCTCCTTTACGGCCCCGGCCACCTCCGGATCCAATCCCTCGCCAAAGTAGCTGGCGGGAATGCCGATGCGCATTCCCCGCACATCCTTCGTGAGCGCGGCGGTGAAATCCGTATCCTGCCGCTCCATGGAGGTGGCGTCCTTCACATCCCGTCCCGCAATTACCTCCAGAATGGCCGCGCAGTCCGCCACGTCCTTCGCAATGGGGCCGATCTGATCCAGGGAGGAGCCGTAGGCGATAAGCCCCCACCGGGACACCGTGCCATAGGTGGGCTTGATTCCCGTGACGCCGCAGAAGGAGCTGGGCTGGCGGATGGAACCGCCGGTGTCCGAACCCAGGGCATAGAAGCACTCCTTTGCCGCCACCGCTGCGCAGGAGCCGCCGGAGGAGCCGCCGGGCACATGGTCCGTGTTCCACGGATTTCTCGTGGGCCCAAAGGCGGAGGTCTCCGTGGTGCTTCCCATGGCAAACTCATCCATGTTGGTCTTTCCCAGGATGACGGCCCCGGCTTTCTTTAACTGCTCCGCCGCCTGGGCCGTGTAGGCGGGGACAAAATGTTCCAGTATCTTTGAACTGCAGGTGGTCCGAAGGCCCTCAGTGCAGATATTGTCCTTGATGGCTACGGGGACTCCCGCCAGGGGACCGGAAAGTCTCCCGGCCTCAATCTCCCGCTGTACCGTTTCCGCCTGGGCCATAGCCCCCTCCTCGTCCACGGTCACATAGGCGTGGATGGAGGGCTCCATCTCCCGAATGCGGCGGAGCGCGGCTGCGGCGGCCTCCGGGGCCGTCACCTCACCGGCCTGTATCTTTTTTCCCAATTCCAGGGCTGTCAAATCCAGTAAATCCATTTTTCCACCTCCTACTCTACGGTTTTCGGCACCATGAAAGCGCCGTCCTTTTTCCGGGGCGCGTTGGCCAGCATCCGCTCCCTGTCATCCCCATTTTCCACCACGTCCTCCCGGAACACGTTGTTTACGGGAAATATATGGGACATGGGCTCCACGCCCTCGGTGTCCAGCTCATTTAACATATCAATATAATCCAGCATCCGGCTCATGTCCTTTTTCGCCGCCTCCTTTTCCTCGGGAGACAGGTCCAGCTTTGCCAGAATGCCCACGTATTCAATGGTCTCATCGCTTATGATATTTGCCATGTCAGCTCCTCCTTGCCTTTATTGGTACCGTAAATTCTTTCGCAGTTTGACGGCGTACCCGCCTGCCGGGCGCGTGCAGGTTCACCCTGCCGCCCTGCTCCGTCAGGGCTCCAGCCGGGTCACATCCCTGGGGAACATGGCGGCCTCCCGCACGTTCTGCTCATCCAAGAGCCGCATGGTCAGACGCTCCAGCCCGATTCCCAGTCCCCCGTGGGGCGGCATGCCGTATTTAAAAATCATCAGATAGGAGGCGATGTCCTCCGGATCCATGCCCCGCTTTTCCATCTTCGCCAGGATCTCCTGATAGTCGTGGATGCGCTGGCCGCCTGTGGTGACCTCAAGCCCGCGAAACAGCAGGTCAAAGCTCAAGGTAAACCGCGGATCCGCCGGGTCGTCCATGGCGTAGAAGGGACGCTTCTTGGAAGGATAATGGGTGATAAATACAAAATCGCTTCCGCACTCTTCCTTAAAATACCGGCCGATCAGAAGCTCCTCCTCGGGCTCTAAATCATAGGGGTTGCGGATCTTCCTGCCGTATTTTTCCGAAGCCAGCTTCTTTGCTTCATCAAAACGGACCGCCGGAATCCGGCTCACATCCGGCAGGGTCACATCCAGCATGGCCAGCTCCTTTTTATAGTCCCTCTCCAGAAGCTTCATCACGTACTGGAGCATGCCGGTCTCCATGGCCATCACGTCCTCGAAGCTGTCGATGTAGCCCATCTCAAAGTCCAGGCTGGTGTACTCATTTAAATGCCGGGTGGTGTTGTGCTTCTCCGCCCGGAACACAGGCGCTGTCTCAAACACCCGGTCGTAGACCCCCACCATGGTCTGCTTATAAAACTGCGGGCTCTGTCCCAGCTCCGCCTTCTTGCCGAAATAGTCCAGCTTGAATACATTGGAGCCGCCCTCCGCTCCCCGAGCCACAATCTTGGGCGTATGGATTTCCGTAAATCCCTGGCTGAACAGATATTCCCTAAATCCCCGGACAATGCCCTCCTGGATCTTGAACTTGGCCCGCTCCCGCACATTGCGCAGAGAGACCGGGCGCAGGGCCAGCTTGGTCTCCAGGGACGTATTCAGCTTCCACTTGCTCACCGGAATGGGAAGGGGAGCCGCAGGCTTTGACAGGATGCGGATGGACTTCAGGCGGATTTCAAATCCCTGGGGAGCCCGTTCCTCAGCCTTTACCGTTCCGGTGACCTCCACGGTGCATTCCTCGTGAAGTTCATGAATATCAAAATCCGTCTTTCCCTCCTCGTACACGCACTGCACCAGCCCCTGGGCTTTGCGCAGAATCACAAATGCCACCTCGCCCATGTCCCGGATGGTGTGAACCGCTCCATTCATCCGCACGGTCTGCCCCTCGCGGGCTCCACCTGCCATATCCCGGATATCCACAACCTCTTTTTTCTTTACGCCGTCAATAAATTCCATCTTGTTTCCTCCTTCTTGGTCCACATGTCCGGCAGGGCCTGCCTGGGCAGACGCTGCCATTTGGTTCCGGGGGTTTTTCAGGATGCCGTCTAAACGGTTTCCGCAAACAAAAAACGCCCCGGAACACAGTCACTGTATTCCGGGACGGGAGTCATTTCCTTCCCAAAGGAGCCTGGCGCATACACAAACACTGGCATCAGCCCTCTGCTTTGAGGCCTGGCCCTTTGTCCAAATGAGAATTCCCGCGGTACCACCCGCATTGAGGACGCCGGGGTCATGCCTTCCGCGCGTATGCGGCGCTGCACTTACCGGATCTTCCTCCACTCTCTGCATGTAACGTATGCCTGCGGATATACCTACTATCGGCTGCCGTCCGTCGCCGTCTGCAAAAGCCGCTTCAGTATACCAGCTCCGGAGTGTTCCCTTCGCCCAGTCCTGCCCGGCGGCGCTCTCAGTCGGTGACGCCCCCTTCCTGTCACATTTCTCAGGCAAGAGTCTCCTTCATAGCTGTTGCGATATGCGCAGCCGTTTGAGACGGCCGCAAATATATTTTATAAAATAATACAGGAGGCGGGGATTGTCAAGAGTAATTTTTTTGTTCCTGTACCTGCACCTGCAATACTTAAGAAAATTAAGCGGATATTCCTGTTTTCCATACGTCCAAAGCCGGATTTTTCACAGCATAAATCTCTTCACCGTCCGGCATGATCTGAAAACCGTCTTTCATCTGCTGAATCAGCAGGAAATATCTGAAAGTGCAGAAATGTCCCCTCGGGTCCTTTACTTTTTCCATTTATGATTTCAGCCGCTATTTATAAAATAATAACGGAAAATGAATTTTCAAACACGCTCTAGGAAGGAGATTCTAAGATGAAAACCATCAAACTTTCAGAACCGCGAACCATCAGCTGTGTGGAGACAGAAAAGCCAGGCCCAGGCCAGAATGAAGCCCTGATCCGGATTCAGGCAGCAGGAATCTGCGGCAGCGATATCGGCGCTTTCCGCGGAACCAATAAACTGGTGTCCTATCCGCGGGTGATCGGACATGAGCTGGCCGGAATCATAGAGGCAATACCTGAGGACAATCCCAAAGGACTTACAATCGGTGACCGTGTTATCATAGATCCCTATTTATACTGCGGAACCTGTTATCCATGCAGTATTGGGAGAACCAACTGCTGCACGGACTTAAAGGTTCTGGGGGTACATATTGACGGCGGGAATGGCAGAATATTACTGTCATCCGGCAGATATGCTGATTAAAATTCCGGATGATATGGATTGGACGGAAGCTGCTATGGCAGAACCTCTGACCATTTCTCTCCACGGCATTCACAGGGGAGGGCTAAAGGCCGGAGAATACTGCGCGGTCATCGGAGCCGGCCCCATCGGCCTTCTGGCAGGCATGATCGCCCAGGCGTATGGCGCCCACGCAATTCTTCTCGATTTGGTTCAGGAGCGTCTTGATTTTGCCAAAGAATTGGGAATTGAACATGTAATCAACTCCGGAAAGGAGGACGTTAAAGAGGCGATACGCAAGATTACCGGCGGAACAATGGCCCAGCTGGTAATGGAGTGCAGCGGTTCCAATGCGGCAATTCGCTCCACCCTGGATTTTGTCAGCAACGCAGGACGGATTACCCTGACCGGGTGGCCCCCCAGGGAGACCTCTATTCCCACGGATTTGATTACCAGAAAAGAAATTGATATTCGCGGCGCAAGAACCAGCGCCGGAGAATTTGAAGAGGCGATTGATCTGATCTATACGAAAAGAGTGGATGTGCGAAAGATTCTGACCAGGACAGGCACGCTGGAGGAAGCGCCGGAACTTATCAGAAACATTGAAAAAAATCCGGGTGACTACATGAAGGTTGTAATACGGATGGAGTGACAAAAGCGAGGGGGATCCGCAGACATCCGGCGAGCCCCCTCCTCCATTTTCTATTCTTCGTTTCCTTTATTCATAAATCCGCTTTCCAAATTCATACGCTTTCTCCAGCCAGCCCGTCTTCTCAATCTGCGGCCTCCCGTTGGTGTCCCCGCAGCCCCCGGCTAACAGCATCCCCCTGTCGTGAAACCCAATGTAATTCACCAGGGCAAATTGATAGTAAGAAACCGCCTGCTCAAAAGTCCAGAAAAAGTCATCCGCTGCTGTCATAAGCAGAGCACTGTCCTTCACCGGATACCGCTCATATCTCCCCTTTGGCGGGGCCGGATCCTCTTCGGCAATACAGTAAAACCGCTCGATAAACGCCTTGAGCCGCGATGAAATCGTCCAGAAATACATAGGCGAGGCGAAAACCAAAAGATCCGCTTCCTTGATCTTCGGAACCAGCTCATTGAAGCCGTCTTTCTGGATACAGGGTTTTCCATACCGGCAGGCATTGCATCCCAGGCACCCCTTCACTTCCTGTTTCATCAGGGAAAGAATCTCCGTGTGGTGGCCCGCTGCCTCCGCTCCCTCCGCAAAGCTCCGCACCAGCTGCGCTGTGTTTCCGTGAGGCCGTCCGCCGCCCTGGATGATGAGGATTTTCTTTTTGTCCGTGTTCTGCGTTTCCATATCCCGTATTTCCATATTCCTCGTTTCCTCCCAATCATGCGTTTTATTCCTGCGGGCCGCGGGCCCGGCACATTATCTTAAAACCACATCCCCAGCAGATACGCCCGCGTTCCCTCCAGCATATCGTCAATCAGCTTCTTCACCTGCTCCCGGCTGCAGCCCTTTCCCTTCACGAGAGGGTCATCCATAAAGGCCTCGAGCACCAGGCTGCGGTCGCCGGTGAGAGCTGCCTTTAAAATCCGCTCATGATTTTCCACATGGGGCATCACCAGCGCCTTTATAGATTCGGGAAGGGAGCCCGCCTGAACCGGGCGGATGGCATCCCTTTCAAAAAGGGCATTGGTCTCCACCACTGCCTTTTCGGGCAGATTGGGAATCTGTCCTGCTGTGTTGGGGATGTTTACATTGCTTACCACCCGGGTGAGGCCGCACAGAGCCTTGATAAGAAGGATGCCCTCCTCCCCGGTGGGAGAAAGCTTGACATCTTCCTCCCCGGATAAAAGCCGGCGGCTCTTTTCCAGCCGTTTCTTTAAATCCTGCTTTCTCCAGTCCACGGTAGTCAGTCCGAATTTCCAGCTTTCCACTGTCCGTGGGCTGTCCAGGTATTCATTTCCCGGCATAAATTCCGCCAGATGCCGATCCCCGGCAGCTGCAATCAAACCGTAGCGCCGGAACAAGTCGAATTTCACCCGATGGGCACAGGCAAAGGAATCATTGGCCCAGTTTTTGTCCCGCTCCGCAAACCCCTCTTCAAAATGCGCGTCCACATACTCCTCATACACGGGGAACAGATCCATTCCCTGATAAGACGCGTAATCAAACCAGGTAAAATGGTTGATTCCCAGCACATTTACATGGATATCCCGGCGGTCAATGCCGGAGAATCCCCGGGTCTCTTCCAGAATTCCCTTTAACACCTTCTGGGTACCAAACACCTCATGGCAGCAGCCGAAGGCTTTCATCTGCGGGAACTCATGGTACAGAGTTTTCACGCACAGGGACATAGGATTTGTATAATTGATCACCCACGCCTGGGGAGAAAACTCCCGCACTGCCCTGGCAATCTCTATAAACATAGGAACCGTGCGCAGCCCCCGCATCATCCCGCCGGGGCCTGCCGTATCCCCTACGGACTGCCAGATTCCCAGGCGCTCCGGCATGTGGACATCCACTGCCATCTCGTCAAAGGTGCCGGGAAGAATGGAAATAACCACAAAATCCGCCCCTGTCAGCGCATCCTGCAATGTGTCTGCCGTCTCATATCGCCATTTTCCCACCGCCTCGGGCCGGGTGGAGAGCCGGTTCCCAATGGACGCATTGGCCTTTGCCGCCTCCCTGTCAATGTCGTACAGACGAATGCATCCGCTCATGGACGGCTCCAGCGCCAGATCCGTCATGAAAGTCCACGCCCATCCCCGGGATCCCCCGCCGATATAGGCAATCTGCACATCCCTTACATTTCCCTTGCAATCGTTCATCTTCAAACCTCTCTTTTTCTCTGTTTTTGTTTACATTCCGTTTTCTATGGACATTTTACCATAATATCGTATAATTATCTTGTGATATCTTGATGTATTATCCCATTTATCAAATGATATTTACCTATTTTGCCCGAAGAAGGCATTGTCCGAAGAATGAGGTCTCGAAGAATGATTCGCCGCGTTCCGGAAAGGAGAACGACATGAGCCAGATTTTGTATCAGGAAAAAATGGATGGAATCTCCATTGACCGCATCTGCCGGGAACCGGGATTTACCATGCCCTCCAAGCACCTGCACAATGAATATGAGATTTATTTTCTGGTGGAGGGGGAGCGGTATTATTTTATCGGCAGCCAGACCTACCACGTAAAGAAGGGCGGGCTGGTTTTCATTGACCGGGGTCTGGTCCACCAGACCAGCCAGGCGGGAAATGAGAGCCACGACCGGATTCTCATCGGCCTTGAGGACACAGCTCTCGCCCCTTTTTTCGCTCTCACCGGAGAGCTCTCCCTGTCCCGCTTTTTTGAGGAGCACTGCGGCGTGCTTCCGCTCAGTGAGGAAGATGCCAGGACGGCCCTGGGATATCTGGAACGGATCGCTGCGGAGCTGCAAAAAAAAGAAGGAGGATACCGCCTTCTGGTCCTCTCTTCCCTCGCCGCCCTCTTTTTCTTTGCCCAGCGCCTTTTCCTGAAAAATAAGGGAAATCCTCTGTCCGCTCCCCTCTCCGCCTCCCCCAAGCACCGGAAGGTGGACGAGGCCGCCGCCTACATCACAGAGCATTACCAGGAACCCCTGTCCCTGGAAAGCGTGGCAAAACACCTGTTTGTGAGCAAATGCTACCTCAGCCGGATTTTTAAAGAGGCTGCCGGATTGACCGTAGTGGAGTACATCAATCTGTGCCGCGTCCGGCAGGCCCGCCGCCTGCTCTTAGAAACCTCCATGAGCATCACAGAGCTGGCGGAATGTCTGGGCTTTGAGAGCATCACCTATTTTGAACGGGTATTCAAAAAATACACGCTGGTTTCCCCGCTCAAATACAGGAAAACATACAGCGGGTCGCTGGAGCCTGTGAGCTGACGAATCGTCTCCCGTTTACTCATCCCCTCCCTGCTTCCAAGCCTTCACTCGCCGAAGCTTCTCCCGGGCCTTCTCTTCTTCCCCCTCCGACGTGGGATGGTAATATTCCCTCCCCGCGAGGGAATCCGGCAGGCACTGCATCCGGGCCACCTTCTCTTTGGTATCATGGGCGTAAACATAGCCCTCCCCATAATGGAGGTCTGCCATCAGGGATGTTGGCGCATTGCGTATAGTTAAGGGGACAGGCTCCGCCAGCATGCTCTGGGCATCCCCCTTGGCTGTCTCATAGGCCACATAGGCAGAGTTGGATTTGGGAGCCAGAGAGAGGTAAATCACCGCATGGCTTAAATGCACATTGCACTCCGGCATTCCGAGAAAATGGCAGGCCTGGTAGGCCGCCACCGCCAGGGGAAGGGCCTGGCTGTCCGCCATTCCCACATCCTCGCTGGCAAAGCGGATCAGACGCCTTGCCACGTACAGAGGATCCTCCCCGGCCTCCAGCATCCGTGCGAGCCAGTATACGGCAGCATCCGGGTCCGTATTGCGCATGGACTTGTGGAGGGCGGAAATCAAATTGTAATGCTCCTCGCCCTTCTTGTCGTAGAGCAAACTCTTCTTTCCGATGCACTGGGCGAGAATCTCCTTTGTGACCCGGGTCCGATCTGCCTCCATCTCCCCGTTGGTCACCGCCATCTCCAGGATATTGAGGGCTCTCCTTGCGTCCCCGTCCGCCGCCGCGGCAATGGCGTCCAGCATGCCCTCCTCCATCTCCACCCGCAGATACCCGAGGCCCTTGGGGCTCCCTAGTGCCCGCTCCAAGAGCTCCTTTACATTTTCCTGGGTCAGTCCCTGAAGAACAAACACCCGGCACCGGGACAAAAGCGCCCCGTTAATTTCAAAAGATGGATTCTCCGTTGTAGCCCCGATGAGAATAATGCTCCCCTTCTCCACATAGGGCAGGAAGGCGTCCTGCTGGGCCTTGTTGAAGCGGTGAATCTCGTCCACAAAAACCAGGGTTCGAATCCCCATTCTCCGGCTGTTCTCCGCCTGGGCCATAACCTCCTTGATCTCCTTGATGCCGCTGGTCACCGCGCTGAAATTCACAAACCGGGAATGGGTTTTGTGGGCGATAATCCCGGCCAGCGTGGTCTTTCCCACCCCCGGAGGCCCCCAGAAAATCATAGAGGAAACCCGGTCCTGCTCAATGAGCTGGCGCAGAACCTTTCCCTTTCCCAGAAGATGCTCCTGGCCCACAAATTCATCCAAATCCTCGGGCCGCATCCGGCTGGCCAGGGGATTATATGCCTCCTGGGAATCAAAAAGTGAAAGCTGTTCCATCTTGCCCTCCTTCTGTTTGCGGGCCTCCGACAGCGGCGGCCGCCTCTCGGCTGCCCCTCAGTTTCCAGCCGCCTGGTCCAGATACTCCAATATCTCCCCCGCATTGGTATCCGGCTTCACCTTGGGATACACCTTCTCAATCACCCCGTTCTCATCAATGATGTAGGTGGCACGCACCACTCCCATGCTCACCTTCCCGTAGAGCTTCTTCTCCTTCCATACATCATAAGCCTGGATGGCCACAAGCTCCGGGTCCGATACCAGGATAAAGGGCAGATTGTATTTCTCCGCAAATTTTTTGTGGGATGCCTCGCTGTCTTTGCTGACGCCGATCACCGCCGCGCCTCTCTCCTCAAAGCCCGCGTAGGCCCCGGCAAATGCGCAGGCCTCCCGGGTACACCCCGGCGTATTGTCCTTGGGATAAAAATACAGAACAACCTTCTTTCCCCTGAAATCCGACAATGTAATTTCCTTCCCGTCCTTATCCCGGAGCGTAAAATTCGGGGCCTTTACTCCTGCTTCCAGCATATCTTTTCCTCCTAAAATATTTTGTCCGGCTCCCCATCCCGGCCCGCCCTGACCGGCCCATCCCGGCCAAACCGCTCTGACCGGGCCGCCTCATAATCCATCTCACCCGCCTGCATCCAAAGCCTCCCGCACGCAGGCCAGAAACCGCTCCCCATACTTTTCATATTTAAATTCCCCCACCCCGGACACGGAGAGCATCTCTGTCCGGTTCTTTGGCTTCACAATGCACATGTGGGTCAGCGTCTTATCGGAAAATACAATGTAGGGCGGAACCTTTTCCTCCCTGGCAATCTCCGTGCGCAGGGCCCGCAGCTTCTCAAAGAGGCTCTCCTCCCCGGCCCCAAAGCTCTGCCCTGCCGGAAGACCCTTGCGCCCGCGCTTTTTCGAGGCGCTGCTGGCCTTCTCCTCATGCTGGACCTCTTTGGCCAGCTTCATCACCACGCGCTGTCCCTCTGTGAGCACCTTGGCCGAGTCCTTTGTGAGCCTCACAATCGCGTAGTCGTCCGTTGTCACCGCCAGGTATCCCAGAAGCTGAAGCTGATTCATCACCTGGCGCAGACGGTATAGGGGAACTTTGGCCAGCTTTCCGTAACAGGGGCTCTGGTCCATACGGTAATTCCGTATCTTTGCCGTATTGGCTCCGTGAACCGTATCAAGAATAACGTTCACTCCGTAACGCTGCCTGCACGCCGCCACACATTCCAGAAGAGTCCGTGCAATCTCCGTTACGTCCGTCTCCTCAAACTGCGTCAGGCAGTTGGCGCAGTTTCCGCAGTAATTTTCCCCGTATTCCCCGAAATACCGGAGAATATAAGCCCGCAGGCAGTCATTGGTAAAGCAGTAAAACGTCATCTTCCGCAGCCGTTCCTCATCCCGCTCCCTGATGATCTGCCGCATGGCCGGATCCAGCCCTGCGTCCTCCTGGCCCCTCTCAATAAAAAACTGATTGGTAATCACGTCCTGCCCGCTGTAATATAAAATGCACTCCGCCGGCTCCCCGTCCCGGCCTGCCCGGCCCGCCTCCTGGTAGTAGGCCTCCAGGTTCTTTGGCATTCCCAGGTGGAGGACAAAGCGGACATTGGACTTGTCAATGCCCATGCCGAAGGCATTGGTGGCCACCATAACGGGCGCTCGGTCGTAGATAAAATCCTCCTGGTTTTTCCTCCGCTCCTCGTCGGAGAGGCCCGCGTGGTAGCGGGTGACGGGAAAGCCGTCCCGTATAAGGTTCTGGCAGACCTCCTCCACATTTTTCCGTGTAAGGCAGTAGATGATTCCGCTCTCCCCGGGATGATTTTCCAGGTACTTCCGAACCGCCCCGTAGCGGTCCTTCGGGGTCTGCACTGCAAAAAACAGATTGCTCCGGTCAAAGCCCGTGGTCACCACCGTGGGCTCCCGAAGCTCCAGCATATCCAGGATATCGTCCCGCACTTCCCGGGTAGCCGTGGCCGTGAAGGCGCTGATAACCGGCCGCCGGGGCAGGCCGCGCACAAACTCCGTGATCCGCAGGTAGCTGGGCCTGAAGTCCTGCCCCCACTGGGAGATGCAGTGGGCCTCGTCCACCGCCACCATGGCAATTTTCACGCTCCCCGCAAAGTCCAGAAACTCCGGCGTCATCAGCCGCTCCGGAGCCACATAGATAATGGGATAGCGGCCCTGCCTGGCAAATTCCAGGGCCTTACGGTACTGACCCGGCGTCAGGGAGCTGTTTAAATAGGCCGCGTGGATTCCCGCCGCGTTCAAACTCCCCACCTGGTCTTTCATGAGGGAGATAAGGGGAGAAACCACCAAAGTAATCCCCTCAAACAGAAGAGCCGGGATCTGGTAGCACAGGGATTTCCCCGCCCCGGTGGGCATAATCCCCAGCGTGTCCCGCCCGGCCAGAATGCTGTCAATCAGCTGCTCCTGGGCGCCGCGGAAGGTCTCGTAGCCAAAATATTTTTTTAAGATTTCGTATTTATCCATCTGTATTTTCCCAGTCTCTATACCATCGTTTCCTTTGGTCTTTTAATGCCTCCTTTGCGCTTTAGTCCGAATCCGTGGAGATAAATTTCCGGAAAGTTAATGCGGTTGTCCGCGGTCCTCATAACAATCCCCAGGGAACACAGGGCATCCAAAATTTCTCCGCTGGTTTTTCCGGGAAGCGTTTTTCGTTCCTCCTCATTCCAAAACTCCGGGGAAAGGTACAGCAAAAACTCCTCCTCCCTCATCAGCATTGTTTTTCCCCGCATTCGCTGCATCAGATTAGCAATCCACGGGTATTCTTCTCTTGTCAGCTCCATGCATCGGTCAAAAGAAACCTCCGTCAGAGCTCCCTGGAGCCGCGACGGCAGCAAAAGTTTGTCCCCTTCCAGCGATTTCATATCTTCCTGGTTGTCCAGCATTTGCCGGGCTGCTATGGAAAAGCATTTTAAAAAGGATCGAGGCGCTCCCTCCCCATTTCCGTCCTGGATGTGATTGGCGACCCAAGGATAGCTTGACCCCTTTTTCGGCGTCCGCCCCATATATTTTCCAATCATGCGGCCAACCAAACCTCGAAGCGCTGTCTCGGAATCGCCGGGAATATACCCCAGGCCCTCCTCCTGCCTCTCCTGCAGCAGGCCGGGAGTCTCCTTCAGATAAGCCGCGGCCTCCGGCACGCCGCTGTTTGCTATCCGTTTGACAAGCACTCTGTAAAAGGACTGGATGTTCCATTTTAATTCCAGCTGATATCCCCGCATCTTGGATGCGTCCGCGAATTGAAGCGCCCGGGCATTATATAAGTCCGAACGCAGAAAGATTTTCGCTTTCAGATTGGTAAAACGGTTGTTTCTCACATACCAGAAATTCAGAAGTCCCCTGATGTATGCAAATAAATCGTCATAAGCCATACATAGTTTGTCCAGCTCATCATAGGTCAAAAACAGCGTCTTCTGTCTCCTGTTTAAGAGATTGTCCGCCTGGTCCAGAAATCCCTCCCAATTTTGTTTCCCATTCTTCATCGCATCCCACCATCGGAAAACTTCACTGGCCCTTTCGCGCAAAGTCTTTTGAAGCTCCCCGGGGAAATATTCTTCTGCAAGAGCCTCCATCTCCTTGTCGGCGGCGCAGGCCGTAAGCACCGACGCGCAGGCCAGCCCGCCCCAGAAGCAGACCAGATCCTCCGGCCCCTCTTTTTTCAGAAGCTCCGTACACAGATTCGAGATGGGAAACTGCTTCGCCCAGGCTCCCGACGCGGCATAACCGGGCACAAAGCGCGCCTCTTTTAAATGAGTATACCGTTTCCTGTCGCCTTCACTTAAAATATATTTGAGCCCTTCACAGTCCGTCAGCATGCGAAACAGCGCCGTCTTTCCGGTGCCTCTCCCTCCCGTAATCAAAAAAGTCTTGGGATCCGCCAGCTTCCCGTAGCTCCGCAGAGGAAGAAAATTCTGCAGAAGATTCTCCTCGTCCTCGCCGGCGCCATTCTCCGGCACGCACCGGGCAATCCCCTCTAAAATTTTATATTTTTGCTCAAGATTCATTTTCTCCAAACCATCCTTCGATTCTGGCTGTCAGCTTTCTGTAGCATTCCTCTGTCAAGCACTGGCGATAGGCCGTCACCAAGTCATCCTTCTCCGGGCTTCCATCGGAATACAGCTCCACTCCCCGCAGCAGGTCATCGCTGCTGTAAATAAACTCCGGATAATGCGCCGATTCCTCCGAATCAATTCCCGGAACCGATTCCTCATTGTCATAAAAGCAGTCAAGAAAGACCGTATAGGATGCCCCTATAAACGCTTTTTTTGCCTCTGCAAAGTAAGGGGACGTGGGCTTATCACACCGGGAATCCACCAGCATGACCGGAAAATCGCTGGCATGGCTTTTGGCAATGCTCCGAAGCACCTGCCTTATGCCGTCCCAGGACTGTCTGCTGCTGTTTCCGAACAGCACCGACCCATGGGGAAGCTGGGAGACAGCCACGCCCCCCAGATCATGAAATCCGGCTCTGGCGTCAATCAAAAGATAATCAACTCCGTATCCGTCCCGCAGCCGTTTCAGCATTGTCCCCACGGAAGTCCGCAAATGATTTTCCCGGTTATCCTGATAATCGATCCTGGCCAGCTTCTGCAGATACTGTTCATTTACCTTTCCCGCGGGCATAAGATAAAGCATTCCGTAATTTTCTTCAATCAGCGCCGGCTCCGTGACATCCAGCACATAATCGTGAATGTCTGTGTTATCTGCAATTTCCGATTCCAGCAGATAGTCCAGGACACCTCTTTCTATCCTATTTTCAGGAAAAAACAGTGTTGCGAGGCCAGGGGCTTCTATGTCCATGTCCACCATCATAACATTTTTTCCCTGCCTGACTAAATTAATCGCTGCCGCCGCCAAAGCCGTTGTTCTTCCCATTCCGCCCTTGAAAGAATAGAAGGCAACGACCTTGGTTCCTCCGTCCTCAATCGCCTCCTCATAGGGCCAAACGGATTCCTGCTTTGCGGATGTTTTTATCCAGGCTTTTTTCGCTATGGGACGCTCAGAGACAAAAAAGGCGATACCTTCTTCTTCCCGCCACATTTCCCGCTCGGTCTCTATAATATCTACAATCGGCTGAATCCTTGTTTCAATATTTCTTTTATTATGAGACTGTTTTTTGTAATAAACATGTCCGCCGAAAAAAGGGCCGATGGCCTGATCCAAACATGTTTCCAGTTCCTGGCTGTCTTCATCTGAAACCGCCGCCGTATTGTCCAGCAGCAAAGCAATTTTTCCATACACATCCCTGATAATCGTTGCCTCGCGGAGGATACCTTTCCGCTTCCAGCGGCAAACTCCATTCACAGTCTCGTCCAGCACGTTGTCAAAGGTCACCATTTTCCAAAAATTCCTCCCATATTTCAAAGAAAACCATCCAAATGCAGCCGAACCATTTCTTTTACTGCTTTCTCCGCACCCCTGCGGCAGTTCTCGGCGTCCTCCGAACCATATACCCCATCAGGAAAATATCTTCGTTCCGGATGTCCCAAAAACAACACCTCCGGAAGTTCTATCGCGGAAAGCCGCAGGCCGCTGACCGGATCCAGCACGGATGCAAGCTCCAGGTCATTGAGCAGCATCATTTCCAGATCCCCTAAAAGCTCTGTTCCACCATGGCCGTACTTCTTCAGAACACTCGCTCTCCAGGTTCCATCCGCATTTATATAGCGGGAATACCCCTCCCGCAGTATGGCCTTCCGTGCGCATTCCGCCGCAAATCCCTGAAGACATACGGCATTGTCATATTCGCCTTCCTCTTCCAGTATTTTTCCGTCCACCCATTGTCTTACCGCAGCTTCATAAAAATTTTCATTTGCAGCGCCCGCCATGGCCTTCTCCTCCTTAATATGCTTTTCATTTTACCACAGAGCCCCCCAATTTTCTATACCTTATCGTGCGAAGCACGCCCGCCCCGCTAGGGGCATGAATTACGGTATGCCCTTTAGGGTATACCTTATCGTACGAAGCACGCCCGTCCAAAGGGCGTGGATTACGCTCCATTCCCCGCCTGCTCCCCCTCCTCCGCAACGGGAAAAGTCAAACGGTAAACCGCGCCGTGCAAAGGCGCAGCCTTATTTTCAACGTGTACGGAACCGTTCATGTATTCCATCCCACTCCGTACAATGGAAAGCCCCAGGCCAACGTTTCCCCCTTTTCCCTTGTAAAACCGTGCAAATATATGAGGCATATCCTGCTTGGAAATCCCCGGCCCGTCATCCTCCACCGTGATTTCCGCCTTGTCCTCTGTCAGCCGGAGGTTTACAAAAACATCCTCCCCGGCATACCGCAGGCAGTTGGAGACCACGTTCTGAAAAACGCGGATCAGAAGCCGTGCGTCCGCGTATATGCAGACAGAGGGCAGATTGTTCGGAGCGCTCAGCCGTCTGCCGTTTAAGCTCCCCTGGAAAATCTCTATCTGTTCGTATATAAATTCATCCAGCCAGACGGGAACCATCTGAAGCGTAAACGACCGGCTGTCCAGCTTGGAAATCGTGAGGATGCTCTCCACCAACTCCGTCATCCGCTGGCTTTCCCGCAGGATTACCCCCGCCGCCTTCTGCGGCTCCTCCAGCACGCCGCACTGAATGCCCTGGGCGTACCCGCTGATAGAAACCAGCGGCGTTTTCAGGTCATGGGAGGCGTTCTGAAAAAAGGACAGCGTGCGCTCCTCCCCTTCCTTCAGCTTCCCGGCCATACGGTTGATTGCTGTTTTCAGCATCTCCAATTCTTCCGTGGCAAACTGGCCGGAAACCGGCGTATAGTCCCCTTCCCCTATGGCCTCCGCTTTCCGGCACAGCGTCTCAATGGGGCGGACAATGCTTTTCGTGATAAGCCAGATAAGAACAGCGGAAATCAGGAGGCAGAATACGGCGACCCCCGCCAGAAGCTTCCACGCGGAGGCAAGCAGGGAGACCGTGTCGGGTATGCTGGAATAACAGACAATATACTTATCGGGAACATCCCGGGAAGCCGCGGATTCCAGCAGGCTGACCGCGTAGGAGCCATCCGAAATGGTCAACACCGCGTCCTCGTGGGCGGGAAAATCGCCGTTTTCCAGCAGGCGCCGGCACTCCTCATACAGGCTGCGGATGTTTTCCGGGGCAGACGAAGCTTCGGGATACGTGAGGGAGAGATTGGTGTCTATCATGAGAAGGGAGGTCTTTCCATTGTTTTCTCTCGCCAGGCGGAGGATCCGGGAAATACGTCCCCCAATAGCGCCCCCTGCAGCATTTCCCCTTACGGCGTTTTCTCCCGCAGTGTTTTCCGCGGCGTTCTCTCCCGCTGCGTCCCCTTCGGAAATGCTCCTGCGGACCTGCCGCACCAGCGCGCTCGTATTCCGCTGCGCCATGTTTCTGAAATATCCGTCAGCCGTAACGGCAAACACGGTCAGCGCCAGGATCGGAAAGATGAGCAGCACAAGAAGAGCCGGAAAAAATATACGCGCGTGAAGCCGTCTGCTCATACGGTTCCCCCTTCCGTTTTCCCTCTCTCCTGACCAATCAAACGGTATCCGTATCCCCACACCGTTTCCAGACAGGCCTCCGATCCCGCCTCCCGAAGCTTTTTGCGGAGCCGTTTGACCAAATCGTCAACCATCCGGCTGTCGCTAGTGTCCGGATATCCCCATACCTCCTTCAAAATCTCTTTTTTCGAAACGGCCATGCCTGCACGTTTGATAAGATAAAAAAGAAATTCGTATTCCGTAGGCGTAACGTTTAAAATTTCCCGTCCTATGCAAACGTTTCTGCTGGCCGGGCGAAGAATCATATTTCCGCAGAAGAAAGCTTCCGCGTCCTCCCGGGATGACATTTCTGACCTGCGAAACAACGCCTTCACCCGCGCGGCCAGCTCCAGAGGCAGAAACGGTTTCGATATATAGTCGTCGCTTCCCATCGTAATTCCCGCCACATGGTCCAGTGGAGTGTCCTTTGCCGAGACAATGATGATCGGAACATTGCTCCTGCTTCGGATATAAGAGCAGACGCTGAGCCCGTCCTCCCCGGGCATCATGATATCCAGAATGATTAAATCGGGGATCTGTCTTTCAAATGCCTGGCGAATGCTGGATCCGTCCGGAAAAACCATCACCGCGTATCCCTCATTTTCAAGAAACGCTTTCATCAGCACACGTATATTTTCCTCGTCGCAGCCAGATAAATCAGCTTTGCCAAATCTATTTCCTCCTCCCGCAGCGCATCTCGTTTTCAGGAGTGCTCTTTAACGGTACTATCATAACATTAAACGGATGAACCGTAAACTTCTGCCACATATTTGCCGCAGTTTACCCACTTTTTCTGCCAATATCCTCCGTGATATAGTAAAAGCGCAGACGAAACAGAACGCTTTCCCCTGCAGGGCAAAAAATCATATGTCTGACAGAAAGGATGGTTATCTATGAAAACATTAAAAAAATGTATGCAGGCTATGGGGCTTGCGGCGGCGCTGGGCGCCTGCCTGTCGGTTCCCGCATTTGCGGCGGAAACACAGGAAGAATTCCGCGAGGAGGCCGGGACGCTCTACGAGCAGATGCAGGAGCTGAACGCGCAGATTGATACACTCCGCCAAAAGAACAATGAAATTTCCCAGAATTACAGGGAGATCGGCAAGGCGTACCGGGAGGGCGGCACCCTCCCGGCAGACGAGGAGGTCTGGGATGCGGTCAAGGAAATCCGCAGGGAAATCTCCCAGTATCAGTCCTCCAAGGAGGATTCAACGGTGAAAGCCATGCGCGCGGAGGCAAAAACCACCGCGGACAGCGGGGATTACGACGGCGCGTTAGAAATTATGGGAGAGGTTGTGCAGTCCAAGCAGGCGCGGCTGGAAAACGTACAGGCCGCCAACGCGCTGTGGCTGGAAATCGAGGGGCTTCTTTCAAACACGCTCTAGGGCCGGCCGCATCGCGGCATTCCATCAAAAAGGGGCAGGTTTGCTGCCTGCCCCGTGTTATCTTCTTTATTGTAACAGTTCAGACGGCGGGCATACCCCAAGGGCACCTAGTCTTCTTGCCCGGCCAAAGGCCGGACAAGAAGCTTCGGATGTCCATACCCCGGAGGGCACTTAGTCCGATGTGTAAACAGGGGCAAAACCATGTTTACAAGCACGCTTGACACCTGCTTTTGCCCCTGTTTACCCGCCGTCTGAACGGTTACCCTTTATTCTCCCCTCTCTCTCTGCTGCGGATACTGCGGGTAAGCGGGAACCCGCACCGGAACCTTTTTTCTCCTGACCCTGGGCATCAGCCCGGGAATCAGGCTGTCCACCACATCGCTCACTCTCTGTCCAATTTCCGTATCCAGCCAATCATTCAACACATCTATCCACATATACATTTTCCTCCTTACTTTGAAAGTCCTGCCGCCGCCTGGCGGCATGTATTCAGGTCTGCCAAATGCGCCCGCCAGATTTTCATCCTTTGGCAGCACACCCACCCACCGGGCGCATGCGGGTTTACACTCACTTGGTCCTATGTTGAAACGGTATTCTTGTGAAGTATCCTGTCTTATGAGGAGAGTATACCAGATTCTGCAAAATTTTCTGTGACTATCTCACGAACTATGTTTGAACATTTTGTGTCCTCGGCCTGCATATCATTAGATAAAACCGAACGCAGAAAGTCAATTCCATGAATAAAACCAACGCATTCCTTCGCTCCGCAGGCAGGCTCCTTTTTGTCTGCCTGGTTCTCATTTTCTCCTTCTGGGCCGGCTACGGCGCGGGCTGGGCTCTGGATCGGGCGCGGCGCTCCCCCGACACCCCCCTGGGGGCGGACGGTGCCCTCGCCGCCTCCGGCACAGCCGCGGACAACTGGGGATTAAGCTTTCCCACCCCCGGCCAGTCTCCCATCGGCAATGCCACCTGCGATGAATTAAAAGAATACAATGCCTACTATATGGACCCGGAGGGGGAAAAGGTGATCTATCTGACTTTTGACGCCGGGTATGAAAACGGGAACACCGCCGCCATCCTGGAGGCGTTAAAAAAACACAACGCCCCCGCCGCTTTCTTCCTGGTGGGGAATTATCTGGAGACCAGCCCGGATTTGGTGCGGCAGATGGCGGCGGACGGACATATTGTGGGAAACCACACCTTCCACCACCCGGATATGGCAAAAATTTCCTCCAAAGAGGCCTTCGAGAAGGAGCTCACGGCTCTGGAAACCCTCTACCAGGAGGTCACCGGCCAGCCCATGAAAAAATACTACCGGCCGCCCCAGGGCCGCTACAGCGAGAGCAACTTGCAGATGGCCTGCGATATGGGGTATACCACCTTTTTCTGGAGTCTGGCCTACGTGGACTGGTACGAGGATAAACAGCCCTCCCGTGAGGAAGCCTTTGAAAAACTCCTGGGCCGCATCCATCCCGGCGCCATTGTGCTGCTTCACAGCACCTCGAAGACCAATGCAGAGATTTTAGATGAGCTTTTGACCCGCTGGGAGGAGATGGGCTACCGGTTCGGGAGCTTAAATGAAATCGCCTGATTGGTTGTGTTCTCCGCCAGTGTCTGGTATGATAGATGCTGTGATACAAGGAGGCATACAAATGAAAACCATTCTCTGTTTCGGAGATTCCAATACATACGGCGTAAATCCCAGCGGCGGACGGCACCGCTGGAACATCCGCTGGCCCGGCAGGCTGCAGGCGCTTCTGGGTGCGGAATATGAGGTGATTGAGGAGGGATACTGCGGCCGCACCACAGTCTGGGAGGACCCCACAGCGCCGGGCCGCTGCGGCATCAAGGCTTTGCCCGGCATTCTGGAAAATGACGGTATTCCTGACCTAGCCATCCTGGCTCTGGGAACAAATGACTGCAAACGCTATTTTCAGGCAAAACCGGCAGACATCGCCGCAGGCATGGGGCGCCTCTGCCATCTTATACGAGAGACCGCCTCGGACGCCGGGACTCCCTCCCCCGCCATCCTTCTTCTCTCCCCGGTCCATATCCTGGAGGGAATTGAGCACTCCCCCTACGACGGCTTTGCCCCGGATGCCCCGGCAAAATCCCGTGCGCTGGCCCCCCTCTACGAGAAGCTGGCCGCCAGGGAAAACTGCCTCTTTTTTGACGCGGCCGGGATCGCCCAGGCCAGCCCCATCGACAAGCTGCACATGGAAAAGGAGGCCCACCTGGCTATCGCCCAGGGCCTCCTCCCCCTTATTCAGCGCACCTTAGAGCGCATTTGAAAATTCATTCCCGCCATCTGCACGCCCCACTTCTCGGTATCCCCATTTCGCGGTATCTTGGGCCCGAATCCGGCTCCTCTCCTGCCCATCAATCCCTTTCAGGCTCCGGCCCCGGCCTTCCATATGCCGCTTCCATCTCCCGAATCCGCTTGTACAATTCCCGGTTCACCGGCACAGGCACCCCTGCCGCATCCGCCCGGACGATCACGGTGCCGGAGAAAAGCTCCACCTCCGAGGGACGTTTTAAAAGGCCGTCCTGGCGCATGGAGGGCATGCCGTCGGGATTTAAGGAGTCGATGAGAGAAACGTACATTTCAAGATCCTTTTCCGTAACGGAAATGCCCTCCGCTTTCGCCAGCTCCAGGACCTCCCCCATGGCCGCCCGCATCATATCCCGGGCTTCTCCCGGTTTTTGAACAGTTTCGTAGGTGCCTTCCGTTACCATAACCGTTTGATTCACGCCCACGTTCAGCATCCATTTTCCCCAGAGACGCGCCAGAATATCCTCCTCCCGGGTGTAGGGAAGGCCCGTCCGCTCAAAGAGCGCTGTCACAGCCTCCAGCATGGGCTCCTTCCCCGCCTCATCCGGACGGATGCCGATGCAGATTTGGCCGATATGGGTGTATTTCAGGTCATTTCCCAGCTTCACCGCGTCCATCCCCTGGGCCACACAGGTGAGCACATGCTCTGCCCCCAGGATGCGGCCAATAATCTCCTCGCTGGAAATCCCATTGAGGACCGACAGGATAATGGTATTTTCCCCCACATGGCCCTTTGCCGCCAGAGAAACCGCCTCCTCCAGGGCCGTGGCCTTCACGGCAAAGATCAGCAGATCCGCCGGCTCCTCCGCAGGCTGCTCCTCTCCGTTTACAACGCGAAACGGACAGGGACGTCCGTTGCAGGTCACGTTCTGGGTCTGATACCGTTTAAACCGCTCTCCCTCCGCCAAAAACGTCACCTTATCCCAGCCCAGGGCCCTGGCAAAAAAGTCTCCGTAGAGAATCCCCAGCGCCCCCATCCCGATAATGGAAATCCGTTCACATCTCATAAGAACACCGCCGTTTCCGCGAGATCCTTTCTTGGGGGCATCTGGGACTCCCCGGCCGCGTATCCCAGGGCAATCACCGCCGCAATCTGCTGCTCCTCAGGGATCGGGAGGAGCCCCCTAAGCTTCGCTTCGTCCCGAATACCCATAATCAATGTGGCAAGCCCCATGTCCCTGGCCTTTAACACCAGGTTCTCATTGTGCAGGCCCAGGTCATAGGCGCCCCACTCGTCCCCCAGCTCATTGACCGCATTTCCCTGATTGTCAAAACCCGAGCGGCCCTTCACAAAGGCCGTGACAATGAGCACCGGCGCATTTTTGCTGTTCTTCTGGTTGAACTCCGGCAGACAGGTCTCCCGCACCTTATCCAAAAGCGGTTGGGACATAACCACATAGCTGCGGGCCGTCTGGGAATTTTTCCAGGACGGCGCCATGGCAGCGGCCTGCAGAATCTCCTCCACGGTCTCCCGGCTGACGGCTTTGCCCTCCTCGTAAGCCCGGATGCTTCTTCTCTCGGCAATCACCTGATTCAGTTCCATTGTATACGCTCCTCCTTTTTCTATTCGTTCAGACGGCGGCCCGCCCGTTTCCCTCACTGGCCGGTCCGGGTGTCCGGGGCAATTTCCCCATCGCCCGAACGGCTGCATGCAAATAAACGTTCTGCTTCCGTTAACCGTTCGTAAAATACGGAATAAAATTCTCCGTTATACGGCATTCCGTAAAAGCGCTCCAGGATGTACACGCAGACCTTCTTTGCCAATTCCTGGTCCTGCTTTTGTCTCAAAAGCTCTCCTGTATCCTTTAAAAAATAATGCCACCGGGAGATAAATTCCTCATATTTTCCGATGTCCGAGGTGTCCAGCCATTTGCTCACCCGCACCTTGGTGCGGTTCTTTCGGGGACATTCGTGAATCTGGAGAAAATAGCGGAAGCTCCGATTTTCATAGAACCGCCCCAGAGGGAAAAGGCGGCAGAATCCGGGCCGCAGGGAATGAATCCCGCACCTTCCCTCCTCATTCAGGAAGGAACACCGCTCCTTCTCCCCCTTCATCGCCATATGGGGGAGAATAATCCCGTCCGCCGCTCCCAGCTCCAGAGGCCCCTGCAGAAGTGCCTGAAACGTGGAGCCAAGTCCCCTGCACAGACGGTCCACATCCAGGGGGTCCAGCACCAGGGATGTCCCCATGCCCTGGCAGCAGGCCGAACATCCCTCACAGTTCCCGCAGCCTGCCCGAACCAGGTCGTCCCGGCTGTAAAGCCGTCCATCCGATATATCCTTTAAATCCACCAATCGTTCCACGTATTCTATCCTCTCTTTCCAGGAAGCCTCAAAACCCGCTCGGGTATTTCCGGGCTGAACCAGCCTTCTTAGGGCTCACCCGGATATCCCCGGACTGCACCGCCCCTCTCACGGCCCAATCGTCACCGGTACCCCGATGTTGCAGTAGCTCCACAAAATATCCATTACGTCGTTCGTCATGGCGATACAGCCCGCGGTGCCTCCGTCCCCCTGGTTTCCGTGAATCTCAATGGCCCCGCCCAAAGGCGTATCCCAGGGCGGCTGCTCCCCGTTCCGGTTGGCCTTTACAATGGCATCATACTGCTCCTGGGTGATAAGGCCCTGGGCGAGCCCCCTCTGCGCGTCCTCCTCACTCGGATAGGAGAGCCCCAGCGCCAGGTAATAAAGGCTCTTGTCATTCCTGGTGCACACGTAAAATTTCCCGGAGGGCGTGATCTCGTCCCCCTCCTGCACCTTGTCCCCGGAAGATGACTGTCTCCCCAGCTTGGCCGGCCAGGTGCCGATCACCGTGGCGTACTGCTTCAGGGTCAGGGTATTTCCCATTTTGCTGATGTAGATGCTCACCCCGTTGGTGGAGGGGCGGGTGACTGCCCCCGGGCCTGTCACAATCTGCTGGGCCGCCCCGGTCTGCTGAGCTGCCTCGGTCTGCTGAACTGCCTGGCCCGTCTGGGATGTCAAGGTCTCCTCTGCCAGAACATTTGCCGGGGAGAACGCTAAAAATGCCGCCGCGGACAGGACCGCAAGCCCTGCCCGCAGGCTTCTGTATGGATTTCTCATAGACTTTGCCTCTTTCTTTCCTTTGAAGGTTCTGCCGCCGACAGGCAGCATGTATTCGGGTATGTCAGATACACCTGCCGGATTTTCATCGTTCCGCGGCGCTTGCGTTTACCCGTGAACCCATTGTAGCACAGGCGGAAAGTCCGCCGCAAGCCTCACAATTCTTACATTCCTCTTACGTAGGAGCGTTCCATTACTCCTTCCCGTCCAAACGGATCCCCGCCAGGGCCTGGGCAAAGGTATTGTTCACCGGCTCCGCGGCCTCCTTCCTCTGTTTTTCCATATAGCGGGCCACATCCCGCTTGCTCACACCCGCCCCCTCCTTCTTCCGGCGGGCTTCAAAGGCCGCAAGCCTTTCCTTGTGGCCGCAGGCGCACACAAAAATCTGGCCGTCTCCCTTTCCCCGAAGCTCCATCCGCTTGTGGCAAACGGGGCACCGGGCGTTGGTGGTGCGGGAAATGGTCTCCCGGTGGCCGCAGGCCCGATCCTGGCACACCAGCATCTGGCTGTTTTTCCCCTTCACCAGGAGCATGCGCTTTCCGCAGACCGGACATTTGGTGTTGGTCAGATTGTCATGGCGGAAGGTTCCCTCTCCATCCTTAATCTGGCCGGTGAGCTCCCCGGCATACCTCCGGATTTCCCTCATAAACGTCTCCCGGGAGAGCTCGCCCCTGGCAATGCGGGACAGCTTCATCTCCCAGTCCGCTGTCAGCTCCGGCTTCTTTAAATCTGCCGGTACAAGTCCCAAGAGCTGCTTTCCCTTGGATGTAAGGAAAATGTCTTTCCCCCGCTTCTCCACAAGAAAACTGGAAAACAGCTTTTCAATAATATCCGCCCGGGTAGCCACGGTTCCCAGCCCCCCGGTCTCCCCCAGGGTCTTTGCCATCTCCTTGGCCTTTGCTCCCTCCCGGACTTCCATGTAGGCCCTGGGGTCTTCCATGGCGGCCAAAAGGCTCGCCTCATTGAAATGCGCAGGCGGCGCGGTCTTTCCCTGGGTAAGGGAAAACGCCAGGCCCTTTAAGATGTCTCCCTCTTTCAGCCGGGAAATATCCTTTGGGATGCGGCCTTCCTCCCCGGCAGAACTCTCCCCATCCATCCAGGCAAGTCCGTCCCCATCCTGACCATCCCCGCCAGGGCCGGACAGGCCTGCCGCGCTCCCGCCGGAGACATCCCCGCCCTCCTGCTCATAGACTTTCCGCCACCCCGGATTTGTCCGCACATTTCCCCGGGCAAAAAAGCTCTCCCCGCCGGCGGACACCGTGATGGCCGTCTCCTCGTATTCGCTGGCCGGGTACATCACCGCCAGGAACCGGCGGATCACCAGGTCATAAATCCGCCGCTCGTCCACGGTCATGTGGTCCAGCTGCACAAACTGCTCCGTGGGGATAATGGCATGGTGGTCCGAAACCTTGGCGTCATTGACAAAAGCGGGCTTTTTCGGAAGAGCCTGCATGGAGAGCCGCCCGGCCAGGACGCGGTACGGCCCCACGGCGCACGCCTTCAGCCGCTCCGTGAGGGTAGGCTCAATGTCCGAGCTCAGATACCGGGAATCCGTTCGGGGATACGTGAGCACCTTGTGGTTTTCGTAGAGGCGCTGCATGATATTTAACGTTTCCTTGGCCGAATACCCGAACCGGCTGTTGGCCTCCCGCTGGAGCTGGGTCAAGTCATAGAGAAGGGGCGGGGCCTCCTTTTTGGGAGACCGTTTCACGGAAATGACCAGGCCCTCCTTCCCCTCAAGGCCCCGGAGAATTTTTTCTATTCTTTCCCGGTCAAAGGAGCGGCTGTTCCCCGCCTTGTCCCTCCAGGTTAACGAGAGTCCCTGCGCCGAGGCACGGATTCCGTAAAACGTTTGCGGAGAAAACGTACGTATACGTTCCTCACGCTCCGCGATCATCGCCAGTGTCGGTGTCTGAACCCGGCCGCAGGAGAGCTGGGCGTTGTATTTGCAGGTCAGAGCCCGGGTGGCGTTGATGCCCACCAGCCAGTCTGCCTCCGCCCGGCACATGGCCGCGTCGTACAGATTTTCATACTCCCGCCCGTCCCGCAGGGCGGCAAAGCCCTGACGGATGGCCTTGTCCGTGACAGAGGAAATCCACAGCCGCTTCACCGGCTTGTCATTTCCCGCCTTTTCTAAGATCAGGCGGGCTACCAGCTCGCCCTCCCGGCCCGCGTCCGTGGCGATAATCACCTGCCCAACATCCTTCCGGTGAAGCTGGGCCCGCACCGCCTGGTACTGCTTCCCGGTCTGACGGATTACATCCAGCTTAAAGGGCTGGGGCATCATAGGAAGATCCTCCATCTTCCACTCCTTGTATTTGGGGTCGTACTCCTCGGGATCCGCCAATGTCACCAGGTGTCCCAGCCCCCAGGTCACCACGTAGCGCTCCCCCTCAATGGCCCCGCTTATATTCGTATGGCAGCCCAGAACCCGGGCAATATCCCGGGCCACGGACGGCTTCTCCGCAAGCACCAATGCCTTCATGCTCCGGCTCTCCTTTCCCATTTCCATCATTCTCCCAGGCTTCCATCATTCTCCCAGGTAGGCCCGGATATTGTCCAGAACCTTCCGGCTCAAGAGAACAAAGGCCTGCCTTGTCCTTCCCACGGACACCCCGGCGCAGAACACCTGGGGATGGGCCAGCAGCTGCCCCGACGGGTCGCCCAGGGCTCCCTCGGTGTCGCAGACAAAATAATTCTTCTCCCCTGCCAGCCACTCCGAGAGGGCGTCAATCTCATGGGAGGGGCCGATGGATGTGTTAAAGAGAATTTTTCCCTGTCCCAGGGCTTCAAATTCCTCTTTTCCCAGGAGAATCACATTCTTATTCAGACAGGTAAATACCACCTGGCTCCCCGCCAGAAGCTCCTTTAAGGGCAGGTAAGAAAATCCGTTTTTCTCCCAGTCGGGCTTGCGCGTCCGGCTGAAATAAGATACCTTCGCCCCCATGAACTGCATGGCCTGGGCAATCATTCCCCCAGAGGTTCCAAGGCCCACGATTCCCACGGGCAGATCGGTGATCTCCGCCGGCATCTCATAGAGCATGGGCCGGTCAAAGCCGTGCAGAAAACGCACCAGCTCGCTGACTGCAAACTCCACCACGCCCCGGTCCCCGTAGTCCCGGATGCCCTTCACCACAATTCCCCGCTCCCGCGCGCAGGCAATGTCCACATTGGCGCTCTCCTCGGAGTACAGGCTGCAGCACATGCCGATATAGCGGATATTCGGGCAGCGCTCGATCACCGGGCGGCGAATCTGGGAGGTGTAGCTCACCAGCACCGCGTCCGCGTCCCCAATCCGCCGCACAATCTCCTCATCATCCGCCGGGATGTCCTCATACAGCTTCACCTGACGGGCATATAATAAAAGCTCCTTCTCCGCCTGGGGCACCAGGCTCACCGGCTCAATGGCCACCAGTTTTTCAAACATATCGTTTTTCTCCCTTCCCACGCAAAATATAATCAGAACACAATCGGCGATGCCAAATTCCGCAGCCGCTCCACCGCGCTCCAGGCCGCGATGGCCGCTGTGGAGGAATAAATATCCACCACTGCCTTCACGCCCCCGGCCTGGGCCGTGATCTTGTGGTCATCCCCCACCATGCCCGGCACGCTGTAAATCTCCATGCCCGTATGGGCAGGCCCTGCCGTAGCCAGGGAGGCTGCGATGGCCACATTTACCTTGGTGGGAAGCAGGCCGATGGCCTCCTCGGCGCTCCCGGCAAACACCCGGCTCTCCTGCTCATCCTCCATCAAATGCTCCTTAAAAATAGGCGTGCCCTGCAGGGAGGCCGGCCCCTTTTTCGTCCGCATCCGGGCTTCCAGTTTTCCCTCCCCCGCGGCGCTCATGAGGGCCACGGTCCGCAGCACGTCAAAACCTCCCACGGCTCCGGAAAGAATATGTATCCGCCTCCCCCGGGCCGCCGCGCAGGTTTTCATCTTCTCATAAAATGTCTCATCCGCAAAAGCCCCGATGGAGAGCACCAAAAAATCCGCGCCGCCCAAAAGCACCGCCTCCCCAAAGCGCTTCACCGCCTCCACGGAAGCAGCCTCCACCACATAATCCGGCTTTTCCTCCAGCAGCTCTTCTATCGAAAAGCAGGCCCTGCAGCCCGCCCGGCCCGCGAGGGCCTCCGTTTTTTCCCGGCTGCGCCCCAGGATGCCGGTGAACCGGTAGCCCTCCAGAAAGCCCTTCTCCCAGGCGTCCGCGATAATCCCGGCCAGATAGCCGTTTCCAATCACTGCAAGTTTTTTGGTCTCCATTTGTTCCTCCTTTTGCTGCCGGCTGCGTCCGTGGGCAAACAGCAGCATCCATATTCTATTAGACGTTCATACAGGCAGCGAAATCCGCAACCGTCCGTTCATCCATTTCCAACGTTGCCTTTAGAAGCCGTCGGGACTGATTCAGCAGCTTGGACACCGCTCCCCAGGAAAGTTTTTTCACCGTATCAGCAAATTCCTCCCGTATCTCCCGGTTAGGAATCCGCACGCTTCCGTTCTCGTACGTCAGATATCCCATATGGATCAGCGCGGTAAGAACCTCGTCCTTATTTTGAAAACTGTCCAAATCATTGGAAAACCCCAGCACACTCCCTCCTCCAGGGCCTCCACCACGGAACGGGGATTCAAAATAAATCCCGTACCTGCCAAATAATATCCGTCATACCACTCCCGCACTTCTTCCAGCCGCAGGGTTCGAAATTGCGCGCACAGCTTTTTTGTCTCCTCCACAGTAAAGCCAAAAAAGGGGCCCAGTTTTTTCGGCTCTAAAATGGTATATTCCCGGAACATATTGAGGGCGGAACCCGTATTGTATTTCTTGATCGGCAGAATACCCGTCATATACACAAGCTCCACATACGTCTTATCCTTAAAAAGCATGCGCAGAAAGCTGAGAAACTCCTCCTGCTCCTGTTTTCTGCCTTTTTTCAGCCGGAATACGCAGTCCCATTCATCAATCAGAAAAATAAATTTTTCACCTGTGGTTTGCTGCACCATATCAAATGCCAGTGGAAGGTCCGCATGTTCCGGGCATACGTTTGGAAACGTGTTCCGTAAATCCTGAAGAAGATATCCGCTCAAACGTTCAATTCCCTCATGAATCGTTCCGTTATTTTCAAAATAATCGTTAAAATTAATGCAGACGGTATTATGTGCGTTCAGATGCTTATGATAATTCAAGGTATGTTTTATTTCAAGACTGCAGAACAGGTCATCCGTATGGATTCCTCTTGTATAATAGGCCGCCAGCATCTCCAGCGCCATCGTCTTCCCAAACCTGCGCGGCCGGCTCACGCAGAATCCATTTTTCCTTTGTTGAGAGCTTTTCATTTACAAAATCAATCAAGAGCGATTTGTCCACGAAAATGCTTCCGTTTATGGACTCTTTAAAACCGTCCGCGCTGTTTCTCCTGTTTAGGAAGTAGGAATATCCCTTCAATTTTCTCCCCTCCTCACTCCAGCTTCTTAACCAATTTCTCCAGCCCTTCCCTGACCTCCATCAGCCTCCCCACCTCATCCAGATAATCCGGCGAAAGGCGGGACCAGACGGGCGCGGGGAGCTCGTCGATTTTTTCCCCTATAAACGCGATTTCCTTCGCCAGAGAGCTCCGTATCTCTTCCCGCACGTCCTCCAGGCGCTCCCAATCATTCCGGTCCTCCTGTCCGCTCTCCCCGCCGCTGTCCTGAACTATTTTCCCATCGGCCTGCGTCTTCTCCCCATTCTTCTCATTCGTCTCCGCGGCCAGACGGTAACATCCCCGGTTCACGCGCTCCAATACGCCGCTTCTGTACAGTCCCCCAATGGCCCCTGAAAAATGATCCGTATTGTAATCTGTCCCTGCCGTCAGCCCCTCGCGTTCCTTCAGAAGCTGACGGATTTCTTCATTTTCCCGCTGCTTTCCGTCCTGCATGATGCGGGAGATTGCCGCTTTTAAACGTTCGTTTGTACTTATCTCCTTTCCCATCTTTTCCTCCTCCGCTGTGCGGGCGCTGTCTCTGTCCCCCGCCGTCCTGAACTGTTACGTATAATTGTATTTAATCATACGTTTTCTGCCCTGTCAATAGAGCCGAAGAAACCAGCCGTCATCCGGGCCGATGCAAAAAACTCCCTTCCGGCCAGCAGATGTCTTTTCAAATCATTCATCCGCTTCTCCGGAAGGGAGTCTTTCGTTTCTGCCGGCTAAATCCCGGCAAGCTCCTTCATCCGTTCAATTTCTTCCGTTTGAACGTCAATAATATTCTGTGCCAGCTCACGTATCTCGTCATATTCCGTATACTCCAAAATATCTTCCGCCATATCCGCCGCCATCTGGTGGTGCATGATCATCCCCTCCGCAAATGCCTGGTCAATGTTCTCCGCCGCGGCATGGCCCGTGTGATGGGACATGCCGTCCGCGCCGAACATCTTGCTGTACTCCTCCAGATACTGCGTCTCCTTCTCCGGATCCTCCTCTCCGTCCGCCTCGTACTGCTTTAAGAGCTCATTCATCTGATCCAGCTCTTTTTTCTGCGCCGTTATGATGTCACGGGCCATGTCCTCCAGCTCCGGAATTTCCCCGCCGTATTTCAGATAGCTCTCCGACATGGATACGGCGGCCTCATGGTGCGGGATCATCCCTTTGAGGAAATCCACGGAGGCGCTTCCCGAGCTCTCCCGTATGAGCATTTCATCCTCCATCCCCATCATGATGGACGCCTGTTCCGTCAGATATTTATCCAGAGCGTTGCCTCCGTTTAACGCATCGTTTAAATGATCGTGACCTGAGGCGTCCGCTGTGCTCTCCTCGCCGGACGGGCTCGCGTCTCCCTGGGAGGTTGTCTCCCCGGAGGGGCTCTCGCCTCCCTGGGCGCTTATCTCCCCGGAGGAGCCGGCTTCGGACTGTGTCCCGTTCTCTCCCTCCCCCTCCGCATTTGCGCATCGGGTCATCACATATGCCGCAATCACAATGGCAATCAATACCGCTGCGGCAACTCCTATTTTTCGAATCCATTGGTTGTCCTTCATAATATTCATCTCCATTCCGTTGGACAGTATCCGCAGATAGTATCCGCAGGCGGGCGGCAAATTATGCATGGAAGCAGATTTACGCAGACTTTACACGGATTTTTCCCAAACTTTCCATCCGTTCTGCAAGTCTATGTTATGATAAATATGATGAAATGGTACCCACAGTGAACAAGGAACTATACAGCGCCTGAGCTCCGCAGGAGTTCAGCGTCTTGAAAGGGGGCATATTATGGAAGACAAACGCCAAAACGGCAGAGGCGAATCCGCCAAAACCCAGGAAAAACGCCGTGAGGACAAGCGCTGCGAAGAAAAGCGCTGGGAGGAGAAGCGCCGCGAGGAGGAAGAACAGGACAGCGGAGCCGGAAAAAAGGGGGCTGTTCTGGCTTTCATCAGCCTTTTGCTCGCTGCGGCAGGACTTGCCTCTCCCCTCTTGGTCACAAAAGCTTCCTTGGGAATCACAGGATTTATGACCGGATGCATCTCCTGTATGTTTCGGCGAAAGCATAGGGCGTTTTCCTATCTCGCCATCCTGCTCTCCCTGTGCGCCATTGGACTCTCCTTCTTTTCCCCGGTACTGTCCTTTTACGGAACTTCCGGCGGCGAAAGTTTCCGCGGCATATCGGCGGAATCCCCCGGTTCAGCAGAGAACGCAGCGGACAGCCTGGCCAAAGATGCGGCGTCCCCCGGTATGCCCGAAGGGCAGACACAGCCGGAAACAGAAGCGCCGGACTTAAAAGCATCCGTTTCCTATGCGGCATATACGCTGCCAAAAGAGCTCCTTTTCCTCTTTGTAAATGACAGCCCCGACGCCATTGATATTGACGGAAGCATTGTTTTCTTTGATGAAAGCGGAGAAATGCTTTCCATCGAACGCTGCTATATACAGAGCCTCGAGCCAGGCGAACGTTCGATTGGAACCGTACTGCTTCCTCACGATCAGGAATACAATACGGTTCCCTATGACCGTTACGAATTTGAATTTAACGTCAACGAAACCAGCGAATCCGTATTCCGTAAAAATTACGGAAAAGAATTTTCTGTTACGTCCAACGTAGGGGTAGAGGGTACGGTTCTCGTCATGGCCGAAAATCCCACCGGCCGGACATTTTCCCGCGTATCTTTAGCCTGCCTCTATTACCGGAACGGAGAAGTAGTTG
The DNA here is from genome assembly GCA_019119575.1 of Candidatus Enterocloster excrementipullorum. Taxonomy (GTDB): domain Bacteria; phylum Bacillota; class Clostridia; order Lachnospirales; family Lachnospiraceae; genus Enterocloster; species Enterocloster excrementipullorum. Next base: position 113,522 of record DWWT01000029.1, read on the forward strand.
GATATTCTACGAATACGCTGTTTGATTTTGAAAATACGGCGGCCTTTGAATTCTATCTCATCAGAGACGAAAACGGGGAGCCCCTGGCCTTCGACAATTATGAGATACTGGTGCTGGAGACGGATGAGGCGTGATATCCTTGACCCAAATCCCCTCTTGCCCAATTCCCCATTCTATGCTATAGTAGTCCCAGAATACAGGAAAGGGAGGTGGCTTGATGACGGCTATTCGCTGAATATCGGACAATAAACAATTTCTCATCTTACGTATACACTGCGATGAGCTTTTTTGTTGTACCTATTTGCGGATAGATTCGTCAGGCTGGCTTTCTTTCAGGCGCTTTTTAGAGTGTGTGGAAATTCTGATCAATTTTCAGACACACTTGCGGCTGCTCCTTTTTGATTGCAAAAAAGCTGGTGACAGCTGCAGATAGGTCTGTGCGGATAACTCATCGAGATGGGTTATCCGTTTTTTTATGCCCGCGGCGGCGATTCGGGCAGAACAAGCCCATGCGCCTGCCCATCCGGCAGCTGCCGTGCGGGCAAATTTCCCGCGGGGATCCATCAGAAAAGGAGACTAAAACCAATGAACCAAATAGAATGTTACAAATGTCCCGTCTGCGGATGGGAGCCCCCTGAAACAGCGGCCGGCGGCTCCTGGGATCACTGTCCCAACTGCCTGTCCGGCACGCACGGCCCATGCGGAGGCATCCTGGAGCCCATCGGTGTGTGGGTGAGAAAAAACGGCGAATGGGCCATCCTGCACCGGTGCACGGTCTGCGGCAAGATAAGCTCCAACCGGATTGCAGCGGATGACAATCCCATGCGGCTCATGGCTCTCGCCATGCGCCCCTTTGGCAGTGGGGCCATTTCCCAGAACCATATCCGGCAGATGATCCGCACCATGGAGGACTAGAGTGGGTTTGAAAATTGCTTTCTGCCAGATGTGCGGTCCACTTTGTAGGACACTGAAGGCGCCGGCTCAATATGCCATTCAGCCGGCGCCTCTGCTTTCGTTCTATGGTTTCTCCGCCATCACTCTGCATCTCTTCTTGTAAAAAGCAATCCCGTATTTTAAAACTTTCTCCATCCCGTCATCTTTAAGCGCATCCGGATACCGCTTCTCATCTATCTGCTTTAACGCCCTATGGCATGCACCGTCCAGGGCTCCGTTCTCCGCGTATTTCAGCTCAATGACAATTCCCACAAGACGTTCTTCATCCTCAATCCGAATATCACAATATCCCTCGCCTGCCTCTGCATTTGAGCTGACATACCAGCTTGGCTCTTGGCCTAGAAGCCCCAGAAGCACGCCGTGGTAGAAGCTTTCTCTGCGGGAACCGGTATCCCGGATACTGATTGTCCGCCGAAGCCAGCCATTCAGCTGTTCTTCCACTGCCGCCGCATTTCCTTCCAGCAAAGCTTCCCGCAGAGAGGAAAGCTTCTCCTTTTCCCCCGCAGCCAGCTCTTCAAACCATTGCCAAATCTGGCTTGTAAAAATACCCCTGATTTCCTTATTGGGTATCACCAGATCAACCGTTTTCCCCTCATCCGTTCCGATCATTGTAAGATAACCTGTCATAAACAGGACACTCCATATATTGTCGGCAGAGCTCTCCAAATCCCGGTATGTCAGCTCCGGACGTATGCTCTTTTGAATGCTTCCGCCGGCGATCAGCACTTCCAGCTCCCGTTTTGTGGCTGCGGACGCTTTGCCAAGCAGGGATCGTACAATATCATTTCCGCTGGTATTCGACCAATAATCCTTTGGCCGCGCTTTCGGATTCACCCTGAGATCCGCGCAGTAGTTCACCACATCCCATGGGCAGTAAACTTCCGCATCCCCAAATCGATAGCCGTCATACCATTCTTTGACCGTATCATAGGATGTCATCCACCCATAATAAGCAAGCATTTCCCGGACTTCCTGATCCGTAAAGCCAAAGCATTCATCAAAAAAACTGTCCATGATTGTAAGGACGCGCAGATTGTTTAAACCGGTGAAAATACTGTCTTTAGAAATACGCAGGCACCCTGTAAGCACTGCAAACTGCAGGCTTTCATTTGTTTTCAGAGCCTGCGAGAGCACTCCGCGGATCAGGCTTACCATTTCATCGTAATACCCATTCTGATATGCCTTATCCAACGGTACATCATACTCATCTATGAGAAGAATTACATTCTTATCAAAATGCCTTGCAAGGAGCCGGGACAAGGTAAGGAGACTGTTTCGAAGCGTTTCGTCCGACATGGATGAAATCGAATTTGTCTCCCCATCCCCCCACAAAAGCCTTCGGTAGCTCTCCTTTTCCCGCTTATCCAGCTTCTCGCTCTTTTCCAAAAAGGCAAAGCGCGCAGCCTCATTTCCAATTTCCGAACACAGCATATCCCTGGCCGCTTGAAAGCTCCGCCCATCTACACATTTTAATGTGAGAAAAATTACCGGAAACTGTCCCATGTACTGCTTACACAGTTCCTCTTTCTCCATTATTTTTAGTCCCTTAAACAGTTCCGTATCGCATCCCAATTCAAAAAATGCCTTCAGCATACTCATATTCAGAGATTTGCCAAAACGGCGTGGGCGAGCAAGTAGAGTAACCTGTGCACAGTTATAAAGCAAATTGCTGATAAGCTCCGTCTTATCTACATAATAATAATTTTCCCTGCGAATTCTCGAGAAACTCTCAATCCCAATCGGAAGCATTTTTTCATTTCCATTCACCGCATTTCACCTCTTTCCCCGACGTTTTTCCATCTGCATTCAGTCTATCATGTACAAGAAAATTTCACAAGGGTCAAACAGGAAACGTGCGTCTCCAGGCATACAAAAAAACCGGCGGCGACCTCCCAGGTCCCGCCGATGTATTTTTTAAAACTTAAGCAGCTTCTCCACGTCCCCTTTCATCACCGTGGCTCCGCCAATCTTCACGCTTCGCGTCACATCCACCATCGTCATACCGTTAAATTCGGAAACCTGGCGTTCCTCCGTGCGCTCCTTGCAGTTGCTGCGGATATAGCCAAGAACTTCTTCCTCCCTGTCCTTCTCAATGCAGACCATCAGGGTCACATTGGGTTTATTGAGGTAGAGTCCCGTGGTACAGAAACGGGTGGCGTGAATCTTATTCCTTATAAAATCCCGGGACAGCCCTGGATAATCCTCCTCCTGAACAATAATAATCAAAAGCTCCATAGGTGCTCCTTTCCTGCGCGCATGCCCTGCAGATAATTGTTCCAGACGGACGGCACCTACTTTTGCTCCTGTTTTCCCGCCGTCCTGAACTGTTACGGCCTATTATAAAGCTTTCTCTCCCCATCTTCAAGTTAAAATGCAGTAAACGTTCCCCCTACAGCAATTCGTTTGAAAGGGCCGGCGGATCATGAGCTGCCGGCCCTTTCGCGCGGTTATTCCTTTTCGTCAAACACAATAATCTTGCCGGGATTTAAAATCAGCTTCTCATCAAACGCCAGCTTGATGGACTGGTAGAGCTTGTACATCCGCTCCCCCACAAAGGGCTTCAAATACTCCAGACGGCCGTTTCCAATGCCGTGCTCGCCGGAGAGCTGCCCGCCGAACTCCTTGGACACCGCATAGAGCTCTTTTAAGCAGGCCTGGGTTCCCGTGTGCCATGCCTCGTCGCTCATTTCCGGGCCCCGGAGCATCTCCGTATGGATATTTCCGTCGCCCGCATGGCCGCAGGGCTCCACCCGGATGCCGTGCTTCTGGCCAATCGCCTTGGCAAGCCGCACATAATCCGCGATGCGGGACCGGGGCACAACCACATCGCACTCCTCCTGGGCCACGCTCTCCGCTTTCATGCCTTCCAGGATCGCCCCCCGGACGGACCACACGGAAGCCGCCCGTTCCGGCGTATCCGCGATATACACATCAATGGCTCCGGCCTCCAGAGCGCCCTCCGCAGCCTCGTTGCAGGCAGAGAGAAGTTCCTGCTCGCTTCCCGCGTCGTACATGACAATGAGCACTGCTTCTCCCTCCTTGACCGGGAGCATCTTGCGGAGATTGCGCTCCACGATATCAATGAGCTCCCGCTCCAAAAACTCAATGGCCGTGGGAACCGCGCTCATCTGCAGGAGCCTGGGCACCATGTCAATGCACTCCGCCAGGCTGTTGAAAGGCATCACCATGGTGCGGCTGAACTTGGGCGCCGGCAGAAGCTTTAAGGTAACTTCCGTCAGGATGCACAGGGTTCCCTCGGAGCCGATCACCAGATCCTTGATATCATATCCCGTTGTATTCTTCACCACATTGGAGGAGAACTGCACCAGAGATCCGTCCGGAAGAACCGCCTCAATGCAGCGGACAAAATCTCTTGTAAGCCCATAGCGCACCGCGCGCATGCCTCCCGCGTTGGTGATTACATTTCCTCCGATGGAGGCTGTCCGCTCGCCGGGATCCGGCGGATAGAAGAGCCCCTCCGCCGCGGCTGCCGCCGCCACATCCGTGAGCAGCATGCCTGGCTGCACCGTGATGGTCATATTGGCCTTGTCCAGGCAGACGATCTTATTCATCTTCATCACAGAGAGAAGAATCCCGCCGTACTTGCAGTTTGCGCCGCCGGCCAGGCCCGTGCCGGCCCCGCGTACCACCACGGGAATATTCTGCTCATAGGCGTATTTCATGATGGCGCAGATTTCCTCCTTGTCCAGAACCTCCACATAGAGTTCCGGCGGGAACACTCCGTACTCCGGCATCTCATCATGATAATATTCCGGGGCAATATCCTCCCCTACCCACACCCGCTCCGGGGCGGTCACCGCACGGATGGCGGCAAAATCTTCCTCTGTCATCTTCTTATAGGGAAATGGCATCTCACTCACCATCCTTTCTGTTCTTCAGTTCTTCCAGCAGCGC